>JADJEQ010000047.1 GCA_016709025.1 Bacteroidales bacterium | reverse complement strand
GTGAATATTTTGCTATTTCTTTTCTTTGGTTTTGCAAGCAAAAAGCCAGGAAAGGAATATCGGAAACGATCTACTGATATCCGTAAAATCTCCAAAACTTCAGGCTCAGTATTCTCGGAGGCCCCGGTTATACTCCGATTTTGGATTTCTGATAGGTGGCAGCACCTGGTTACTTTCAGCATGGATGCCAGCGACCAGAATCTGCAAAGATCGGTTGTTCCAATGGCATTTGCCTTAACGCTGGGCAATGGATGGGATTTTCAATCGTTTCGAGGCCACAGTTGTACTTTAATCATGACCGCTTCCGGATTTTCGCGTTTTTATTCCGGATGACAGGCGACAACTATTACGGTGTGGGATTTAATAACCGTCAAGCAGACACAACGTGGCGAGGAAAACCAACCTTTTCGATTCACGGTCCTTTCAGTTTAATCCGGTATTTCTTTTCCGTGTAAAAGCAGTGACTTTATCGGTCCGGTTGTGAATCTCACCTATGACAAATGGATTAACTCTCGTCCGGAGTGTTGAATGATCCTCTTCGAGCCCGGGGCGGGGATTCAACTGGTTATAGCTGTACTGAAGCCGGAACCGGCATCAATCCACCCACGATACAAGCGGACATTGCCTTCCAATGCCTACAGCGGTATCTTTCGATTTCAGGGCCGGCATCCATCCAACTTTCCTCGGGACAATACAACTACGGACTGTTAAATATCGATTACCGCCAGTATGTATCGCTGAAAAACTGGGGCGATAGAAGGCTGGTCTCCGACACTGAGTTCAAAAATGCATTTGAGATGTACGATCACCCGGCTTCCCTTTTCTGGGGCCTCTATTCGATCTGAGAGGCTATTACCTTGGATAATACCGTGATAAATCGGCGTACTTACCTATTACTGAATACGCACATTATGATCACTACCCAGCCAACCAAACTTTTTGGAATGGATGAAAGTTAGGATTTGCTTTGCCCTGGCAGGAGCAGGAGTCAAATGGGGCCAACTGTGGGAAATAGAAGGTGTATTACCAAATACAAGGGCGCGGTTTACGCATAGAACTTCAACCCAGAATGAATTTTCGCCTCGACATCGGGCGCAGTCCGCATGAGCAACAAACCTTGGCTTTATTTTAATATGACTGAAGCTTTCGAATATGTAAAAAGTCGTTTATAGCAACAAATATAAAATTCAATAATTACTAACTAAATTCTAAAAACCATGAAAAGAAAATTTATTTAGCCTTCGGGCTGTCAGTCATCCTTTTAGGAACCTCATGTGTAAGCCAGAGAAAGTACAAAGCACAGGTTGCTCAGTTTGGAACTCTTAATGAGCAGTACTAGGAAACAGAGCGACCTGAATACCTGGGAAACAACAAAACCAATTACCAGAAACAAATTGAGGACCTTAACAAACAGATTGCTGATCTGAACAAAGATAAAGCATACCTGAAAGAAAAAAATACATTGGTTTTAACACAGTTAGAGAACCTTTCCGTGATTTCAAGTTCACAGGCCGAGAGTATTAAAAAGTCGATGGAAAATCTTGGGATGAAAGATGCTTACATACAAGGATTGCAAGCTTCATTGGCACAAAAAGATTCGCTCAACCTGGCCCTGGTGATGAATTTAAAAGGCGCGATAGGTAACCTGGAGGATAAGGATATCAATGTGAAAGTGGATAAAGGAGTGGTATTTATTGATATTTCGGATAAGCTGTTATTTAAAAGCGGAAGTTTTGATGTAACCGACCATGCTATAGTTGTGCTTGGGAAAGCGGGCAAGGGCAAGCAAAAACCAGCCTAATATTGAATTTATGGTCGAGGGGCATACAGATAATGTTCCATTTAGGAAAAAAGGAGACCTTCTTGATAACTGGGATCTTAGTGTAAAAAGGGCAACCACAATTGCACGATTGCTCCATACAGAATATGGCCTGGATCCGGCTCATATAACAGCAGCAGGAAGGGGTGAATTTCAGCCTGTAGCTGATAATGATACCAAATGAAGGTAAAGCTGCCAACCAGAACCCGGATTGTGATTTTGCCTCAACTCGATCAGTTCTTCAAATTGCTCGAAAAGAAATAGTAACCATATCAAGGGTTGGGATTCTTTATCCCGGAATTGTTTTTCATCGGTTTACAATATCCCGGAATTTGTTTTGAGGAGGAACAAAAAGAGAGCCCAATCTTTGGTTTTATTCAGTTTAAGCCTGTAGTCGGACTAAATGCAAATTGTAAAATGGGGAAATACTTCAATTGTATAATTCATTTTGGAAGGTTAATTCCTTTTACGTTGTTGATTTTTGTTTACAGCATTGCTTATGGCCAGGACGCGCCAAACATAAATAATGATGCAATCTGGGTTCAGAAGGATTTACCACAGATAATTCGCGAGGCACGACATAAACAAACTAAAATCAAACCGGATGGGTCAGGTTCACTTTTATTGATCCCTGGTTGCTTCAACCCTGCTACCGGTTTCATGCTTGGATTGCCGGGCAGTATGCGAAAAAGCTTCCCGGGTAGCTCACTCTATTCTGTTCTTTCAGGTAGTACTCAGTTCACTTGAAAGGACAGAAGTTATTCTTTAAAGAATAATATTTACACCAAAGGCACTAAATGTTCATCAGTGGTGACTGGCGTTATCTGATATTTTCGCAACCAACCTATGGATTGGGCAACTTCCTGGAAGGAGGAATACTGATTATCAATTCGGGCTGGCTGGTATTGAAACGTCCTTGGATTCTTTATCACAGCCTATGGAATTTAACTTGCAAAAACTTTAACCAGTCGGTATCGTTCGAAATAAGGGACTCATATATATTTTTTGGAGTAGGGTACAATTTTGATTCTTTTACAAAAATTAAAGATGAAAAGCTGAGGCTGACACCAGGTGATACCTTACTGACCAGCCATTATGTGTACAATAGCTATTACGGATTTAATACAGGCAAGTATTTTTCATCAGCTTTAAATCTTAGCCTGGTTTATGATACGCGCGATAATATGATCAATCCTTATAAAGGGATGTTTGCAACCATAAGCTGGCGCGGCGGGTTGAAGATTTTGGGTAATAAATCAGCCACCAACTTTACCAGTTAGAATACCAGGTTTTCATTCTTTTCAAAACAAGACCCCGGCATTTACTGGCTTTCTGGGTAATGGGAAATTTTGCCACCAATGGAGAATTCCCGTACTTAATGTTGCCGGCAACTGCGTACGATCAGCGTGGACGAAGCGGGCGGGGCTATACCCAGGGACGCTTCCGGGGCAATAATTTTCTTTATGGCGAAACTGAATACCGCTTCCGATTACCGTGAAGGCGGGGTATTGGGCGAGTACTGTTTTTGAATGCAACCACTACAGATAATCCTGTAAAATCGGAAAAATTATTCCATTCCATAAAACCGGGATATGGTTTTGGATTCAGAATCATGGGGACAAACGTTCGCGGACTAATCTTGCTATTGATATTGGATGTGAGATAAATCGGGCGAGTTTTATTTATCTGCTTCTGAAACTTTTAGCTCTTATGTAATGATAGCAAAAGTACAAATCTTAGTATTAATGGAATAAATCACCTGATATGCGGGCTATTCAATATACTTTTATCTAATTGGCTCTTATTCTGAACAGTCCTGATGGCTAAAAAGGGCAAAATATGCCAACAGCTAAAGTTGATACATTGACTGAAACCCCTGATTATGTTAAAAGCTGAAATTCCATATAAGTCACTGGCCCTGAAGACAAGAATAAAGAGTGAAACCGAAGGACTGATTTCGAATGAATCTATAAAAGCAATTGACGCAAAAAACAAGGAAGTAATCGCATCCGTTTATGCTTTGTTGTACGATACGAGTAATTTATCTGATAAATCGGGAAATATACGATACCTGGAAAACAGGCTGGTTGAGTTATCGCAGGAAAAGAAGAAGATCAGCGGTCTCATGACTGATTACACTGATTTACTTTACTCAGTTGATAACCTGAAGAATGAATTACCAAAGAATCCTTTTATGGAAAAACACCCTGAAAAGCTGGCCAGCAACAGCCTGACTCAGTTATCCCCTGGAAAACTTAATGAATCATTGGTGTTTATCGATTCTACCTTATTGTTGCTGGCACATAAAAGTAACCTTCTTTTAGATATCCTTGACAGAATCATCCCGCTTGGTGTTGAAATTGACAAGGAAATGAAAAAAAACAAAGCATTGATTGCTCAAAGGCAGGCTACTGCACTTGAGCGTGACCACCCTCCCTTCTTTAAACTGAATTTCAAGATCGGATATGGCAAAGAAATACATGAATCGTTCGCGATCATGAAACAGACTGAATTTGCAGAATTAGCTAAATACGTTAACGAAAGAGTCAATGCTTTTATATTCCTGTTTTTTCTTGTCGCTGGTTTGGGTATCTGTTTGATAGATTAAGAAAAGGATTATTTTACAGAACAAGGGTATGGATATTTTTATAAAGAAATGTTTATCAAAGTATTGTCTCATCCGCTGAGTGCAGCACTTTTACTTACTTTTTTCTTTTCCTTACTCATACTTCATAACCGGCCGGTGGTGCTGCGCGAGATATCTTTTTATATCATTGTTTTACCCCTTATTCACTTAATGAGCGTAATACTAAATAAACGGTATCACGTATTATTATATTCCTTCGGCACCGTGATATTTCTTTACATGATGTTGTTGTTCTTCCAAACGAAACTGTTGTTTACAGAATTCTACTTTATTAATTTCATTGGCCGAAATTGTGTTTCTACATTATTTATTCTTCGTTTTGACCATGCCCGTAAAATTAAAGCCATTACATAAAAGTGCATTTATTGTATTCATTTACTCCATCTCGCCTTGCCATCACAGGCCTGATTTCGAATTTAACAGGTAGAATAACCCTTACTGAAATTGTACTCAGTGCCGTATTTTTCAATATTTTTTATGGGCTGGCACTATTCATATCTGCCTTGTTACTGGATGGAATGTTAGTTAGAGGATTTGACTCGGTAAAATGGCAGCAATTAAACGTTGTCAGGTTGCATGGTGAGGCAATAAAACGTAGATTAACTAACCTATTGAACGCTCTGGCAATTTTCTTCTGGATAATACTTGTGTTAAAAATTTCAGGGTTGTGGATTATATCTACGAAAAGCTCAGATTGTTCTTTACATCCGAAATAAAACTTGGATCAGCCAGTTTTTCCTGGACTTTGTCCTGATTTTTTTCTTGTAATCTATCTCTCAATCATGTTGGCCAACCTTATACGGGTATTGCTGGAAGATGATATTTTAAGCAGGATCCCGCTTTCGAATGGGCTGCCACATTCCATTGCCATGATGGTAAAGTATGTACTTATATCCTGTGGGTTTTTGCTTGCAGTACATGCCGCCGGAATATCATTGGACAAGCTCACAATTGTTATTGGAGCTATGAGCGTAGGTATCGGATTCGGCTTCAGAATATTTTAACAACCTGGTTTCCGGGTTCATCCTTTTATTTGAACGCCCAATTCAACTCGGCGATACGGTTCAGGTTGGTGAACTAACCGGAAATGTGAAGATAATCGGACTCCGATCGAGTAACATTGTAACTTTTGACGGAGCAGCGGTAATTGTACCTAATGGGCAGCTGATTTCAAATGAAGTAATAAACTGGACTTTATCGGATCAAAAGCGAAGGATAGAGATCATAATCGGAGTAGCCTATGAATCGGATGCTAAGCTTGTAATGCGATTGCTGAATGAAATACTTGGAAAACAAAATGGAGTTGTACAGGATCCGATTCCATACGTATTTCTGAGCAGACTTGGTGAAAGTTCAATTGAATTTACTTTGCTTTTCTGGATAGGAGATTATATACAGGATAAAATCATAACAAGCGGTGTTTTATTAACTATACTGGAAGAGTTTGAAAAACATGGAATTAAGATTCCTTATCCTCAGCAGGATGTACATCTTGTGACAGGCATTAAACGTTTTGATGAAAATACTTTTGATTCAGTTAAACCCAATTCTGTTAAAACATAAATAAATCCAATAAGTTACGAAAATAGCAATGATTGGAGGAACTGGCCGGTTAGGCCATTTCGAAATGGAATACCTGAGTGGGAAAGGACATGAACGACCCGCGGGTGGAGTGGGGAAATGTGCCTGAAGCTGGTTTTATGACTACCGGTACAAAACTCCTGATCAGGAATACCTCTTTTGCTCCCTGGAGGAGCTCGCTGAAATATTCAGAGGCATTGAGGTAATTATTCATGGAACCGGGGCTGACAGAAGAGACCTCACTGATAAACCCGCAATTATTAAACAAAAAGGAGATTGCGAAAATCCTGAACAGAGTAGCTTATTAAAATAAGAAATAAAATGAACAAAATGAAATTAGTAAAAAGTGCTGCAATCCTGCTTTTATCAATGGCTACAACATTTATTTCTGCTCAGGACAAGGTCGTGCCTTATTCTCAAATCCCTTCCGGAATAAAGAGCTTCATCACGACTCATTTCCCAAAACACTCAGTAGCTCAATCAGAAATAGATACAGAAGGATTGGGGTTTTCTAAACAATATGAAATTAATCTTAACGATGGAACAGAACTGAAATTTAATAACAAAAATCAGATTATTGCCATTGAGGGAAAATCCAAACTACCTGAAAGTGTAATCCCTGAAAAAATACGGAAATACATTGCGACAAATTACCCAAACAATGCAATAACTGACTGGGAAATAGATGGGAAAAACCAACAAATTAGTCTGGACAATGACTTAGAACTTGAATTCAACAAAAATGGTGATTTTGTAAAAATTGACAATTAATAAAATGGCCGGCAGGTATAAACGCTAAAGCGAAAAAAGGGTATTTCCCGATTTCATCGGGACAGGCTGTGGTCGTTGAAACATTTGAAATCTTTACATGCACCTGGGCTGGCAGACAGTCGGGCAACAATTTAATCCCGCAGTCAGGGTTAGTGTTTGGTTTCAAAAAAAGAAAGTGAGGTACATGATGTTAATAATGGCTGTAATCCTGTATTATCAATCATTTCAAAGGAAACCGATTATTTTCCCCGGACATTATTCACTAAAAATAAAGATGAGTAACAAAAGTAAAACAGGTTGTTCAAAGAAACTTAAACATTAAAAGAGCAGACAGTTCTATGAAAAGATCAACTGAAAATTCACCATTTGTAATTGTGGCAGCCATATTTATCATTATGGCATGCCTGTATTATGCAAAATCAATCATCACTCCTATGCTGCTTGCGCTTTTCATCAGCATTATCTGCATACAACCTATCTCCTGGTTTGAGAAAAAGGGAGTGCCAGGCTGGCTTTCCATTGTACTGGTAATTCTTGGACTAATAGTTTTTTTCACTGTTTCTACCATATTGATAGGAGGCACCATAACTTCATTCCTGGCAAATGTTTCAAAGTACGAATCATCACTTTCTGATATTTTTGATTCAGGTATCAGTTATTTGCATGACAATGGGTATGTGTTTGAGAATGAACAGGGACCTAAGATAATTCAGCCTGAAAAGATTTTGAGCATTACTGCAAATGTGCTGAATAATTTAATTGGTATGATGGGCAATACCTTCCTCATAGTACTTACCGTTGTATTTATATTGACTGAATTTGATAGTTTTCCTGTAAAAGCCAATGCTATAGTAGGTGGATCAGGCGAGTCCATTGCTTATTTTTCGGTTATCACTAAAAATATTCGTCAATACCTTTGGATCAAAACTTTGGTTGGATTGCTCACCGGGGTCATGATCTATTTATCACTTTTGCTTATTGGAGTCGATTATCCGGTACTATGGGCCATGATAGGTTTTGTGTTAAACTATATTCCCAACTTCGGATCGGTCATTTCTATAATCCCGACCATGCTGTTTGCATTGGTACAACTTGGCGTTGGGGGCGCTCTCTGGACACTGGGTGCCTTGCTCATAATCCATAATATCATTGGTAACTTACTGGAACCCAAAATTATGGGAAAGGGCTTAGGACTCTCAACGCTTGTTGTATTTCTTTCTTTGGTTTTCTGGGGCTTTATATTCGGAACCGTTGGTATGTTTCTTTCTGTTCCTATCACCATGACACTAAAAATCTTTCTCGAACAAAACAATGATACAAGATGGATCGCTTTGCTCTTAGGAACCCTTCGGAAGCAAAGTCTTATCTTGAGCAAAGCCATTCGTTTGAAGATTTGAAAACAAGTAGTCTGAAAATAATGAAAATTATTGGAAGGCTAAAATGAATGATTATAACCTGATTCGAACTAAATTTATACCTACCCTTATGATAATTAGGCGATTGAGACTTAGCGGGCTAAGAATGCAGGGCAGGTGCCGGGGCAACAATTTCGTGACAAGGGAAAGCGAATACCGCTCTCCCTTGTCATGAAAAGGAGGAGTACCTGGAGGAGTGGTTTTTGTAAATGCGACAATTGCCGGCAATCCAATTAAAATACAGAGTCTGTTTGATTCAGTGAAACCAGGCTATGGATTCGGATTGCTTATAATGGCTGATAAAAGGTCACGCACAAACCTTTCAATTGATTTTGGATTTGGCAAGAACTCAGGTGGATTTTATCTGGCTGCTTCCGAGACTTTTTATAATAATACGAAACTGTTTAATACATGCGGACACTGTCGGTTTTCATCATTTTAAATACTCCTGATATCGGGCGCAATTGCGCAATCCGATACGCTTTTAAGATTTAAAATTAAGAAGTTTTCAAAAGAATGGAATCTGTCATTCCAGCAGGGAACAATGCTGGGCAATGGCACTGACATCGGGGATCAGCTGGCCGATGCTTCCTATTACAATGGCCTCGAGCTACGGCTGGGTTTTCGTCTCAACGATCACACGGATATATACAACCAGGTTTACAGGCTCCCTGTCATGGGGATTGGATTTTATGCTTCCACCTTTAACCAGGATGCAATCGGCAAGCCCAATGCGCTGTATTATTACTTTACCATGCCGGTCAATTTTGAACGAAACCGGAAAATAACCATGTCGTATATGGGTTCGTTCGGGCTCTCCTATAATTTCAATCCATACGATGAAATTACAAATCCACAGGGTATTTTTATCGGCTCATACCGCAATTGCTACGTGAACTTTGCACTGCAGATGAATTACCATATTACGCCCAAATGGACAAGCAGTTTGTCTCTTGGATTTACCCATTTTTCAAATGGATCATTCAGGAAGCCCAATTATGGAATAAATCTGATTCCTCTTTCGCTGAGTGTTGCCTACAGGCCGGTTCCGTTCATTCCGTTTGAGGGCAATAAAAGCATCCCAGCTTTTAAACGGCATAATCAGTTCAATTTTGCTTTTACTGCCGGAAGTAAGAATTATGTTGAAGGTGAACCGAATTACCTGAAAGCAGCAGTAATGATAAACTGGCTCAGGGCGTTGAATTATAAATACAGGGCTGGCTTAGGGCTTGATATCTTTTACTCCGGCCAGTCCGGAACAAGAAACAACACAGAAACCACCTTGTCAAATTCCGTGTCGGTTGCAGTAGCCGGTTCATGGGAATGGGCACTCAATAAGCATTTGTATGTACCGCTTGCCTTTGCGGTCTATATGAAACGTAATGAAGGCAATGGTGAAAGTGTTCCGTATTACGAACGTGCAGGTTTGCGCTACAGGTTTAACAATAACCTTTTTGCAGGGATAACCATAAAGGCACATAAAGGCTCAGCCGATTTCTTTGAATGGACGATCGGGTATACCCTGAGCAGGGATCCAAATAAATATTAACCGGCAAGAAAGTGTAAAAGGGCCTGCTGAAAAACCCGAAAAAAACATAGACCGTTTTACGTTACGGTGCTCTGCACCTTAAAATCCTCGTAGTCTATGATTTACTACCAACGTTGCGCCACTCTGTGGCTATCCCTGCTAAAACAGATGTGGAATTCGCAGTCCAGGTGCAAGGTTTTTTTATGCTATTGCCACATTTCCATGCACCTAAAACTATATTTCACCTTGTAATTGTTTTATTTTTAAGTATATAGATGTTTCTCAGCAAGCCCTACCTATGGCCGATTGCTGGTTTTTGCAACTGGTTGCTGGTTGCTGGATGCTGGTTTGCTGGTTGCTGGTTTCTTATCTCATCCTACTTTCTGTCACCGCTCATTACTACTCACTACTCACTACTCACTACTCACTACTCATTACTCACTACTTTCTTACTTCTTACCACTTACTTCTCGAAGGGACGTGGGACGTGGGACGTGTTGTCCGACCAGATTAAAGTTCTGTCAGGCAATTAATCTGGAATAAGTTACATTTGCCTTCTTTCTGATTACTTTTGTTTAGTTCAATTTCTAAAGAACTTGAATTAATATTTTCCCGGAGGAATATTTCATTGAGCCATATCATTCTGTTAACCGGTTTCTCATTATGAAAATTAACGTATTTCGTCACCACAGGGGAAGAATTATTCTTGCTTTTGCAGTTGTTCTGTTCATTGCTTCACTTATTATAGGCGCATATGCCTATTTTAACAATGAAATTCTGGCAGCACGTAACGAAAAAAGCAACGAACTCAGGTCAATCGCTGTTTTGAAACAGTCACAGATCTCAGCATGGTATACCGATCAGTTAGAGGATGCTTTGATTCTATCGCAAAACAACAGATTGTTGTCTGATGTTTTTGCTGCAAATGCAACCAAAAGTGAGAAGAAACGGGAAGCAATCAGAAATTTCCTGGTGGAGCTAAAATTAGAGCATGGTTATTACGAAGTTATCATAACAAATCGTGATGGGATGCTTCTTTTTACAACTGAAGATGAAACTTATCAGCTTGATAAGCAATTGATGGATTTTATCAGACGATCAGTTGTTCAGAAAAAAGTGATTTCCACTGACTTGTATAAAAGCGATTTTAATGGCAAAGTGCGCCTCGATTTTATTGCCCCACTGTCCGGTACTGAAGCAATGGAGCCGCTGGCTATAATTTTACGCCTCAATCCCGATGATTTTATTTATCCTTTGTTGTCATTCTGGCCAAATCAAGGCCGTACTTCTGAAACTGTACTTCTCAGAAAAGAAGGCGATAGTATTTTAATGTTAAATGAACTAAGGTTCTACAAAAACTCCGCGCTAAACCTGAGAATTTCGCTTAATAGCACTGATATACCAGCCGTAAAAGTTGCAGGGGGGTACGAAGGTACATTTGATGGTAAGGACTACAGAGGTGCAGATGTTTTAGCCTATTTGAATGCAGTGAAAGGTACACCCTGGTTTATGGTAACCAAAGTCGATAAGGCAGAATTGTTCAAGGACTCTATAAGGGAAGCCCGGTTGTTGATGCTCTTTCTTGTATTTATTCTATTATTCACCGCGGCTATTTTATCATTCCTGTACACTTTTCGCCAGCGTAATATTTATAAGCACTTATTGCAGGTAAAGGAAGAGTTCAGGACAACCATCTATAGTATCGGTGATGCAGTTATTATTACCGATAAATCAGGTAACCTGACCAACCTGAATCCGGCTGCCGAAAAGTTGACTGGTTGGACTGAAAAGGATGCTGTCGGTAAATATATTGAAGAGGTATTCCGGATTGTGAATGAAGGAACCCGCCAAAAGGTAGAAAGCCCTATTGATAAAGTTTTAAAGAAAGGTTCAGTGGTGGGGCTTGCAAACCACACCTTGCTGATAGCCAAAAACGGGAAAGAGATCCCAATAGCCGACAGCGGAGCCCCCATCAGAGATGATGAAGGCATAATAACAGGTGTGGTACTGGTGTTCAGAGATCAAACAGAAGAACGCGCACATCAGGCAGCTTTGCAGGAAAGTGAATTGAAGTATCGTACAATGTTTGAAACAAGCCCCCAGGCAATGTGGTTTTATGATGCTGATACGCTGGCTTTTCTCGAAGTGAATAATGCTGCCATCAGCCACTATGGCTATAGCCAGGAAGAATTTCTTTCCATGACTATTCTTGATATTCGCCCGGAGGAAGATATTCCGGCGTTGATTCGGGATGTTGACGGGACAACAGAATCATACAATCAGGCCGGGGTTTGGCGTCATAAGAAAAAAAACGGCGAATTGATGTTTGTTGAGATTATTTCTCATGAGGTTATTTTTAAAAACAAGGCGGCCCGGCATGTATTGGTCAATGATATTACAGACCGTAAAAAAGCCGTCGAGGCGCTGGCCAGGGCTGAGAATTACTTCAGGACACTCATCGAAAAAGCACCGGATGGTATCGTACTTTTAAATAAGGATGGCAAGATTACTTATGCCAGTCCGTCGGCCATCAGAATTTTCAGTGATGGGGATTCTTTCGGGATACCAGACCCGAATAAAGCAACGCACCCCGACGACCTCCCGAAAGTACTTTCAACAATTCAGCAAGTCATCAAGGATCCAACATTGACCCTGACCCTGGAATACCGCTTTAACACAAACCGGGGCAGATATCGTTGGGTTGAAAGTACTTTTAGTAATCAGTTATCAGAGCCAGGCATTGAGTCAGTTATTATTAATTTCAGAGATATTTCCGATAGGAAACACGCAGAAATAGAGCAATTTAAACTACTGAATATTGTTGAGGTGAGTCTGAATGAAATTTATGTATTCAATTCCGGGACGCTTAAATTTGAATATGCAAATTCAGGTGCCCTGAGAAATCTGGGTTATACGCATGACGAAATGATTCAACTTACTCCACTGGATATAAAAACTGAATATTCCGCACATGATTTCAACGGGTTGTTGCAGCCTCTGATTTCCGGCGAAAAGGAAAAACTTGTTTTTACGACAACACACAAAAGAAAGAATGGCTCCGTTTATCCTGTTGATGTTAATCTCCAGCTTTATAGAGACGAAAATAGCAGTGTATTTTATGCTGTAATCAGTGATATAACTGAGCGTAAATTAGCCGAAAGTCTGCTAAAAGAAAGCGAGTTTAAATTCAGGACTCTGTTTGAAAATCATGCCGCTGTTAAACTGCTTATCGATGCTGAAACCGGAATTATAGCCGATGCAAATGAAGCCGCGGCAAAATTTTACGGCTACTCACGTGCTGAACTTATAGGAATGGGAATTTCACAGATTAATACACTCGATCCGGAGGACCTTAAAAAAATAATAAATAATGTGATAAGCTCAACACAGAATCATTTTGAGTTCCGGCACCGAAAAAAAGATGGCTCTGTTTGTGATGTTGAAGTATACAGCAGCAGAACTGACATTTCCGGCAGGGTTTATCTTCATTCAATCGTCCATGATATTACGGAAAAGAAAAGAGCAGAACAGCAAAACAGAATCCTCATCAAATCTATAGAACAGAGCCCTGTTGGTATTCTGATTACCGATCCGGAAGGTTTTATTGAATATGCCAATCCCAAATTTACTGAACTAACCGGCTATACAAAAGAAGAGGTAACCGGGAAAATACCGGGGATTCTCAGAAGTGATGAAAATGGCCATGCCTTGCATCCGGATATATGGACGGCGTTAAATAATGGTCAGGAATGGCGTGGTGAGTATTATGACGTCAGGAAGAACGGCGAAGCCTATTGGGAAAACTCGGTTGTTTCTCCGATAACAGACCAGTATGGAGAAGTTCGTAATTTTGTAATACTAAAAGAAGATATTACCAGCGATAAACTTATACTGGCGGAGCTTACGGACGCCAAGAATAAGGCGGAGGAAAGCGATCGTCTTAAATCCTCCTTCCTGGCGAATATGAGCCACGAAATACGAACCCCGATGAACGGGATTCTGGGCTTTATGGATTTGCTGCTTGATTCCGGCCTCACCGGCGATGAACGGAATGAATATATCAACATTGTCAAAATCAGCGGCCACCGACTGCTCAATACCATCAACGATATCATAGACATTTCGAAAATCGAAGCAGGCCAAAGCAGGATATCACGATCTGCCTGTGATGTCAATATGCTTATGTCCGACCTATACAGGTTTTTCAAACCCGAAGCTGAAGCCAAAGGAATTGTAATGAAATTCAATGAATTGCAGCACTCAGCGCATAACCTTGTTTTAACCGATACTGCAAAACTGGAATCAATTCTGACAAATCTTATAAAAAATGCGTTGAAATTTACGCGTCAGGGCTCCATCGAAATTGGATGTCGGTCCGATGATAATCTACTGAATTTCTCTGTAACTGACACGGGCATGGGTATTCCGAAGGACAAAATTGATGGGATTTTTAACCGCTTTGTTCAGGCTGATACTTCTCTTTCACGGCCATATGAAGGCTCTGGACTGGGATTGGCTATCTCAAAAGCCTATGTGGAGATGCTGGGAGGCGATATAAAGGTTGAATCTGAGCCTGGCAGGGGAACTTCCTTTAATTTTACAATTCCTTTCAGACCAGTAAATGAAACGCGCAAGCTGGTTGATGAAATAAATACCGGTAAGTTTACTGATCTTCAAAAGCATATTTTTCTTATTGCTGAAGATGATACTTATAGCTACAGTTACCTGCAAAAAGTTCTTAAAAGCGAGAAGATTCAACTATTAAGGGCACTAAATGGGGAAGAAGCCGTCAATATTTGCCGCGGGAATCCTGAAATATCGATGGTTCTGATGGATATTAAAATGCCGGTGCTCGATGGTTATGAAGCAACCCGGCAAATTCTCGCATTCCGGCCTGGTTTACCGGTTATAGCCACCACTGCTTACGCTTTTGCTGAAGATCGCCAGAAGGCACTTTCCAGCGGATGTGTGGATTATATATCCAAGCCATTAAATAAGGAAAAACTGATGGAAATTATTTATAAACATTTAAGATAATTGGCGCCCAGACTGGCTCCCGACATCCTGCAAAAGTGAGCAACTCACCTCTTTTCTCCAGTTGGGAGCAAACTCCAGCGCCTGCTTGCCCACTGGTTGCAACTTCCCTATTTCCCTCTCCCCTTCTCCCCTTCTCTCCTTCTCCCTTTCTCCCTTTCTCCCCTTCTCCCTTCTCTCCCTTCCTTTCCTCCCCTTCTCCCTCTCCCTTCTCACCACTTCTCACAACTCACTACTCACAACTCATAACTCACTACTCACTACTCACTACTCACTACTCACTACTCACTACTCACTACTCACAACTCACTCACTTCTTGTTTCCACTCAGAGCCCTTCAATCGGACTTCGCTTTTTGCGGCGCAATCGTTTGTAGTAGGATGGCGTTAAACCGGTTATTTTTTTAAACTGGCCCGACAGGTGAGCCACACTGCTGTAATGCAACTTGTATGAAATTTCAGTAAGATTCAGCTCATTGTATATCAACAATTCCTTTACCCGTTCAATTCTGAGGTTTATAATATAACTTTCAATGGTCGATCCCTGAATCTCAGAAAAAAGGTTGGCCAGATAGGTATAATCATAACTCAATTTTTCGCTCAGGAAATCAGAAAAGTTTGTCCTTGGCAGTTTATCGGAATAATAAACCATTTCAACAATGGTGTTCTTAATCCGCTCGATGAGTATGCTTTTCTTGTCGCTTAAGAGTGAAAGCCCGGATTTCCGGAGGCCGGTGCTCAACGTTTCCAATTGGTCGGCCGAAAGGCTCTCCATGATTTCCACTTCGCCCAAATCTACTATAATAAAATGTAACCCGTGCTTTTCAAGCTCGGATTTCACGATCATCTTGCAACGGTTACTCACCATATTTCCGATGTAGAGCTTCATGTTGCTTTGTTGAAATTATCTATTTTTGACTTCGTAAAAACAATCATTTATTTATTTACACTATTGTCCGGTTAAAAATAAAAAAGACTTGCCACAAACCTGCCAGCCGGCAGGCTGGGACACGAAAACACTAAGTAACACTAAATGAGTAAAATATATTTGTGCAACTTTGAGTCTTGGTGCCTTGGTGGCGAAAAAAAGAAAGTAAGCTGCGTGTTATTGAAATCTTCGAAAACCCACAGCAGTAAAGCATTCTGTTCATATTTTAAATATTTTTCCGGACAACAATGATTTATTTATTATTATGTTCCCTGAACTCTGAAATGTCAACAACCGATAAAAGACATTTCCGGTCATCGTCGGTAACAATCCCTTCCATATATACATGGCAGAAAGTATTGTTATCATAGCCAAGCATCAGATTGCATGATTCCTTGGTATAACCGGAATAAATCAAACTGAAAAAATCATTGAATACCGTTCGGGATTCTTCCGAAATATGCAGTTTGAAGTTGCTGTTGATTAAATTAAAGCGCTTGTCACGGAGCATATCGGCGCCGGTAAAGTTCAGGTCGCTGATACTTCCGTCGGATTCGAGTATGAAATAACCAATGGGGGCCAGATCATACAGCATGGTATATTTTTTCAGCGCAGACTCGGCTGAATCGTTCGCCAGTTGCAGTTCTTCATTCTGCATTTCAAGCTCTATCTGATGCACCTGCAGTTCGTGCACAAGTTTTTTCACGTCGGCTTCATTGTAATCGTTGTCAGATATTTTCTGCTTAAGCCTTAGCTGATCTTCAGCCCTCCTGCGCAGCATTTCAGCATCCGAAAAACCGGTTTCTGTTTCATTCATAGCTTTGATATTTAGATTCTTCAGTGATCATTTACCAATTAAAACAATTCCGGCAGGTAAATCGAGCTGGTTTCGCAAAAAATGAACCGACCATTCATCAACTGAAATTGCATTGCCCGCATTAACTGCCTGCATTTCAAATTTCCCATCATTCATCTCTTTCAATAACTTAGTCAACTCCTTCTCCGTCTTTTTCTGCATTTGCTCGGGAATAAAAGACTGAATAAAATTCCGGTTTAGTACGTTCACGTTTTTAATGCCAAAAAACTTTTCAGCCTGCTGATTAAATTCCAGTATCTTAAAATCGGTTGATAGTTTGACAACTACATAGGGTGTTGACGCAAACAGCAAAAGATGCGACTGTTCCATTTCGCTTAATTTTCCTTCAACCTGTTTCAGATCTGAAACATTAATAAATGTAATGACCAGGCCATCGATCCTGTCGTCGGAAGTGCGGTAAGGCATAATACGGATCGAAAACCAGCGACCGTCAGTGGCAGGAATTTGTTTTTGCCTGAAAACGAGGGTTCTTAATACCTCGCGGGCATCTTCCGCCAACTCGGGGTAAATCAGGTCAGATGCCTGATCGGTAAAAGGCCTGCCGATATCGCTCTTGATTAGCTTGAATATCCTGGTTGCCTGAAGGGTAAAGCGGCGTATATTCAATTCCTTATCGAGAAACAAGGTTGCAATGTCGGTGCTGTTGAGCAGGTTTTTCATATCGTTGTTCACCCGCGAATAATCATCTACCTTCGACTGCAATTCGGAATTCACTGTCTGGAGTTCTTCATTCAGGCTTTGCATTTCTTCTTTTGAGGTGGTTAGTTCCTCATTGGTTGATTGCAGTTCCTCATTGGTTGATTGCAATTCTTCATTGGTCGACTTCAACTCTTCCTGCGAAGTCTGCATTTCTTCAACGGTATTCTGCATCTCTTCACGCAGGCGCTGTATCTCTGCCTCCAACTCAGATTCCCTGATGCTGACCAGCGTTTTCCTTCCTTTATTCGATTGTTTGCCGGCACCTGCAATCTCAGGAACATCTGTAAAAACGATCATAACAGAACCTTTCAGGGGCTCCGGCTTGTCAATCCACTGAATTTTTACATCAACCGTTTGCGTGGTACCGTTTGTCCCAACCTTAATGTTGTGTAAAACAACCGCTTCCTTTTTCAGGATGGCTTTGCGGAAGGCAACCGGGAACTCGTTGCGCAGGCCTTCACGCAGCATGGCAAAAATATTCATGTTGGCTTTACCAACAGCAGGTTCAAGGTATTTTCCGGTGCGCCCGCTGATGTATATAATATCGCCATTTTCATTCACCAGAACCCCGGCAGGCGCGAATTTCTGTAAAAGCAACTGATCGGCCAGCACCTGAATATTTACAATAGATTTTTCCGGCATTGTATTTTCATTAGGAATTTGTTTTAAACGCGTAAAGGATGACGGAAAATCGAATAATTGCGGGTTTAGTGCAGCATCCGAGCGTGTAAATATTTTCAATTTGGCATCTATTGGGGTAAACAGGTGCCCCTGCGATCCCAGGGTTTCGGAACTGCCAAGCAGCATGATGCCCCCGGGGCTCAGGCTGTAATAGAACATACCGAGTAATTTCTTTTGAAGTTCAGGCTCCAGATATATCAGCAGATTCCGGCAAGTCAGAATATCCATCTTGGTGAACGGAGGGTGCATGATGATGTTATGTTGGGCAAACACGACCATTTCACGTATTTCAGAGTTGACACGGTAACCATCTTCTGTTTTTACAAAAAAACGGTTCAGTCGGTCAGTAGATACATCTGAAATGATATTTGCCGGGAATACACCTTTTCTGGCTGTCTCAATTGCTTCCGGATCGAGATCGGAAGCAAATATCTGGAGGGAAAAGCCATCGGAAGGCCTCGTTTTTTCGAGTGCTTCCTTAAAAACAATGGCCATGGAATAGGCTTCTTCTCCTGTTGAACAACCTGGTATCCATGCGCGCAATGTGGTGCCACCTAAGTGTGTGGATATAAGTTCCGGAATAACTGTCTCTTTCAGCTTTTTCCAGACCGGAACATCGCGAAAGAAATTGGTTACGCCAATCAGCAATTCCTTAAAAAGAATTTCTACTTCCTTTGGATTTTCCTGCAGGAAGTGAACATATGAAGCGATGCTATCAATTTTATGCACACCCATCCTTCTTTCGATGCGGCGATATACCGTATTCTTTTTGTAGAGCGAAAAGTCGTTCCCGGTCTGCATCCGAAGCAGAATTATTATTTTTTCGAGTGCACTTTTGTTCTTAATCTCGATCTCCATGTCCGATTTTATGATCGGTATATGTTTGAGAAAATCAACAAGTTTTCCCGGCAATTCTTTGGCAGAGGCTACAATATCAGCTTGTACCGATGCGATGGCATTGCGGGGCATGCTGTCGAATTTGGCGGATGCCGGGTTCTGAACCACAACAATGCCATTTTTTTCTTTAATCGCACGAATACCGGCGCTGCCATCAGACCCCATTCCTGAAAGAACGATGCCTATGCCAAGTTCCTTGCAGTCATCAGCCAGCGAGTGAAAGAAAAAATCTACCGGCAGGCGGAGTCCCCTTGCTTCAACCGGATCAAACAGGTGTAAAATGCCCTTCAGAATAGACATACTTTTATTGGGCGGGATTACAAACACGCAATCAGGCTTCACCGGCATACGGTCTTTTACCAGGAACACCTCCATTTTGGTGATTCGCTGAAGCAACTCCGGCAAAAACCCTTGCTGTGTAGGATCAAGATGCTGAATAACAACATAAGCAACCCCGCTGTTTTCAGGCACATTGCTGAGAAACTGCTCCAATGCTTCGAGCCCGCCGGCCGAAGCCCCAATTCCAGCTATGGGAAACTGACCCGTATCTTTATTTGTGGTTTTCTTTTTTGTTGATACCGGGAGTGCAGATTTCATGCAATGGATTATTTTATTATACTATTCGAAATTACAAAAATTTAAAACATTGTGAAAGATAATTTTATGAAAACTTAACCTTGCATGCCATCTTCTGTCAGTCTTCCCAGAAAAGAAATCCTGATTGATTCCGCTTTGAAAAATAAAGAATTAATAGTAACCCGGGGCCTGGGGTTTCAGGGCAATACCTTTCCACCGGAAACCACTTCATGTGAATGAGTTGGATGGAGCCTGTTCTTACAAAGCAATTTTCACCTTCAATCAGTCTGACCTTTTCCTTCCGGAAAATTCCCGTACGGCTCAAAATCAGTGACAATCTCTTTAACCATCATTCCGGGAATCCAGTTCTTTCAATTCTTTTAACAGATCCTCCAGATCTTTATTGATCTCATATTTAAAAGACTCCCAATCACTTTGTATTTCAGGATAAACTACAATTCTTTCTTCAAGAAATTTATTTTGCTGTTCCAGTACATAAACCCATTTTGTAAAAGTCAAATCGCTCTTTTTCCCTGATCTGATGATTTTCATTTTCAAATCGGTAATAAGGGCTTCATTATCCTTTAATTTTTTATCGGATTCGGTCCTGAACAATTCCCACTCTGCAGCAGTCACTTCTTTGAGCACCACGGTACCCGAATCCTGGTGAATTGCTTCCTGTCCGCGTCTTGCTTTGTATTGTTGTACATAGGCATCATTGTCTCTTTGGGCCGATGACTCACAACCGCTGAAACTTACCAATGGAATGGCAGCCATCAATGATGCAATTGAAAGTGTGAGAGCTGATTTTTTCATATTAAACGATTCCTTTCATTTTTTTACAGTCAAAACTCAAGGGGTAACCCAAACAGTTACCCTTTTGCTTGTATTGTTCAAATACCGGATCATTTTCCATGATACATTGTGTTATTCACCTTTCGGATATCTTTCGTTTTTTTTCATTCCTTGTTCACTCAGGTGACAAATCCTTCTGGTGATTCCAGCAGAAAGCAAATCCCTGCAGAACCAACAGCAAAAGTATATTCCCTGTCTCCCTGAATCGTTACAAAATTTCTAAAAGGAATTACATTATTCACACTTTTTATTAATCATATATATCCGGAATTGTAATATCAGGGAATTCGTTTTCACCGGCAAACGGAATGAGCGAATTAAAAACGCTGATCTGTTGCAGAATGTGTGAATGATGCAACTTAAACCTAAAGTTATGTAATGTATAAGAGTTCAGGCAGACCGACCTTTGCCTTCTACAATGAAAGTAGTATTCCGGCTGGCAATCTATCAGTGAACTGAAATATAAAGTAGTTCTCAGCGGGATTGGAATAACCGGAATTTACTGTCAGAAGAAATATTGACTTTGATAGTAGCGACAAACGAAATTCATTAAACACTACGCTTAAACAATTAAAAAAAAATTCATCATGAAAAAGTTAAGAATGAGCTTGATTATGCTCTTTGGTGCATCCCTGATAGTGATCGCTTCGGGATGTTCATCCTGGAATAAAACACAAAAAGGTGCAGTTGTCGGAACCGCTACCGGAGGCGCTGTGGGCGCTGTTATTGGCAGAGCTTCGGGGAACACTGCACTGGGTGCTATTATCGGCGCAACCGTAGGCGGCGCTACCGGGGCCATCATTGGTAACAAAATGGACAAACAGGCTGCAGAAATTGAAAAGACAGTTCCCGATGCAAAGGTTGAACGTGTTGGAGAAGGCATCATTGTCGAGTTCAGCAGCAATGTTCTTTTTGGTTTTGACCAGTCGGACCTGTCGGGCGATGCTAAAGTCAGTCTCGATAAACTGGTAACTGTTCTCAACTATTATCCTGATACGGATATTGAAGTGCAGGGGCACACCGACAATAAAGGCAGTAATGCATACAACAAAAATTTATCAGAAAGGCGCGCAGGTTCAGTTACTTCTTACCTGGCTTCCAATGGAATTCCAAACAGCCGTACAAATATTAAAGGTTATGGCGAAACTGCTCCCAAGTACAGCAATGATTCAGAGTCGGGCCGCGCAGAGAACCGCAGGGTAGAGTTTCTGATCACTGCAAATGAAAAAATGAAGGCTGATGCTGAAAAAGAATCAGGTAAATAAATTGAATACCAATATTTTAATCTTTAATAAACTATAAAATGAAAACAAAAATTATTTCATTTCTGGCAATCGTTTTACTCTCAGGCACCATGGCATTTGGTCAGGGTACCGGCACTACCGGCATGAGGTTTGGGATACTCGGAGGTGTTAACATGCAGAATCTTAATGGTACTGACTCCAATGGCGACAAGCTTGAAAATAATCTGCTGATTGGCTTTCATGCCGGCGTTAATGTGCTGATTCCAATTGCACCGGAGTTCTATTTTCAACCCGGTTTGCTTTTTTCAACCAAGGGTGCTAAAAATGAAGATGTAGTTCTGGGAACAACCCTTACAACCACAACCAACCTTTCTTATATTGAACTGCCGCTGAACTTCGTTTACAGGGGTGCACTGGGCAACGGATTTGTCCTGGTCGGTTTTGGCCCTTATGCAGGCTATGCGATCGGAGGCAAAGTGAAGATTGAAGGTGGTTCAGTAGCTGTCGAAAACGACATTGAGTTTAAGAATGTTGTCGAAACCAGTGATGATCTGTTGGTCCCTTATTACAAAGCTTTTGACGCAGGTGCAAACGTATTTGCAGGTTATGAAATGGCCGCAGGGCTGTTTTTTCAGCTGAACGCCCAGTTGGGTTTAATAAAGATCAACCCTGAAGATAAAAGAATCATTGACGACCAGACATCCGTAAAGAATACAGGTTTTGGCCTGTCGCTCGGATATCGCTTTTAAGCGAAGTAACTATATTGAAAAATGGCCATCCCGATTGAAAGGATGGCCATTTTTATTTGCACTAAAGAAATCATTTTGAGGTTAAGGTTAAGGTTAAGGTTAAGGTTAGGTTATGATTGAGTCGGACCTCGCAGTTTGCGCGCGTCTTATCTTCTGATGCGTGCAAACGGTTTACGATTGATCAATGCCATCATCTTCAGAAATTATTATGAAAACAAGATTTCTCTGCGGTTCTCCGCGCGATTTCTCTGCGGCTCTCAGCGGTTAAGCTTTTTTATTGGAAACCTGCCCGGCAGAAGACAAAGGCTGCGCAAATTTTACTCAACCATTCCTAATTTCGTCAAAAAACGGCGTCTTTTTTTCTTCAACGCATTTTGCGGCATACAGGTACATCGCAGCACTCCATGTCTGCCATTCCTGACCCATGGGTTTGCCATCCTGGGCCTTGATCCATTCGTTGAATCCGAACGCGGTTTTTCCAGAGATGGAAATTTTTACACTTTTGGTCAGCACAATGAGTTTTTCCAGGGCAAGTGCATGCCTGTTGGCTGCAACCAGCGCGGAGATGTAGAACCCACATATAAAAGGCCAGATACCTCCGTTGTGGTATTCACCGGGATTGTTAAATAAAGAATACCTGGGAAGCCAATCCGGATCTTCCGGATTGATAAAGGGAAAGAAGTTGGGCGGCAGATCTATTGCCAGTTCACCTCTTTCCCTCATGCCGGAACACTCATCTTCAATCCACGAAATCATTTCCTCAGCTCTTGTATGTGAAGCAATGCCGGACAAGATCGCAAGACTATTGCCAAGCAGGTCGAACCGTTGGCTGCTATAAATCTTATATGCCCACAGCGCGTAATAGGGTTTATGCTTCACCACCAGGCCCTCATGCACATGATGGTGCCCGGTTCCTGCGGAAATGGTAAACCGCCCCATCTCATGGCGTATTCTTTCTGCTCTTTCGTTGTGCCCGAGAAGTCTCAGATAGCTGTAAACCACAGTATTCACAAACAACCCATATCCCATAACCCATTGTTCATCACGCCAGTCGCTGGTTGGCTGCTGGGCAACAAGGTAGCGGTCCGATGGGCTTTGGTATTCCATCCACTTCAACGACTCTTCAACGGCTTTCTGAAGAAAATCATTTTCACCTGTTACCTTCCTGAAAACTCCAACCCCCAATAAAAACAATGGTGTTGTATCACTTGCCCCACGGTCATCCTTGTTGTGAACCAGTGAAGGAATATGACCATGTTCGGTCTGATTTTTTGCGAGTGTTTCCAGTACCAGCCGCATACTGTCCATCAGCTTCTGATTTTTCGAAACGGCAATGCCGAGGATCGAAAACATCAAATCACGCGTATAAGGCTCAGGATAACCCCATCCGGCAGTTCTGGGCAAGCCGTGAAATGGACCATGGGCATTGTGAAGTAACACTTCAAGCGCGGCTTCCTTTGCTTCTTCTATTTCGTCAGCGTAGTTGTTTTTCATGGTATTGGTTTTATTGAATTGTCAGCTTAATGATTTTCCGGATTTTGCCAGGTTTTAAAACCGGCCTGCCCTTTGAAGCGGATTTCGGGTAAAATCTCTCCTAAGGCAACAAAATCGGGAGAGTTTATTAATGTATCCCCAACTTATCACCTACTAACTGTACAAATCGCTTTGCAACAACCCGGTAGTCAAAATTTTTCACCACTCTTATTCTTCCTGCTTTTCCCATTTCTGAGCGCAGGCCTGCATCGTTCATAAGAACCGTCAGATATTTCGCAATATCCTGAACGTTGGCCCGGTAATCAACTATTCGTGGTACTTTAAAAACCACTTTGTGCCTGTCTTCAAATCCCGATTCAGTGCCCAGCATTACTTCGTTCACCACAATTTTCTGTGCTATATCGGCAAGGAATGCTGTTTTGCCATCTATCAATGTATCAAGCATTCCCATTGCTTTGATACTTACAACCGGTTTCCCGCATGCTCCGGCCTCTACCTGGGGCATTCCGAAACCTTCGAGCCGGGAAGGTGCTGCATAAATATCACATGCCCCAACCAGGTAAGGCATAAAAGAGCGCGAAATTGTATTGGTTTCATAGGTAACGTTCTTTTCAATGCCCAGATGTGTTGCCATCTCCAGATCTGCCAGGTTTTGGAGTTTGGTCCTCGGTTGAGGCCAGACTTTGCAAACATATTTCCAGTCGGGAACTTTGGAATCAATAATTGCCAGGGCCTGCATCACCTCCTGCGCGCCCTTTGAAGCAGCATCACCGCCTACGGTCAGAATCATCAACTGATCAGGTGAAATTCCCAGGGCTTTGCGCACTGAAAGAATTTTCGGATCGTCTTTACTGTAAGGAATAAATGCATCTGTATCGCATCCCACAGGAAGTACTTCGATTTTAGCACCATCAATACCATCGCGGACATACATCTCCTTTACCCAGTTCGAGGTAACCAAAATCAATGGCAGGTCGTTCAAGACTTCCTGATAATTGGCAATATAACCATCAGCTACCAGCCAGGGCACAGGCTGTACACCAAAATGCTGAGGATGAAGAACCAATTGCGGCGTATGCCCCCAATAGCCTACACCCACCGCAACATCAGGCTTAAACCAGCGATAGTACCACTCCTTTTCCTGAGCCGATTCAAAATGAACTGCATGGGCATCAATGCCCATTTCCAGAAGCCCTTTATACAGCAAATCACCCTGTGTGGCAAGTCCTCCGGGTGTTGGAGGATATTCATAAAGAACCAGTACTTTCATGTTGGTTGAGGTTAAGGTTAAGGTTAAGGTTAAGGTTGAGGTTGAGGTTGAGGTTGAGGCTGAGTTTCAGATTGTGGTTCGGCAATGGTTCGGCTTGCTCACCAACCAATGCTCACCAACCAGCAACCATCGATTGGTAATCAGATTTGAGATTTTTTTCTAAATGTAAAGTGTTGAACCTGAAACAGGATGTTCTGAACCTTATCCTTAGCCTAAACCTTTTATGACTCATTATAGGGAGTTATTCTCTTCCGGGCGATCACAATCCTTATTGAGTGACGAATTTCCCTGGTGGGTGAGCAACATACTTTTACGACTTCAGGGATTCCTGTATTCTGATTGATCCAGCCATTTTTTAGCAACGAAAGGATTTGTAAACTGCCAGAATGCTTCAATCTTTGGGGTTGTTTCTGCTTCCCAGCTTTTAGGATCAAATCCATATGTTTCAGTAATCATTTTGTATTTCCTCATCCAGATCTCCTTTGTAAGTTTTGAGTAACTATGCGCATTTTCGATGGCTTTTGGGAAATAGTCCTTATTGCCATCTTCATAAGCGAATATCCAAAGTTCACTGGCAGAGATTTTTCCGGAATTCCACAGTTTAAACACTGCTTTACCAATTTCTTCATGTCTTTTATGCCTGGTATATTCTCCGAAAGGGCTATGGGTTATGATCACATCGCAATGCCTGTCAGGAAGTAATTCCAGTATCAACTGCCCGATCTCTTTTTCATCAACCGGAAATTGATCAGGGCCATCATCAAGATCCCCCATGATCCCATCTGAATTCAGGATTTTTAATGCCTGGAAAAACTTTGCAGACCTTTCCGCGTCACTTCTGCGACAGAGACTGATGATATAACAATTTAGTGACGGGTTGCCCAGAATTGTCCCACCTGCCCAAAGTGTTTCATCATCGGGGTGAGCTACTATCAGGACCACGTTTTTTATCATAACTGATTCGTGAATAAGAAAAAGGGCAATGAATCAATATCCTGTTTGGCCATTAATCAGGCTTTGAAAAAAGCATCCTCATTGCCGCGCGTGAAACTTACCCCGCTATTCCGGCAGCAATCTTACGGTACCTTTCAGTCTATGCCTTCTCTGATTTCAACGACATTGAAATTAGTTTGATGAATCTGATTGCCAGCATTATTCTGATATCAAATTCATAAAAGCCGGCATCGTATATGCCGGTTTACGAATGATCCTTTTGAAATGGGAATAATCCATATTACCAGGCAGCAATGACTTTGACTGTTTCAAAACTAGATGGTGATAACTTTGTGTTTCAATTTTGCCTTTTGTCCGAACAGATGTATTCCATTGTTCACCGGGTATTTATTGTTCAGAAAAACTTTTAACGGAGCGGAAAACAATCCCTGCATATGAACAAGATCCCTTTTTATTGAATACCCAACCATTCGCAACAAATCATTTTCCAGAGATTCATGATATTGCATATCATCATCTGCAAGTTCCGGGAATTTTATTTTGAGCATGATCTGAATTTCGTTCCATTGATCAGGACTAAGAATTTCTTCCATTTCGTTTAATTTTAAAGGAGATTGAAAAAAAAGACGGATAATGATATGTTGACAACTTATATGGCCTTTAAAATACATTTCCCGACATGCATTTAATGAACGGCCTCAAAAAGATACCTGTCCGGCACCCAAAACTGACAAGTTTGAACTCACATTCTGCCGTGCCCGGTACAATAGTCTAAACCAGGTTGTCAGAATTTATTGATTTTTCAATACTGTATTGAGAAACAATGTGTTGAATAAAAATACTTTCTTATTTCCTGGAAAGTATTATACAATTCCTTTGAAAAATTGCATTATTCACACATCAGGCTGACGCGCATATGAAAAGGAAAACTACAGGTAAATGCAAACTGAATTTCTGATGTCAGCACGGAAAATGGGCGGGTGTGTTATCATCTGATATATATATCATTTATATATGTAATATGTCAAGGTCTTATTTTATGTGGACTGTTGCAGGCCTTTTGTAACGATGTTTTCCTTATTAACAACAGATTTCCCCCTGTCGCTCCGTCTTATGCTCAAAATCCTAAACCTGATTTAAACGGCATTGATATTTATTCAGAAAAGAAAAACGAGACGCCTGTAACCGCGCATGCAGCTGGAACTACAACGATTACATCTTCTCCATATACCAGCTTAAGGTTTTCTCAATCTTATGCGTGTACATGATGGTTTCAATTACTTTCTGCAATCTGAAGAATGCTGTTTCACTTTTTACAATATAGTCGAAAGCTTTGTGATGCATGCAGTTTACCGCCACTTCAATTTTATCCTGGGCGGATAAAATCACCACGGGAATCGCCGGATCAAAAGCTCTTATTTTATCGAGCGTTTCCAGCCCGTTCATGGCACTTTTGTCAATGCCGTCGAGTAAGTAATCCAGGATGATCACATCCGGATTTTTGAATAAATTCTTAATGCAAAGTTCGCCTGTTGCAAAGGTTTCGATTTCGAAGTCCGCGTGTTGTAGAAAATCTATTTCAAGCGATTTTAAATAAACCGTGTCATCATCGACAAGAAACAGTTTGATTTTATGGCTGTCGTTCATTTTGTTTTATTGTTAATTGAATTGAATTCTTCTTCAAGCTCTTCACAAGCCTGAATGCAAATAGTTTCGAGTTGCATTACCATGTCGGGGATCACATCGGTCTGTTGCTGGGTGCTGGCATATTCCTGAACCTTTCTTGCCATCGTTTCGAAATCAGGATTGATTCCCATAATTGCAAAAGAAGGTATCATCTTATGAACTGCCGAATACAGTGATTTCCAGTCCTTTTCATGCATACTCTGCTTCATGGCCAGAACCAGGGGCGGTGTTTGTTCAAGGTAGAGTGAAATCATATCCATCATCAGCTTTGGATTTGATTTAGTCCGTTGCATCAGGTAATCCATATCGGTGCACTTTATCCGTTTGGATTTATCGGCCTGGGTATCCTTATATTCTTTTACAATACCTGAATTATGAACAAGACCTACTATTTTCCTGTATAATAAGCGTTCATCCACCGGTTTGGCAATGTAGTCGTTCATACCAACGGCCTTGCATTTCGCGAGATCAACCGTGGTCACATCCGCCGTAAGTGCAATGATCGGGATTTTGGATTTCATTTTATCGCGGATATAATCAGTCGCTTCAAACCCGTTCATTTCAGGCATCTGCAGATCCATCAGGATAATATCATAATTGTTGGTTTCCAGTTTACCGATGGCGATTTTGCCATTACCGGCAATATCACTTTCAAATTCGAATTCATCCAGCAATGTTTTCATAAGCAACTGGTTTAGTGGAATATCCTCAACCACCAGTACTTTGATATTTTTGTTTTCCGAATCCAGTTCCACCAATCCTGATTCAACCTCAGCATCAGCATTGGTTTTGATAAAGTTCAGAATGAAACTGAATGTAGAACCCTCCCCCGGTTTACTTTTAACGCTTATAGTGCCATGCTGCGCCTCCACCAGTTGTTTAACGATGGCAAGACCCAGGCCTGTTCCTCCAAACAACCGTGAAGTACCGCTGGTAGCCTGTTGAAAATTCTCGAAAATACTTTTTATTTTATCTTTCTCAATCCCAATACCGGTGTCGGTAACAGAAAACTCAATACTTGCTTTGGTTTCATCTTCATCGACCAATCGGACACTTATCGTGATTCTGCCCTTTGATGTAAATTTCACCGCATTGCTCAGCAGATTTAAAATAACCTGGTGCAAACGCACCGGATCTCCCACCATTACTTCAGGAATTCTTTTGTCGTATTCCTTTACCAGTTGCAGATTTTTTTCCCTGATTTTCGTTTCAAACAGGTGAAGCATGGCCGAAATGGACAATTCCATTTTGAAAGGGGTTTGCTCAAAAGACATTTTACCGGAATCAACCTTGGCAAGGTCCAGGATATCGTTTATAAGCACAATCAATGCATCGCCACTCATCTTGATGGCGGTCAGGTATTCTTTTTGTTTTACAGAAAGGTCGGTCTTGAGCAGCACCTTGGTAAAACCAATGATCGCATTCATTGGCGTGCGAATCTCATGGCTCATGTTCGAAAGGAACTGTTGCTTGGCCTTTACTGCATTTTCGGCAATATGCGCAGCATTCTCCGCTTTTATTTTGGCATCTTCGGCGAGTCCGGTAGCCAGTTCTGCGAACACCATGGCTTCGGTAAGTTCCCTTTCATTCTTTTTTGCTTCAGTGATATCTCTTGCAACAACTACAACTCCCAAAACATTTCCCCGGTCGTCTTTATAAACGGAGCCATTGAATAAAACATCGGTAAGTTTTCCGTCCTTGTGGCGCAGGGTAAGCGGAGAATCCGCAACTGAACCCCTTGCAAATACTTCCTGATAAACTTCCCGGGCTTTCTCCGGTTCGGTAAAATAATCAAGAAAATTAGTTCCGGTAAGATGTTCACGGTTGATGCCGGTTATGTTCACGGTTGCCTCATTCATGTCGGTAATCTTACCCACAGGATTAATGGTAACCAGAGGATCGAGGCTTGCTTCAATCAGGCTTCTGGCATAATTGGCAACCCTTAACTCTTCTTCCCGCTTTTCTTTTTCATCGTTCTGAATGGCAAGTTCCTCGTTGGCGATGACCAATTCGGCGGCCCGCTTTTCCTTCTCGTTGTTTTGAAAAAAAAGTTCCTTGTTGGCTATGATTAACTCAGCAGCCCGCTTTTCTTTTTCATTATTTTGAAAAACAAGCTCTTTGTTGGCTATGATTAACTCTTCTGCACGTTTTCCCTTTTCATCATTCTGAAAAGCAAGTTCCTTGTTGGCAATGATTAACTCATCTGCCCGTTTTTCCTTTTCATCATTTTGAAAAGCAAGTTCTTTATTGGCGATGATTAATTCAGCGGCCCGCTTTTCCTTTTCGTTGTTTTGAAAAACCAGTTCCTTGTTGGCAATGATCAATTCGGCAGCCCGTTTTTCTTTCTCGTTGTTCTGAAAAACAAGCTCTTTGTTGGCAATGATTAGCTCTTCTGCCCGTTTTTCCTTCTCATCATTCTGATAGGCCAGTTCAATATTGGCTATAATTAATTCGGCAGCCCGTTTCCCCTTCTCTTTGTTTTGAAAAACAAGTTCCTTGTTGGCTATGGTTAATTCTTCTGCCCGTTTTTTCTTTTCTTTTTTTTGAAACACGAGTTCTTTTTGAGCGATACCCAACCCATTGGCCGGTTCCTGCCCGGGATTGTTTCTTAGCACAATGATTGCACCCATTACAGTCCCTTTATCATTTTTAAATATCGTTCCATTGAATAAAATATCGTTGGCATTGCCGTTTTTGTGCCGGAGGGTAAGCAAGATATCACCAACAGAACCTGCAGAAAGCACTTTCTCATGAAATTCCCTTGCCAGCAAAGGCTCGGTAAAATATTGAAAAAAAATGGAGCCGGTAAGTTTTTTTCGCGTCAAACCGGTTATTCTGGTCAATGCTTCATTCAAATCGGTAATTCTGCCACCTTGGTCTATGATAAACAAAGGGTCAATGCTGGCTTCAATCAGGTCCCTGGCATATTGCGATTCCATCACTTTTTTCGATTCCATATTTTTATTGTCCTGAGGAAGTTGGTGTAGTGAATAAAGCCCGGCTAATTCCCGATTTCTTCAATGGGTATCCGCCTTTTGACGTTCAACTGTTTGAAATGCGATGGTGAAAGTCCGGTAACTTTTTTAAACTGATTGGATAAATGCGCCACACTGCTGTAATTCATCATCCATGCAATCTCTGATATACTCAGTTCATCATAAAAAATCAGTTCTTTTACCCGTTCAATCTTATGGTTGATGGTAAATTTCTCAATGGTCGTTCCCTGTACCTCCGAAAAAAGGTTTGCAAGGTAAGTATAATCGTAACTTAATTTTTCACTCAGGTAATCGGAGAAGTTTATCCTGGGTAATTCATCGGAATAGTGCACCATTTCAATAATTACATTTTTAATCTTCTCTATCAGCATGGCCTTTTTGTCATCCATAAGCTCAAGGCCAGCCAGATGCAATGCCTTTTTGAATTGCTCCCGCTGCGGTTGATTGATATCCTCCATAACATCAACAATGCCCAGGTCAACAAAAACGTAATGAAGTCCAAGTTTCTTCAACTCTTCCTTCACCAACATTTTGCAGCGGTTGCTCACCATGTATTTAATGTAGAGTTTCATCCTTAATTAACTTTTATTTAACCGGTTCCGGTCAACAGCAGCTGACATGAGAACTTACATGCTTTCAAATTAAATATATACGCACCTGCCTGCCTGATTCAAACAGATAGATTTGTGTATGCAATTCATACTGGCTTCAACCTGAATATTATTTTTTGCTTGACTGCCAGAAGAGAATACCACCTGCTACGATAACACCGATCCCAATCAAAGGGGACCAGTTCAGGTTGTGAGGTTTGTTTGAGGTAATTTCAAGCGCACCTATATCAACAATTTTTTCTTTTGTAAAGTAAGTCACTGTTGTAAAAATGGTTAGTCCCAGACCAACAACAAGAAGGATGACAGCAAGTGTTTTCATCTTTATTAGATTAAACCGGTTGATTAATTTTAAATTCTTTAAACCCGAAGAATGAATTGCTGATAGAGAAAGTAACAAAAGGCGAGATTCCTGTAGCCCGAAACCTGTGTTTCGCACTGCCGGTTTCTCACCTCATGCATCCCTAAATTCCCATGCCATTGAATTCAAATCCCACTCAAGTTAATTATTGTTCCAGAATTTTGAAAAGTTCTTTCAGGTCAGGTGTGAGAATTATCTCGGTTCTGCGGTTTAATGCGCGCCCCTCATCGGTTGTATTCGCACTTACCGGATGAAACTCGCTTCTGCCTGAAGCGGTAATACGTTTTGCATCAAATCCATTGTCGAGTGTCAGTATTCTGACGATCGAGGTAGCTCTTGCAGTACTGAGATCCCAATTGTCCTGAAACATTTTTGATTTCATAGGTACGTTATCGGTGTGACCTTCAATCATCACCGTAATATCTTTGGCACTGCCTATGGCCATTGCAAGTGTTTTTAAAGCTTCCTTCCCCTGCGGATTAACCACATCGCTTCCCGATTTGAAAAGCAGTTTTTCGGCCAGCGAAACATACACATTGCCGTCCTTGATATAAACAGTTAACTCATCGGCTTTATAATTTACCAATGCTTCGGAGATTGAATTTTTAAGTTTGGTCATTACATCTTTCTGGGATTGGATGATTCCCTGAAGGTTTTTAAGCCGTTTCGCCTGATCGGCAATGGTCATTTTTGATTCGGTTGTAAGAACTTTTAAATCATTTTCAACCAGGGCCTTATCGTCCTGGAGATTTTTAACCAGCGCATTGCATTCCATCAAACGATCGTGAGTATTGACGCTGTCTTTTTGTAATTGGTCAACCCTGGCCTGAGAACTCAGCAATTTTTTACCTGGCCCGCAAGAGGTAAAAAGCAAACCAGCACTAAGAGTCAGTAGTACCAGCACATGAAATGACTTTTTCATTTTTTTGTTTTAAGATGTTTTACAAGCATACAAAGTTGGGAAGCATATACCCGGATTTTGTTATACAACTATTTATATTAATTACATAATTCACACATTGACTGGCGCATGATACAATGGCAGTGTGGTTTTCATTTGAGGTTAAGGTTAAGGTTAAGGTTAAGGTTGAGGTTGAGGTTGAGCGGGGCTGGTGTCTCGTTTCTGGTTACTGGTCTCTCTTGTTCTCTTAGTCTCAAATTCATTTTCTTACTTCATACTTCATACTTCTGTTTCTGGTTGCTGGTTACTGGTTACTGGTTACTGGTTACTGGTTGCTGGTTGCTGGTTGCTGGTTACTGGTTACTTCACTCACTACTCATCTCTCAGTGCCTTTATCTCTCAGTCTCTCAGTCTCTTCGTCTCTTAGTCCCTCAGTCTCTTAGTCTCCTTCTCCTCTCTCTTGTCTCTCAGTCTCTTAGTCTCTCAGTCCCTCAGTCTCTTAGTCTCCTTCACCCCTTCTCTCACTCACCCCTTCTCTCACTCACCCCTTCTCTTCGTCTCTCAGTCTCTTCGTCTCTCAGTCCCCTTCTCCCATTCTCTCTCACTCTCCCCTTCTCTCTGACCGGCTTCTGACTTCACTTCCGCAAGCCATAAACAGTTCTGTAGTGATATCCATAGATTGAATACTCAATGGCATCAGCCATCAGGCCTGGTCTGCTGAACATCGTCCAGATCATAAACTTCCAGAAATCACTGCGGCCCCGGTTCAGGATCCCGATCACCAGGAATGAACGGATCAGGGCATTCAACGTTGCATAACTTATACTTACTGTTTTGGAATTTCTTCGTTTGTAGTTGACCATTAACTTCCTGACCCTTTTGTAGTAGGGCTTGGTTGTATATATGTCGTGTATAATTTTGTTGTAACCGGCAATCAGTTCGTGAGGGTTCATCCGGGGTATAAAATTCATGGACAAGTCCGTATTGTTGCCGGAGGATTCCTTGATTAACCTGTTCTCCGCCCCCAGACGGTTGTATAATTTTGTATTCTTTGGCGCATTTAATAATCCTACCATAGCCGAGACAATACCACTCTGCTGAATAAAATCGATCTGCTGTTGAAAAACAGCGGGAGAATCACTGTCAAAACCCACTATAAAACCACCCGATACCAGCAATCCTGCCCGCTGAATCTTTAACACACTATGCAACATATTCCGGTTTTTGTTCTGAACTTTATTGCACTCATGCAGCGATTCCACCGATGGGGTTTCGATCCCGATAAAAGTGGAACCAAATCCTGCATTGGTCATCATCGTTAACAGTTCATCATCATCGGCCAGATTTATGGAAGTCTGGGCGCTGAATATAAACGGGTATTTATGTAACTTCATCCATCTGGCCAGACCGGGAAGCAAATCAAGTTTGATCTCGTGCCTGTTACCGATGAAATTATCATCCACTATTGAAACATGTCCCCGCCAGTTAAGCTTGTATAAAACCTCCAGTTCTTTTATCACCTGTGCGGTAGCTTTCATCCTAACCTTGTTTCCGAGCAAAGTCGTGATTTCGCAAAACTCGCAGGAATAGGGGCAACCACGTGAAACCTGAATGTCCATAAAGGCATAATCCTTCATCGACAATAAATGGAAATCAGGTACAGGGCTCAATGAAATATCGGCAAATTGATCGGTTCGATATACCTTGTCGGGTACTCTTCCGTCTTCCATATCTTTGAGAAAAAGGGGCAGCGTAATTTCGGCTTCATTCAGCACAAAATGGTCAACACTGGGATAGTTTTGATATTCCTGGGTAAAAAGGGGACCTCCGGCAACAATTTTTGCACCCAGTTTCACGCATTCGCGGATGATGTAGTCAACAGACTCCTTCTGGATAACCATGGCACTTATAAAAACCAGGTCAGCCCATTGAATGTCAGAAGTTTTGAGTTGTGAAACATTCATGTCGACAAGTTTCTTTTGCCATTCTGATGGCAACATGGCCGAAACTGTAATGAGTCCAAGGGGAGGAACAGCCGCTTTTTTCGATATAAACCGCAACGCATGTTTGAAACTCCAGAATGAATCAGGATAAAGCGGATACACCAAAAGTACTTTCATCGCCTGCCAGATTTTGAGTTACCAGATATAACCTGAATGCACCGGTATAAAACCCGGGGCATTCCCGAAACACTCTCCGGGAAATAAATGATAGAGACCAGATATTAAAACAATAAATTTATAGTACCCGACAGGTAGCTTCATTATACTATTTCGGATATAATTTACATAATTCACACATGCAGGAGTGAAGAAAGTGAAAGAGTGAAAAGTGAAAAGTGAAAAGTGAAAGTGAAAGTGAAAAGTGAAAAAGTGAAGAGTGAAAGAGTAGTGAGTAGTTGAAATCGACATAGGAGAATTTCTAATTTCTAATCCCACAGTAAGCCTGGAATTTCAGGTGGCTGAGCGTGGGAGATCATACGATTGAAGAAGAAAAAGAGAAAAGACGCAGACGCTGTGTCTCAAGACCATGGAAACGTGATGCTTCAGGAGGCCGGGCCTGCCTGACTTTAATCAAGGCATGCGCCATCGCGACCACTCAAAGGGTCAACCCGGCCTGACAAGCAAACCGGATCTTTCTTATAACCTCTTCTTTCAGCCAGGAATACCCGCCGCAATTCAGGCGGGCAGGCGCTTAACCTCAACCTCAGCTGAATCCTTAACCTTATTCAGTATCTCTTCCGCTTGCGGATGAATGCATCCGAAGCCTCGAAACACGTTTTTTACTTTTATCCAACCAGCTTTCATTCCCGGACATAACAGTCTCTTCAGTCTTTTGAATTGCCCGTGCTGCTGCATGTTTGTATACCTCCATGGTCATTCGTGCCATCAGGTAACTAACTGTTGATTCTGCCCCCTGATTTAGGTTTACATTTGATTCCTCAAGTCCGTCGTAACAACCACCGGTTAAGGGATTGTAAATTATCTGATGCAACCTGTTACTTCCCAGAAACCAATTAAATGCTGTTTCCATTTTCCGGAGATAGTCTTCGTCTCTGAACTCATCGTAAAACTTACTTAAAGTCATGATGGTATATGCCACATCAATTGGCTGTTCACCAAAATGCCCTGATTCATGACCTTTCAGAAGCCAGTTTTTATTGGAAATAACTTCAATCCCGTTTTCATTGAAAGTCTGCGACAGAAGGAATTTAAAGGAGGATACAGCGATTTCTTTATAAACTTTATCTCCGGTCATCAGCCAGGCGTACAACATGGATTCCGGCAATGTGCTGTTGGCGTATGTAAGGTAGCCTTCAAACCATTCCCAGTCCTTTCCCGACTCGTGTCTGTACATCTGCACCAGCCGATTGGCGAGTGACCTGATAAGCAACAGATTCTCGGGAGACTTAATTGATCTTTGATAGTAATAAAGCCCTTTTATCGCGAATGCCATAGCCCTGGTTGAATTTACCTTTGCCATGTGAACCATTGCTTTTTTCAGAATCGTTTCAGCTTTTGTGATAATCTCTGCAGGCAGCAGACCTGTAAGGGAAATGATATAGCCCAGCGCCCATATAGCCCTTCCATTGGAATCATCAAGGTTAACTTCGCTGTTCTGTTCTGTGAACTGGCCCTTTTTATCCACATAGTTCTTGAAATCGCCTTCCGGTTGTTGACAATACTTTATAAAACCAAGATATTTCCTGATCTCTTCAATACTTTCGTCATTGCCTGTCTGTTTAAAGTACATTCCAATGGCCACCAGGGCCCTTGCATTGTCATCAAGCGTATAACCGGAGTTAATATCCGGTTGGTTGATCTTTGAAAACTGAATAATACCTTTGGGGGTAGTCATCTGTTTCAGATGATTCAGGTTGATGGCCGGATAATTAAAACGAACCTTTGTTTTGTTTCCGGCAGTTTCAGCCAGCAATAACGCATGCGATACCGCCGAATTTTCCCAGGCAGTTGAAACTATTTTCTGAAGTGCATTTATACTGAGATTCTTTCTCAGTGGCTCATCGCTGAGCAAAAGGCTTACACCATCCGCAAGTTGTTTCGAATTACGAAAATCGAAAACAATTCCGGTATCCTTTGTTAAAACTTCCTTTGCATGAGGAATCGGGGTTGAGATAATTGGACAGGCACAACTCATAGCATAGGCAAAGGTACCGCTGACCGCCTGATTGGGATCGTTCGTGGTAAAAATGTAAATGTCGGTAAGCTGCAGATACTCCAATAACTCGGGCAGCGGCAGATACTTGTTTATAAAAATTACATGATCCTGCAATGAAAGTTGTTCAACCTTTTTTTCAAGCATTTTCCTGTACTTTTCTCCTTCTGCTTTTACAACCTCAGGGTGAGTTTTACCAATAACCAGAAAGACGACTTCAGGGCTGGTTTTAACAATGGCAGGCATTGCTTCAAGGGTAGTTTCAATGCTTTTCCCTGAACTCAAAAGTCCAAAAGTTGTGATCACTTTCCGGTCTGTCAGTCCAAATTTATTTTTCAGGAAATTTTTACTTAAGTGTTGTACAAGGTGCGTACCATGAGGTATTACTGATATTTTATTCATGGAAATACCATAATCCTCCGACAAAATATTAGCGGAATTATGCGTCATCACCACAATTGATTTACAGGCTGCAACGATTCGTTTTACCTTCGCTTTTAACTCTTTATCAGGCTTAGGCAGTACAGTATGGAAAACAAGGACAACCGGTTTTGACAATTCAATTAAGAATTGCATAAATGCTTCCTCCTGTTGTTTATAAAACCCAAATTCATGCTGAATCATAACAACTTCAATGTTATTGTCCCTGTTAATTTTAAACGCAAGTTTTTTAAAGTCAGCTTCCCGCGAAGTATTCAGCACATGCTTTACTTCAGGTGGATAAGCAAAGTTTGCGTTTCCTGTTTCGAGGGCACACACCCTGATTAAAAAAGAATTGCTGAACTTATTGTTCAGTGCCTTTATTAAATCCTGCGAATAGGTGGCTATGCCGCATTCCCGGGGAGGGTATGACGAAACAAATAATATTTCTGCCCGTTTTTGGATGCTGCGCGTGGAAAGATTCTGAACACTTGTTAAGAGTTTTGTTCCTAAAAGAGCCGGATTGGCCATTCCAAATAGTTCTTCCTGGTTGCTCAGATCGTTCTCGTATGTCGTATTTTCGCTTTGATTTTCCATTTTTTTAAAATTAACAATCATTTATTCCTCCCACATTTAAATCCGGATTCCACTTCGCAAAGAGCCGTAGTGACAAAAAAACATCAGAGTAAAAAGTAGATTCCCAAAAAAATAATCTATAATATACCTGATTTTCATGTTTTTAAAGCATTTTCCACCAGTTTTTAATTCAACCTGGAGGGAATCTTTTATCAAAATCAGGCTGTCGGTAAATCCTTATTATTTTTTCAGAGGCCATTCACTTTCAGGAGATATTTCCCGCGAAAATTTACCTGCAGGCTTGATCTGAAAATCAGGTAAAAAAATATCATAAATCATCCTGGAATGCTCGGATCCTATCATTCAATTGCAAATGCTTAAAATACCTTCATCTGCATAATACATCAGCGAAACTCATCCGGACAGCTTTTTGATTTTCTTCAGGATGGGGTCAATCTTCAGAATCGATGGCATTGTGTCGCCCAAAAGAAATCCCCAGGGTTTCATAGACTCAATGTGGTCGAAAATCAGTTTTACAATGGCCAGAAGCGGTATAGACAAAAACATACCAGACACTCCCCACAATGCATTTCCGGCTATCACGGCTATGATTGAGAAAAGGGCATTTATTTTTACTTTTGAGGCTACTATCTTGGGAACGATGTAGTTGTTATCTATTAATTGAATGAAATAATAGATTGCCAATACATACACCGCATACCAGCCTGAATCTTTGGTAGCCAGCGCTACCATCATTGGCAGGGCTACGGCCACAAGACCGCCTATATAGGGTATAAGATTGAGCAATGCCCCTATAACTCCCAACAGAATGGCATACTCAATGCCTAGTATGAAAAGGGCGGCAATTTCAAGAGCAGCAATGATGATAACTTCAATAACCAATCCAACCAAATAGCGCTGCACAACTGTTTTTGTCTGGGAAATTATTTCACCAACCTTACTTTTGTTGTCTTTTCCAAAAAGCTGGTGAATAAAATCAATAAGGAGTGGTTGATAAAAGAGGATTAAAAAAATATAAACCGGAACCAGAAACAAAACCACCAGGCTGCTACCAACAGTCATAATTGTCTGTCCAATGGCAGAACCACTGTTATTAATAAGTTCAACCTTGGTTTTTGAAATCCAGGCATGAATGCTTTGTGGATTAATATCAAAATAACCAGAAATAACACCAATGCTTTGATTGAGCATGAGCGTAAATTTATCAACCAGTACCGGCCATGTTTCGCTGAAACGGCTCGCCTGCGAAAATATCAAAGCACCAAACGCTGCTATCACAATTATAGTAAGGAATAAAGTGATTATAATCGCAAATATTTTATTAATGCCTATCCTGACAAAAAAATTGACAACCGGATGAAGCAAAATGGCAAGAATAATCGAAAAGATCAGGGGAACAATGATTCCCTGACCTATGGAAAGCATACTGATAAAAACATAAAATCCTACCAACAGGAGCGCAGCCTTCGCATAAAATGGAAATTTATAGATGGCAGCCATCTCAATGTCGGGTTGCTTCATTTTCGGATTAATTGTTGAGGTTCAGTTCCGTTTGCGTTTCTTTCCTACTTCGCCTTAACAGGCTAAATAACCCTGTGCCTATATTTCGTATTGTGTTGGGGTTTTTCGCAATAATAGTTTGTATTCCAAACATTACAGCATTACCAACAAGCCTGCTCAACGGTCTTTTCATGGCACCTTCAATTACAATTTTTGCAATATAACCAGCACTTAAACCAACTGAATTGCTTAACAAATTACCTGATCTGCTGGAGGGTGCGGAAGAGTTACTGAAAACACTTTTAATAAGATTCACCGGCTTCAGACTTTCATAAGAAAGATCAGCCTGATAGCGCAATTGCATAGATTGTTCTTCCTGCCTGGCTTCCAAAGCCTCAATGGTAGCCTTTAGTCCGGCCAATGTTTCTACTTTTTCCATGATACAGTTTATTGAAGTGCCTCAGAAATAATTGAATCGCTCACCGGTTTATTGATCCATTTATGAAGAAAGAAATGAAATACAATTCCCACAATAAGGTCAAATGCTGCGACGATGAAGAATCCAAGGTAAATCTTCCCAAGAATTTCTCCAAGATACAACGCAAGTCCAAAATTAAGAATCAGAACAAACATGGAAATCACCAGCACTACGATAAGTTTTGACACCAATTTTGAAACAATCTTCGTAATGGCTTCAAGTGCTTTCAGTTTGGTAAGTTCATAGGTAGTTAAACCCAGATCCTTAATTTGCTCAAATAGCGTTTGCAATAAACTCGACGGTGTTTCCATGTTCTGATTTTTATATTATACCTGACAAGGAAGAAGCAATATCCATCGGAGTTTTATCTGTTGGATATTGCACTTTCCACTTACCTGATAGTATTACAAGCAGGAAAATCAGACTTTGTTATTGCCGAATTTTGCTGAAGTATCTTCCGCTTTGGACTTAATTTCCTCAGCCATTTCGGTGGCGTCATCCTGCAGTTTTTCAAACTTTTTGGAAAACTTATCCACAAATTTGTTGAACTTTCTTTCCAGATCATTTGTCATATCACCACTCTTTTTCGAAATTTTTCTTCTGGTGGATGAGCCTTTATCCGGGGCGAATAAAACTCCCAATGCGGCACCAATGGCCGCACTTGCAACTGCGCTTAATATTATTTTACCTGCATTCATTGTTGTATGATTTTAAGGGTTAATGAATTATTTGATCATGCAAAGTTCAGCTACACACACCCACAATTCGTTACATAATTTTAAATCAGTATTACATCATTCTCACATTGGGAAAAGAGTTAAAACGAATAAAAAAAGGCCGCCCCTTTAAGGAACAGCCCTGATTATAAGCACAAAATAAAGACAACCGGATTATGCAAAAATTTATCTTCACTATGTATTTAGAAGATTATACCATCAGATAACCCTTTTACTTTGAGCTTGCTGAAAAACTCCGCCAGGAGTTCCCCGGAAATCCCTACGGGATTCTATTTTGTCAACTTTATGAAGGTGCAGGGAAAAGTGATAAAGTTTCACAAATACCTTGCACAAAGAATTTAAATTTTCATTGTATGATTCTGATAATGTACTTATTGTCGGTTTTTCAGCAGGCCCTGCTTACATCCGTTCCTTAGGGCGGATTTCGAATAAAATATCACTGATTATGGCAAAATCCTGAAAAATTTGTATTGAAACCCAAATGAAGTGCATGCAGAAACCTGCCTGAATGTTCTTAAGCAGGCAGGCAAATAAATGATTAATGTTAAACATGTTGGCCTGCCTGACTGTCAGTTTCAGGCAGGCAGGTTCCCTGGCTGTGGCAGTCAGGCGTCCGACCTTTAAAAAGGAAATTAATTACGGATGAATTTACAAATTTATCAGGATTTTGCCCCTGGTTCTTTTATTTATTATTATGCCTGCCCTAAAGGACTGGCCTATTGATAATGGAATTAAAAATTAAACAGTCTTTAAATTTCAAAACCCTTTCAGGCTACTTTTAATACACTGTTATATCTGCTATTGATCAGACCATCGATCTGATTGTCAATGGATTCAGTGATTGATTTTTCAACTCCCTGAAGTTCATTCATAAGTTCCTTTAAATCGACGGATGCATAACTTGATGTATGGTCCGACATCGAATAGGGAATGATGAGGCTCTCATTGTGAATGATTGAACCGCATGAAAATATTACGTTTGGCACATAACCTTCTCTCTCCGTTTTGTCAGGCAAAATCAAAGGTTCCCTGAGCCTGCCGGTTTCCCTGCCAGGATCATCCAAATCGAACAGGGATGCACTAATCACGCATTTTCCCATCGGGCCTACTGCATGCGTAATCACCAACCAGCCCTGCTCCGTTTCAATGGGTGAACCGGCATTCCCGATCTGAAGAATTTCCCAGGGATATTTCGGTTTTTGCAAAAGTTCAGCATCATGCCATATGTTGATGTTATCCGAGTAGGAAATGTAGTTGTTAACGTCATCAATTCTGCACAGCATGGCATATCTGCCGTTTATTTTTCTGGGGAACAAAGCCATTCCTGTATTCGCGACAATTTCCCCATACATAGGTATAACATTGAAATGATAAAAATCTGATGTTTTAATCAGTTTCGGCACAAGGGATGTCCCATTATTGGCAGTATAGGTAGCATAATAGGTTATCTCACCATCATCTTCGGTAAATTTTACAAAACGGGCATCTTCAATTCCCTTTTGCCCGGCTGAAGAAAAAGGAAAAATAACCCTTTCTGAGATGGCTGAATCAATTGAAAAATCAATTTCATATTGAGAAGATGCCATACACATTATCTGGCTGGCGAGCGCTTTATCAGGAAATACCGGTCTATTCTGCTGTTCATTCATGCATCGCATCAATTCACTGTAACTAAAACTTTCCCCAAGGTTACCCAGCAAAAGGGAAGTTAAAACAACATTTTCCTTTGACTGCATCACACTCAGCTTTTGTAAAAAAGCCTTTTTGATGTAAATGTTACGCTTAACCACATCCGCTTCAGCAGGCATTCTGCCGACCGGCTCCATCATCAGGTTATTTTCACTGTCAAGAACACCAGAGCGGAACACAATGGAAGAAATATGCCCTTCACCGGTTGCCCTGAAGCTAAAAATCACCCTTTTTTCATCTGGTAGCAATCCGGATTGATCAGGGTGCTCTACGACAGATGGATTGTAAAAAGCAGCTGATTCGATGGAATATTCATGGGTAAAACAAGATCCAATCAATGCTTTCCGGGCAAAACTCAGTTTCTTTTCATCAATATTAAGCATTGAAACCAAATGGCTGAGTTTATTGTAGTGTTTTTCAAATATCCGGGTAACATTCCTGTGACGCGTAGAAAAACCCCTGAGTAATTGATTCATGGCAATTGATACTTCTACTTCAGTAAAAGCAAGCACTGCATTCAGGATTTCAATGCTCCTGCTTTCTGTCGTAAAAGTAAACCGGGGAATAATCCTGCCCGGGTCAGGTGAAAACAAAGAATCTTTTCTGATTACATCAACACGCATTGTAGTTTTCTTAGTAAGTTGGCAGTAATAATTAATTGATTTTCAATGTGATTGTAACCCATTATACACAATTATAATTTAATGCATGTCAAAAGCCCGTGAAACCGGGCTCAATGATCCAAATTGTAATGATTATAGAATAATACCTTGAGATTATACCTGGGTATATCCAATTTCTAATAACTGTATGATGCAGGGATATATCCTCATTGGTTATTGGAATTTCCGGAAGCTTTCAGTACATCCAGTAATTCTCTGAGGTCAACTGTAGCATAGGTTGATGAATGGTCAGACATTGCATAGGGGATAATAAGATCTCCATTGTGTACAATCGAACCGCATGAATATATTACATTGGGCACATAACCCTCCCGCTCCGATTCATCGGGAACCATTAAAGGGTTGATGAGTCTGCCGATTTCTTTTTCCGGGTTCTCAAGTTCATACAATGATGCGCCCAGCGTGTATTCCCTCATTGAACCAACTGCATGGGTAATCACCAGCCAGCCATCTTTTGTTTCTATCGGGGAACCGGAATTACCAATTTGCACCAGTTCCCAGGGATACTTTGGTTGCTGAATTATTTTCGCTTGCCGCCAGATATTGATACTGTCGGAATAGGCGATATAATTATTCACACCATCAATCCTGCAGAGCATGGCATATTTCCCGTTGATCTTTCTTGGGAACAGGGCCATCCCCTTGTTTTGGGCAATTTCCCCGTTTAACGGCATTATTTTGAAATTATAAAAGTCTTTTGTGCTGATTAATTTTGGTAGAATGGCCAATCCGTCGTAGGCTGTATAGGTGGCATAATAGGTTATTTCGCCATCATCCTCTGTAAATTTTACAAAGCGGGCATCTTCAATACCCTTTTGTTCGGTGGCTGAAATCGGGAAAATCACTCGTTCTGAGATTGCAGAATCAATTGAAAAGTGAATCTCGTAATGTGAAGAAGCAAGCCACATCATATGATTCAGAATGGTGATATGACTTTCCGGCAGATTGGGATCCTTTTTTGCAATTTCCAGGTTTTTCATTAATTCACCATAGGTGAATTTATCGCCCAGTTTATCCAGTATAAATGCCGGTGAAATAGCCTTTGTATGTTCCTGCGCTTCATCAGGTTTTGTACTTTTTGCCGGTGCTATTATATTGGCCTGATCTTGCTTAGTCTCCGGCTTATCCAATAGAACAGGTGCAATTACGGTTGCCTGAACCTGCATATCGGCCAGCTTTTTTTTGAATGATTTCTTATCATATACATGCCGTTTGATCACATCCGCCTCGGCCAGCATTTTACCTACAGGTTCTATACTGAGATTCCCATTTTTATCGAGTACGCCCGACCTGAAAACTATCGACGAAATATGTCCTTCACCTGTTGCCCTGAAGCTGATGATCACCCTTTTCTCACCCTGTCTTAATTCTGACTGATCAGGATTCTCTACCATAGAAGGATTGAAAAAAGCCGCCGACTCAATAGAATACTCCATGGTAAAATAGGAGCCAATCAAGGCTTTTTGTGTCACACTCAGGTCTTCTTCATTTACTTCGATTTTATCAAACACCAGCGCCAACTTGGCAAAATGTTTCTCAAATATCCTCGAAATATTCCTGTGACGCCGTGAATAGCCTCTCAACAACTGGCTCATCGCAATGTTTACCTCTTTTTCAGGCATGGCCAGTACCTTTCTGATAATATCAGCCGATCTGTCATCACTCAATTGCAAAAAACGGGCAATCACCCTGGAGGGATCCGGAGAAAACACTATTTTTTTTCTGTTTACAGCTACCTGCATGGCCTTCAATATTGTATAAAATGTAACTTAAAATGTTTCCGGGAGGCTTGTACTTATGGGTAATCCGGCAATAATTCCGGACAACTAAAAGCAGCTGTTGGAACCTGAATAAACCCTCCGCTAACGAGTACCCTAAGTTACGCTAAAAGACCATACTTGTTTTATTAATATCTGAGTCTTAACGTAAACAGCTTCCAATCGTTATGCTAAAAAGTTGATCTTAAATGTTTTGATATTTTTTTCGGATAAAAGTGATGTACTGAATTCTACAATAAATCATCTCCGGAATCCCCGGAAAAAGTCTGATTGTTCAGAACGCTCAATCGAATATTAAATTGCAGGCAATTCTCATTAAAACATTCTCATGGATATGGCGATTTAGTGCAACCTGTCTGCCGACAGGCAGACCTGGTGTTCCAGCCTGCCGGCTGGCAGGTTAGTGGCTTTCCAGCAAAGTCGGGACAGCCTGTGGCAGGACTTGTAATAATTTTAACAGGACAAAAGTGGTTATAAAAATAAAAGGAAGCTGCCCGGTTTTTCTAGACAGCATCCTTTTATAGAAATCAATAATATGAAAAGCGAATACTACTTCACGGGAAGAACATCGATAATAACGGTACGGTTATAAAAGCGTTCCTCAGGAAATTTATTTGCAAATGGTGCAGTTTTCTGGTCTTCACCAACTCCATAAACCTCAAATTTCACATCGCTTCTGCCGGCTTTCGACAATGCTTTTTCAAGAATTCCCTTTACATCGTTGGCCCTGGCCAACGCCAGTTCCTTATTGTTGGTTTCATCTCCGATGATATCGGTATAACCGCGGATAACAACTTTTGCATTCACAGGAATTTTAGGCATTACGACTTCTGTGAGGTATTTGTCATAAATTTTTATGGCACTTGATTCATTGAATTCGTAAATAACGCTGAATCTCATGGCTTCCTCGGTTTTGGCCGGGGTCCAGAGTACCACATGGGTTGTGGCTTCCTTTTTAACCGTTTTACCATCTTTCGTTTGTCCGGTCATGGTAACTTTATAGTCGCCTTCCGGCCTTGTGCCCAAAATGGTTTTTGTCGGTATGCTTACCTTTTCCTCAGTGTACGGCCCGTAATTCTGAACAACACCTTTCTCATCCCTGAGTTCAAGCGACCATGATGTATAAGCTTCTTCAGCACCTTTTGATTCAAAAGCGACATAGCTTTCAACCGGGGCTTCAGGCACCACAATAAGTTCTACAGGCTTCAACGGTGCATTGGGGCCACTCTGGAATTCCATCAGCAGGGCCGGTGAATTGCTTTCGATAGAAACCCTTCGGTCTCCCTCGCGAAGCAAAACAAGTTCGAGTGTTCCACCTGGCTGTTCAGATGCGATAACTGGTTTGGTGCGGCCTTCTGTCGTAATCCTTGATCCGGAAATGCCAAATACATTCACCAGGTAAGTTTTGATCGATTCAGCCATTTTGCGTCCGTCGGCAGGGCCTTTTTCAGATGAACCTACCAGCGTGATACCTGCATTGGGATTCTTTACCATACGATCTCCAAGAATGTTGAGGATGTTGTAATAAACATTCATCTGTCGATCTGAACGGCCTGAAAGATTTTTGGAAGAATATGAATCCAGGTTGTCTTCCCTGAATTCCTTTACCTGTTCTTTTTTGAGCAAAACATAACGATCAGGTATTTCGGTTGATTCAAGATCGAAAAATACATAATTGCGGATCGGGAATACTTCCTTCACTTTAACTTCTGACTGAACATTCCCGGGAGCGTTGACGGAAAACTTAACTTCAGGTCCGGTTACAACGACAACTTCAGGCAATGTTGCTCTGGGTGTTGTTTCAATCTTTCTGCCTCTGCCCAGTTTGATGGCAGCACCTGCCCTGATGGTAGTTATGTTCCAGGTTTCAATCGAACGTGGCAACTGGCCAAAATAAGGCTGAAAAGATACAAACGGAGAAAGCACAAACTGAGTTTGATGATCCTGTGAAGACAGTGGAATATCCACACCTGCACCGATCTGCCCTGATATCTGTATTTCATTCATATTGCTGAAATCACCCTTAACTTCCGGGGCAATGATAACCTGTTCAGGATAAGCAGGATTATTTCCCTGCTGATAGGTGAATGATTTTGTCAGATTATAAGCAAACCGCGGCCCGGCATACAAATAGAAACTTGATTTGAAAGGAGCAAAACGAAGACTGGGTTCAAATGAAATATAGCTGAGATCGGTAGACAGGTCTGCAGGGCAATTACAAGGTGTATTCACTTGATCAAATGCACCTTTGCGGCTGTCGTATCCTGCCTGCAACATGAGTCCCAGTCTTGTGTCAGGTTTGTAATATTCAACGAGCGGGGCAATATAAAGTCCAATGCCGTTGCCCTTGTGAAAGACTGTAGGAACAGTTAATTCTGAATTCAACTCCATTGTTGAGCCTTCGTAAAAGTTAAAGTTTGCTCCGGCTGCTGCGCCAAACCACCACGATGGCCTGGTAAACTGAGCTTCCTGAGCACCGAGGGGCATGTAAACACCTGCCATGATAAAAGCACTGATTAAAAAACTTTTGATCGTCAGGCTGTAAGAAAACCACACTTTGTGCGATCCCCATTTATTATTGTTTATTAATTTCATCTTTTTTATGTTTTATTATTTTTTGCTTCAGTTGAATTAACGACTGTCTCAAAGCCAGTGTGTCTATATTTCGACTTCGCTCAATATGACAATACATTGGTCATCAGTTGTCAGGCTGAGCGGAGTCGAAGCCATTACGGACTTGTGAGACAGCCCCGAAATTGCTTGTTTGTAACTTTACCTCTTTGGTTAAGGTGCAGGTACATTTATGGTCGTGTTTACCATGGTAACTGAAGCAATCAGAGAAATCGCCCTGCCATTCAGTACTGTTTGAACTGCATTTCCCGGTGTGGAGAAAGTAACCCCTGCCATAGAAATGATGGTTCCGGCCATGATTCCGCCACCGGCTGCATTAATGGTAGCTGCACTTCCAACATACCAGAAAACATTTGATGCCGAGGCTCCGTTGATCAGGTTAATGCTTCGTGCACCTGTTGGGCCAGCAATACCTACGGTAAGTCCGGCTGCCATCTGGAATACAAATATTGCATTCGGATCACCCTGCGCATCTAATGTCAGAGGACCATTCGATATGTTGAAAGTTCCGCTTGCCGACATATAAACACCTGGCGCCAGGGTCAGATTACCCAGTTCACCTGCACCCGGATCAATACCGCCAGGCATTGAGGCCGGAGAAATGCTGTTGTATGCATCGGTAGCATCCATTAAGCCCTGAATGGCAATAGCTTCTGAAGTTGCGGTACCAGGGAAAGGCGGGGCTGTGTAAATTCCATTGGTTACCAGTCCGGCATTCAAAGGAGTTTCGGTATAAACGTCACCCGTCATTCCATCATGGAATCCGGTTACCAGCGTTGAAGCTGCAGTGGTTGAGATGGCTCCGTTAATAACGGTATTCAAACCCTGATTGGTTATACCTGCATTGCCTCCGAATGCTCCGAAAATTGAAGCTGTACCAAGATCAATAATTACAGGGATTACATTTGCTGTTGTGGTAAAACTCCAACCAAAGTCATTCTCCAGCGGTGTTCCGGTCAGATTCGTTGCTCCGGTTGTAATTGTTGCAGTGTAAACCATATCTGCAAGCAGGTCACCGGCAGGATTAAAGGAAGCAGTGTTTCCTGTGTAGGTAACAACGCCCTCAACCAATGTTAATCCCTGGTACAACGTAAAGGTTGTGGTATTCAGGGTTAACGGATCCATCGGCATGTTAAAATTCGCAGTAACGGTCTTATTCAGGACCACGTTGGTCGCATTGTCCTGAGGGTCGGTTAAAGTAACCATTGGAACCAATGCTGACAAAGTGGTAAATGTCCAGGTATGGTCAGCCGCCAGTGGAATTCCTGTTTCGCTCGTTACACCGGTCGTAATATTGGCGGTATAAAGCGTGTTGGGCAAAAGATCGTCGGAAGGCGTAAAGAAAGCAGTTGTACCGCTGTAAGTTACGTTTCCGGAAACTGAATTGGGCCCGTTGCGTAAGGTGAATGTTGCCGTTGTCAGGGTTGAAGGGTTCATCGGCACACTAAATATTGCTGAAACCACCTTGCTGAGGACTACACCGGTTGCCAGGTTCGCCGGATCAGTAGAAATAACTGTCGGGGCCGTTACGGTTAAAGTGGTAAAAGTCCAGGTATGATTCTCAGCCATTGAAATACCGGCCAGATTCTTAACGCCCGTGGTGATGTTGGCTGTATAAACGATGCCCGGTAAAAGATTGGCCAGGGGTGTAAACGAAGCAGTAGTGCCGCTGTAAGCAACCACTCCACCCACGTTTGTAGCGCCATGTCGCAGGGTAAAAGTCGCTGTAGTAAATGTCAGCGGATCCATCTGCTCACTGAAAGTTGCCCTGACTGTTTTATCAAGTACTACAGAAGTGGCAAGGTTGGCCGGGTCGGTTGAAATAACTGTCGGGGCCGAAACCGATAAGGTGGTAAAGGTCCATGTATAGTTATTCGCCAGGGGCACTCCTGCAAGATTCTTAGCCCCTGTAGTTATATTAGCAGTATATACTGTTCCCGGTAAAAGGCTGGCCGATGATGCAAACGAAGCGGTAGTGCCGGTATAGGAAACAACGCCCTGTACTGAATTTGCGCCATGACGCAGGGTAAAGGTTGCTGTCGTTAATGTCAATGGATCCATTGGCATATTAAAGGTAGCGGTAACCACTTTGTCAAGGACAACACCAGATGCATTGCTCACCGGATCGGTAAGAATTACCTTCGGAGCTAAAACTGTACCGGTTGTAAAAGTCCATACATAGTTATTTTCCATTGGCATACCTCCGACGTTTTTAGCACCGGTAGTTATGGTTGCCGTGTAAACCGTGTTAATTGCCAGCACGATGGAAGGATTAAAGAATGCGGTATTTTCCTGATATGAAACTGTTCCTGCAACTACATTATCGCCTTGTTTTAGAGTAAAGGTTGCAGCATTCAGCGTCAACGGATCCATCGGCATGTCAAAAGTTGCATTGATGGTTTTATTGATGACCACTCCGGTAGCAAGGTTTACAGGGTCGGTAGAAATCACATTGGGGGCAGAGGATATTGTACTGAACTTCCACAGATATTTATTGGCAAGGGGAACACCTGCTTCATTTTTAGCTCCAACTGTAATGGTTCCTGTGTAAACAGCATTGGGCTTAAGATCCTCAGCAGGATTAAAGGTTGCAGTTGTGCCGGTGTATGAAACGGTTCCTGCTACCGGGTTAATTCCCTGTCTCAAAATGAAGGTTGCCGTTGTTATGGTCGCCGGGTCCATCGGCATACTGAAATTCGCAGTAATTGTTTTATCAATGGCAACTCCGGTTGCATTGTTTGCCGGATCGGTTGAAATCACTTTGGGTGCAAGGGTCGATCCGGTAGTGAATGCCCATGTATAGTTACCTACCAGGGCCACACCTGCTACATTTTTTACTCCTGTGGTAATTGTACAGGTATATAAGGTATTGGCTGTTAATGCAGCGGAGGGATTAAAGAATGCTGTGGTATCGGAATAAGATACTGAGCCGGGAATTTCAGTTGTGCCCTGTTTAATAGAAAAGGTTGCCGATGTGAGTGTTGCCGGATCCATTGGCATATTAAATGTCGCTTCAATTATTTTATTAAGCACAACGTTGATCGCAGCGTTTGCCGGATCTGTAGAAAGTACCGTGGGTGAAAGGATACTGCCTGTACTGAATGTCCAGACATAATTTGTTTGCAGGGCATTGCCCCGTAAATCCTTCACGGTAGATTTAACAGTGCCTGTATAGGTTGTGTTGGAAGCCAGCGGAGAGGTTGGTGCAAAACTAAGTGTTGCATTGGCTTCGTTGTAACTCAATGTACCTGGTACACTTGAATTGTTTGATCCCACAATTGTTGATAAAGTAAAAGAGGCCTGGTTGATGGTGGCCGGATTCATCTTTTCGTTGAATGTTGCTGTAATTACCTGGTTAAGAGGGACACTGGTAGCAGCATTGGTTGGATTTGTTGATTCAACAACCGGGCATACGCCGGGTGTTTCCTCGAAATCATCTTTTTTGCAACCACCCACAAAGGCTGCAAGGGATAATGATGCCAGCACAGCTGTCATCCAGAATCGTTTTTTTCTAGTTTTCATTTTGTTGTTTTAGTAGTACATGAATTTAACACGGGACAAAGGACTGGTTGATTCTTTTGATACTACTTACACAATTAAATATTTCACTTGCATGATTCACACTTAGTTTATATAGGGGTCTGATATCCGGCTATTTGGCTCAATTTGATAATTCCATATAATAACTTATCTATACTTTTTTTCCTCCAACACATCCTGGAGGAGCGTTTCGGCTCAGAACAGTATGTAAAAACTGATGCATAAAGCTTTCGGAGTTTCTCAATTGGGATATTCGTGGGGAGCACTATCTGAATGCAAAAAACTCTTCATTCCAGCAAATCCGATGTGTGAATGATGTAACTTAAATCAATAGTTATATAACGCTATCACCAGCAATGCCTTGTAGTTTTGTCACCTGAACCACGACGATATGTATGTGTATAGATTCAATCTGAGTCGTTGAGCATTTATATATCGGGTTAGCTTGCGCTTCCTGAGATTGCGCATGAAAATTCAGAAAAACAAACTCTGTAAGGCATACGAACCTGAATGGTAATCTTACTGAATGCGGGTTGCTTACAAAACATATCCTGGGAATGAAGAAGATACAGATGAAGAAATTTATTCCGGTGGCCAGGGTTATCCCGAAACTAAAAGATGTTACGGTGAGGTCAATGAGCAAGCTCAGCGATAAGACCCTGTCAAAAACCGAGGAAGCCGGTAACTTTCTGACAGATGTTGCCGATGTGTTCCTGTTTATATCGCAGGTCACACGGGAGGCATTTTCGCGCGACTTTGAATTTAAGGAATTCTTCCGCCAGTGTTTTCAGATCGGCTATAAATCCTTACCGCTTATTACAGTAACCGGAGCCATTATGGGACTGGTACTCACCATCCAATCGCGGCCAGTGCTGGTCGATTTCGGAGCAGTATCTATGCTGCCCGGGATGGTTGCCGTTTCCCTTATCAGGGAAATGGGCCCGGTAATCACCGCGCTTATTTGTGCCGGAAAGATAGGTTCAGGAATGGGCGCTGAATTAGGCTCCATGAAAGTTACTGAACAGATCGAAGCGATGGAGGTTTCGTCAACCAATCCGATCAGGTTTTTAGTGGTAACGAGGGTTCTGGCTGCTACTCTTATGATTCCATTGTTGATTTTATATGCCGACGGCTTCGGAATTCTTGCAAGCTGGGCCGGTGCCAATATCAAAGGAGACGTAACCCTTTCGCTGTTCTTTAGCCAGGCATTCGGGTCAGTCGCCTTCATAGATTTTCTTCCCGCTGTCATTAAATCATTCTTTTTTGGAGCTGTAATCGGATTCGTGGGAACCTATAAAGGATATCATGCCGGGCGCGGGACCGAAAGTGTTGGAGTGGCAGCCAATTCGGCTGTTGTGCTGGCATCGTTACTGGTGCTGATCGTCGACATGATTGCTGTACAAATAACCGATATGCTGGTATTATGAACACGGAACATACAATGACCCTGAAAGAAGATCCGACGGCCGCCAATAAAGCTGAACCGGTTATTAAAATAAGTAACCTGCAAAAATCATTTGGTAAACTTCAGGTTTTAAGTGATGCTTCATTAAACCTCTACAATGGTGAGAACCTTGTTGTACTTGGCAAATCGGGTACCGGTAAATCAGTGCTGATAAAGTGCATTGTTGGCTTATTGAATTTCGAAGGCGGCACCATAGACGTGTTTGGTAAAAATGTGAAAACGCTGAGCAGAAAAGAGCTGGGCGAACTCAGGCAAAAGGTTGGCTTCCTTTTCCAGAGTGGTGCCTTATACGACTCCATGACCGTGAAACAGAACCTGGAATTTCCATTGATCAGGCTAAAAAAGGATCTCTCTAAAAAAGAGAGGGAAAACAAAATAAATGAAGTGCTGGAGAATGTCGGATTGCCCGATGCACTCAATAAAATGCCCTCCGAGTTATCGGGTGGAATGCGCAAGCGTATCAGCCTGGCCCGCACCATTGTGGTGGACCCTCTGGTGATGCTTTACGACGAGCCAACCACCGGACTCGACCCCGTAACCTCCGACGAAATAAGCGAACTCATCAACGATGTTCAAAAGAGGTATAAAACTTCTTCCATCATCATCACACACGATATTAAATGCGCCCTGAAGACAGCAAACCGCATCATTATGCTCGATGCTGGTTCGGTTTATAAGGAAGGAACTGTTGAGGATTTTGAAAAATCGGATGATCCTGCAATACAGGCTTTCTTTTTATAATTGCCGGAACAACCCGAAAATGAACCTGAAATACGAATTAGTGTAAAAAAAATAACAAAATGGATACACACTCACAAAAATTTAAAGTCCGCCTTGGCCTGTTTGTAGCCGGAGGACTTGCGCTCTTTATCCTGGCCATATTTATCATCGGGAAACAAAAAAATCTGTTTAATCCTGTTTTTAAACTTACAACTACCTTTTACAATGTCAGTGGATTGCAGGTGGGTAACAATATTCGTTTCTCCGGTATCAATGTAGGCACAGTTGATAATATCTCCATCATCAACGACTCGACCGTAAGGGTAGATATGCTGATTCGTCAGGATGTAAAAAAGTTTATTAAATCTGACTGCGAAGTGGCTATTGGTTCAGAAGGACTGATTGGCGACCGGTTGCTGATTATTACCCAGGGAAGTAATGAAGCCCCGCTGGCCAGAGAGGGCCAGGAACTTTTTTCAACCGAGCCTGTTGAAACAGATGCCATTATGGCAAGTGTAGAAGCTTCTGCTGCTTATGCTGAAGTCATTACGCAACAGTTATCGGAGATTATGATTAAGATAAACAGTGGTTCCGGTACTCTTGGCAGGCTAATTTCTGATTCAACCATTGCGGAAAACCTGAATCAGACCATTGTGAATCTGAAAAAAAGTTCGAAAGGGCTGGATGAGAATATGAATGCGGCCAAGGACAATTTCCTTTTAAAAGGCTTTTTCAACAAGAAAAAGAGAGCAGCCGAGAAAAAGGCAAAATTAGCTGAAGAACAAAAAGAAGCTGAACTGGAAAATCAGGAAGAAAATAAATAATGATTCCGGAAATCCGTCCGCCGGGTTAAAACCATTCAAAAATGGCAGAAGCATATGAGGTTCAAATCTACTTTCATTTTGTTTTTTGTTTTGGTTATGGCCAGCAACCCTGCATTTGCCCAACAGCCTGATGAAAAAAAGGATTCGTCGCATCTTTATGAGAACATTGAAGCCTATTCAGGGCGCAGTAAGTTTACAAAGTTCATGTACCGTCTATTTTTTAAACCGGTAGCTGATAGCCCTGCAAAAAAGGGTTCAAAAAAGAAAAAAATAAAAAGACCTGTCCAGCAACCTTACAGCACCTTTGAAGGTAAAACCATCCGGCACATTCAGATCGTAACGCTTGATCCGTTTGGCAATTCAATTGGCGACACCATTAAAACGCACCCGAATTTTTTATCAGGAGCCGGAAACAGACTGCACATCAAGTCACAACCAATCACCATCCGGAATCTTTTACTTTTCAGGAAAAACCAGGTTTTCGATTCACTCCTCGTAAAAGAATCGGAACGCCTGGTGCGCAGCAGTAAATATGTAACCGATGTTTCATTTTTTATCAAAGCTACAGCCAAAAACTCCGATTCAGTCGATATCTATATCCGCGAGTTAGACAAATGGAGCCTTATTCCGGGTGCAGTGGTGACCAATTCACGTGTTACATTTAAGCTAACAGAGCGAAATTTTCTTGGAATGGGTCACGAATCTCGCAATAGCTTTACCTGGCACCACTCATCGGGCAAAACTTCCTATACCACCAGCTATTTCATTCCCAATATCCGCAACACTTATATAAATGGCACCTTTCAACTGGGCACAGATGAATTCAGGAATTACACCAGGAGGATTGCCGTTGACCGCCCGTTTTACTCTCCCCTTGCAAAATGGGCAGCAGGCGTGGATTTCGCATACCAATCCAGGTGGATTTTTCACAGCACAGGAGATTCTCTCCCAACCCGGATGAGATTAAGCTACAATAACCGGGATTTCTGGGCCGGCAATGCAATACAGATTTACAAAGGCAAATCAGAAGATAAACGAGCAACCAACTTTATAACGGCCATCAGGTTTTTGAGAGTCAGGTATTTCGAAAAGCCCGACGAATCATCCGAACTGCAGCCATTCTACAACGATGAAAATTTTTACCTGGCAAGCGCAGGCATCTCAAAACGAAAATATGTGCAGGATAAATATATTTTCAAATTCGGCATAACCGAGGATGTTCCCGTTGGGAATGTTTTCAACCTTACAGGCGGCTATCAGCAAAGAGCAAATGGTGACAGGGTGTACCTGGGCGCCCGGATTTCTGTCGGCAATTACTATCAGTGGGGCTATCTTGGTTCAAGCGTCGGATTAGGAACATTCATCAGGTCATCAAAAAGCCAGCAGGGAATCCTGACTGCAGAAATTAACTACTTCACTTTGTTAAAAGAAATAGGCAAATGGAAATTCAGACAGTTTATAAAGCCTGAACTTACCATAGGCCTGAACCGGTATGCAAACGACAGTCTGACTATAAATGACGGGTATGGACTGAATGGATTTACCAGTCCGGCACTCTCTGGTACCAGCAGGATGCTTGTGACCTTGCAAACACAGTCGTATAGTCCGTGGAATTTCATTGGGTTCCGGTTCGGGCCCTACTTTACCTGGACCTTTGGTATGCTGGGAGATGAAACTACCGGATTTAGCAAAAGCAGGGTGTATTCACAGTTCGGGCTTGGTGTGCTGATTAAAAACGAAAACCTGATTCTGAATACATTTCAGGTTTCGATTGCCTTTTATCCTTTGATTCCGGGTGTAGGGCAAAATGTAATTAAATTAAACCCATTGGAGACCACTGATTTCGGTTTCCGGGATTTTGAAATCGGGAAACCTGCGCCAATCGTTTTCCAATAATTCTTCTACCTTTAGACAACCAAATGTTATTGCCATGAAATTTAAAAATTCAGCAACTAAAGTCTGGTATCTTTTAAAAGAAACCGCGAGCGAATTCATTGACGACAATGGGTTAAAGCTAAGTGCAGCACTCTCCTATTATACCATTTTCTCGCTGCCTCCGTTGCTTATCATTATTATAAGCTTAAGCGGATTCTTTTTCGGCGCAGAAGCAGTCAGGGGTGAAATCTTCGGGCAGATTAACGGACTGGTTGGCAATGATGCTGCCCTGCAGATCCAGGAAATTATCAAAAATGTAAAGCTATCCCATACCAATGCATTCGCTACCACTTTAGGAATTATTATTTTGCTGATAGGGGCATCCGGCGTGTTTGCTGAGATCCAGGACTCAATAAACTATATCTGGGGAATCGTAGCAAAACCAAAACGTGGAATTATCAAATTTCTCAAAAACCGGTTGATGTCATTCTCCATGATAGGCTCGGTCGGCTTTCTGTTACTGGTTGGCCTGATCGTAAATTCATTGATGGATGTTATGTATAACAGGTTGGCATCCTATTTCCCTGAGGACCTGGTATATCTATTCTATTTTCTGAATTTACTGATCGTATTTATAATTATTACCTTGTTGTTTACAGTTATTTTCAAAACCCTGCCCGACGGGAAAATCGCCATGCGTGACAGCATTGTGGGGGCGTCTTTCACCACTTTTCTGTTTATGATAGGCAAATTTGCAATCGGCGCCTATCTTGGCCGTTCTGCAATTGCGTCGTGGTATGGCGCTGCAGGATCAGTTATTCTGATTCTGGTCTGGGTTTATTATTCTGCAATAATTCTCTATTTCGGTGCAGAATTTACCAAGGTTTATGCAATCACGCACGGAAAAAAGATAGTCCCGAACGATTATTCAGTTCAGATTCTGAAACAGAGGATCGAAATTGAACCTAAGAAAATTCGGAAACCCCGGGTAGTGTCGAAAAAATAACACTCAGCTTTTTGACTCCAGACTTTTTACTTTAGACTTTCTACTTTGGACTTTTTACTTTAGACTTTTTACTTCTTACTTGACACAAGGATTCATCCTTAGTTGCACGAACCAGGCCGATACCTGAGATAAAGAATATCAATCCCAGAACTGCATATACAATGAGGGATTTAACCGAACCACCTGTATTGCCTGCAAATACAACAGCTGCATAAATGAGACCGACAATCCCAAGGATAGTAAGTATGGCCCCGAAAATTCTTTTAATATTCATGGTTTTCTTATTTGAGTTTTTTGAATAAACGAAAAGACAATTAACTAAAAAGATTGCCTTCCCGGTTCACCAGGAAGGCAATAAACTAGCATAGATAGTTGTGATTTAGCATTAAACATTAATATTTCCCAGGGCACCCAGAATCCCAAATGCTTTGAGCAGCCAAATGATGACTATAATCACCACCACTACATTCAGGATAGTTTTAATTTTGCTATCCATTGGAATATAAGAATTTACCAGCCATAGAAGAACCCCTGCAACAACCAGTACAATTAAAATAGTTAAAAGTGGCATAACCTTGTTTTTTAAGTTTACCCCAAAGGTAATCAGCCCGGCTCCTGAAAGCGTTATATAAAAAATCAGAATTGTTACATCATTCACACATGCAACGCACATTGTTTACTTTCCTGCCGGAGCATAAAAAAAGTCCCCGTCAGCAATCGGGGACTATAAAAGATACTAAAGCTCAAATCATTAATCAAAGAAGAAATAACAGAGCATTCCAAGTTTACAATTTCAATCGTAATCGTAATCGTAATCGTAATTGCATTCGTATTCTGCTGATATGCCAAGCTTTAGTATCACAAAAATGCATTTTCGATGAATTGTTGACTTCAATAAGATTACCAGTTTCGCGGAAATCCGTCGTTAAAAGACGGAATCTTTTCTCAAAGACTTTTCCCCTGGATAACCCTTAGAATAACCGCAATAATAGCGATTACAAGCAGAATGTGAATCAATCCTCCGGCATGAAACCCGGCCCATCCGATAAGCCATGCAATAATCAATATGACCGCTACAATGTATAGTAAATTCCCCATTTTTGTTTGATTTTGGCTTGATTTGAAAATTGAAAGCTTAACACCCAACCTGTATTTATTCTAAAGAGCGGTATACGAGTTACAAAATCAGGATTAACAACAAAATGATAATAATTGCTGCTCCTACAGAAATGTACACTCCACCGTTACTGTTCAACTGCTGTGCCTGAAGGTCACTTTTGATCATCTTTACCTCTGCACGCAGTTCTTTCTTTTCCTGTTTATTCAGTTTGGAAAAATCCATGACCTTGATTTCATCAATTCTGGTGATCATTGCCTTTGCTTCGGCTGAGATCTCGGTCTTGCCCTTTTTAAGTGTAAAAGGATTGACTTTTGTTTTTGCATCGGAATGCATCGGAGCAAATAACAACATTAGTATTACGGTTGCTAGTCCAATTGCTGACTTTTTCATTTTTTTTCTCCTTTTCAGTTGTGTAATTATTATAGTCAAAGTTCGGTATCAATGAGCCATCATGTGTTATATAATTTTCCAGAAGAATTACATCATTCACATATTTTGAAGTACCTTGTTTTCCAATGAAAACATAAAGTATCAGTCAATTTACTTCTTCTTACCTTTCCCCCCACTGTTATTGTGTTTCCCCTGGCTTTTACGCTGGTTCCCGGGGGAAGCTTTCTGGTTGGAATGGCTCTTTTCCGCATTCCTCACTGCCTTGTTCCAATGATCCGGCTTCATGCCCACAGTCTTCTGATGCTGGCCTTTATAACCTTTGGCATATTTAATTTTGTGGTTCTTAAAGTTCGAATAAGGTGCTGTGCCCCGATAATCTGACATCACAACCTTATAGCCGTTATACAGATCATAACGCCGGTACCGCAAGGGCAGATATTTTCTGTGAACCCAGTTACCACCCTCGTAATAAATAAACCTGGAGTTGTAGACATCATAATATGATTCTACATCAGGCAGGTAGTAGTACTGCACATGATCATATCCGACCGGTCCCCATAACGGTGGGGTGCCAATGAACACGGTAACCTGTGAAATGGCAGTTCCCGAGAGAAATAAAACCAGGAGAGCCGACAATAATTTCTTTTTCATCTTCTTTATCTCGAATTGTGAAAATCGACCTTCGTCAGATAAACTTTGAACTTGAAGTGTATAAATCGATGTTGAGCGTAATTCCACCAGCTCAATTTCAAAATCCAATTTTACTTTAGACCCCGGCTGCCGGTTTAACCGCCTCAGGAGGGCGGGCAGGTTTAGACTTTGAACTTTCAGTGTATGAATCAATGTTGAGCGTAATTCCACAGGCTCAATCTTAAAATCCAATTTTACTTTAGACTTTAGACTTTAGACTTTGAACTTAACTTAATGTATTGCCAACCCAATGGTAGAAACACCGGTTGAGAGATCAAGAAACAATCCGACCCTTTTACTCAGGTGATATTCAGTACCGACATGCAAATCAAGGAAAAGTCTGTTCGGGTAATGATAATAATCCCTGTCCCCGTCGTAATCACTATCCCAGGTTGAATTCACAACAGCAAACCCAAGTGAACCAGCCAGGTAGAAATCCCAGTTGGCGTTGGCTCTGAGCAAATCATCAAGATACAGTGAACCTTTAACACCAAGTGGAACAACAGTTTCTCTGTAATGGTCTCCCCTGTAAGAATAAAAATTGGCAAACGGAGCCAGGGTAAAATTTTTGGCTACATCAAATTCATAGTCTATATGAAACACTGTCAGTGAGCGGTTCGTATAATGATAATAACCTGAATAACCCCCGATACCCAATCCAAGGTTTAGCGTTTGCCCATAGTTCTGTGCGACAGAATTGAAACCCAATAGTAAGAGGCAGAAAAATGAGATAAAAATTAATTTTTTCATTGTGTTGTGTGTTTAAGTAAGAATGAATTCCAAGACAAAGGTGCGCCCTTCCTGACCGGGAACCATTACACAATTAATGAAAAGAGTTACATCATTCACACCTCACCGGAAGCGGTAGGTTTCCTGTACCTGAGTTTTTTGAAGTAGGAAGGCGTCAGTCCGGTAACCTTTTTAAACTGACTTGATAAATGTGCCACACTGCTGTAATTTAATATATAAGAAATCTCCGTCAGTGTATATTCATGGTATAACAGCAACTCTTTAACCCGTTCTATTTTATGGGCGATAAGATAACGTTCAATGGTCATACCGGTAACTTCTGAAAAAAGGTTTGCCAGGTAGTTGTAATCATAATTGAGCTTTTTGCTCAACAAACCGGAAAAATTTATCTTGTTTGATTCGTCATCAGAATGCACCATTTCTATGATAACGTTTTTTATCCTTTCAATCAGAATGGCCTTTTTATCATCCATTAATTCCAATCCGGATTTTAACAAAGCGGCTTTCAACAAGGCCTGCTGGCCGGGATCCAGGGGTTCCTTTATATTTACTTCGCCCAGATCAACCTTGGTATAATGAAGCCCGAGTTTATCCAATTCAGACTTCACCACCATTTTGCAGCGGATCGAGACCATATATTTGATAAAAAGCTTCAATTTGCTGTTGTTAAAATGAAACATTTTATTGTCGAAACATACATATCTGCATGACCCAATGACTGGTTAAATGCTTCATATGTTTCATGTCTTTCAGGCTTTCCTTTATAATCATATCCGATCATACAAAAAGCCTGAATCAGGAATCGGTCATGCAATTCCCGGATAATTATGAAATATGAGTCAGTAATACAAATATATAAAAATTACCTGAAATATGTTGCTATGTATCAGTATTAAGAATGGTTCCCGCAGATCAGCATAACAAGCGACAAAGCCTGATATCCTCAATTTTGAACTGCATCCGGGCGGGATTCATAAATCATCGTTTAATTAGTCATGCTTGTTAAACAACTGATCAGGCATTGAAAATATCCATAGAAAATATTTGATAATATAATCATTGGTGACAGCGCCACCTGTAAAATAAACCGGGGGTAACTTATCCGGCCGGTCGAATAAAAATGCAATTCAAGAAATGATCAGCTTGTTAAAAAGGTAAAGTCGATTTCAGAAAAAACAGGGCTGTATTAACTGATACTTTCATTTCCCTTTGGAAATTCCGGCTTGTATTGAAGTAAAATGGTTATCATAAACCCAAAAAGAAAGGTAGAAGATGCTGTCTCAATAAGATGGCTCAGGCGGACACTGGCAATTGGTAAAAGCGGATTTTCGATAATATGACCCAGATTTTGCGGGAGGCTAAAGAAAACACCCACCAGAAGAGCAGTTCCTGTGAAATTAAGCCCTGACCCCCTGATTACCGGTATAGCGCAGAGCGTCCAAAGCATTGCCCTCAAAACCTGGAAAGGAAAGAGCCATGGGTCACTGTGAAGGGTATTGGCAGTATGTTTCCAGAAAGGCACGATTTCTCCCGGACTTCCGTAAAAGCTGCGCAGATCAGGGTTCTGCCAGGCTATATAATAGCCCGCCAGCCAATATAATGTTATGTAGATCAATGCGATCAGGCTCAACTTCCAGAACCATTCCGTGAAAGACATTTGCAGTACTTCCTTCCTTAAGGAAACTTCCGCGGCCCGGCCTTTGCCGAGAATCCAAACCGCAAGCGGGATGTATAGAAAAGCCACCGGCATCCCCATCAGAAAAAGCCGTGGCAGAAGCGCAGCATTAACAGTGATGTCTGATAAAAAATACCAGGTTTCAATCTGCATAATAAAGGTCACGGCGCCATAATAGGCCAGCGACAAACCAATCATCAGCTTAAGTCCACTCCAACGTGAACTTAAAACCAAAGCCATAACAATCAATGTATTGACCACCCCGACAATTAATATACCGGCTCCTGCAGATACCAGGCCCGGCTCTGAGTTGGTATCCGGCAAGAATGAAGCTACAGCAGAAGATCCTGCAATGAAAAAGATATAATACAGCATCAGCAGTAATAAAAAGCGACCTGTCAATGACAAAAGTTGTTTCCTGTTCATAATACAGATGATTGTTTAAAACCCTTAAAATGGAGATAGATTATTTGCCCGGCAAAATTAATTTGCTTCCTTTTGTTTAAAAATAAAAAGGGGTGAAAGACTGTTTTGAGCAGATGAAAGTTTAAAATGGATGGTTAAATGACATAAACTTCAACAGTGATATGCCAATTCAGGACTCTGTCGCTCATCTCCCTGCAATTCCCGTGACTCGGCAAAGCGGGCTAATCATTCTATCCCATTTTTCAATTCTTCCATCATTCCATTGTCAGAAGTCGGAGGTCGGTAGTCAGAGGCCTGAAGCAAGAAATAAGATGTAAGAAGTAGGAAGTAAAAAGTAATCCGAAACTCATTGTCTCCCATTCTCCCCGCCTGAACGCTGGCCCGGTGGGCAGGCATGTCCCCTTGTCCATAATTTGAAACCCGAACCGGAGCGAATCCTGCCCAGCACACTTTTGCGGTGGAGTTCACCGAAGGTAAATCCAAATCCGAACCGGAGTGAAGAGGAATTCACCGAAGGTAAATCAGCAATCCAGTAACCAGTAACCAGAAACCAGAAACCAGAAACCAGAAACCAACATCCAGTAATCCGAAATCCGAAATATGAGGTAGGAAGTAAGATGTAAGAAGTAAGAAATGAAGTCAGAGGTCTGAAGTCAGACGTCAGAAACCAGAAGTCAGAAACCAGTAACAAGTAATAAGGGAGAATAAAATCCGAAATCAGAAATTGAGACGCGAGCATCGCGTCTGTACTAACCATTCTTTTTACGAAAAGTTAGATTACGTTATTCCATTCATCCATTATTCCATTATACCATTTCCATTATTTCATTATTTCATTATTCCATTATTCCATTATTCCATTATTCCATTATTCCGAAATCCGAAATATGAGGTAGGAAGTAAGATGTAAGAAGTAAGAAATGAAGTCAGAGGTCTGAAGTCAGATGTCAGAAACCAGAAGTCAGAAACCAGTAACAAGTAACAAGGGAGAATAAAATCAGAAATCAGAAATTGAGACGCGGGCATCGCGTCTGTACTAGCCATTCTTTCCATTCCATCATTCCATCATTCCATTATTCCAACATTCCAGCATTCCGAAATCAGCATTCCAAAATCAGCAATCTAAAATTAGGCACGATGCCCGCCCCCCCCCCCGGGGCCCTCGTCCCTTCTTCGCTCCCCTTGTCTCCCACTCCCCTGGTCCCCTTGTCTCTTCTTTGGAAATCCGAAATCCTTCCACTTCCAAACCAAGTCCTAAATCCGGTATCTTTGCACCTCACTAAAAAAACAGGATGATTTCAGTTGACGGGCTTACAGTAGAGTTTGGAGGGACCACCCTTTTTAAGGACATTTCATTTGCAATCAACGAAAAGGACAGGATTGCAGTAATGGGAAAGAACGGCGCAGGCAAGTCTACCCTGCTCAAAATCATTGCCGGAGTTAAAACTCCTTCACGTGGCAAGATTTCAGCGCCAACAGATGCGGTGATTGCCTACCTTCCACAGCATCTGCTAACCGAAGACAGCCGGACAGTATTTGAAGAGGCTGCCCAGGCTTTTTCCAATATTCATTTAATGGAAAAGGAAATTGAAGACCTGAACCTTCAACTCTCTTCACGAACAGATTATGAATCGGCTGAATACTATGAACTGATTGAACAGGTTTCTACCCTCAGTGAAAAATTCTATTCCATCGAAGAGATCAACTACGATGCAGAAGTTGAAAAGATATTGATCGGGCTTGGTTTTCTGCGCGAGGACTTTACCCGCCCAACGGGTGAATTCAGCGGCGGGTGGCGTATGCGCATCGAACTGGCTAAAATCCTTTTACAGAAACCCGATCTGATTCTTCTGGATGAGCCTACCAACCACATGGACATTGAGTCAATACAGTGGTTTGAAGATTTCCTGATCAACAGCGCCAAAGCGGTGATCGTGATTTCGCACGACAAGGCTTTCGTGGATAACATCACTACCCGCACCATTGAAGTAACCATGGGCAGGATTTACGATTATAAGGTTAACTATTCCACCTACCTGCAATTGCGCGCTGAACGCAGGGAGCAACAACAGAAGCAGTTCGACGAACAACAGAAATTCATCACCGACAACCAGGAATTCATCGACCGCTTCAGGGGCACCTTCTCGAAAACAAACCAGGTGCAGTCGCGGGTGAAAATGCTGGAGAAACTTGAAATCCTGGAGGTTGACGAAGAGGACAATTCCGCGTTGCGGCTGAAATTCCCGCCGTCGCCCCGTTCAGGGACCTACCCGGTTATCCTGGATGGATTGTCGAAGCGTTACGACGAACACCTTGTTTTCTCGAATGCTTCATTTAACATACAGCGTGGTGAACGGGTTGCTTTTGTAGGTAAAAACGGCGAAGGTAAATCCACCCTGGTGAAATGCATCATGGGTGAAACCGGTTATGACGGTAAACTTAGTCTCGGTCACAACACCATGATCGGCTATTTTGCCCAGAACGAAGCTTCGTTGCTCAATGAAGAAATTACAGTTTTTCAAACGATCGACGATGTCGCCAAAGGAGATATCCGGACAAAAATCAGGGATATCCTGGGCGCGTTTATGTTTGGTGGTGACAGCTGGGACAAAAAAGTTAAAGTGCTTTCAGGCGGAGAACGCACCCGGCTGGCCATGATCAAACTGTTGCTCGAACCGGTAAACCTGCTCATCCTCGACGAGCCGACCAATCACCTCGACATGAAGACCAAAGACATCCTGAAAAGTGCCTTGCAGGATTACGACGGCACCCTGATCCTGGTCTCACACGACCGCGATTTCCTCGATGGATTGGTTGGCAAGGTATTCGAATTCGGCAACAAACAGGTGAAAGAACATTTCGGCGATATCAGCAGTTTCCTGGCAAAGAAGAAACTGGAGAACCTGAAGGAGCTGGAGAGAACAACCGGAAAGAAGTAATCTCCTGCATTGGAGAGTTCAATATCCATTCGGTTTACAAAAACAGGGAATATGAAGTTAAAGACTGGTCAGCTTTCGGACAGTAAGTTAAACAGGTCAATGTTTAGATAAATAACTTCCTTCCCGACTTTTTGGGGAACCAGGACCCCGGTTTTTCCAAGCTCTGTCAGATACTTCTTGGCGGTGTTGATGCTTCTTATATTTTCAGATAGCAGTCTTTTTGGCCTGACATAAGGTTGTTCAAAGATTATTTCAACGACCTCCCGGGGTATGTGGGGCAGCTTCAGTTTAACCAAATCAAGCGTTCGCTGGAACAAATTATCAATCTCATTTATTCTGTTTATTGTAAATAGCGATGTTTCCTCAACTGCTTTGAGCATATACAAAACCCAATCCTTCCATTTTTTTCGTGTAGTGACTTTATTCAGGTATGCATAGTAATCATCTTTATTATTGATAATATATGCACTCAGGTAAAGAATCGGAACATCAAGCAACCCTTTATTAATTATAAGTAATAAACTCAGCACTCTGCCCGCTCTCCCATTGCCATCACGGAAGGGATGTATGGCCTCAAATTGATAGTGGGAAACTGCAAGTTTTATAAGCGGATCATATGGATATTTATGATCATCATTCAGGTATTTTATCAGGTTTTCAAGTTTTTCTTCAATTACCTTTTCTCCCTCGGCGGCGTGTACACAACCGTCCCGACCAAAGTGCCACTTCCTCTTTTCTGTATGGTAGTTTCCGTTTGAGGAGGTCTGATTCCATCTGTAACTTTCTTGATCTCACGATACATATTTATCATTAACTCCAGATCAAATTGACCGGTAGATTTTATTCTTTTAAATCCATCCCAAAGAGCCTGTCGATACCTTAAAACTTCTTTTGCATTTCCTTTTAATGAGGTATCATCTCCAGAAAGTTCACGATACAGTTCATCATCCGTTGTGAAAATATTCTCAATCTCAGAACTTGCTTTTGCCTCCCTGAGCGTGATGGTATTTACAAGCATTGATTGATTCGGAAGTTTTTTGGAAAGCCCTTTTAGTTCGGCCAATGCCTTATTTGCTTTGTTTACTCCCTGCAGAATTTCAATAGTTACAATTTCATCATCCGGAGGCGGTAATAAGGGTAAACCATTATAAGGCACGTTTCGGTCGTAAGCGATAGGATTTGACATACAAATTTGTTTTTGTCAAAATTACAATAATTTTGACATTTATTTTAAAGCACTGTCATTTTTATTCATTTTTTGACTTTTTGAAAAAAATCCATCAAAATTTGACAGCAAAAACCTCATCTGTCAAATTAGCTGGATTTTTGACAGGTAAACCAGCCTATTAGAAGGAATTACGAATGACGATTAACGAATGACAAATAACAAATGTAGAATGCAGAATAAGTAGTAGATCTTACATGTCTTACTTCTGACTTCTGACTTCTGACTTCTGACCTCTGACCTCTGACCTCCGACTTCCGAATCTTGAATACCAATTACTCACCACTGAACTGCTTAACTCTATAGAATTTCTTACTTTGACTTTAGACTTTAAGCTTGAGTTTTAAAATAATCTTATCTTTACCAAATCTAAATTAACACAGACTCAACTACCATGTCTATTACCAAAGATAACATTATCAATGCATTGCGCACGGTTCAGGATCCGGATCTCCACCGCGACCTGGTGACTCTCAACATGATAGAGGAGGTGCAGGTCGACGGAAACAAAGTTTCATTCAAGGTTGTACTTACTACGCCGGCTTGTCCGTTGAAAGATAAAATCAAACAGGATTGCATCACTGCTATACAGCAACTGGTTGATCCCTGGGCTGAAGTCACGATTGATATGACCTCGAAAGTTACTACACGCCGTGCAGATAAACAGCCTCTCTTACAAGGTGTTAAAAATATAATCGCAGTGGCTTCAGGCAAAGGTGGTGTGGGAAAATCGACCATAGCAGCCAACCTGGCGGTAGCCCTTGCCCGCACCGGAGCAAAAGTTGGCCTGATCGATGCGGATATTTATGGTCCGTCGGTCCCGCTCATGTTCAATGAGGTGAACACAAAACCATCAGGGATTGAAAAAGACGGTAAAACCCTGGTTGTACCGATTAAAAAACACGGCATCAGCATTCTGTCTGTCGGCTTTTTTGTTGATCCTGCCAAAGCCCTGGTATGGCGCGGCCCGATGGCCAGCAATGCGCTCACGCAGCTTTTCAGCGAGGCCGATTGGGGTGAACTTGATTACATGGTCATCGACATGCCCCCCGGAACCGGCGACATCCACCTGACCATTGTGCAGCAACTGCCGGTAACAGGAGTTTGCATCGTAACCACTCCACAGGAAGTTGCCCTGGCCGATGCACGCAAGGCCATTGGCATGTTTACCCAGGAAAATATCAATGTACCTGTCCTCGGACTGATTGAAAACATGTCGTGGTTCACCCCTGCCGAACTCCCGGATAACAAGTATTATATTTTTGGGAAGGAAGGTGGAAAAAGACTGGCCGAAGAACATAATATACCTTTGCTTGGTCAGATACCCCTGGTTCAAAGCATTCGCGAATCAGGCGACAATGGCAGCCCCATTGCCCTTGATTTCAGCTCTCCGGTTTCGGAAGCATTCAGGCAACTGGCCGAGAAAACAGCCCAGCAGGTGGCCATCAGAAATGCAACTATCGAAGCAACTAAAATTGTTGAAATAAACAAGTAACCAGCTAATTAACAATAAAATAAACACTATGTCGAACCGCGAAGAACTGACCGTAAAGGTTAAAAACATCATTGAACAGATCAGGCCTTATCTTCAGGCCGATGGAGGCGATATCAGCTTTGTTGAGCTGACCGATGATAACACTGTAAATGTTGAGCTCCAGGGCTCATGCGGCTCCTGCCCTTTCAGCCGGATGACCCTGAAAAACGGAGTAGAAGAAGCAGTGAAAAAAGCGCTGCCGGAAATTAAATCCGTGGAAGCGCTGAATTTGTAGCAGAATAGAATAATCTATTTGATTAACTCCCGGGGTTTCATTGTGAATTCCGGGTGTTTTTATTTAAAAAGAAAGGGACGAGGGACAGGGACAGGGGACGGGAAGTAAGAAGTAAGAGGTAAGAAGATGACGGTGGGACTGAGGGACGAAGAGACTAAGAGACGAAATGACGGAGTGAGTGGGAGGTTTAGGAGAGGGAGAGATGGAGTGAGGGAAGGGGGACGGGGGACGGGAAGTAAGAAGTAAGAGGTAAGAGGTAAGAAGATGACGGTGGGACTGAGGGACGAAGAGACTAAGAGACGAAATGACGGAGTGAGTGGGAGGTTTAGGAGAGGGAGAGATGGAGTGAGGGAAGGGGAGAATGGGTGAAAAGGGGAAAAACCAGAAACCAGTAACCAGTTACCAGTTACCAGTTACCAGCAATCTGAAATTTGAAGTCAGAAGTCAGAAGTCAGAGGTCAGAAGTCAGAAGTCAGAGGTCAGAGGTAAGAGGTAAGAAGATGACTGAGAGATGAAGTGATGGAGAGGTTTGAGAGAGGGAGTGAGGGAAGGAGTGAAGAGGTGAAGGGGTGACGAGTCAGAAAAAGAGTCAACCAGAAATCTTCAATCCGAAATCCGAACCGGAGCGGAGCGCCTGCCCAGCAAACTTTTGCGGGAGAGTTCACCGAAGGTAAATCCAAATTGAAAGTCGTAGGTCAGATGAAGGAAGTAAGAAGTAAAAGGAAGACTGCGAACCAGCGCGACAAGGGGAAGCGACTATGAGAAAAGGGGAAGCCCTGAAAGGGCGTAACATCATAACCATGGGTGAAGCGAAGCGAAGCCCATGGATACTCAAACCAAAAAGAAAATAAAGCCCTGAAAGGGCGAAACAATCCGAAAATGCAATGATACAAGCCTGCCCGCAGCAACGAAGTGAAGGCGGGGGAACATGGAGAAGGGGAGTAAGTGAGAGCAAGAGACCGGGAGGACTTTTAGACGAAGACAGAGTGGCTGAGTGACGAAGAGAGGAATAGTGGTGTTAACTGTGGGTGAGAGGGTAGAAACCAGCTACCAGCTACCAGCTATCAGAAATCAGCTACCAGTAACCAGAACCGGAGCGAAGCGGAGTTCACTGAAGGTAAACCATTTAACAGCAATCCGAAATCCGAAGTCGGAGGTCGGAGGTCAGAGGTCAGAGGTCAGAGGTCGGATGAACGAAGTAACAGGTAAGATGTAAGAAATCCGAAATCGGCAATCTGCAATCCGAAATCCTAAATCTGCTAATTGGCTAATCAGCAAATAAACCGGAGCACGGGAATACCTGTTTTTCAGGACTTTACAATATGTGATAACCATTGGAAGCCATCTATCCTCAAAAGGGTAAACACATTTAGCCAAACTACTATTTAATAATTCTTTCGACAACTTTCTCTTGTTTAACTTTTCCGTTGCTCAAAATGACCATCTCCTGCGAACTGATATATACTGAAAGAGAATCCCTGAATTCATTGCCAATGGAATCGCAGAAATAAACTGCAGCAGAATCCTGTGTGAATATTTTCAAGCTCTTGCTAATCGTTGTATATCCATAAGTATAGCATCCGCAATCATTTCCGTATTTTCCAACAAATAAGCCTGATTTATCAATTATCTCTCCATTTTTCTCAAACACATATATAAACGGCAACAGATCATCGCCGGGATACATGGGTATAACATAATAGAA
>JADJEQ010000046.1 GCA_016709025.1 Bacteroidales bacterium | reverse complement strand
TTTTTATTGGCCATCATTATTTCATCTGCGATCAAGGTTGCGGACCAATGGGAAAAAGCGGTGGTTTTACGTTTGGGAAAATTCCATGATATTAAAGGACCAGGACTATTTTATATTATCCCGGTCATTGATACAATCCCATATTGGATTGATACCCGGGTAATCACAACAACTTTTAAAACCGAGAAAACCCTGACTAAAGACACTGTTCCGGTAGATGTAGATGCTGTTCTTTTCTGGAAAGTCATCGACTCGAAAAAAGCGGCACTTGATGTAGCCAATTACCAGACGGCCATCAGTTGGGCATCACAAACAGCTTTGCGGGATGTCATCGGCAAGACGATGCTTTCCGATATGCTCGAGGGCAGGGAAAAAATCAGTTCGGAACTGCAAAAGATTATAGATGAAAGGTCGGAGCCATGGGGTGTAAATGTAATTTCAGTTGAAGTGAAGGATGTGCTGATACCTCCGGCTCTTGAAGATGCCATGTCGATGCAGGCTCAGGCAGAAAGGGAGCGGCAGGCACGTGTAATTCTCGGGGATTCTGAAAGACAGGTAGCCGAGAAATTCGGTGAAGCAGCTAAAACCTATGCTGATAATCCCACTGCGCTGCATCTGAGGGCTATGAATATGCTTTATGAAGGACTGAAACAGAATGCCACCATCGTAGTTGTTCCGAGTTCAGCGCTGGAGACGATGCAGTTGTGGTCTGAGCGGAGTAACTGCGCTCACCTTGGAACTTCTGAAGGAAAGGCAAAATAAAGGTAAAGAAATCACCCCTGAATAGTCTGACCATCTTTCTCTGACATTCCGGGTGCTTCAGAAGACTCGCCATAAGAATTTTAATACCGGGATTTTAATCCATCCGGGTTTTATAGCCGGCATCTTACATTCATTAATTATATTTGTACAACCGCTAATAATAACACTTATGTCTGTCCCACCCACAGGAGCAATTATTGCAGGAAAAATCAATAGAATTATAGAATGTTTCAATCAGGCTGGTGCGTTCACAGAAAGAACAGCCAGAAACACGGAAGAGCTTGGAATCAGAAAAAGCCTGATCTTCAACAGACTGGTAAATCAGGGTGTGTTGGTTGAGGTTTCTCAGCAAAGGTATTTCCTCCATCGTGAAAATCTGGCTGTCTATCAGGTTAACAGGAGGAAAAGAGTAATTATTGCTATGCTTTTCATTTTTATAATAATTGTAATTACTTCACTACTAAGCCGGTAAAACGATCATATATAGCTGAATCCGGGAGTTTTAACTTCTGCTACATCCCTTCATTCGAACATTTCTAAGAAATGACGGTTAAAATGAACTGTAATGTTTAATCTATAACCTTCATGTCACTTTAAACGATGAACAATCATATGGATCCCGCTGAAAAAACGATGATTGATAACCTGTTCAAAAACACAGGTAAAACCCTGGAACAATGGGTTGAAATTGTAAATGGTAAAAACTTTGCCAAACATGGTGAGATTATCAATTTTCTGAAATCAGAACATGGATTCAGCTATGGATTTGCCAACCTGGTGGCTCTTAAATTAAGAAAGTCAGATGCCGGTTCAGCAAGCGACCAGAATTCATTGATTGAGAATCAGTATAAGGGTAAAGAGCACTTTAAGCCTTTGTATGATAAGCTGATGAAACATATTACAGCACTTGGCAACGATGTGGAGATCGCACCGAAAAACGCTTACGTAGGCCTTAAACGAAAAAGACAGTTTGCCATTTTGCACCCTGTCACTAAAACAAGGTTCGAAATCGGCCTCAACGTGAAAGGGCAGGAAGCATCCGGGGTGCTCGAAGTCATCACAACGGCAAATTCCATGTGTTCTCACAAAATCAATATTGTAGATGAAGCAGGTATTACACCCGAAGTATTAAGCTGGATTAGAGCAGCCTACGAAAAAGCCGGATAAGAAACTGTTTAAATTTTTATTAATACCTATGAATAGGCCGACCATTAGGGGTCAAAAAACTGGCAAATCCTGAAAATTGAATTTTATCTTAAATTTTTCAGGTTTGCCTTACTGTTACACCCCCTAAAGGCGACTATCGAAAATCAAATTAAAAAACTTAAAACAGTTTCTAAATCAAAAAATGAGAAAATTGCCACTGAACTCTTCTTCGTGGCCGTGCCCCTTGTATGGATGTTGCTTGAAAAGCTGGCAGGGCTCCACGACACCCACATCGACAAGCATCCGGTTTTTACCAATTTTATTGCCATTCCAGCCATTCTGGTATATGTTCTGGCGTTATTGGACAAGCGAAAAAGGGATTACAACGGAATAATGAGCTACAAGCAGGGTTTTATCAGCGGGTTGATCATTACTGCCATCGTAACAGTTCTGAGTCCCCTCACCCAGGTAATCACCTCACTGCTGATTACCCCTGACTATTTCAGAAATGTGATTGAATATTCCGTGAGCCATGGATTGAAGTCAAGGGAAGAAGCTGAGAATTACTTTTCACTCGGAAGTTATATCATCCAGGGGCTGATCGGGGCTCCGGTGATGGGGATCATTACGACTGCTATTGTTGCTGTATTCACCCGGACTAAAAGCTGACTTAACAAATTAACTTTGAAAGTGAATGAATAGCATAATAGAAATGTCAAACGAAGCTTTCATCTCATTAACAGGAATTGGGATTATTTTCCTTTTAACCATTGCCTACCTGTTTTTCAGACTCACCAAATCAGAGACGAAACGAAAGGTATCCGAAGACAAGTTCCGGCAATTAGAAAGTAAAATCCATAAACTTGAATTGCAGTCGCTCGAATCGAGACTTAATCCGCATCTTTTCAAAAACATTCTTAACTCCATACAATCTCACGCTTATCAGACTTATTATTCATTAGACAAATTGGCCAACGTATTGGACTACGTATTGTATGAAAGCCAAAACGAATATGTAACGCCAAAAGAAGAAATTGAGTTTGCTTTAAATCTGATTGAAATAAACAAAATTAAGGTCAGTCCCTTATTTGAGTTGAAAGTAAAGACAAAAATTAATGAATTGGAGCCATTATTTGAACAACGACTATTAGCTCCTCTGATCTCTATAGATTTAATTGAAAATGCTTTCAAACACGCTGATTTACAAAGTTCTGATTCATTTATATCAGTTACATTTGAATTTAAAGAAAGTGTTTTTCATTAACTGTGGCCAACAAAATGTCAACCAAAAACCAATGATAAAAGAAAAAGGGGGCTTTGGGGTAGAGGCTTTGGTACAGCGTTTGAAAATCATTTATTCCGACAATTTCAAACTCGACCGTTTTACGGAAGGAGATATTTACATAGCACATTTAAAAATAAACCTACTTGAACACAAAGCTAAAATGCTTGCTGCTCGATGACGAGTTACCAGGACTTACTTATCTGAAAATGCTCTGCGAACAACTTCCTGATTTGGAAGTTGTTAAGGCATTTGACAACCCAATAAATTTTTTGAATGAAGCATCCAACCTGGATTATGACTTTTGCATAATTGACATTGAAATGCCTGAATTGAATGGATTACAAATCGCCAATTTATTAAATGGAAAACCTGTCATATTTGCAACCGCTTACAAAGAATATGCAGCAGAAGCCTTTGATATTAACGCATTGGATTACATTAGAAAACCTATAAAAATTGACCGATTAATACAAGCCATTAGCAAAGCAAAAAACCATATTGGTAATACTGCAATCCAAAAACCTAAGACATTCATACAATTAAACACCAATAAAGGGAAAGCCATTTTGTTTTTTGACAAGATTGCCTACATAAAAACAAGTGAAAATGATAGTCGGGATAAGGTCGCCCGATTATTTGACGGTGAAGAATTCGTTCTGAAAAATATAACATTTGACAAGCTGACCGAATTACTCCCGGCAATTGATTTTTGCAGAGTAAACAAAAAAGAAATCCTTTCTATCAAGGCAGTTCAGGTCTTTTCATTTGATGAAATCACATCAAATATTATTTCAGACCATGGTAAAAATATCAAACTCTCTCTTACCGAAAATTACAGAACCGGGTTTCTGCAAAAGGTAAAAATCTGATTTGTTACATATTCTTTCTGTCTTGTTACATTTCATTAGCTTTTCGATTCACAGTCAAAGTTTTACCTTTGATAAATCTGCATCTTTGTATGGTATTTCTAAATTACCATGAATGCAGATATCAAAATAAAATCTATTTGGGAATCGAAAAAGGAGGAAAACAACTTTTTTCATTCTCTCTTTTCGATATCAAAATTGAAATCGAAAAAAATTGCTACACCCTTATTGATTGCTAAAAGATGTAATGGAATATCACTTGGTTATTCGACAATCAAATCCCTGATATTTAGCACAGATATGGCTTTGATTGAAAACAGTGACGCTGATGCTGTTTTAGCAGTTTATCCTTTTACTCCTTCTCTAAAGATAATGAAAGCCTTAATTGATTTCTCAGAGAAACCTGTAATTTGTGGTGTAGGCGGTGGCATGACACAAGGAAGGGTTTCCATTGAAATGGCAATTTCAGCCGAAGAGATGGGAGCTGCTGCCATCATTGTGAATCAGCCCTATAAGAACAAGTACATTGAAGCAATAAAACGCAAAGTAAATATTCCAATCATCTCAAGTGTATCCGTCAAGGAATTTTCTTTCCGTGACAGAGTAAACGCCGGAGTAGATATTTTCCATGTAACAGGTGGCTCTGAAACTGCTTCAATTATTGAATACATAAACTATGCTGCACCTTGTTATCCAATAATTGCCACAGGTGGCAAAACTATCGATAGTGTCGAATTATCAATCGATTCAGGAGCAGATGCTATTGTTCTTACACCACCATCAAGCGGCGAATTGTTCAAAACAATTATGAATCAGTACAGAGCGGGGTACAATAAATTGAAAAACAGATTAAACCATTTTTAATTGAATGTAATGAAATCATGTTTGAAGGCAGGAGACAAAGAATTGGTATGGATTCACCTACTGTTATAAAATTTGGACTATTCAAATTCGACCATACTACCATGTAAAAGCATCAACGGAAAATGGCAGATGGCCCATATGTTTTGGTTAGGTTTATTTAATAAACAAAAATAAACGACATGCAAAAGTTTAGAAACAGCATTTTTTATGTTGGCGTTATCGGCGGTTTCACTGCATTGATGTATTGGATTGTACGTTTTGGGGCTAAATTAGAACAAGGAAGAAATATAATAATTCCTGAAACAGAAAGAACACAATGGCGAGAGTTTATTGATTCGCTTGTCCATAATTTAGAACACCCATTGGCTATCCTGTTGGCACAAATTGTTACCATAATTTTAGTAGCAAGGTTTTTCGGGTGGATTTGCAAAAAGATTGGCCAGCCAACTGTTATCGGTGAAATTATTGCAGGTATTGTTTTAGGTCCATCTCTAATTGGGATGTATTTCCCTGAATTTTCCGCAACTCTGTTTCCTACGGCTTCATTGGGGAATTTACAGTTTTTGAGTCAAATAGGTTTGATTCTATTTATGTTCATCATTGGGATGGAATTAGACCTAAAAGTCCTTAAAAGCAAAGCCCATGACGCGGTTGTGATAAGCCATGCAAGTATCATTATTCCTTTTTCCCTGGGGATGGGCTTGTCATATTTTATATATCAGTCATTTGCTCCAACAGGTGTCCAATTCATTTCGTTTGCGCTTTTTTTAGGAATTGCACTGAGCATAACTGCCTTCCCTGTTTTGGCAAGAATTGTTCAGGAAAGGGGTTGCACAAAACGACATTAGGAACAGTTGTAATCACCTGTGCTGCTGCTGACGATATAACTGCATGGAGTTTATTGGCTGCGGTGATTGCTATTGTAAAAGCAGGTTCATTTGTGAGTGCATTGTTTATTATTGCTTTGGCCGTTATTTATGTATTGATGATGATTAAAGTGGTTCGCCCATTTTTAACCCGAATCGGAAACTTGTATTACACCAAAGAAAGTTTGAGCAAACCAATTGTAGCAATTTTCTTTTTGACATTAATAATTTCATCTTATGTTACTGAAGTTATCGGTATTCACGCACTTTTTGGAGCATTTATGGCAGGTGTAATAATGCCGGATAACGTTAAGTTCAGAAATATATTTACCGAAAAGGTAGAAGACGTGGCATTGGTTTTACTACTTCCTCTATTCTTTGTTTTCACAGGGTTGCGAACAGAAATCGGACTGCTCAACGATCCGTATCTGTGGAAAGTTACAGGTTTAACTATTATCGTAGCAGTAATCGGGAAATTTATCGGTAGTGCCATAGCAGCCAAATTTGTCGGGCAAACCTGGAAAGATAGTTTGACCATCGGAGCATTGATGAATACAAGAGGCTTGATGGAGTTGGTGGTTCTGAATATAGGCTATGACCTTGGCGTTTTGACACCTCAGATTTTTACTATTATGGTGATAATGGCTTTAGTAACTACTTTTATGACAGGTCCTGCTTTGGATTTAATTAATTGGGCTTTCAAGACAAAACAAGAAAAAATTCCGCAGGAAATTAGTCAAATTAACAAGTATAAGGTGTTGGTTTCATTCGGTAATCCTCAACGTGGCAAATCACTTTTGAGATTAGCTCATAGTTTTATAAGAAAGCTCAATGGAAATGCTGCTATAACTGCAATGCACCTTTCACCTACAAATGAATTGCATCACTACAATATAGCGGAATACGAAAAAGATAGTTTTGCTCCGGTCATTGAAGAATCGGAAAACTTACATCAGGAAATTACCACGATGTTTAAAGCATCTAATGACATTGAATCAGAAATCACAGGAGTTGCCAACACAGGTGATTATGATTTACTACTTATCGGTATAGGGCAATCTATTTTTGAAGGAAGTCTGTTCGGGAAAATATTAGGCTTTACTACCCGATTTATCAATCCTGAAAAATTACTCAATCAAGTAACAGGTAAAGAAAGTCTGTTTGAAAACTCTCCATTCGATGAAAGAACCCGGAATATTTTAAACAAAAGCAAAGTGCCGGTAGGTGTTCTTATAGACAAGAATTTTTTGAGTGCTGAAACAGTTTTTATTCCCATTTTTTCGGAGTTTGACACTTTTTTAATTCAATTTGCCCAAAAACTCATAAACAACTCAGAATCACAAATTACAATGATGGATGTTTCAGGAAAAATCAAAAACAATCCTGAATTAAAAGAGAAAATCAGAGCCATTGAACAAAAAGCGCCTAACCATATCAATGTTCTTAAAGAAAAGATTTTAGACAAAGAGTTTCTATGTGGTCAAAATCTGATGATTGTGAGTATTGAAAGTTGGAAAAGACTAGTGGACTCAAAAAGTCTCTGGCTGTCTGATATTCCATCAACACTAATTTTGAAAGAAAGTAACTGATGCTGAATAAATCAGACTTATTAAAGCAAACTTATCTGGTAAACAGAGTCTGAAACAGGTTCAGGCACAATTTGCACGTGATTGACTTTAAACTGCTTTTGTGGTAACTTGACAATGAAGTGATTATAAGTCGGTCACTACTCATAGCAGCTTTACGTAGAGAAACCCGGAAGTGGTGTGATAACAATATACTCATCATAACAAAACAGGCCTGCCTTCAACGAAGAAAGCAGGCCTGTTTTTGAATGACATAGCCGGAATTTATTTAATCTCCCAGGTATCGCCGCTGTTTAACAAATCGTCAACATTTTTAATTTTTGAATTGACCTTGGCATAAGAAATTTGTTCTTCCACCATATCATCGTAGGTTGGATACATGGCAGCGCGGATTACACCCAGGGCTACCGGAAAATGCGGATAAGCCATTTTGGCCAGCATCAGGTGCAATCCCGGATCCTGCTGATATGAATCGTGAATGAGCAGATCATCCTCTGTGATTCCATTTTCGCCTATGGTTACCACTTCCAGGCGGGTTCCGTTTAACCGGATGCCTTTGTCCTTGTTTTTACCAAAGATCATAGGTTCCCCATTGCGGAGTACTATCTGACGGTCGTCGCGAACATCCTTATTTGTAACGGAATCGTGGGTTTTATCGGCGAAAATTATGCAGTTCTGCAAAATTTCAACAACGGAAGTTCCATCGTGCTTGGCTGCTTCAAACATAACTTCGGTCATCAGTCTGGGATTGGTATCCACCACGCGGGCGAAGAAAGTACCCTGTGCACCCAGCACCAATTCACCCGGATTAAACGGATGCTCAATGGTTCCCTGGGGTGAAGTCTTGGTAACACTTCCCATGGGGGTGGTCGGAGAATACTGGCCTTTTGTAAGACCATATATCTGATTGTTGAACAACATAATATTCACGTCGATGTTGCGGCGGATGATGTGGATAAAGTGATTACCCCCGATTGCCATTGAGTCACCGTCGCCGGTTGCCATCCAGACACTGAGGTGCGGATTGGCAATTTTTACGCCCGATGCGATGGGTGCGGCACGTCCGTGAATACCATGAATACCGTAAGTGTTCACATAATACGGAAACCTTGATGAACAGCCGATTCCGGAGACGAACATGAAATTTTCCTTGCGGTATCCAATTTTCGGGAATACATTGGCCACCGACGATAGAATTGCATGTGCACCGCAACCCGGGCACCATTTTACCATCTGATCGCTGACAAAATCTTCCTTGGTAAGTTCTACTGAAGAACGCTCTATGGTTAAATTAGGTTTGTTGTTCATAACTATTTCTCCTCCAGTGTTTGGTTAATAACCCGGGTCAGTTCGGTAACGGTAAAGGGTAACCCCTGAACTTTATTGAATTGCCTGTAATCATGACCATATTGGGTCATTTTTAAATAATTCACAAACTGGCCACTGTTAAGTTCGCAAACCAGAATTTTTTTGAAGCCTTTCAACACTTCAGCTGTGTTCTTAGGCAGCGGCATAATGTAATTAAAGTGTGCATGGCTGACACTTTTACCCTGTTTCTGCAGGTCTTCCACAGCCTCCATTACGGCACCCAGCGTACCACCCCAGCTTACTACAAGCAAATCACCCTGCTTTTCGCCATTAATTTCCTGTTCGGGAATGTAATTTGCAACCCGCTGAACCTTTGCGTCGCGCAGATCGATCATTTTCTGATGATTGAGCGGATCAGTTGAAACATTACCATAAACATCTTCTTTTTCAAGGCCACCTACCCTGTGACGTAATCCTTCGGTACCAGGGATTGCCCATTTGCGCGCCAGTGTCTCAGGATTGCGTTTATATGGCTTGTAGTCCTTATCATTAGCTTCGGCAATAGGCGGGATAATTGAAGGAAGATCCGCAACCTTTGGGATGCGGAATAACTGGGAACCGTTGCCCAGGTAGCCATCGGTTAGTAAAATAACCGGTGTCATATGTTCCATAGCGATTTTAGCTGCCATATATGCGAAATAGAAGCTATTGGCAGAAGTAGAAGCGGCAATGACCACCACCGGACATTCCCCGTTCCGTCCGAAAAGCGCCTGATAAAGGTCACTTTGTTCCGATTTGGTTGGCAAACCCGTACTTGGTCCGCCGCGCTGAACATTCACAATAACCAAAGGAAGTTCGGTCATTACTGCCAGTCCGATGGCCTCACTCTTCAACGATAAACCCGGACCAGAGGTTGAAGTAAGAGCCAGTGACCCGGTATAACTTGCGCCGATCGCCGAACAGATTCCGGCAATCTCATCTTCTGCCTGAAATACTTTAGCTCCCAGCGATTTGTACTTCGCTAATTCAATAAGAATCTCTGTAGCCGGTGTGATCGGATATGAACCCAGAAACAACGGACGTCCGGAGCGCTCTGATGCAGCAAGAAATCCCCAGGCTGTGGCAACATTACCGGTAATATTGCGGTACCGGCCTGGTTCCATCTGAGCCTTTGAAACCTGGTACACAGAAGCCAGGGCTTCTACTGTTTCGGTATAATTATAACCAGCTTCGAGTGCAGCCTTGTTAAGAGCAACAATCTCCGGTTTATTTTTAAACTTTTTACTAAAGAAATCGAATGTACTATCGAAACTCCATCCAAAAAGATGGTAAACCATTCCCAAAGCAAACATATTCTTGCTCCGGTCAGCTGTTTTGTTATCAATGCCAAGGTCTTTACCAACTGCCCGGGTAAGGGTAGTAATCGGGGCTTTAACGAGGTTATATGCTGAAAACGTGTCGTTTTCAAGCGGATTTTCTGCATAGCCTGACTTTTTCAGTGCGGATTCGTCATACGCATCTTCATCGGTAATGATGGTAGCTCCGGGTTTTGCCCATTTAAGATTCGATTTGAGTGAGGCAGGATTCATAGCAACCAGCACGTCGCACAGGTCACCGGTGGTTTCAATCTTCTTTGCACCAACATGAACCTGAAATCCGGAAACACCCGCGATGGTATTTTGCGGCGCCCTGATTTCAGCGGGATAATCGGGAAAGGTAGCCAGGTCAAGGCCTGCAAGGGCAGCAGTGTCCGAGAACAAGGTGCCTGATAGTTGCATACCATCGCCTGAGTCTCCCACAAACTTTACGACAACTTCGTCGCGCTGAATGACATTACTTTTTGTTTTTACCATGATTATTAGGAGGTTGATTTACTTCAGGTGGCAAAGTTAATTTTTTTAACCACTACCAAAAACATGCGTTGACAGAAATATTTGTTGTCTGGTGCAATCGATTGTTGTATTTATTTCATATGCAGGCATTTCATTGGTTTTTAATAATTTATCTCCATCCCGAAACAACCCTTATTTAGACCGTTTAAAAAATAAAGAATAAGACGAATATTTGCAGGAATATGGTATATATTTGCAGCGAGAAGATTGATACCAAATCATTAACTAAACAAAATAGCCATGGCTTACGTAATTTCAGATGACTGCACAGCTTGCGGCACCTGCATTGATGAATGTCCCGTTGACGCGATTTCAGAAGGAGATATCTATAAAATTGATCCGGATGTTTGCACCGACTGTGGTTCATGCGCCGATGTTTGCCCGGTTGAAGCAATTCATCCTGCATAGGCAGCAATGCTTAAAAAATGATTGAAGCCCCGCATTCAGCGGGGCTTTTTTTATCATCCAACAGCGGAAACTTTATTATTTTATGATTGTTTGTTAGTGCAGGTTCGGAATAACCTGCCTTTTGAACTATATTTGCAACAACTGCGCTTCAACCAACCAATTGAAAATGGATAAATTCTCTTACCTGTCGAATGCGGAAAGCGATTTTATCGTGCATCTCTACAACCAATACCTTGAAGACCCTTCTAAAGTGGAAGCGGGTTGGCAACGGTTTTTTGAAGGTTTTGAGTTTGCCCGTAAAAACTATGAACCAAAAAACGAAGAACTTACAGTTCCTTCAGAATTCAAAGTTATAAACCTTATCAACGGTTACCGTCAGCGGGGACATTTGTTCACACTGACCAATCCTGTCCGCACCCGCAGAAAGTACAGTCCGACGCTCGACATTGAGAACTTTGGGCTGACCAAAGATGATCTGAACAAGGTATTTCATGCAGGAAACGAAATTGGTATTGGGCCTGCCCCGCTTTCAAAGATCATCGACCACCTGCAGCAAACGTACTGCCAGTCGATTGGGGTTGAATTTGCCTACATCCGGAACGAAACCATTTATCACTGGCTCCGCAACCGGATGGAATCGCAAAAAAACGAGCCAAAATACAGCAAGTCATTCAAAATGACCATCCTGCGTAAGCTTAGTGAGTCGGTATTTTTTGAAAAATTTCTGCACAAGCGTTTCCCCGGACAAAAACGCTTTTCGCTCGAAGGCGGAGAATCGTTAATCCCGGCGCTCGACGCGGTGATTGAGAAAGGAGCCGCCCTTGGCGCAGAGGAATTCCTGATCGGGATGCCCCACCGCGGACGGTTGAATGTGCTCGGCAATATTATGGGCAAGCCCTATCGGGATATATTCAATGAATTCTCCAATAAGGAATTTGACGACGAATTTGTTCTCGGGGATGTGAAATACCATCTTGGCGCTACATTTTCACGGCCAACCCATTCAGGCAAATCTATTAATCTTACCCTGGCACCCAACCCATCACACCTCGAAACAGTCGGACCGGTCGTACAGGGAATCACCCGTGCCAGAATTGACCGGCAATTCAACGGCAACACCGATAAAGTAGTTCCGGTACTGATCCATGGCGATGCTTCCATTGCCGGGCAGGGCGTTGTTTATGAACTCATCCAGATGTCGGAACTCGAAGGCTACCGAACCGGCGGAACCATTCACCTGGTGGTCAACAACCAGATAGGGTTTACCACCAACTACCTGGATGCTAGAAGCAGCGTTTACTGCACAGATGTTGCAAAAACCATACAGTCTCCAATCTTCCATGTAAATGCCGATGATGCCGAGGCAGTGGTTTATGCCATCGAACTGGCCATGGAATACCGCGAGAAATTTGATAAAGACGTCTTTATTGACCTGTTAGGCTATCGCCGTTATGGGCACAATGAGGGAGATGAACCCCGTTTCACACAACCTGTTTTATACAAAGCCATCGAGAATCATCCGGATGTCAGGCAATTGTACGCTGAGAAGCTGATCGGGGAAGGTCTGATCACCCCCGAAGATGCCGACAGGATGGAGAAAGAAGTTGCCTCCATTCTCGAAGAGCACCTTGCTGCTTCCAACCTGAGTGAAAAATCAAAGGTCACACCTTTCCTCGGCCCGACATGGAGCAATATCCGGGTGGCCGTCAGTGCTGATTTTGAACGTTCGCCCGAAACCGGAGTTAATCTCAAAGTACTTACCGGAATCGCCAATAAAATAACAGACCTTCCTGCTGATAAGGCATTTAACCGGAAGCTTATCAAGCTGATGCAGGATCGCAAAGCCATGATTCAACCAGGCGGAAAACTTGACTGGGCGATGGGAGAGCTGCTCGCTTACGGCACACTGCTCAACGAAGGAATCCCCGTAAGGCTCAGCGGCCAGGATTCACAAAGGGGAACCTTCTCACACCGTCATGCAGTGCTTACCATCGAAGATTCAGAGGAAAAATACACACCACTCAAAAACATAAAGCCAGACCAGGCCTCTTTTGATATTTACAATTCTCCGCTTTCAGAATACGGTGTTCTTGGTTTCGATTACGGTTATTCCCTAGCTTCGCCACAATCACTTACCATCTGGGAAGCCCAGTTCGGTGATTTCTTCAACGGTGCCCAGATCATCATTGATCAATACATGAGCAGCGCCGAGGACAAATGGCGGGTGATGAGCGACCTGGTGCTCTTTCTGCCGCATGGTTATGAAGGTCAGGGTCCGGAACATTCAAGCGGACGCATTGAAAGATTTTTATCGCTTTGTGCCGAGAACAACATGCAGGTGGTCAATTGTACCACCCCTGCTAATTTTTCCATTTGTTGCGCAGGCAGTTGAAACGCCCCTTCCGCAAGCCATTGATCGTATTCACACCGAAGAGCCTCCTGCGCCATCCGGCCTGTGTATCCTCGCTTGACGAATTGAGCCGGGGTGGTTTCCGTGAAGTGATTGACGATGATAAAGTTGATCCTGCACAGGTAAACCGGGTAATCTTTACCAGCGGCAAATTGTATTATGAGTTGCTTGAAGAAAGAACAAAAAGGGGAACCGGCGAAGCCATTGTTCGTATTGAACAGCTCTATCCTTTCCCGAAAGAACAGGTGAAAGCAGTTCTGGCGAAGTATCCGAATGCAACCCGGCACGCATGGGTGCAGGAGGAGCCTGCCAACATGGGAGCCTGGTCATTTATTCTGCGCAACTTTAAGGAAACCGATATTCTGCTTGTGGCAAGGCCCGAAAGCGGAAGTCCGGCCACCGGTTCTAACAGGCTCCATGGGATAAGGCAACGCAAAATCGTTGAAAAAGCCTTTGGTGAGTGTACCTGCCCCAATGCAAACCTGGTATGTAAAATGGTCTGCGCCCCGCATGAGTGGTCTTATATTCCCGAACCAGCAAAAACCGAATAAAATATTCCGTAATGATCATCGAAATTAAAGTGCCCAGCCCGGGAGAATCGATTTCTGAAGTACAACTGGCCAGCTGGCTGGTGAAAGACGGTGACTTTGTAGAGAAAGATGCCGAAATCGCCGAAGTGGATTCTGACAAAGCTACCCTTACCATCAATGCCGCTGAAGAAGGGATTATTAAAATTATGGTGGAGGCCGGCGAAACCATCAAGGTAGGGTCGGTTGTCGCTCAGATTGATTCTTCCGCTGCCAAACCCGTCAGATCTGAACCTGCGGTAACCAAAACACCTGAAACAGGCAAACCCGAAGTTGCTCCTGCAGCCAAACCTGCAGAAACGGTTACACCTGCCAGACAAGAAAATCAAATAAATGCAGAAGAAGCAAATCTGCACATTTCACCGCTGGCCCGGAAACTGATGCAGGAGAAGGGTATCTCAGGTAAAGACATCGTGGAGTATTTCAGCAATCTCCGGATCAGCAAAGCCGATGTTGAAGAAGTTGCCGCGAATAAGGGAAAAACATCCCCGACCCCTTCCGTTTCCGTTGCTAAACAAAGCGAAGCCGGAACCCGCAATACGGAGCGTAAAAAGATGTCCACGCTCAGGCTTAAACTCGCCCAGCGCCTGGTTTCCGTGAAGAATGAAACAGCCATGCTCACCACCTTCAACGAGGTGAATATGAGCAGGATAATGGAAGTACGGAAGAAATACAACGACAAATTCAAGGAGAAATATGGTATTTCGGTTGGCTTTATGTCGTTCTTTACCAAGGCCATTACCATCGCGCTAAAGCATTATCCGGCAGTAAATGCCATGATAGATGGCGACGAAATGGTTTTCCACGACTATGCAGATATCGGTATCGCCGTAAGCGCACCGAAAGGGCTGGTAGTTCCGGTTGTAAGAAATGCTGAAATCCTCAGCCTGGCACAGATAGAGCTGGCCATCAAGGAGCTGGCTGTCAAGGCACGTGACAATAAAATTACCCTTGAGGACATGACCGGAGGTACCTTTACCATCACCAATGGAGGCGTGTTTGGTTCCATGATGTCCACCCCTATCCTGAATCCGCCGCAAAGCGCCATCCTTGGGATGCACAATATTATTGAAAGACCCATCGCCGTAAACGGACAGGTTGTTATCGCGCCAATGATGTATGTAGCTCTTTCCTACGACCATCGGGTAATCGATGGCCGTGAATCGGTCAGTTTCCTGGTAAAAGTGAAAGAATTGCTGGAGAATCCGGAGAAGATGTTGTTCGACGGAATGGATCCGGTACAGGCGTTGCTGGAGGTATAAGCCGGGCGTTCAATCGCTTCACTGTTCAAAAAGTGCAATGCCCTTCGGGCGCCTGCCCGACTGACTAAAAATGTTTTATTATTTGGAATCATTTAGTCGGTCAGGCGGGTTCAAAGTTTCAATCGCTAGGCTATTCTCAATGCTCTTCGGCCCATGTTATGGCTACCTTCACCAACAACTTTTCTTCTTTCACTGGTACATATCGAGGTCGTAATAGCGCACCCGGTAGGAACCAAAATCCTGCATTTTATCAGGTTGTTTAACCGCAGGGGCTTCCTTTCCACAGGCTTTCAGGGTTTTTACCTGTATATCCAATGTATCCAGAAATTCCAGGTGACATGGTCGTCTTGACAGCGTATCGATCAGGAGCCAGGTGGTGGTAGCCCTTGCCATCACTACATTCTCTTCGTTCAATACTCTGAATTCGCGGAATGCCAGGTAACCTTTATATCCGCTGGGCCATGTTTCCACTGTTACTTTGTCGTTCCATGCCGGATATTTTTCAACTTCTATATGCAGGCGGACAACCACCCAGGCTTTCTCAAATCCGCTTTCTGTGCGGAATCCAAAGCCAAGATGTTCGGCATGGTTCCACGCAGTTTCCTGCAGATAATTACACAAGGCAACCAGGCTTGCCCGGTTACCGGTGGTGGCTTCATGCCAGGCTACTTTATAGGTGTCGGTCCAGATTGGTTTCAGTAGAGTCATAAGGTGAGATTGACTGGCAAAACTAATGAAAAGTAAGCCGGACTGCAGTGAGTTGAAGGAACTAAACAGGAATTTTTTGGCGGTTTGACAATATCCTGCATCTTCGAAATGGGGCTGTGGAAACACGCGTCACAGACGCGCACCAACAAAGGGTGTTCGATTGCTTCGCGGTTCAAGAGTTCAATCGCTTCGCGGTTCAAAGGTTCAATGCCCTTCGGGCGTTCAATCAGTAAAATGGGTTCAATTGTTTTGACAGACCGGATACCCTGCAGGAATGAATGGAGGTCTTGGATTTTAAAGTGGAAACCCTGGTTTTGACATCAATAAAAAACATATCAACTTCCTGCCTTAAGCAAAAGAACTCTGATGGATTTTTTTGCTGCCACCGACAATGAATCAATGTACTGAGATTGAGTTATAAATGTCAGCTCCTTAAGTAATTCCGGATATTTGCCTGCAATCTTTATCAACAGCTTAAATGCATTCAGACGTAATCCGGGTTTTTTGCCTACTTTCTCCCAAACCCGGGTGCATTGATCGAATAACAACCCTTCAGATTCTTCCGGTATTTTCATTTTCCGCAGGATAATCATTAATTCGCGCACATGATCATCGTTTCTTTCGGGCAGTATGCTGATGATGTCTGAAATATAAGGCTGAACACGCGGGTCGTTATCTTTCATACAACTCCACAGCAACCAGGATGCCCTCCAGGAATAAGGCTTTTTGTCAGAAATGCTCAGTTTTATAATCTCTTCGAAGGTTTCGGGATTTGCTTCCTGCCATAAAATCAAATCTGCCTTATATGTATTTGTCAGAATCCATTCCAAGGATGCTTCCATTTGTGATGATTATCTGGATGCCAGTTTTGTTGGTTGTACTTCCGGCCACTTCAATGGATCTCATCGCATTCTATGCCTTCCATTCAACCTCACGCACCTGTATATAACTTTTAAATTACCCTTCCGGTGAATCTTATTTCAAATCAGTGATCTCTCTCTGCAAACCATATTGTATTCATGGAATAAGTCACCGCAACCTTCTATCCTTCATATAAACCGGCCGTTTCAAGGCTACCAATTATTATATTTTATCAAATTTAATAACTTCGGTACCTTGCGCATTTATAATCTTTAAAATGTAAATCCCCTCGGGAAGTGTGCCTGTTTCAAGAACTGCCTTGTTCGTATATATTTCATGTCGTAACATTAATTGTCCTGAAACATTATAGACCTGAATATCTGATTTTTGCTGCGGGTTTACATTTAATTCTATCCTTAAAAAATCAGAAACCGGATTTGGATAGATTTTAGCTGATTTATTCATTCCATCCGGCCCGGAAACAGCTAAACCACCACTTGTTGTTTTTAATATGGTTCCGGCAGCTCCGACCACATAGCCTGTAATGGAATCCGTAAAGAATATGGATTTTAAAGCCACATTCACACCGGAGTTTAAATTTATCCAGTGATTGCCAGCATCTGAAGTTTTTAAAATACTTCCATCCAATGCCGTAATGTAGCCATGATTGCTATCCGCAAAAAAAACGCAGGACAACCATTTGCCAATATTTCCCAGGGGATTTGTCCTTGTTGCACCTCCGTCAATCGTTTTAGCGAAATAGGATCCAGTATAGCCCTGAGCCCAGCCCCCGCCGGCAAAATATCCTGTATAGTGGTCAGTAAAAAAGATACTTTCCATTGTACCGTATGAAATATTCGGAATTAGCACATCCCAGTTAACTCCTCCATTCATACTTTTCATGGTCAGGAAATCTGATCCTCCAATGTACAAAGTCTGAGCGTCTGTAGCCCAAAAGCTTTTCACACCAAAACAACCAGCTCCATTTTGTTTAATCCATGTTTTGCCATTGTCGGTTGTTTTCAAAATTCTTCCCGTTCCTGCAACAAACCCGGTATCACTCCCGATAAAAAAAACAGAAGCCAGCCCGGCATTTATCACCGTGTCCTGAATAACCCAATGTTCGCCTCCATCGGTCGTTTTTAACAATTCCTGATAACTCACCGCGAAACCAGTCAGCGGGTCGGTAAAATGAACAGAAAGAAGATCACTTGTAACTCCGGATGATTTCAGCGCCCAATGATCACCTCCGTTGGTTGTTTTAAGAATGGTTCCTTCAGAACCAACCGCCCAACCAAGGTTAGGATTAACAAAACAGACCGAACTTAAATCAGCGGTTGAATTCGTTTGCTGCTGTATCCATTCCTGAGAAAAGGCATTTAGTATGATGATCATTCCGAATGCTGTAAAAAAAAGTCTTTTCATATTTCCAAAATTTAAAAAGATAAATATAAAATTTTATCGGATTGGTAGTTATATAATTCAGGATCAAGGAGTAAACAAATTTAACCTGGAAATCTTTCCTATTTAAATAGTTTGTGCGAGTTATAATCAAGAGATTCTTATATAAGACAATCTAAATTCGTTTTACCCCTATTCCGATCCTGAAAAAACGAAATTTTGCCCTTCAATCCAATCTTATAAATTCTCATAACGAAAACCGCTGAACCAATATAAATTCAGGCTTACAATTAATTTTGGTAACCTTGATTTACGCTCTACTCCAAACATGGTTAAGCCCCCGATTCAGCTCTTATTGAAAATCGTGCGGGATGACTGTTTTATATATTAATTTTGAAGTCTGATAAATTACGCAGATCATGCGAAAAAAAGTTGATTTTCTGGTCATCGGTACCGGTATCGCCGGCCTTAGCTATGCGCTGAAAGTCGCAAGTATTGGGAAAGTTTGTATTGTTACCAAAAGCGAGGCCCAGGAAAGTGCCACCCGCTATGCCCAGGGAGGGATTGCTGCAGTGATGTACACGCCCGACACCTACGAAAAACATATCCGCGATACCATGATTGCCGGCGACGACCTCAGCGATCCGGAGATTGTGCGCATCACCATTACAGAATCCACAGACCGTGTGAAAGAACTGATTGAATGGGGTGTAGCCTTCGACAAGAACCTGACCGGCCAGTACGACCTTGCCAAGGAAGGCGGCCATTCTGAGTTCAGGGTTCTGCATCACAAGGATCAGACCGGCGCCGAAATTGAAAACAGCCTGTTGAAGCGGGTGAAAGAGAACAAGAACATCGAAATCCTTGAAAATCACTTTGCAATAGATCTGATTACTCAGCACCACCTTGAAATTGAGCCTGTTCAGCCATTTGATCGTATCAACTGCTTTGGCGCATATGTGTTAAACAAGGCGAATCATCACATTATGACCATTCTGGCAAAAACCACCATGGTGAGTACCGGTGGGGCAGGAAATGTATATGCCACTACCACCAATCCACCGGTTGCTACCGGTGATGGCATTGCCATGGTAAAAAGGGCTAACGGGGATATTGAAAAGATGGAGTTTATCCAGTTTCATCCCACTTCCCTTTACAATCCGGCAGAGAAACCTTCTTTTCTGATTACTGAAGCGCTGAGGGGATCGGGAGCAGTATTAAAAACCAGGCAGGGCAAAGAGTTTATGCAGAAATACGATGCACGGCTTTCATTAGCCCCCCGGGATATAGTTGCCCGTGCCATCGACAATGAACTGAAGATCAGCGGAGATGATTATGTGTGTCTGGATGCCCGTCATCTCGACATGCAGGTAATCCTGAACCATTTTCCGGCCATCTATGCCAAATGCCTCAGCATCGGCATCGACATGACCAAAGTAATGATACCAGTTGTTCCGGCTGCCCACTATACCTGTGGCGGCATTAAAGTGGATGAATATGCCCGGACTACCATTAAAAACCTTTATGCTTCCGGTGAATGTGCCTCTACGGGTCTGCATGGGGCTAACCGTCTGGCATCCAATTCACTGCTTGAATCGCTGGTTTTTTCACACCGCGCATCCCTGGATGCTGCCACATTGGTGAAAAAAATACAGTTTATGAACGAAACACCCGACTGGAATGCATCGGGGACCGTTTTCAATGAGGAAATGATCCTGATTACCCAGTCGCTGAAGGAACTTCAGGGCATTATGACAAATTATGTCGGAATAGTCAGGTCAAATCTCAGGTTAAAGAGGGCGTTTGACCGCCTGCAGATCCTCCAGGAAGAAACCGAGGACCTCTACGAAAAGTCGGTACTTACAGAGAAAATTTGTGAACTCAGAAACATGATTACCGTAGCCGGTCTGATTATTCAGATGGCCATGGAACGCAAGGAAAGCCGGGGCCTTCATCACAGCATCGATTATCCGAAACAATACAAGACAGAGAAAGAGTGAAGAGTCAGTGAATAGTGAAAAGTGAAAGGGTTAAGAGGGAAGAGGGAAGTAACGAGTGAAGAGTGAACGTGATTAAGGTTAAATTTTAGGAGATGGATCTGAAATCGGGTTTTGGAAGGAAGTGACAATGAATTTGGGAATTTAAAATTGGAATGTTGGAAGGATAGAAAGATAGAATGTGGGAAGAATGGAATAGTGGAACAATGGATTATTGGAAATTGGAGTGCCGTAACTCTGAAATCCTGAAACTCTGACACACTTCGGGCTCCCCCTTGCCACTTGGAGAGGGGGTTGGGGGGTGAGGTCTGAAATTCTGAAACTCTGAAACTCTGAAATCCTGAAATCCTGTAACTCTTGAACACTTAAACATGAACTTTGTAGTGTATTATCAAACAAATATAGGAGAACAATCAAAATGGCACTGATCAGGGCGGTAAAAGGGATTCATCCAAAAATCGGGAAAAACTGTTTTTTTGCTGAAAACGCAACGGTAGTTGGCGAGGTTGAAATGGGTGACAACTGCAGCGTATGGTTTAACGCAGTAGTCCGGGGCGATGTGCATTACATCAAAATCGGCAACAATGTCAATATTCAGGACGGGGCCGTAATACACTGCACCTACCAGAAATCCCCGGTCAACATCGGAAACAATGTTTCAATTGCGCACAATGCCATCGTGCATGGCTGCACCATTCATGACAATGTTCTGATCGGAATGGGAGCCATCGTAATGGATGGGGTGGTGGTAGAAAGCAATTCAATCATTGCAGCCGGAGCAGTGGTATCGCAGGGCACCCTGGTTGAATCGGGCAGTGTTTTTGCCGGGGTTCCCGCGAAGAAAATCAAATCCATCGACACCAAACTTCTTGAAGGCCAGGTAAACCGCATTTCAAAAAGCTACACGATGTATGCCAGCTGGCATGATCCTTCCATTGAGCCTATAGAATAATTTGAAAATTTCGGATTTCCGATTTCGGATTTCGGATTAGCCGATTTGCTGATTAGCAGATTTGCAAATTCGGGAATTCGGAAATTATTTGATTGCGTTTTTGGTTTTTGATTGCGGAATTAGCCCGGTGAAATTCACATCGCTTTGGTTAAGATAGTGGTCTTACCTCTTACTTCTTACTTTCTTACTTCTTACTTCCTCTTCTTTCTGACTTCCTACCTCCGACTTCTGACCTCTGACTTCTGACCTCTGACTTCCGAAATCCGAAATCCGCAATCAAAAATCCTAAATGACTTCTGCCATTCTGTCAACTAAACCTTATGGCAAACTTTTTGTTGAATGCAGGCAAACCAAAACTGAAAAATAAAATGGGATACTTAATAATTTTCGGAGTTTTTATGCTGTTGAGCTGGGTTATAGGTGCACGCCTGAAATCAAAGTTCAGGGAATTCAGTAAAATTCCGGTCAACAATGGATACAGCGGCGCCGAGATTGCAGAAAGGATGCTCCGCGACAATGGCGTTTTTGATGTGCAGGTAAAATCGGTGCAGGGAGAACTCACCGACCATTATAATCCCCAGAACAAAACCGTCAACCTCAGCCCTGATGTATATCACGGACGTCATATTTCGGCGGCCGCCGTGGCTGCCCATGAGTGTGGTCACGCTGTTCAGCATGCCAATTCTTATGCATGGCTTCAGATGCGCTCATCACTTGTGCCGGTTGTAAGTTTTGCTTCCAATTGGGTTCAATGGGTGTTGCTGGCAGGAATCCTACTGGTAAATACCTTCCCGCAGTTGTTGCTGGCCGGTATTGTCCTTTTTGCCCTGACCACACTGTTCAGCTTTATTACCCTTCCGGTGGAAATTGATGCCAGCCGCCGGGCTATTGCCTGGCTCGATGGCAGCGGAATCACCACCACAGCAACGCTTCCAAAAGCACAGGAAGCACTTCGTTGGGCAGCATACACGTATGTGGTAGCTGCATTGGCTTCACTGGCAACGCTGCTTTACTACATTATGATTTACATGGGAAGAAGGGATTAAAAGCTCAAAGTAAAAAGTCTAAAGTAAAAAGCAAAAAGTAAAAGGCTTATATAGTGCAACAATCGCCGCAGGGTAAACCTACGGCGATTGTATGTCTAATATTGGGCAACAATTTTGCGGCTTACTTTTATGCCTTTTCCCTTGTTAATATTGGTAGCACATTAACCTACCAAAAATTTCGATTTTAATATTTAATTCTGATCTCATTTCATGGAAATACAACTTATTCACTGGATCGCTTTTCTAGGCTTTGTTATTCTTCTGCTTGCGCTTGACCTGGGTGTTTTTCACCGCAATTCGCATGAGGTAAAGATAAAGGAGGCCCTGATCTGGAGCGCAGTCTGGATAGGGCTGGCCCTGGCCTTCAACTACCTGGTTTATATTTATATGGGCAAAGTAAAAGCCCTGGAATTCCTTGCCGGTTATCTCATTGAAAAATCACTGAGTGTTGATAACCTGTTTGTCTTCATCATGCTTTTCGGGTATTTTAATGTTGAGCCAAAATACCAGCACAAGGTGCTATTCTGGGGAATTCTGGGGGCACTGATTATGCGCGCTGTTTTTATTTTTGCCGGCGTAGCCCTGCTCAACAACTTCCACTGGCTGATCTATATTTTCGGTGCATTCCTGGTTTTCACCGGAATCAAGATGCTCTCACCGGGTGAGAACAAGGTGGATCCGGATAAAAATCCCCTGGTAAGGATTTTTAAGAAATTTTTCCCGGTAACTTCCACCATGCACGAAGGAAAATTCTTTGTCAGGCAGAATGCCAGACTGTTTGCCACTCCCCTGTTTATTGTACTTATTATTGTTGAATTTACCGACCTTATTTTTGCCGTTGACTCCATTCCGGCTATCCTGGCGATAACCAACGATACCTTTATCATCTTCACTTCCAACGTATTTGCGATTCTGGGATTAAGGGCACTTTATTTTGCACTCGCGGGTATTACCAGGTATTTCTATTACCTGAAATACGGGCTGGCTGCAATCCTGGCTTTTGTGGGATTGAAAATGATTGCCAGTGGTTATTACAAATTTCCGATCACCTGGTCATTGGCCGTGATTTTTGCTATTCTGCTGATTTCGGTGCTGGCCTCTTTTGTTTTCCCTGTAAAAGACAAAAAAGAGGCAAATGATCTCTGATTACCTGTATTCGGTATCCAGGTATGCAAGCCCCAACTCATTCAGTTTGGCTGAGGTAGGCCTTGAAGTGAGCTTATCCCAGCCCCTCAAATCGTAGTAACTTTCGATCAGCTGTGTAAAATGCTGCCTGTCAACCCTGATTCCGGCTGCAGGACCACCGGCATATGCATCTGTATAAAATCTTTCAGGTAACCGGTCGTCTTCACGCCTGAAGCCCTCACGGTAATTGAACATCTTCTCAAGGTTATAGATCCTTTCGCCAACTTTTTCCAATGATTCATTGGTCCATTCGATCCCGGTTATGGCGCTCATGATGTTGGCAAAGGAAATATCATTGATATACCATTCATCCACAAAATTGCAGATGCCCAGTGAATCGCGCAATGCCGACTGATTCTGGGGTGAGGGGCCACCCCCGTTCATATGGCAGGCACCCCGGTTGGCCGTGGTATAGGAAATCCCGAACCAGTCAACCGCTTTGTGAACATTCCAGCCAGCCAGTTCATGTCCCTTAACATGAATTGCAAAAGCCTCTGAGCCTTGCCCTATAATTTCTGCCAGTTTTTTAACACCCAGGTTGGCTTTTTTTCCGATGCCTTCATTGGCACCCATTTTTGTCAACAATGCAATGGTTGCATCCACATTTCCCCAGGTAAGGTCAATGTCGTCGAGAAATGCCTTATTTATCAGCCTTTTATCGTACGCTTCCATCAGAAAGCCGATGATGTTTCCGGCCGAAATAATATCCAGCCCGAGGTTATCGGCAACACCGATACACTTACTTAAACCGGCCAGATCAGATATCAGCAGATTGGAGCCCAACATGGAACCTGTTTCATATTCAGGTCCATCATGAACCAACCCGCCATAAGCGCCCTTGGCCATTCCGCTTTTTTTGCAGGCCAGGTAACAGCAATAACAGGCAAAATCGCGCTTCCAGATTTCCTTGCGGGATGCACCGGTTCCGATTTTCTGAACCTCATTAAAGGTACCTTCGCTGTAATTCTTCACCGCCATGGTCCCTCCCTGGCTGGATTCTTCCAGGGCATTGGTGGTTCCTCCTTCCCTCCACCATTTTCTTGATGGCGTGTCTTCCGAAAAGGATTGCCTGGCTTTTTCGAGTAACTCATGAAATCTGACAGGATCTGCTACATTCGGGATTCCTGATCCTGAAACACAAACCGCCTTGAGTAGTTTTGAACCCATCACAGCCCCTGTGCCTCCCCTGCCGGCAGCCCTGGCAGCCGTATTCAGCACAGAAGCAAGTGGTACAAGCTTTTCAGCGGCCGGCCCGATATAGCATGAACGGAATCGATCGGAACCCAGATCTTTGATCAGCCTCGTCTCAAGTTCATCTGTTCCCATACCCCAATAGGCAGAGGCATCTCTGATTTCAACCTGATCATCTTTGATGTACAGGTAAACCGGTTTTTCTGACTTTCCGGTAATGGCCAATCCGTCGTAACCGGCAAATCGTAACTCAGGCCCGAAAAAGCCCCCGATGTTAGAGTAAGAGACGGTTGAAGCATCCGGGAAATCCGACTTAAGCGGGGAAGTTCTCGGCGACTTGGTAACAACACATGTTCTGGATGAGGATGGCAGTGGAAGACCTGAAAACGGGCCCGGCATAAACAGAAGAACATTCTCAGGGGAAAATGCGCTGATTCCCGGCCGCGATAGTCTGTCGAAAAGCAACTTCATACCCAGGCCACGTCCACCGGCAAAATCCTTAAGAATCTCTTTACTCAGTTGCGTTTTGCGAATTTCACCGGTAGTAAGGTTTACATCAAGTAAACGGCCGAAATATCCCGGAATATTGTTTTCCATCATTGAGAGGTTCATGTTCAGGAATAAAATTTCTTTATCAGCAACTGCCCGATAGCCTCAGGCGATAACCCGGCAAACTCCCGATCGTGCGCAACTTCAATAAAACTGATTGCATTAAAGGGGCAGTATTTCACGCATTGCGGATCACCCCCGCACTGATCACAAATACCTTCAGGCATGTGCGACCCCGGATTCGGGCGAATGGTTCCGGTGCGCATGCTTTCACAGGCCCGGGCACACATGCGGCAACCGATGCAGCGTTCGGTATCATTGGCCGGAACTCCGGTAACCGGGTGATGATACAATGCCTTACGGCCTGTTTCAGGATCGGGATCTACCGGGCAGGCATCGATGCAGGGAGCATCTTCACACCTGGAACATACCAGCGGAACATCCACATCGGGATTGAAGTGGTGAACCCTGATGTTGGCCTGGTATGGATTTGAAATGCCCGGAATCACAGAACCCCCTGTTTCAATCTGATGATGATGGGCTGCACAAACTGTTTCACAGGTGCGACAGCCGGTGCATTTCGAAAAATCAATTACGATGGCCTTCACTTTCCCGGTAACCGGATCAATCATCCAGCTGAAACCGAAACTACCGGCTATCAGCAGGCTGCCTGCTCCCAGGCTGAGTTTCCGGAGAAAATCCCGCCTGGATTGTTTTTCTATGATTTCTTCCATCGTTCAGGACATTGATTTTTATACTCCCCACAGGATTCGTCAGAACCATTCACCTGTTGCAAAAATACCTGAATGGTCTGTGAATCGCCAGACTGGCAAACAAATTTTCCGGCAATTTCGAACCTGTGCTCATTACGGAAATTCTGTCCGGAATTTACAAATGTCGCATCATGTCTATATTCTCCCCATTGTGAAAAAACCTTCCAACTTCAACAAAGCCATGCTTCAGATAAAAGCTGACCGCCCGGTAATTGGTTGCCTGAACGCCACCCCAGAGAATCATCGTGTTAAAACCTGATTTTTTGATCTCGCTCAGGATAAATTCAAACATCCTGCTGCCAAGTCCTGAACTCTGCCATTGATCTCCAACCGATGGCGCAAAAGTGCAGAGACCGGATCCGGGAAATTGAACATCATACAACTTATACCGTATGCCGTCGGATTGCAGAAATCCAGTCATGATCAGTGAATAGGCCACTATCTGACCCGAACCCAATTCAGTTGCAATGTATCCGGATATTTCAACGGATCTGTTGAAAACTTCAGCGATTCCTTCTTCTGTAAATGAATGAGGTCCAAAACGATTCCGGGTTTCCTGGCTGAGCCCCTGCAGATAGATCAGCAATTTACCGGAATATCCGGGGGAATATCTTAAAAATTCAACCTTCCGGTGGTCTTTGGTTGTGATGATCATTGCGACTTTAGCATTGTTAGCATGAAACTTTTGAAAGCCCGGGTCCTCACATTTCACATAACTTTTTCACTGTGGCCCAGTTCCTGGTAGTGGCACTCACCTTTAGCTTTTTCTCAAAAAAAGTATTGGTCAGTTTGGTTCTTCCATAGCCGTCAGGACAATACACGAAAACAGCATTCCCGCTAACAATAAACTCATCCGGAAGAAAACTTCCAGCCCCGGCTTTACTTACCAGTGCCGGGTCAGGGATGGCATTCAAAAAAGTCAGGTGGAGTTTGTCGACCGGAAGTGCTCTGTCATTGATAAATGGATTATGATTGCTGACATATACCAGTTCACTGCGTTTTAACACCTGAACTGGCACTTCCAGGCCAAACCGCTCCCGGATTTTATCCTGGATAAGTTTTTCAACAATGAAAGGAATATCCGTTCCGGATTCAAAAACGACATTCCCGCTTTGAATGTAGGTCCTCACATTGCTGACTCCCGAATCTGAAAGCGCCTGCACCAGCTCTGCCATTTTGATCAGGTTTTTACCGCTGACATTGATTCCCCGCAGCAAGGCTATAAAAGTTTCCATAGACTATTGTTATAAACAAGAAAGAGAAAGGATAACCGGGAAAAATCAACTTCCCGAAAACAGAAACCATCCGCCTAATTACCATCAAACTGTAAATGATCAGTGAACCATCAAGAAAAACATTATAAAAATAGGAGTTTGTCCGACATCTGTTGCAAAACGTTAGAAAAGTCAACAATGCGGCTATCAGAAAGGCTGAAACGAAGGGATATAACGAGCCGTTGAGGTTTGCTCCCACAAGAGAATCAAAAACAAACAGAACCAGCAGCAACACCACCAGCCACTGAGTTACATTACGACCGTAGATATTCGGAATAGTCTTAATCCCATTCTTACGGTCGGTATCACCATCGCGTTCATCAAAAAGCAGGGCAAGTGAAAAAATCAATAAAAACCTTCCGGTAAAAATCCATGAAATGTGACCGGCCGGAATTTCCGTGTAGTTGCCGGCAACCGGAATCAGCACGGTAACAGCACTCCAGACAAGAGCAACAAGAAAAGTCTTGAGCAAAGGGACTTTGCGGAGCGATAAATATCCCAACCACCCATTCAGTGGGAATGAGTATAACAAAGTAACAAATCCTGATATCAGAAAAACCTGTTTTACTTCAGCATTCACATGGAAGAACGACACAAGAATGATCAGCAGCGGCGCAAGAAAAAAAATCCAGGATAAAATAAGATTGCCTGCTATCCACTTGCTATTCAGTGTTCTCTGGATGATACCATGTGAATAGAATTTCAACAACCGGTGAAGGTTGTATTCGGCTAAACAAGCACCGAAAATCAAAACATGGAACGCATGTAAATGCAGGTCAGCAACGGCCTGTGCGGCAGTAGCCAGAGCAAGCAGCACCGCAGCCGATGCCATGATCAGGTTGCTCTGCAGCAAGCCCGTAATAAAACTGTTAACAAGTCTGTTCACCCTTAAATAACAAACGGGAACACGGAATTATTTTACAAAACATTCTGAAGTGCCGGATTGCTAAGCTCTATAGAATATCACGCTGTTGCAGTTCATCCAGAAGTTGCCCGGAGCTGATAAAATGGATGGTATCAAACCCAATTTCAGCAGCAGCAGCAATGTTGTGGTAATTGTCGTCAATAAACAGGCAGTTACCTGCATTAAGACGGTAACGGCCAAGCAACAACTTATATATTGCAGGATCCGGCTTAATGATTTTTTCTGCACCCGACACCACAATACCATCGAAGGTTTGAAGAAATTTAAACCGGTCGTAAGCTATGGGGAATGTTTCGGCCGACCAGTTGGTCAACCCTAAAACAGGGTATCCGGCGGTCTGAATCTTTTTCAGTATTTCGACTGATTCCGGAATATCTCCGCCCAGCATCTCCTCCCAGCGAAGGTGGAACGCTTCAATCTGCTTTACCCATTCAGGGTTCAGGGCCACAAGTTCCCTTACTGCCTGGGCGAATGGCTTACCGGCATCAATGCTCAGGTTCCAGTCAGAGGTACAAATATTTTCAAGAAACCATTCTGTATCAGCTTCATTATCAAAGATTTTACTGTAAACATAACGGGGATTCCAGTCGATCAATACACCGCCAAGGTCAAAAATAACAGCTTTTATTTGCATTACAGAAACAAGGTTTAATCAATCCATTCCGGACTGTATGATTAAAAATTATGATAAATAACAAAAAGATACCGGGATAAAATTAAACATTCAAAATTTCGGTCTGAACATAAAAACGGATCAACTGAAATTCGTTTTAGATTGAAATAACTTAATTTAGTTACTATAGAAGACGTACTCAATTGCAATTTCTTTGGTAATATTACCTTTCCCATCCAGTACTTTTACCGAACTGATATTTCCGGCAGTATTATAACTGAAAATCCACCTGGTTTTCAGGTTTTCAACCAATGACTCCCTGGCGATGGTGTTATATTCGACATTGGCCAGGCGCTTGTTGACATCCATTTTAAAAACATAATGCCGTACAAATGCCTTGATTTTATCATCTATTTCAATATCGGCGATGTTTCCGCCTGCATAGGAATAGTCAACGGAATAATTTCTGGCCGGAGATTTTACTGTTTTCCCGGCCAGCTTGCCGGCCCGGTTGTAAATGTAAGTAACCGACAGCTTTTCATTCGCTCCGCTGAAACTTTGATAATGAACCAGTTTATCGCCATTATAATAATAGTTGGTTGAATCTGTCACCATTCCTTTCCTGTTGAGGGTCTGCATCAGGCCGGGTTTGTTGATCTCATTCAGGTAATAATGATCGGTTGATTTGAGTTCATAAACACCCGATACCTTGTTGTACCACGAAGTTTCAGATAGAAAGCCATTTTTGTATCTTATTTCGGTCCTGAAGCTTTTGCCTGGATTTTTATCATTCATTTCAGAAACCCTGAGTGAATCTCCAATCAGTCTGCTGATGAAGTTAATTTCCTTTCCGGTATCGTTGTATGATACTGCAAGGACTTTGGATCCGGAATAACTTACCGATTTGCTTTTTCCTCTTTCAGCATCTGTTTGTGTGAATGATATTGTATCAGAATTCGTAACAAATTTCAGTTCAAACAGTAGTTTTTTCCCATCAATAACCCTTACCTGCATTGTTGAATCGGCTGGTATATAGGAAATTAAGCCGGAACTCAAAGCATCAAAAACCTCTTTCTGATAATAAGAAGAAGATTTAACAAGTTCTTCATTTTCGTAAAAATCGCCTTCATTAAACAAAGGATTGCTTTGACTGTCGATACTTCCTATAAAATAGAAACCAGGTGCGAAGAAAGCAATGGGGATGCTTCGGTCGAAATCGTTCATTACCTGGTGCATCAGCGTGCTGTTGATCATTCCTGCAAGGGGGTCCTGATTTTTGACCTGTGCGCTTACAGTGAGGGTAAAAAGTGAAAAAATAAATAAGAACAGGTTTTTCATCATCACATTGTTAGTTTTCAGAAGATTATATTTAGAAAGTAAAGTCAATTCAGTAAATTTATTTTTCCGCATCTGAACGCACTGTATTTTGAAGCCTAGAAACAAAACCAATCCAATTTTGATTAAGATGTATTCTAACCATAATAATGAATTCATTATCAACACCCAACGGGAATAAGTTGGTTGTTCGCCTATGCAATTCTGCAAAGAATTACAACATAGTTTTTTCCGTACTTCTTTGCGCATTTTGGGCAGGTGGTGTACCACATATACCAATTCTTAATCTCAAACCCTTTCTCTTTCGCGGCTTTTTTGTATTCTTCCGTCCATTTTCCGGTATTGCTATAGGGGCCTTCATACACTTTACTGAAGAACTTTCCACTCAGTGTTGCGTTCTCAGCGCCCGGTATTTCCCTGTCAACAGCAAGATAGAGGTCCATGTTCCATTTCGAGGTATGGTCTGACAGGCAAAGCCAATCGGGCATAGAAGCACCGGCCTTTTCAACTTTTTCATTCAGGCGCTTCATGGCTCCGCCAAAATTCACCGGCATATAGAAGAAGGTGAATACCTTGTCGCGGATAAACTTCTTATTGTCCCATTCAAAAACCTGGTTTTCCCAGGGAGCCGGATCAAATTTCGGGCAACATTCCGGTTCGTGTTTTTCCTGTTCCATTTGAATCAATTACAGAAGGTTAGAATATTTGGGTTGATAAAAACTCCAGGATTATTCTATTGGCCAGTTTTAATATTGCATCCATTTTGACAGGGTCGGCCTTGAAAAAAATGTCGCGAGGTGTGTGATAATCGTCTTGATAGCCGGAGAAGAAACTCATAACCGGGATTTGTTTCATGGCAAAAGGCGCGTAATCACTTCCACCAGGACCGTTTGTTTCCCAGATATCCAGTTCAAATGGCCTTTTAAGATTTTGATTGTGCCTGCTGACTATTTCCTTCAGGAAATCGGTTCCCTTCAGCAAACCAACGCTCACAATTTTTGATTCAACATCATCCGGACTGCTGCGGGAAATCATATCGAAATTGACATTCAGCAGAACCTTTTGTTTGCTGAAGTCGAAATTCCGGACAAACCATGCAGAGCCCAGCAGACCCTTTTCCTCGGCAGTCCATGCTGCAAAAATGATGTTACATGGTGGCTTTACACCTGATCTCACCCAGGCTCCTGCAAGGGCAAGCATTCCGGCCACACCGGATGCATTGTCATCCGAACCGTTGTAAATATGAGTATTGCGCATTCCCAGATGATCGTAATGTGCGCCGATCACAATACTTCTGGTTGTATCCAAACCCTTTATATGTCCGAGAACATTTCTTACAAGGATCGGTTCCGCTTTAATATCCGCAGAGATGGCAACCTTTTTACCTTTAATTTCCATTGACTCGGGAACCAGCCGGGTAGCAATTCTCTTTTCAATTTCATTGATGTCATTGCCACTTTCGAAAATAAAACCGGCAGCGGCTTCATTACCAAGCCAGCACAATGGAATCAAAGCTGAATCGCCGGGTAACGCATATTTATCATCAACATATTCAAACTGCTCCATTACAATCTCCCGGAATGCTGACCTATCCGTGCTTTTATTAACCTGATTGCGTATGAACCTGAAAAAATTTTCTTTGGGAGATATCACAACCATAGCCAGCGCTCCGTTTTTCATGGCATTTCTCTGCTTGGTTTCCAGGCTGTATGAACCTTCCATTGCATTATTGCCAAACTGTTTCCAACCCCGGGACAATGTATCCTTTTCGCCCGGAAAGCCGTCAAGTACAACCACAATACAACCACTGACATCTAACTTTCTGTAATCGTCGTAGCCTGCCTGTGGTGCTGAAATACCATAACCAACAAAAACCAGCTGGGCTTCAATCTGAAAACCAGCAGGACCTGCTTCGATTACATAGTCCACTCCGGAAATCAGATTTTTCCGGACCTGTCCTTTTCCGATCTGTTCAATAAGTGTAAACTCAGCCTCAGTTGTGTTATACCTGATAATATCAAAATCCTGAAAATAACTTTTGTTCCGTCCAACACCCGTACCTGGCTTCAAACCATGCTGCATCATTTGCGAAACGATATAATCGGCCGCCAAAAAGCTGCCCTTCGATCCGGCCTCACGGCCTTCCATCCAATCAGAAGAAAGAAAGCCAAGGGTAGAAATAAAATCCTTTCGCTCAGGATCAGCAACCGTTGACTGTGAAAAAACAGTGCCGGTTGCACTGAATAGCAATAAAACAAACAGAATAAATTTCCTCATGTCCGGAATTTGGGGATAGCTGATTTATTTCAGTATTTGAATCGGTAAGAATTCAGTTTTCTGAATGAAACCGGGAAATACAGATAGGAATACCGGGTTAAAATTAATGAAAAAACAATCAAAAACTACATAAAACCGGATTATCCGTTGACCGGTTTTTAACGCTCCTACTAACAAAATTATCTTTTATTGCTGATTTACAAATAAAAACGATGCTGTGTATTATTAATGCTTACCTTTGCAGCATCAAATAATATTAAAACAAACATCATGAGTAAAGGAACAGTTAAATTCTTCAATGATTTGAAAGGATTTGGATTTATTAAAGACGATGCATCTGACAAAGAATATTTTGTACATGTATCAGGTCTGATCGACGAGGTCAGGGAAAATGACCAGGTTACTTTCGATCTTCAGGAAGGCAAAAAAGGATTAAATGCAGTAAATGTTAAAGTGATTTAATATCTCTACAGGACATAATTCTTTAAAAAGCCCCGCTACCGCGGGGCTTTTTGATTTTTATCCGGTTACCTCACCAAATAGTTCAAAAATTTCCAATAGTAGAATTGACACCAATACTCCAAGACACCAATATTCACAAAATATTGAATATCAATATAATAAAATTAGTGAGATTTAGTGGCTTTGTGCTTTGGTGTCAATAGAAATATTTTTCGGAGTGGACCCAACTTTTTACTTTTTAAGCTTCGGCTCCGCTCAGCTCATCGCTTTTTACTTTTTACTTGGCCTTAGTATACCAGGCTGTATGTCAGTTGTTTGAGTTCAATCTCAGCTACTTTTGCAGAATACAGAAGGTTAACAAGGAGGTAAGCTGAGTTCTCGAAACTCGATTGCGCAGCCTTTACGTCAAGAATGGTAGCCTGACCCATATTAAACTGCTGAAGCACCACATTCACCAATTGTTGTGTCATCTCAAAGTTCTTTCGCTGCGATTCAATTTGCAGCAATGTAGTTGAATAAGCCCTGAAAAGATTGCCTGCCCTTGTTTCAAGGACATCGACAAGACTCTCTTTTTCGAGAATAGAATTATCAACCCTGATTTTCGCAACATCCTGCTGACTTTTATAGGCAAACCCATTAAAGATCGGCACCTGAAGTGCAATTCCGGCAGTCGGCCCGTAATTCCGGTTCATTGAAACCGATCCTTTACTTATATCCGACTGATAAAAATCATATCCGGCATTCAATTTTAAAGAAGGATAGCGTTGAGACGCAACTTCCTTTACGAGTTGTTCATCGATGAGCACCTGAAGCTCCGCGCTCAGATATTGAGGATTGCGCTTTAGATAACTCATAATTGAATCCAATTGAAGTGTTTTATCAACCACAATGGTATCATCTACGACATAAGGAAACTGTTTCTCAACATTGATGAGCAATAAAAAATCAGCTTTATTCTGCTCAACAGCCAGTTGTTGGAGCGCAAGCAATTGTTCAGCAGAATTAACATCGGTTTGGGCCTGCAAAAGATCAACGGCATCGGCCATACCAACCTGATCTCTTACATTGCTGATTTCAAGCTTTTTCCTTGATACATCCAGTGACTGTTCGATAATTTTCAGGTAGTTCTGTTGTCTCATGATGTCATAGTAGGAAATCATGATATCGGCAATGGTTTGTTGTATTTGCTGATTCAGTTGAACCTCACTTTGGTTTTCGAGATGACTCAACCTTTCTTTGGTGGCAACAACCCTGAATCCGTTAAACAATACCATCCCTGCCGAAATGCCGGCATTAACGGCATTCTCACTGACACCGGCCAGCTCTGTTTCGGTGCCATCACTCATCTGCTGCAATATGTCTGATCCTGAGTAATTATCCCCTGCTGTAGCTGCTACATAGGGTAACCCTCCTGCTACACCATAAGTATTATTTTTTCGGGCTATTTCTACATTGTTTTTCGCAATACGGATGTCGAAATTATTACGCAGGGCTGTATCTATTGCACCCGCTAAGGTAATGGCCTGCTGTGTATGCCCGAAAAAGGGGAATAAAAACCCTGTAAGCAGCAACCAATATTTTTTGTTGAATTTCATTGTTCTGGTATTTATCATCAGGCATTTTTGAAAAAACCCGGACTTTTTTGCTTAAAATTGCCGCCCAAAGAAAGCAGGTACATTAACTGACAATCTCAATTTCGTCTGTTTCATGCTCCTTTTTCCCTGAGACATAAGTGTAGACTGCTGGTATCACAAAGAGGGTAAGAATAAGTGAAAATAAAATTCCTCCCACAACTACAATTCCCAGCGGTATCCTGCTTGTAGCTGCCGAACCCAGGCTCAGGGCTATGGGCAAAGCACCCAGTGAGGTTGCCAGGCTTGTCATCAGAATGGGACGTAACCTCAGCGAGGCGGCTGCTATTACGGCCTGGCGTTTGTGCAATCCGGCTTCACGCTGCTTGTTTGCGAATTCAACGATCAGAATTCCGTTTTTTGTTACCAGTCCGATCAGCATTATCATTCCGATTTCAGAAAAAATATTCAGGGTCTGATTAAAAAGCCACAAACTGAGCACGGCTCCGGCTATAGCCAGCGGCACTGTTAACATGATGATCAAAGGATCTTTAAAGCTTTCAAACTGCGCGGAAAGCACCAGGAATATCAGCACCAATGCAAGCAAAAATGCAAATACGATGTTTGAAGAACTCTCGGCATAGTCACGGGAGGGGCCGCTTAAAGATGTCTGAAAACTTTCATCCAGCAGCCGGTCACCGATTTCCTGCATCACAGCTACACCATCCCCTACAGTCTTTCCTTCAGCCAGTGAAGCAGAGATGGTGGCTGATTTATAGCGGTTATAATGGAAATACGAAGGTGGATTGGCATTTGGCTCTATCTTGATAACAGAAGCCAGTGAAATGTTTTCTCCTTTGTTATTTCTCACATACAGGTTGGTAATATCGGATGGAGATTGCCTGTCTTTAAGACCTACCTGACTGATAACTTCATATTGACGGCCATTCATAATAAAATAAGCCAGCCGTCTTCCGCTGAAAGCGCTTTGCAATACATTGGCAATATCGGTGACTGTGAGCCCGAATTCACGGGCTTTGATGCGATCGATGGTAATATCGGCTTCAGGCTTGTTGAACTTAAGATTTACATCTACGTTCTGAAAAGTAGTATCATTTCGGGCCTCCTCAAGAAACTTTGGAATGATGGTTCTGAGTTTTTCATAATCAAGATTCTGAATAACAAACTGCACCGGCAGTGATCCTCTGGAACCCATACCTACTGAAATGGTTTGCTCTTCGATCGGGAACACCCTGACATTGTTGAATCTGCTGAATTGACGACCCATATCCCTGGCGATTTCACTCTGTGTTCTGGAACGCTCATCAGCCGGGACAAATCCAATCCGGCCAAACCCACTGTTAACTCCAGTGCTGCCGAATCCGGGAACCGCCACAAATGAAAAATCTTCTTCCGGAATTGAATCCATCATATAATCAGCAATCATATTTCCGGCCTGCATCATGTATGGATAACTGGCACCTTCGGGGCCAACTATTTGCAGGCGTATATTGCCCTTATCTTCAATCGGCGCAATTTCGCGTTGAAGATTGGCCCCAATGAGAAACACAATTCCAAAACATATTACAACAATAACCCAGGCCAGCCATCTGTAATGCATAAAGCTGGTCAACAATCGGCTATAGCCAGCTTCCATGCCGGCAAAAAATGGTTCCGTAGCATTGTAAAACCGCCCGTGTTGTGCGCTTTTCCGATTCAGATAAACGTTCAGAACCGGAGTAATTGTGAGCGAAACAAAAGCAGAAACCAGGACCGCAACGGCCAGTACCACGCCAAATTCCCGGAAAAGGCTGCCAACAAAACCCTCTAAAAACAAAACAGGCAAAAACACAATGGCAAGGGTAACCGAAGTTGACAACACAACAAAGAAAATTTCCCGGCTACCATCAATTGCTGCCTTGATCACGGGGATTCCGTTTTCGATTTTCCGGAAAATGTTTTCTGTTACAACGATCCCATCATCGACTACAAGGCCGGTTGCCAGAATAATAGCCAGGAGTGTGAGAATATTTACCGAGTAGCCCAGCAAAAACATCACAAAAAATGTAAAAACCAACGAGATCGGGATATCAATCAGCGGGCGCAGGGCGATCATCCAGTTGCGGAAGAAGAAAAAGATAACAAGAATAACCAGGATAATGGCAATCATGAGTGTTTCGGCCACTTCATTCAGTGACTTCCTGACGTTTTGTGTGGTATCAAACAAAATGGTGTATGTCAGGTCGCCCTTTTGTGATTTAATAATCTCATCCAGGCGTTTGTTGAACTCATCGGAGATTTCAATATAATTGGCACCTGGCTGAGGCGTTATAGCGACACCCACCGAGCTTACTCCATTCAGTTTCCAACTCTGCTCATAGCGTTCGGGCCCGAGTTCAACTGTTGCTACATCACTCAACCTGACAATCCCCTGATCATTGGCCCTGATAATCAGATCCCTGAATTCAGATTCGGTGGTAAGTTTCCCGATAGCCCTTATGGTAAGCTCAGTGTTGTTTCCATAGATCTTACCCGATGGAATCTCGACATTCTCTTTATTCAAAACGTCGGTAATATCATTGAATGCAAGGTTATAGGCGTTTAATTTGTCGGGGTCAATCCAGAGTCGCATGGCCGGCCGTTTCTGCCCGATTATATTCACTCCGCTGACATCCGGAATCGTTTGAAATTTGTTCTGAAGTACGTTTTCGGCATAGTCACTCAGTTCGAGCAAGCTCCTGCTGGGACTCTGTAATGCCATAAGTATTATAAAATCACTGTTGGCATCTGCCTTTGAAACAACCGGTGGTGCATCGATGTCTTGTGGCAGATTTCTGACTGCCTGACTAACCTTGTCGCGTACATCGTTGGCAGCCGCTTCAAGATCAGCTTCAATGTTAAATTCCACATTTATTCTGCTGCTGCCAACCGAGCTGGTTGATGAGATCGTGCGTATTCCCGGAATGCCGTTGATGGACTTCTCCAATGGCTCAGTGATCTGACTTTCAATGATATCAGCATTTGCACCCGCATACGAAGTGCTTACGTTAATCATTGGGGGGTCAATGGCCGGATATTCTCTCACCCCAAGGAATGTGTAGCCTATTACCCCGAATAAGATGAGGAACAGGTTCATTACGGTGGCCAGAATGGGCCGCTTTATAGATAGTTCTGATATGTTCATTTTATGTCCTGGCAGATTAATAAGGAATTTGTAGTCAATGAGATCAGGCACCTGCCAACAGGAAGTGACTGATCGGGTTTCGGGTTAACCGGCTTTAACCGATCTTATTTTTACAGGGCCATTAGGCCTCACAAACAACACCCCGCTTACAATCACCGTATCGCCAACCTGAAGTCCTTTGGTAATTTCAATTCCATTGTTGTCTCTTATTCCGGTTTCTACCGGCTGAAAAGTTGCCTTGCCATCTTTCACCAATACAACCAGGTTTGACATTGCATCCGGAATGATGGCATTGGTTGGAACTACAATTCCATTGCTGCTTTTATTCAGAATTACTTTTACGAATGATCCGGGGCTTATCATGCCACCATTCAGGCGGGCCCTTACTTTAATATTTCTGGTTGCAGTGCTGATCTGAGGCTCAACAGCGCTCACTGTAGCCAACATTTCTTCACCAGAAGATGTAGCCTTCACAGCAATTGTTCTTCCTACCTTTAAAAGATCCGCATAAGTCTCCGGAACCGAGAAATCAATTTTAATGCGATCTGTCTGCTGAAGAGTTCCAATGGTGGTTGATGGCGAAACATAAGCCCCTTCGCTCACAAGCCGCAGACCCAAACGCCCGGAAAATGGAGCCCGGATAACTGTCTTGTCAATCTGAGCTTTCAGGACATTGATGTTTGCATTGTAAAGATTTACCTGGCTCAGAGCAGCATCATAGGTTGCCTGATCCACGCCATTGGCAGTAAGCAGCTGATTCAACCGCTTCTCGGTTTTTTCGGCAAGTTCCAGCTGTACTTTTTGTTGCTGAAGCTGCGCCTGAAGATCGGCATCGTTTATCCTTGCCAGAATTGCACCTGCAGCAACCACTGCTCCATCGGGAATGTTCAGATAAGTGAGGCGGCCGCTCACTTCGGGGCGCAATTCAATCATTTCTTCTGACAATACAGTTCCATTGACTTCAATATCAGAGGATATATCTGTTTTTGCAGCAACGATAACATCAACCGTAACAGGTGGTTTTCCCTTTTTATCCGCCAGATCGGATTTCCCGTTTTTGCATGAAGCGATGGTTAATAGAATTAAAATTCCGGGAATCAGTAGAATTCTCATAGTATAAAAATATTTTGGTTGATATTCGACCGGATTGCCCCAATGGCATGATTAAGCGCTGACAATTCCGAACTTTCGAGCCCCTTGAGTATTTTCAGATTGATTTCAGTAAACGATCGTTTAATCTCCGGTAGAGCAAGTCTGGCTTTATCGGTGAGTATAAGATTGTGCTTTCGGCGATCATCTGCTTTCTTCACCCTCATGATATAGCCTTTTTCCGACAGGTAATCAACCACACGAACAACACTAACCTTGTCTGTATCAAGCAACAAAGCAAGTTCCTGCTGGGTGATGGCTCCTTCTTTGCTTTCAATGAGTACAAGCGCATAATAATTGCGGTCGATGTCAAGATGCTGAAGTTTTGCCCTTAAAAGCTGCAGATAACCTTTCCCAAGGAAAGAAAGTATCCTTCCTAGCGGTTGTTCAACCTGAAGCGGTTCTCCTGATATCATATTAAAATTTTGGTAAAATTAGTCTAAAATTGGCATTGGTTTACAATGTTAACCATATTTTCCCGATTTCCGACAGCTATGACCATCAAGGGAGCTACGACTTATGACCGAAAGATTTGATTGAATCAGTAAATTGTCCGTAAAGCAATTACCATCTGGGATGCATCATTGCACTTCGACGGCGCCTGGGGCGCCGTCGAAGCAAATATCAAGCCGTTATAATGACTGCTGATTCCGCTGCCGGCAAATGAATTTCAGGAAGTTTATAAATCCTGAATCCGGCGAATTGTTGAAAGAAGAAAATCTGTTATTCTACCTTAACCAGTCTGATTGATTTGCTCATTCCGCCGGCTTTAAGCCTGCAAAGGTATATACCATTTTTCAGGTCTGTACCTTTCAATTCAAAGGTATAACTACCTGCAACCTGGGTTGCGTCTATCAGCGTGACTATTTTTATGCCTGTTAAATCGTACAGAGCCAATTCGACTTCCGCATCTTTAGCCAAATTATAACTAAGCCAGGTAGTTTCGCTGAATGGATTTGGGCCGGCGTTAAATGCTATTACAGGATTATTCTGACCGGGAGAAGAAACATTGGTTATAACCGGGGTAATCCTGCCATAATAAACATCCTGTTCCCCATTCAGCGTATTCGACCATGCAAGATGGGCATTCCCATCATCTGAAATCATGTCAAAATAATCTCCCATCTTTTCCTGATTTGGCCAGCCCACATGCGGGTCGAAAGATTCAGAAAGCAGTTCGTTATCCGACCATGTCTCACCCTGATCGAGCGAATATGAATAATAGAGCGCCGACCACAGCGGAGTGGAAGCCGGAGCATCACGTGTATCAAGCCAAACCACATCAATGCGTCCGTTGGGAGCTACCGACATGGTACCGAACCACTGTGTATTGTTGGAAGAAAGATCATCGTTGATTCGCAAAGGGCTGCTGAAAGTCAACCCTCCATCCTGGCTTTTTGAGAACATAACGTCACCGGGGTCTCCGTTTGCATACCGTTGCACTGAAGCCAGAATATAAACGTTACCCAGACCCGGGCCGGGAGCCATATTTACTGCAATGGAAGCCTGACCAAGCAGGCCGGCAGGATTTACTTCCGGACCTGCCATCATTGTACCGTCCATATAAGCTTCGGTATAATAATCCCAGGCAACATAAGCTCCCGGATCGCTGGCATTGTTGCTTCTCACAACTGCAATTCCTCCGTTGTAGCCCAATCCGGCAACATACAATTCACCTGAAGGACCAATAGACAGGGTACCCCAATAAGGAGTCCCGTCAACAGTTGTACAATCTTCATAAGATTCACCTCCATTGGTACTCCGTGTAAAATTACCAGGGTAGCAATAGCTATAATACGAAGTCCAGAAAGCGTAAATGTTACCATCGCCCGGGCCGCCGGTTTTATCAATCTCCATCCATTGCTTATCACCACCCTGGGCCGGGGTTCCGTTGTCCCAGCCTTCTCCCCCATCTTCACTTTTAAAAACCCTGCAGAAATAACTACCTCCACTAGAGGTAAGGCTATTGTAATAGAAAGTTCCCTGATTGTCAGTTTCAAGTACCGGATCGGAACGGAAAACACCGGGATCAATTACCCCCGGAAATGTCCAGGTCTCACCTCCGTCGTTGGTAAACCCATAACCAGCCTGCCTGAAATTGTTGTTTATGTTATCAAATTGTCGCCAGCCGATTGCCATGCGATCAGGATTCAGGGGATCGATGGCCAACGAAGGCTCATTGGCTGCATCGTCAAGAATGTTTTGCCCACCATTGTCCACATTTACCTGGGTAGCAAAAAATGTGGAAGTTTCCCACCTTTTTGCCGGTGAAGTAAATCGCGAACCAGCTGTTGATGGCACATAAGCATCTCCTGGAATTTCATTGTGAAACGACTTTTGCCTGTTCTCTTCAATGGTAATTTTCTGGGCAACAGTAAAAGTTGAGATTAGAATCATCAAAGAGGTGATGACACAGAAAAGAAAAGATTTTTTTTTCATTTTTCAAGATTTATGAAAGATAGTATGTTTAAATAAATGAGAAACAATTTCACAATTTTTGAGGGCAGGCAATCCCTTCCAAAATTAATATATTAGTTCGAACTTTATACCAAATCTCTGACAATACTCAGGGTGATTCAAAAAACAATGCTTTCAGCCGGGAATGGAATTAATAATTAACAATCTCTTAAAAAACGCCTGAATGAAATGCCGGTCCGAAAGGATGAAGAACTCATAGATAATAAGCAAAAAACAGGATAAAAAAAAACCACACCTGGGTGTGGTTTTTTGAGAATATTCCAATACAATATTATTTGAGTCCAAGTTTTTTCTTTACCAAAGACATAATATCGTCGGCTGCTTCAGTGTAAAGCAAAAGTCCTTCGGTTGAATTGAATATAAAAGAGTAACCGTTTTCTTTGGCAACTTCCTTAACTGCATTTCTGGCCTTTTCAATAACCGGGGCAGTCAATTCGGCTTCTTTTGCCTGAAGATCTTCCTGGGCTGTCTGTTGAAACTCCTGAATCCGTTTCTGCAGATCGAGAATCTCTTTCTCTTTGGTTTGCTTTATAATGTTAGACATGGTAGCCTGGTTATTCTGGTAGTCAGTTAGCTTTGTTTCGTACTCTGTCTGCATAGCCTGAAACTGGGTTTGAAGCTGGGTCTGGTAATCAGCAAATGATTTTTTAATTGAGTCCTGACCTGGCATCATTTCATATAGCTCGGCAAAATTAATATGACCAAGCTTCTGGGCTTTCTGGGCACTAACCTGCATGGCTGAAACAGCAATTGCAAGAATAAGGAAGGATTTTAAAATGTTTTTCATTGTAAACTGTTCTGGGTTAAGATTTATTTGAGGACGCAAATTTAACAAAATTTCTTAATTCTACTGGTATTGTATTCAACAGACGATTTGTGAGTAACGAATTGATTTTCACTTGTACATACATTCGGTATCAAAGCTATTATTAAATACTCATCGCTGTCTTTGAGTAAATTAAGGAATTGCGGTTAATTCCGGCTTTTATAGGAATAACCGAGCTTATCCAAAACTTCTTCGCTGATATCATACCTCGGGTTGGTGTACATCATTGAAACACTTCCGGCTTTATCGAAAATTACTGCATAGTTTTCAGCAGCTGCCAATGATTCAATGGCGTTATAAATCTTTTCCTGAATGGGTTTGATGAGTTCCTGACGGCGTTTAAACAGATCGCCGTCTTTCCCAAACCTTTGCTTCTGCAAATCTTTTGCCGTTTTTTCCTTGGCAATGATCTCTTCTTCGCGCTTATTTTTTATGTCGTCCGGAAGAAGAACTGCTTCAGCTTTAAAATTTTTATAGAGTTGGTCAATTTCGCTGAATTTAGCTTCAATTTCACGTTGCCACTGAATAGATAGTTCATCAACCTCCGTTTTGGCATCAGCATATTCAGGAATGTTTTCAAGAATAAATTCGCTGTCAACATAAGCAAATTTCTGTGCAAATGAAGTGGCTGAGAGGGCGAACAGAACAGCGGCAGTCATTAAAATCCTTTTCATTGTGTATCCTCCTGTTTAAGTTGAGGTTATTGATTATAAGGTTAGTTGGTCGTGTTGTTAACAAAAAACCTGCCATGTTTTTTTCTCTGGCTGGCAAGTTTCATACACACTCATTTCACTTCTTTTTAATACATTAATCTATACTCTGGTTAATTGAGAAGTGGAACTGTCCTTTATTAGCTGAAGGAATTCCAGGAACATCGTCAAATCCATAGCCCCAGTCGAGGCCAAGTAATCCGAACATTGGCAGAAAAACCCTGACACCAACTCCGGCAGCCCTGTATAGTGAGAACGGATTGAAGGAACTGAAATCATCCCAGGCTTTACCGGCTTCCATAAAGGTTGTTACGTAAATTGTGGCGCTGGGATTAAGGGATAACGGATACCTTAGTTCAATCGTATTCTTGTTAAAAATAGTTCCTCCAACGTTCTTATTTTTATAATAATCCGGTGTGAGGCTCTCATTTGAATAGCCCCTCATCCCGATGATTTCCCTGCCATCAAGGTTGTTGGCTCCTGAAAGACCATCACCACCAAGGTAATACCGGTCGAAAGGAGTAACCCCGATTTCATCATTAAACTGGCCAAGGAAACCGTATCTCACACGTGCTGTCAGTACAAGATTACCCACAATCTGCCTGTATAGGGTAGCACTGAATTTCCATTTATGGTATTCAATCCATTTGTATTTCTCCTGGTCGGTAAGTGATGAGTAATCCTGATGACTGAATGAGGAATAGGGAGGTGTGACATCGAGGCTCACCGAAACTTCAGAACCTGATCGGGGGAATATAGGGCTGTCAACAGAATTTCGTGCAAGTGTGACCCCATAACTGTAATTTCTGTATTTACCATTTCCATTCCCGAATGCGAAAATATTGCCATAGTTGTCCAGATTGTAATTCTGAAAACTTATCCTCATTGCGAGTGTAAAATAGTCATCCGGCCAGGTCAGGCGTTTACCAAGTGAAAAGGACAAAGCATCAATCTTGAAGGCCTGATAACTTTCCAACGCTTTGGAAACACCGTTCGAATAAAGAGAATGGTAATAACTAACGCTGAATGAATTTGGTTTTTTCCCACCCAGCCATGGCTCAGTAAAAGAGGCGCTGTAGCTGATATAGCCCTTACCATAAGATTGCAGTCGCAGGCTTAATTTTTGGCCATCCCCTGAGGGGATCGGGCGCCATGCGGTACCTTTAAAAATATTACGGGCTGAAAAGTTGTTGAAGGATAAGCCCAGGGTACCTACTACCCGGCCATAACCCCAACCTCCCGACAATTCAATCTGATCACTCGAGGTTTCTTCAACATTATACTCAATATCGACAGTCCCGTCGTTGGCATTGGGTATTGGATTGGGAACTATTTTTTCAGGATCAAAATAGCGCAATTGTGCAAGTTCTCGCGTGGTACGGATAATATCAGACCTGCTGAACAATTGACCCGGTCGGGTCCGTAACTCCCGCATTACCACATGATCGTTGGTTCTGGTATTTCCTTTCAGGATTATTTTATTGATGGTCGCCTGCTTCCCTTCCCGGATCCGCATCTCAATATCAATGGTATCGTTTTCAACCCTTACCTCAACCGGAACTACCTGAAAAAACAGGTAACCGTCATCAAGATAGAGTGTGCTGATATCAATTTCATTGGGGTTGTAGTTCAGATTGGCATCCAACTCGCTCTGGTTATAGACGTCGCCCTTTTTTATCTTAAGCACTTCGTTCAACTGAAATGCTGAATATTTCGTGTTCCCTACCCATTTAATATCTCCGAAATAATAACGGCGTCCTTCTTCAACTTTGATATCTATGCTGATAATCCTTGGTTTTACTTTGTAAACCGAATCACTTACAATTACAGCATCCCTGAATCCTTCTTCATTGTATTTCGCTATGAGAGATGCAAGATCTTCCTGGTAATCTTCAGGAATGAACTTTGAAGTTTTGAATATTCTGAATTTTAATTTTTCCTGTGCTACCCCGGCTATAAAATCAACAATGGTATCAGATTTAAAGCTCAGTAATTTCCGGGGAAGTCCTAAAACCAATGAATCAATCATTTCAAACGGCTCGAAAACGGCTTTGTCTTTGGTCTTTTTCATGGCCCCTTTTAATTGTGAAGCCGAAAGTTGGTTATTCCCTATGAATCTGATCTGATCAATACGGACTTTACTTCCCTTGTCAATGTTGATGGTAAGACTTACATCGTTCGATTTTGAGGAATCCCTTTTCTGTTCAATATCAACAATGGCATTCAGGTAACCTTTACCGTTATAGTGTTTTTTGATGATGTTCGACGTTCTGATAACAACGTTATCGGTAACTACATCCCCCTTAACCAGCTTGATTTTTTCACGCAGGTCATCGGCTTCCGATTTGCGGATACCTTTAAACGAGAATTTTGAGAGACGGGGTCTCTCCTGCAGGTAAATATTAAGAAAAATAAGTTCGTCGGTGATGCTGGTGGCAGAAATTCTGACATCTTCAAACAGCCCCTGGGCCCATAATTTTTCTATTGCTTTGCGGATTTTGTCGCCCGGAACTTCAATCCGGTCAGCGACCTGAAGACCAGAAAGCATAATGAGAACATTATGATCGAGGAACTGTACCCCACTGATGGTAACCCCTCCGATGGTATATTCTTTGGGACTGGAATAATCGATTTCACTCAGATCGTCGCCCAGACGTATCTGTGCCTGTGTAGCATAAGAGAGAAAGAGTAGCAGGAAAACAATTAATCGGCGGCTGAAATTCATTTATCGGTAACTTGTTTTATTTGTTCACTTATCATTCCGAAACGGCGTTCGCGGTTCTGGTAATCAAGAATTGCTTCATAAAGGTCGTTTTTCCTGAAATCGGGCCATAATTTCGGAGAGAAATAGAGTTCCGAATAAGCAATCTGCCACAAAAGGAAATTACTTACCCTGTTTTCTCCGCTAGTCCTGATAAGTAACTCAGGATCAGGTATATCACTTGTTTCAAGATATTTTTCAAAAGTTTCAGGGTTAACCGATTCCGGGTCGAGCTTACCCGCAGCTACTTCCCTGGCAATTCTGTGCGCCGCTTCTGCAATTTCCCACCTCCCGCTGTAATTCAATGCAAGAATAAGGTCCATCCGGTTATTGTCCCTGGTTTTTTCCATGGTTTCCATCAGCTGGGCGTAGCAACCCGATTGCAGGTGAGTCAGATCACCGATTGCCCTTAGCCTGATGTTATTTTCCATTAAAGTCCCAAGCTCGGAATTCAGTGTTTGAACCAGCAGATTCATCAGGGCATCTACTTCACATTTAGGCCTTTTCCAATTCTCTGTAGAGAAAGCATACAGCGTTAGATGTTTAACCCCAAGCTCTGCTGCAGCGGTTGAAGTTTGCCTTACCGATTCAACACCATTCTGATGGCCGAATACCCTCATTTCACCCCTGCTTGTTGCCCACCGGCCATTTCCATCCATGATGATGGCAATGTGCAACGGCAACCTGGCTGAGTCAATTTTCTCTTTAAGATCCATCTGTTTGAATCACAAAACTAAATTAGGCTGTATTAACTTACACCCGATAGATTTGGGTGTTAATAATTGTTAAGCGTTTTAATAAAAAATGTTAAGACAACGGGTTTTTGCAAGGTAATTAAGCCTTAGTGAAATGCTGACAGAAACTACTGAATACCAGTCATCGTAAGCTGAATCACCCCGTTGCATTCCGGCATTGTGCATCAGAGTAGGGTCTGAAGCCAGGGCTTCCGGTGAAACTTCCCCGGGTGTGGCCCCTGCAAGGTCGAGGTAATAGGTTGTACTAACATCATCAATGTAATCGGTAAAAGTTTTACGCATACCCCAATCAACCGCCAGGCCCACAAAACTGCCAAGGCTGTATTTAATCCCGATGCCGAAAGGAATCGCAAACCCGATTTTCCCGTATGGTTTCAACCATGGATATTCAGGGCTTCCCTGACCCTCGGTTCCCAGCGACCTGAGTTCAGTCAGCGCGCCGTTTATTTTTCCCTTCGGATTGAAAAAGAACACCGAAGCGCCTCCGTACATATATGGAGTAAAATAGTAACGCTGACTACCTATGAAGTAGTTAAAAAAATTGAACTCAAAAGTACCTGAAATATCGGTTATAGAACTCTGAAAATTAAGATTTCGGCGTAGATTCTGACCTGAGACGGCATCATCACCCTTCAGCACTCCATAAGTCAACCCAGCTCTGATGGCAAGCCTTTCATTGAAATTATGCCTTACAAATCCACCAAATGCCGGCTGTGTCATCAGAAATTGTTTTCCGGGGTTGAGATCACCAAGATAATACATTCCCCCACCTGAAATACCAATTTCCCCATAACGTTGGGCGAAAGCAGTTAAACCTGCAAACAAAAAAAACAGGACAGAAAATCTTTTCATACTCTTTATCGGCCCTTGTTGCAGCGAGCCATTTTAACCGGATGAATAAAAAAATACAATCCGGCCCCTAACCGCTTGAATCGGCATGCAAAAGTATAAAAAATAATGACCGGAAAGTAATGATAAGGTTTAAGCCCGGATTAGTTACGGATATCTTGTCCCCACAACAGTTTCTGCCTGATGGTGGTAAAGAAATTGTAATTCCTTGGCTGCACCAGATTAACGGGAAAAGACGCTTTTCTCACAACCATCTCGGCAGAAGAATTAATAACTACCGATCTTGAGTCGAGACTTGCAAGATATTGTGACATGCGCCCGTCAACTTTAATCTTAATCACACTCTTGTCAGGGATAACGACCGGTCGCACAGTTAAATTGTGTGCAGCAATGGGAGTAATTACGAAATTCTCAGAATCAGGAGTGATAATAGGGCCATTGCAGCTCAGCGAATAAGCGGTCGAACCGGTAGGCGTTGCTATTATCAATCCATCGGCCCAGTATGAATTGAGTAAAAGATCGTTGATGTACACATGAACCAGGATCATTGAACCGGAGTCCTTTTTATTGATGGTTAATTCGTTCAACGCATAATTTAGCTCCCCGAAGATATCTCCCTCGGTATCAATGCTTAGAAGAGACCGTTTTTCGAGTGTAAATTCCTTTTTCAGAATGGCATCGATTGCCATGCTGATTTCGTTTTTTGAAATACTCGACAGAAAACCCATTCTGCCCAGGTTAATTCCCATTAGTGGTAAGCCCGAATCCCTTATGAGTGTAATGGCATCCAACATGGTTCCATCGCCCCCTACAGAGAAAAGGAAGTCAACATTGCCAGGTAACTGCTGGTACTCATTGAATATTTCAGGAGAACGCGTGAAAATTGACTTACTTTTTACAAAATCGTAGAATGGCCCATAAATAGTCACCAAAATATTACTTTGCTCAAGCTTTTCAATCAGTTGCTGAAAGTAGAAGAAGCGGTCGTCGGCAAAGTTTTTTCCGAAAAGTGCAATTTTCATATCATTTAGATTTATCCGGATACCCACGCACGGCCTCCCTGATGCAAATGTACAACAGTGATGCTGGATTCAATCAGATGGCAGCCATAAAATGCAGAAAAAAACCTGACTCTCCCTTTCCGTTCACCGAAAATTCAGCCCTGAAAACCTTATCATAATAGGTTACAAAATCCAACCCTATACCAAAACCCCTTAAAAAAGTACCCGGTAAAATGTTAGATTCCAATTTAGCCGGAGGCCATACTTCGCCTGCATCGGCAAACATACCTGCATATATAGCATAGGGAATGGTATTGAACCGCTCGGTAGGCGGCCATTTGATCTTTTTCACAGCTGGTTTAATCAGTGCATATTTCATATTGAACTTGGCCAGCCAGAAGTTACATCCATCAATTACGTAATATTCATAGCCTCTTACATAATCGCGCCGGTAACCAAGTGCCTGCGAAAGATTGTAAGGCAGATCGGTTTTGCTCACAAGTTGTCCTGTAATATTACCGGCCAGAAAAAAACGATGGCCTAAACCGCGGTATCCCCTCAAAACCATTTTAGCTTTAGTAAAACTCAAATCACCGGAAGTTGAAAGCCCATTTTGAGCCAGCAGTATTTCAGTATAAAAACCGTGCAGCGGATAAGCCCGCTGGTCGCGGAAATCAATTTTCAGGAGGTATGATAACTCTGCGAACTGCTGAACATTCACGCTTCTTTCAGTGTAATCGGGATTCAGCTTTAAAAGGGAATCACTTGCCTCAAGATAATTGAACCTGAACTGAATGGTATGAGAGAAATGGATATCAGGACGCCACCTGGCAAAAACAGCGACATCGGCGCAATGAAGCAGATATTCATCACCCCGGTGAAAAATGAGTTTATCCTCCGCTGTAATGTATCCAGTTTCACGCTGCCTGGCCAATGAAAACTGCAACCCGGCACCCAATGTTTTCCGACGGTTCAGATATGGCTTTTCATACAACAACATCAACTCCTGTTGATAACCCAACTTAATTTTAAAATGCAGTTTCTCAAGCCTGCCCCTGAAGTTCTCCCTTTGTAAAAACATTCCATATGAAATCCTGGTTAAATCCCCCGTTTTGAACCAGGTATTGAAGTTGCGGTCTGAAATTTCAAATACCGGCCAGACCCAGGTGTACCAACGCTCAGTGAGATATATTGTAAAGTTTATTGTTCCGGTATTCTCTGTTAAACCGATATCAATTGTAACGAAATGAAATAAGGGTAGGTTAAGCAGGTTTTTAACCGACTGATTCACAAGTTCACTTATCAACCCTTCAGCTAAGGTATCGCCGGTTTTAAATTCAAGCTCCCGTACCACAATTTCTTCACGTGTTACTTTATTTCCGACAATCCGTATGTCTCCAACAACAACCCTGGGGGGAGTCTGAGCAGGAAGAAACTGACAGAATAAAGCAGTGAAAAATAAAAGAAGAAAAAGTTTCCCGGGCAAAGCCATGAGATGCTGTCAGATATCGAGGTATTTCATGAGGGAGTCGTAACGATCCTTCAGAGTTTCGTTAAGTTCACCTTCGAAAAACGAAGCCTTTACCAGGTAGTCAAATCTGATAAATGTTTGAATTACAGGGCCTATATCCATTCGGTTTATTTTAATGGTAACCTCCATTCGTGTGGAATCGGGCAGGGTGGTAACATAAAGGCTTAATATGCTGGCATCACAGGATTCAACAATACGGGCTATTTCACTCAGTGAATAATCGCGGATGCCCATTTCCAGCACGATAATTCCACCTGGATTATCAACAGCTGCCAGCCGGGCAAAATACTTTACCAGACATTGAAGGGTAATAGATCCAAGGTATTTACTCTTATCATCTACAACAGGTATCAGGGTCAGTTTTTGTTCATAAACCTGCCTGATTACATCGTATACATGCTGGTTTTCAGTAACATATGGTTTGTAAAGTGACAGGACATGGTTTCCCAGTGGCTCCTCATAACTATTCATTTCATAAATATCTGATTCTGAGATTAACCCGAGAAAATCAGAATCATTCACAATGGGCAGGTGCGATACCCTGAACTCTTCCATCCAGTTAAGTGCGATCAGGCCACTGTCAGAGGTCTTTAGCGGCATTATGGTATCGCTGATCAGTTCTTTGGCTAACATAAAACAACAATAAGAGTTTCAGGTACAAACTTAATCAATTAACAATCGTGGGCCGGAAAAGGTAATTTCCGGTGAAATTATTCTCCTTTTTGCTATGTCGAACCTAAAATCCGCATTGAAAGGAATGAACGTTTCCATGTTAACAGGTATTTTTACTTTTTACCTGACCTTAGTCCCAGACAAATTTCCACTTCCCATCGGGCTGTCGTTTCCATACCGTATGGAAAAAACCTTCCTGTTTATGTATAACGCCGGATGAATCAGGAAAAGTATAGACATACCCTCCATAGGTGTATGCCAGATCCCCTGATTGCGAAACGGAGATAAAATCGGGTGTCCAGGAGAGTTCAGCACCTTTCTGCCTGTTTTTGTCAAGGTAATCAACCACAGAGTCATATCCAGAAATAAGCCGGTTTCCCCGCTTCATAACGGCATCTGGTGCAGCATAAGCCCTGAAAGCAGCCTCAATGCCGCTGTCGACTGCCATACGGGAAAAGGCGAGTTCGGTGTCTTCAATTTCCTGTTTTAAAGCCTGCATATCCCTCCCGGAGTTACTGCCGGAGCATGCTACCAGGAAAAGTAGCAGGAAAAATACTGTGTTTCTCATAAACATCCGGTTTCTTCGCATGTTGCTATCCTATGCCTCCTGCCCTTCTGACAGTTAAATTAATACCTTTGCACATTAAAAACAGGTTATGACGAAATTAAGTGTAAATATAAATAAAATTGCAACCCTGAGAAACGCCAGGGGAGGCAACCTTCCTGATGTACTAAAAGCTGCCATTGATTGCGAAAGATTTGGCGCTCAGGGAATAACAGTACATCCAAGGCCGGATGAACGGCATATCCGCTATCAGGATGTTTATGACCTTAAGCCTCTGGTTACCACTGAATTCAATATAGAAGGCAATCCTGAGCCGGCTTTTATTGATCTGGTTATCGCAGTGAAGCCAGCGCAGGTAACACTCGTCCCTGATGCACATGATGCCCTGACCTCTAATCATGGGTGGGATACTATTACCCACCGGAAATTCCTGTCTGAAATTATCAATGAGTTTCACAAGTATGGTATCCGTACATCCATTTTTGTGGATCCCGATCCACGCATGGTGGCAGGCGCAGCTGCAACCGGCACCGAACGGATTGAACTTTACACTGAAAGCTATGCAGCCGGGTATCTCAAAGACAGGGAAAGGGCCATTGAACCATTTATAGCTGCTTCAGAAGAGGCAATAACCTGCGGGCTTGAACTGAATGGAGGCCACGACCTGAACCTGGATAACCTGAGGTACTTTACACAAAAAATTCCTGCCCTGAAGGAGGTTTCAATTGGTCATGCCCTGATTGCAGATGCTTTGTATTATGGTATGGAAACTACGATTCAACTTTACCTTCGCGAATTGAAACCATGGCTGCCGGCCTGATGGCACAGGGTACAGAGCACAGAGCTCAGGGCACAGAGCATCGGGCACAGGGCTCAGGGCAAAGAGCATGGGGCATGGGGCATGGGGCATGGGGCATGGGATTAACCGGGTAATTTACGTCTTCGACATTGCAGACAAGGAGACCAGGAGAAATGGGGACAAGGGGAAGGCCAGCCTGTCAGGCTTTAAAGGGCTTTGGAAAATTGAAAATTGGGGTTTGGTGAAATTCTGAAACCCTGAAACCTCACCCCCAAACCCTGAAACCTCACCCCCCAACCCCATCTCCAAGTGGCGAGGGGGAGCCGGAAGCTCTTTTTCACTGGACCACCCTTTAAACCTGTTAACTTTAAACCCTGAAATTCTGAGACCCTGAAATCTGAAATTCTGTAACCCTGCAACCTCACCCCCCAACCCCATCTCCAAATGGCGAGGGGGAGCCGGAAGCTCTTTTTCACTGGGCCACCCTTTAAACCCTGAAATCTGAAATTCTGAAATTCTGCAACCCTGTAACCCTGAAACTTTTTACTTTAAACTTTGTACTTTAGTCAATGAAACTCTTCTACCGTCACTTTGGCGAAGGCCAGCCACTGATCATCCTTCACGGGATTTTTGGAATTTCGGATAACTGGGTCACCCTGGGCAAGAGACTGGCCGAAAAATTCTCTGTCTATATTCCGGATATGCGTAACCACGGGCAATCTCCACACAGTCCTACGTTCAACTATGCCGCCATGGCCGACGACTTACTCGAATTTATTGAGGAGCACGAACTGAAAAAACCGATGATCATCGGACACTCCATGGGTGGAAAAGTAGCCATGACCTTTGCACTTGAGTATCCTGAAATGATTGACAAACTGGCAATCGTCGACATCAGTATGCGAAAATACCCCGGTCGAAACGTTCATTTCGATATGATCAGCGCCATGATGGCTGTAAATTTCGAAGCAGTCAGCACGCGTGAAGAGGTTGAAGCCCTGCTGGAAAACAGCATTCCGGATAAAAGAATCAGGCTTTTCGTTATGAAAAACCTTTACCGGAAAACAAGGTATACTTTCGATTGGAGACTAAACCTGCCTGCCATCAGCGCCAATATGGATTATGTATTTGAGGGTATTGAAAGCAGCAGCAAATTTACCGGTCCTACCCTTTTTATTAAAGGTGGCAAGTCGGATTATATCATTGATGCCGATCTTCCGTTGATTTATAAAAATTTTCCGGCTGCCAAAGTACAGATTATTGCAGGTGCTTCTCATTGGGTGCATGCCGATTCTCCAAACGAGTTGTGCAGGTTGTTCAGCGTGTTTCTGGGAAAGGAATGTTCAATTGCAGAAGGTGCGAATGATTGAATCCAGGCTGTAAACAGAAACGCCGGACCTTATTCAGATCCGGCGTTTCTATTTAAAGATTTTCTAATACCTGTTAACATCGATGCTCGAAACGCCGGCATCAATACTTATTGTTATTTTTTTGGCAGCATCGTTAAAATTTTCGGTTCTGAACAAGCCATCGCTTACCTTTTTAAAACCTTTAAAATTCCGGCTTGAAAGAACAGTTTCTGTTTTCAGTTCGGCGCCAGCACTTTCAGGAATCGATATATTGATGGAAGATGCTCCTGCAGCAATATCTACTTCGGTGAGTTCGCTCAGGTCACCAAGTTTCATTTCTATGGAAGAAGCGCCTCCATCAATACTGAGCTTGCCTATTTTATACTTGCTCAAATCGAAATTGATGCTGGCGGCTCCAATATCTAAGTTAAAGTCCCAGACTGGCTTTGGATTCAACCCGAGCTCAACACGCATACCCTGATTATGAAACTTTACTTTTGAATCTTCAATCTTGAGGTTTATTGTCCTGACAGTACTATCATCATCAGATGTCATGCTATAGTTGCCAATATTTCCCTTTTTTCTGAAGGTGAGGAGTTTATCAGAGGGTGAAGTATCATTGAGTCTGAAATCACCGGCAGCTGCTTCAAGATTAAGCTGAACCCGTTGTATCCCGGAATCATAAGATTGAAAAAGCTCCTGCTCATCTGTTCCTTCTTTCCAGTCGCCATCATCCCAGTTTTTTTCATAGCTCCGGTTGTTACCATCCCAGCCAAAACTGTAATATCCGGTTTTGTCGTACCTGCTTACCAGCAAAAATGAGAGTCCGATAGCGACAACAGAGAAAATAAGTTTCAGATAATCCTTGACAGGGATTAACGAAATACCCCAAAGGATCAGGATCAAAGGCCAGAGTCGCCAGATGGTCATCCAATCGAAAAAGATGACACCGACATTTTTCAGAATAAAGAGTATTCCGATCAGAACGAGGACGACTCCCCAGAATATTTTACGATAGCTCATGGGTTTTTGCTTTAAGTGTAACGTTGGAAATATTAAACCTCACCGCCCTCTTCGCGGTTTTTATTTTTACCAGGTAAACTGTTGAATATCAAAACCATACCCACTACAACCAGCAGTAATGGCCAGAAATCTCCGAAACTGATATTAGGAATGAATTTATCTGCAAGAAAAAAGACTCCGATAAGAATCAGTACCAGGCCACCGATAAGACTGCCTTCAAATTTCCGTTTGGATGCCATATCTGGTTCAGGATTTGATTTCTGTTGCGTGTTTCCGAATCCTTCAAAGGCTTCACCAACGCCGCTGGTGCTATTCCCAGGAGTTGACGTAGGATTGAATGGCGCGTTGTTTGCGCTGTTAGCATTGTAGGAGTTGAATGCGTTTTTCTCAGGCAGCACAATCCATAGTATAATATACAGAAGTACTCCGCCTCCGCCAAAAACGGCCAGCAAAACGAAAATAAGCCTTACAATTGTGGGATCCATCCCAAAGAAGTCGGCCAGTCCGCCGGCCACCCCACCGATTACCCTTCCGTGAAAGGACCGGTATAATTTTGTTTCTGCCATGATATTTTTGTTGTTGTTCGGAAAGTTTGACGCAAAGGCAGAAAAAAGGTTACAGATTACTCTTTCCTTTGGTTACGCTTACTTATCCGCATCGATACCAGAATGCTCAGTTCGTAAAGAGCATATAGTGGAATCGTAACGAGAATCTGGCTTACAATGTCGGGTGGCGTGATTATAGCAGCTATGGTAAGCAGAATTATCAGGGTATATTTGCGGTTTCGCTTCAGAAATTCCGGTGTAATAATTCCTACTTTGGTCAGGAATAAGACAAATACCGGCAACTCAAATACCACACCCAAAGAAAAAGTTACTGAAACAACTGTGCTGATGTAGGAGGAAAGAGCTATCTGATTGTTTACAGCATCACTTACCTGGTATGAACCAAAGAAGCTCAGTGTTAGCGGGACTACGAGAAAATAGCTGAATAGTACACCAAGGATAAAAAGTACTGACATACTAAGGACTGCGCCAGACGAATGTTTTCGTTCCTTTTCATACAAAGCAGGTTTTATAAAACGCCAGACCTCCCAGATAATATATGGTGCTGACACAATCAACCCGGTAAAAAAACTGATGTACATGTGGGTAGTAAATTGCCCGGAAAGATTGATATTTATTATTTTAAGATCAAGATCGCCGGGACAAATGGAAGGCATATTCATCCATTCACCTATCCTGCAAAAGAAACGATTGGTGATAAACCCTGAGTCTTTCGGGGCCAGAATGATTTTATCAAAGATGAATTCCCTGTTTAAAAAAGCAGCTATTGCAAGTACCACAATAGCGATGGCAGACCGGAAAAGATGACCTCGTAGCGCATCGATATGATCCCAGAATGACATTTCAACTTCCGGTTCAGGCGCAGGATGATTCTTTTTATTTGTCAGCACTTCGGACATATCCGGTTATAATTAAAGGCTCAAAAATAAACAATCTGAACGACTTGCTGACATTGTGTAACAAAGATAGTCCGGCAACTTTCAATACCAATCAGATTTGTCTTTCTTTCATTTCAAGTTGGTAAAGCCAATGCCTGGCATTCAACAATGCATTTGCAACTGATGTTCTGGGATGCCGGATAAGTTGGCGGGCTCCGGGAATCTGAGCGACCATGTATGGTAATGCAGCAAAAGCAACGGATATTCCAAAATAGAGGTTCCGCATCCCCTTTTTCTCGAGAAATACCCTGACTACCGGATTCCGGAGTTCAACGCTGAAAGCAGAAAAAGCCATGATTACCACCACGGCCCTGAGGCTCATGGATAGTCCGGCCCTAAGACCTTCCATACTAAAGCAGAGAAAAGTATCGCAATGTTTCTCCCAGAAAAATGTGGAAATCAGGGTAATAATCAGAAATTGTATCCATAATACAGGCTTGCGGAAACGCTTATATACACCAGGATATTTCAGGTAAAGCAATAACGCCCATAAAAGGACAACTGAAGAACCAATAAGAAGTCCGGTTTTCAGGATAAGAATGATTAGCAGGGGGACTGAAGCCAGGTGGAGCAATAACATCGGGAACGAATATTTACCAACTGAAGCATTGAAAGGCGAAAGCTCTATTGGGTTACCATCCTTTATAAGGCCTTCAGCAGATGGGTCTCCGTGAATTGGTATAGAAATTCCAATGGTCGCAGCAATAATTCCCCCGATAACATACACACCGGCAAGAGCAAAGACCACAAGCCAGGGATCAGCATTGGGCAGACCAAGTTGTTTTACAGCAAACCTGTATATATTAAGATAGACTTCTATAATATCATTGCCGTAAAGAATCAGGATACTTAATACTTTATGGACCAGTGCACTCAAAACACCCAAAATACCACCGATCAGGTAACCTGCCTTGTTGAGTCCGAAAATTCTGATCGATAGTTCTATAAGCAATGCTTCGGTCATTATTCCAATCATCGGCCCTAATATCAAAGAACTTGGCGAGATGGATTTCATCAGGGCACAAATCAGGCCTGCCCGCCAAACCAGCCCTTTTTCAGGCCAGAGACGCTGAAATGAGATCATAAGAACAACGCCAAATGAAGCCAGGATACTGCCGGCAAACGGAATTCGCAGGTTGTGCAGGAAACTGCCGATGATGATTTCGAAAGCCGCCCAAAGGCCACCTGCAACCGCCGCTTTCATCCAACGGGCATCAGGCAATTTAAATATCACATGATCAGCTTCTTTCACAGTCACGTTTACCAATATTTTCGCATGAATTCTAGTCGGCTAAATTAGCAAACTAAACTGTAATACAGGCTACAGCCAGAAGATGTCAGAGATTACCGGCAATTTCAAAATCGCTGATTGTATTGACGTTCATAAACCACTTCCCGTTATATGGTAAGGGATATTCTTCAGGGGCTACCATCCGGGCAGGGGCATACCTGAAAAGTTCTGTCATCCTGTAGCTTTGTGATGCCAGCAATTTCTGCATAATTTTCAGGCTATCCGTTTTGTAAATGGCACAAAGCGGTTCAATGCGGCCAAAAGAATCAACCGGAACAACAAATGAATATCCAACAGATAAATCAATCAGCGTCTGAAAGATAACCCGGTCGGCCAGGGGCATATCGCAGGAAAGAACGAGATTAAATTCAGTTTTGCTGTTTGAAAGACAGGCTGAAATACCGGCCATAGGCCCGGCGCCTTCCATTTGATCGGGTACAATTTCATATCCGAATGCACTGTATGCCTGGTTGTTGCTGCTGATCAGAATGCGATCACAAAAAAGGCCAAGGAGGTCAATGGAATACTGCACCAGGGGTTTACCGCGAAAACTCATAAGACCCTTGTCGGTTCCCATGCGAAGGCTTTTACCACCAGCCAAAACAATACCGGTTACTGAGGAGACTGTAGTCATTGTTTCTGGTTAAAACAAAGATCACTGATCTTGCCGAAAACACTTACAGGATTATTCTCATTCACAGAAAATGAAAATGAGGGTGTTAATTTCCACCAATCAGAAATCCGGTCGGCGAGCTGAGGCCTGACTGCCCAAATCTGGGGCTTACCGGAAGTAGTAAGTATATCAAGTGAACGCGCCCACCCCTTGCCCCGGAGTTCAAAAGGACCAACTTCATCAACAATTATTATATCAATCGCGGAATCCGAATGTTGATTTATCAGTAGTTGATTCCCAAACTCAAGCGTTTTTTCATTGAAAACGAAATGGCCCTGCATTTCGGGACCGGTTCCCCCTGTTTCTGCTAAGGGATATTCATTATTGTGAAACAAATCATGCAACACAAAACCTGACCTTGCACCATTCAACCAGGACCCCGGTGCTGTAAAACCACCTGGTGTTATCCTGTGCATCCTAAAAATTGCAGCAAGTTCATTCAGCAGGCTGGTCTTGCCGGAACCGCTGTCGCCGGTTAATAGAAAAATCATGGTGCAAAGATAAGTTCAGGAATCAATAAAATGCTGGAATTATCATCGTCAATATTTCCATTCTCCCGATATTTTTTTTGAAAGATGAAGCAGATCAATAAAATTACAGATCAGTCAATTTCTACATTCTTTGCAAAAAACAGGCAACTATCGCCATAACTCAGAAAACGGAAGTCATTTTCCAATGCATATTGATAGGCTTGTTTCCAGCCTTCGCCTATGAAAGCTGCCACCAGAAGCAACAAGGTACTTTGTGGCTGGTGAAAGTTAGTAATCAGCACATTGCAGATACGGAACCTGTATCCGGGCACGATCATAATACCGGTAAAACCACGTATGGTCGTTTGCCTGATACGGGAGAGGTAATCATGAATGGCCTGCAAGGCTTCTGAGGCCGGTATTTTTACCTCCGACCCGTAAGGTTCCCATTGGCGAATATTGAAATGCCCGTCTGGCTCCTGTCCGTTTATTATCTGGACACCAAGCCAGTAAAGACTTTCAAGCGTTCTCATTGAGGTTGTACCCACCGGTACAATATGTCCCTGTAAGTTCTGCAACAACTTTAGCAGAAATGATTTCTCAACAATTACTTCCTCTTCGTGCATCAGGTGTTCACGTGCATCAGAAGCCGAAACCGGTTTGAATGTGCCTGCTCCTACATGCAGGGTAAGGTATTCGAACCGGCAGTGCACTGCTTCCAGACTTTCAAGGATTGCCGGTGTAAAATGAAGTCCGGCAGTCGGAGCCGCGACTGAACCGTTGAAACGGGCATAGATGGTCTGGTATCGTTCGGCATCGCTTTCCACGGGTTCGCGGTTCAGGTATGGGGGGAGGGGTACTTTACCGGCATATTCCAGAACCTGTTCAAAAGGCATTCCGGGAACATCCCATTTAAAACTGACCAGATAAGCATCATCTATAACTTTACCCCGCTCAGCCAACAAAGTGATGTTTCCCGCGGGACAGGAGATCTCCATTTTCAATTCACCGCTTTTCCATCGTTTGGCATTGCCAATAAAGCATTTCCAGGTGGCCCTGGCAGTTTGCCCGTATGCACCTTCGGGCTGAAGGCAAAAGACTTCAATCCTGGCACCTTCAGGTTTAAAAAACATCAGCCTGGCCCTGATCACCCTGGTGTCGTTGAATACAAGCAAACTACCTTCGGGTATATGAGAGGCAATCCTTGAAAAAGAACTTCCGGTAATGCTACCATCCTTATAGAGTAACAGCTTCGACTGGTCGCGCTTTTCAAGTGGGAAACGGGCTATACGGTCATCCGGAAGAGGATAATTGTAGTCTGAAATGTTAATGAAAGGAACTTTTGTCATGTATCCTGCGGGTAATGCTAACAGGGTGCGAAATTAATTAAAAACCAGGCTACCTGCTCAAATGGAGTCCGTGCATGATAATTAAAGGAATATTTTAGAATACAACAGCCGTGATCAAAGACTTCACGGCTGTTGTAACTATGTCAGAAGGAACTTCAAACTCCGGAGAAATTATTGGTTTGCAGCAGTTGAATCAGCCACCGGCACTTCAGGTTTCTCCTGAAAAAGACCGGAAGAAGTCATCGTGTATACGCCTCCATCGTTGTCAGAATTATTGAAGTCGCTGTACCTGACTTTCCAGGCTATTTCAGGGTTCAGAAAGATTTCACTGTTTACAGGAATTCCAACGACTACATTCAATTCCTGATAACGCATACCATCATTGTATGGCATGATGAAATAGGGTTCGATTGTCAACAGTGTATCCTGAATATTATATTTGTATTCGATATTCTGCGCAAAATCCATGGCTTTCTCGTTCTGGGTGGATGCTGCATTTCTGATGAGCGAAATAATAAGACTATCTCCGGGAGCAGGTCTGAGACTCAGGTTGATTTCACCTAAAACTCCTGAGTCAAAATTACCTAAATTACTATCTGACAAGGGATTCATAAACTTCTGGACATCCCATGGACCTGAAGTAATGTGCAGTCTTTTTCCCGGCATGGCATAATTGCTGTTGCTTCGAACTGTTGATGTAAAATCGGTAGTCCGGGAGTATCTGAACAATGCGGCACCTGTTGAAAGCACCCCTGCAAAGAAAATCAAAATAAAAGCAAGCACTACGGGCCAGCGGAGGGGAGGCCATTTCAGCAACAGCCTTAAACCGCCGTAAATCATCAATCCTATTAAAGATGTTACAACCAAAAGAAACGACAGATAAAAAAGCCATTGATCGGAAGTACCGGGAACCATCCACTTAAAAACCTGGTAAAGGGTAACCGAATTAAAGTTGAATCCGCCAAAATCCATATCTTCCCTGACAAGGAAAGCCGGAATCATTCCTATAAAGGCACTTAGTACCAAAAGAAGAAGCATTAATCCCGTCAGACGCCCGAAGAGTTGAAAAAACCATCCAATCAGCCTGGCTACAATCTCGATTGCATTGCGTAGGAATTCACCAACGGCTCCGAATAAAGAACTGCTTCCTCTTTTGATGCCGGTACCTGCCGAAGCCAGTTCGTCCCTCATAGTTCCTATATTAATCGTCTGACGTTGCATTTCCAGTTTCTCAGTAGTGGTCTGGGCTTCCGGCAAAATGATCCAGAGGATCAGATAAATGATCAGGCCACTGGCGTAGAGCAGTATGAACAATATAAATAACAGCCTTACCCAAACCGGATCGACACCAAAAAAGGCGGCAATACCAGCAGCAACACCACCCACCTTCCGGTTAACCGGGTCGCGGAACAACTTTCCTGTAGTTCTGGCAGATGCTGCCTGTCTTGCACCGTCGCTTTCAGCATCGGACAACTGGCCAGGTTCACCCATTTCATTAATTACCTGCTGTATGTATTCAAGAACCACGATACCCTGGCCCATGGTTTCTATTTTCTGCTGGAGCAATTCGGCTATCCGCATTTCAATATCAGCCACGATTTCATCATGGCCGACATCGGTAGAAAAGTAATTGCGTAATCTGCCAAGATAATTGTTCAGGCATTCGAAGGCATCCTCATCTATGTTGAACAATCGCTTTCCAATATTTACTGAGAAGTTCTTTTTCATTTTTCGGGGGTATTTGAAGATTCTGTATTTGTGTCTGTTGAAAATAACCTGCCGACGGCAGTATTCAGTTCATCCCAGCCTGCGCGGAGTTCATTCAGAAATCCTGCACCAGGCGGGGTTATGGTATAATACTTCCGGGGGGGGCCGGAGGTGGATTCTTCCCAGCGATAGCTCAGAAATCCGTCGTTTTTAAGCCTGGTGAGGATGGGGTAAAGTGTGCCTTCCACCACAATCAAATGTGATTGTTTCAGTCGCACCAGGATATCGGATGCATAGGCTTCCCGGCTGCTAACAGCAGCCAGCACACACATTTCAAGCACTCCCTTCCGCATTTGGGCAATGGTTGATTCTGCCTTTTCCATGATAAATGAATTTAATTTCGCAGCAAAGATAATACAATAAACAGTACTATGCAATACTTAGTACTAAATAATGCATTTATCTTAATCAGGTAAATGAAAAATTTATTTGTCTAAACGCTTATGTGAATCTGAAAATCATTATTTTTGCAGCCCTGATTGTGAAAGCAATCTGGTAAGGACGGGATGTAGCGCAGCCTGGTAGCGTGCTTCGTTCGGGACGAAGAGGCCGGAGGTTCGAATCCTCTCATCCCGACCACATTTTTTAAAAGCCTGCTTGATCAATCCAGGCAGGCTTTTTTGCCACTTAGCTCAGTTGGTAGAGCAGCTCATTCGTAATGAGCAGGTCGTGGGTTCGAGTCCCATTAGTGGCTCTGGCCGGGGAAACCCGGCTTTTTTTATTTTCCAATCTGACAATTCATGGTGTTGGTTGAGCAGTTTCGTCATTCCTGGCGAGATGGATCGGAGAGCGAGTCACCCGACTGGCTATGACCTAGGAAACCAGGCTTTTATATTAAATCCGGTTCAAATCATTACACGTCAAAACGGGCCGGAAACGCCATCAGGTTGACCGTTTTTCAGGGAAAATCAACGATGCGACAATACTTACAACAAGAATAGAGAGTATAACAAGAAGTGAATGCAAGGTTGTGAATCCTATCTCAAGCAGCCATTCGTGACTGATCAGCATTTTTATTCCAATAAATACCAATAAGAATGCGAGGCCGGACTTCAGATACCTGAAAAGTTCAATGATATTTATCACCATGAAAAACATCGACCTGAGTCCAAGAATAGCAAACACATTGGAGAAAAAAACCACGTAAGGATCCATTGTAACTGAAAAAATAGCCGGAATCGAATCCACGGCAAAAATAACGTCGCTGAATTCGATCACCATCAAAACAATGAGAAGTGGAGTGATGTAATGCTTCCCGTTTTTAGTGATGCAAAAATGATGTCTCACAAAAGTCGGGTAAACCGGGAAATGTCCTGAAACAAACTTAACAACCGGATGGTGGGCAATATCTATTTTTTCAGGCTTATTTCGGGTGATAAACATTTTTATTCCGGTATAGATCAGCAACAATCCAAAAATGTAAAGCACCCAACCAAACTTCATTATAATAGCTGAAGCTGAAAAGATGAAGAGAAACCTGAGCAAAATGGCTGCCAGTATTCCCCATATAAGCACACGCCGGTAATACTTCGGATCAACACCAAAAGCAAAGAAGATCATCACCATAACGAAAATATTGTCAACGGATAATGAAATCTCTATCAGGTACCCGGTCAGGTATTCAAGACTAAGATTGTTGTTGTATACGCGAAGCGCTTCGGTATAACTGAGGCCATCAATATTTACAGGATGACCGTATTTTGATATCAGAAGTCTGATCTCTTCGATGCTGCCACCCCCTCCCATGTGAAACCATTCGCCATGGAAAATTATTAAAACATAAAATCCCAATGAAACACCTATCCATAGTAAAGTCTTGGCAAGCGCCTCTTTAAATGGGATAATATGATTGCGCTTGTCAAAGACACCCAGATCAAGCACCAAAAAAACAGCTATAATGATCAGAAATACTGAGAAGAAAAGTAATTCGTTCGGATTCATTTAACCAATAATTAATAAAGACAAAAGTAGGCAATGTAATCTCGCCGGAAAAAACAAAATCAAAATATCATTGAATTGCAATGATTTTAGCCAAAGAGATTTTGCATATGCATTAAATGATCTTGGCTAAGCCCTGGTACAATATTTAAAAAATAAACATACTTCCGTATTTACATATAAACTGACTTTTTCAAAATATGCTTGTTTCAATAAAAATCTTTCTAATTTTGGGCGTTTTCCGGAACAGCTACCTGTTAACGCAACTTCACTCAACCCGCTTAAAAAACAGCATTTCATACAATAATAAGCAATGACGAACTTTACCGAAATGAATCCCAACCCGCTGGTTCAATATCTTAACAAGCCGGCCGAAGAATTTACAAGAAACGACCTTATTAAATACATTGAAGATCATAGCATTGAAATGGTTAATTTCAGGTATGTCGGAGGTGATGGACGCCTGAAAACGCTGAACTTTGTGATCAGTTCGCGTCAACATCTGAATAACATTCTCACAACCGGAGAGCGGGTTGACGGATCCAGCCTTTTTCCCTTTATACAAACAGGCTCCAGCGACCTTTATGTGGTTCCGCGTTACAGAACTGCATTTGTAAACCCTTTTTCAGATGTTCCATCACTCGATATTCTTTGTTCATATTACAATAAAGATGGTCAGCCATTGGAAAGTTCTCCGGAGTATGTTCTGCGAAAAGCACACAAAGCTTTGAAAGAGAAAACCGGGTACAGTTTTCATGTAATGGGCGAATTGGAATATTATGTTATCAGCGAGGATGAAGCTCTTTTCAGGGCTGTTGACCAGAAAGGATATCACGAATCTTATCCTTTTGCCAAATGGGAACATTTCCGTACCGAAGCCATGACTACCATGGCTAAGGTTGGTTGTCTCATCAAATACGGCCATTCCGAAGTTGGTAATTTCGTTCAGGATGGTAAACTTTACGAACAAAATGAAATTGAATTTACACCCACCAATCTCGAGGAAGCAGCCGACCAGTTGGTAATTGCCAAATGGATACTGAGGTCACTGGCCTACAAATACGGTGTAAAAGTGACTTTTGCCCCCAAAATTACAGTTGGCAAGGCGGGCAGTGGATTGCACATACACACAAAGCTGATGAAGGATGACCGTAACCAGATGATTGAAAACGGCAAACTCAGTGAAACAGCCCGCCGGGCAATCGCCGGTTATCTTGAACTTGCACCATCTCTTACAGCGTTTGGCAATAACAATCCAACTTCCTATTTCAGACTTGTGCCACATCAGGAAGCCCCTACCAACATCTGCTGGGGCGACCGGAACAGAAGCGTTCTCGTAAGAGTACCACTCGGCTGGACAGGCGAAAACAAGATGATTTATCACGCAAACCCACTTGAAGAACACAGCGATGAAGATTTTTCACAACTTCAGACAGTCGAGTTCAGATGCCCTGACGGGTCCGCCGACATTTACCTGCTGCTGGCCGGACTAACTGTTGCAGTCCGCCACGGCCTTGAGATGGAAGACGCCCTGCTGAAAGCTGATAAAACATACGTGGATGTCAATATTTTTGACGAAAAAAATAAAGCCAGGGTTGACCAGTTGAATAAACTGCCTGTATCGTGCTGGGAATCCGCTTCTATGCTTGAAAAACAGGCTGATATCTATCTGAAATACGGAGTTTTCTCTGATGGGGTAATTTCAGGGGTTGCCAGAAAAATGCGAAGTTACAACGATGAACATCTTCGGGAAGAAGTAAGCAACAACAATGAAAAGATGATCGAACTTCTGGATCAGTATTTTTACTGTGGTTAGGGTTTAGTGACTCACGAAGGCCGGATAACTGCTTTTTTATAGTTTCTCCCGCACCCGGACGAATTGAAGAAAGGCAGGGCCCGGCAGGTTGAACATTATTTTTTGTGTTTCTTAAAGCTTATGAGTTTGCGGCCAAGATAAACACGTCGCAACCAGAATGGCAATATAAAAGCCCCGATAATCAGGTAAGGATAGTAAGTAATAAAACGCCAGGAAAATGCGACAAGTGTAGTGAGATCACCAGACTGCCCTGCAATAAACTCACGAAGAAAAATCGGGAAAAAGTACTCGGCAATTCCACTTCCACCAGGAGTTGGGCTCATCAGCATGATGACCCACATCATCAATTGCCGGGCATAAATCAGGAAATTTTCCTGATAGGTAATAAGCCCGATAAAACCCATAATCAGAAAATTAACTACCCAAAATCTCGCTGTCCACGAGAAAAATGTAGCACCGATGGCTTTAGCCCAAAATCCAACAGATTTTCCCCTGAACTCTGTTGAAGCAAGTATTACCTGATTCCCGGTTTCTTCGGCTCCGCTCTTGAATCTGTGTAAAAAAGGGATCGAAGTAACCCTTATTAACAACCATTTAAAAGCATTAGGATTGAAAATAACCCCATAAGCAAGGATAATAACCAGAATAGCAATAACAATATAACCTACCAGAAAAACACCCATCGGGCCAAAAACCATCCCCAAAAAAGTGAAAGTAGAACCAACTACCATCAGCCTGTCAAATCCGGCTATCAGAAACACAAATGGGACCATCACGATGTAGAACAGTTCATCAAGCAGGGCGGTAACCATCACGATGGCAGCTGATCGTCCTGCCCCCAGCTTTTCCTTAATCAGGATAAAAACAGCAAAGGCCGATCCTCCCACAACAGAAGGGGTAACACTTGATGCAAATTCCCACAGGAATATTACGTCGAACGCTTTACGCCAGCTCAAAGCTTTGTCGGTTAAAAGTCGTATCCGATACATGTATGAAACATCACGGACCGCCACAAGGAATATAGCTCCCGCAAAAAACATAATTGAATGCCAGTTAAATCTGATTGAGTTCAGGTCACTTTTACCAATATCCGAAAAAATCATGTACCCGATAACAGAGATGCCGATGATCACAGGAATGATTATCCTGCGGAAAGCGAAAATATTCAGTAATCGTCGCTGCTGACTGGCCATATTTAAGTTTTTTCTTACTATTATAACAGGTTAATATTTAACATCTGGAGGCCTGATATGTTAAAATAAGCCATTTTGTCATACTTCCGAGAGATTCCATGCCATTTTGTCTTGTTTATTTGTAAACAGAATATCAGAAATGGCTTGGCATAAAGATTGAAAGATTGCGTTCAACAAAATTAAACTTTAAAAACAAACGGAGGAACATAAAATGACACTAGTAAGTTTTAAAACCCAGCCGGCTGGCTTTAATGTTCTGGATCAATTATTTTTTAATTCAGGACGCTCAAACGGAAATAGCGAACCATCGGTCAATATCTATAATCAGGAGAACTCATTTATGGTTGAGCTTGCGGTGCCGGGTTATGCAAAAGAAGACTTCAGCATCAACCTTGAACAAAACACGTTGAAGATCAGTGCAGAAGCAAAGCAGAACGAAGTGAGTGATGATAAATATCTGCGCCGTGAGTTTTCGCTGGATGGCGTAAACCGCAACTTTACACTGCCCAAAAGCATTGATACCGAAAAAATCAGTGCTGATTTTCGCGATGGCATGTTGAGAATAATCTTACCTCGCAAAGAGGAAACAATCATTAAAAAAGAGATCAGTATCTCTTAATCTGAGATACCAACCATGAAAGCCACAGATAATTTCTGTGGCTTTTTTTTATTCTTCTGAATTCGGACCTTTGCAGCTTTCCGTCTAACCATAATGACTGAATCCACAAAAGCACATTTTGCACTGATTGTATCCGGATTGTTGTTTGGCGCCAATTACTGGATTGCCAAAGGCCTGATGCCTATATACATGCAACCCATGCAGATTATTTTTGTGAGGGGTGCGTTGGCACTTGTTTTATTCTGGTTTGTTTCATTGTTCTATAAGGGTACGGCAATCCCTGAAAGAAAAGATCACTTAATTCTGGCACTTTGTGGTCTTACCGGAATTGCATTGAACCAGGCCTTATTTTTTACCGGATTGAGCCTTACAAGTCCGGTTGACACTGCATTGATTCATTCGGGAAGTCCGATTATTGTATTACTTTTCTCTGTTTGGATTGCCGGAGAAAGAACCGGCCGGTCAAAGATAACAGGAATGGTCCTTGGCGCTTCAGGGGCCGTTTTATTGGTAGTACAAGGCAACTTCAATTCTGATGGCGACAATCACATGCTGGGTAATGCACTGATTTTTATGAACATAATTTCATATAGCCTCTACCTGGTACTGATCAAACCATTGATGCAAAAATATAGCGCAATCACTATCATGAAATGGGTATTCCTTTATGGATTTTTATTCGTATTCCCTTTCTGTATTCCATCAGTTGCTACCATGAAATTGGAAACATTCACGCCATTCGCCTGGTTTTCTATAACATACATCGTTATCGGCACTACATTCATTACCTACCTGCTTACCTCTTACTCACTCCGGACAGTAAGTGCGGGAGTTGCCGGGTACTACATTTATATGCAACCGGTTATTGCAGCCCTGATCGGAATAATTCTTTATAATGAAACCCTGACCATGGCTAAAATCTCAGCGTCGTTCATGGTTTTTACCGGCGTATTTCTGGTAAACAGGTCAGTAAATATCAGAAAAGGTGCCTGAAGGGGATAAGAAACCATCCAAATATTTTTTCAATCAATGGTCGGTGAGCCCAGCTCTGAAGGTCAAATTCCACGCAGTCTCGCAAAGTTTCGTCCATATGTGCCTTCAGCAACTCTACGATGGGTTTATGGGTTCCCACCAGCATAATCTCATGCAGATACCTGAAACTCCTGTAATCGAAATTTGCTGATCCTATTGCAAATATTTCATTGTCTACCAGCATGCATTTCGCATGCAGGTTATTTGGCCGGTAATAGAATATTTTAATTTTGTTATAAAAATAATATCCCAGGTACTTATCCCTAAGGAGATCAACAAGTCTGACATCGGAATGCAGTGGCATTATTATCTTTACACTCACCCCGCGCTTTGCTGCAAGCATCAGATAACGCCTGATCTTGAAACCCGGAAGGAAATAGGGCGATTCAATAACAATTTCTGAATGTGACTTCCTGATTAACTTTTCATACTTCTTTTTGACCTGTTGCCGGTAAATCGAAGGCAAATCCTGAATGATCTCAAATCCACTGTTTCGTATTGCTCTTTTATAGGCAAACCTATTAAATATGTAACGGTTGTATTGTTTAAAACTGTCCAGAAATGACTTCCGGAACAGTTGTGTGATCGGCCCCTCAAGCTTAAGCACCAGTTCACGCCACTTCATTGAATATGCAGTAATATTGGCTGATCCGATATAAGTTATCCGGTCATCTATGATTAAAAGCTTCCGGTGGTTTCGCCTGTGGTTCTTGGTAAAGAAATCGAGGAAGAATCTGATTTTTTTAAAGTAGCGGACTTCACCCCCGTTTTTGATTATTTCTCCAAAATAAACGGGATTTGGGGGTGTACCCCATGAGTCAAGCAATAACTTAACCTGCAGACCTTCAGCACATTTTACGGACAACAAATCCCTGAACCGATCCCCATTGGAGTCATGTCCAAATTTATACATTTCGAGATATATAAAATCTTTTGCCGCGGCAATATCATCAAGCATAGCCTGACTGAACAACTCCGGATTGTCATACAAAGCGACATTATGAACAGCCTCATTTTCCATTTCCGGGTAAGAAGGATTGGTTTTATGCAAATTTATCAATTTCCCGGGCTGAAAGGATAGTTTAATTAAAGCACTTCATTTAATTGTTCTATGAAAATAGCTACAGCGATAAATGACAGAAACTTTTACAGGGTAAGGACCATTTGGTTCTACAAATTATTGGCTAGAATAACCTATCAACAAGTCCTTGATTTGCATTATTTTACGAGATGAAAAGCCTTGTCCTAAAATTGAACTTTTTGAAAATGATTCAATCAGAATCTTCGTTCTGAAACCCGATTTAAAAATTTTAATGTTTACGATATTTTTTAAAGGTATTGAGATGGTATATATTGCCGATAAGGGTGTTTTTCTTTTCTTAATGGTTACATAGGTATCGTCAATTTCTATAATGTCAGGCATAAAAGGCAGCCCGCCATGTATAATGCTTGATTTGAATATATTGACCCTTGCGAGACTCATCATATGGCCTTAATTTTGGTATGTGTTCTGTTCAATTAGTTAATAATACTTTGAACTGAATCCCATCCACATAGTATAAGAATTGAAATTCAGGTCAACCACTAAGATATTCCGTTTGTATCCATTACATAAATTCGCAATCGTTTATTGAATAATTTCCGAAAGTTTCTTTAGTCAGAACTTCCAATAATGACAAATACATTTTACAGGGATACCGGAAAGTCAGACAATCATCACAACCAGTGTGTAAATTAACAATGAACTTCTATCATAAATCCTTTAATACCTTGTAAATATTCTTTTAACTCATACTTTTCCAACCGCAATGTTATAAAATCAAAATTAGAAAAACAGGACAAATTATCAATTGTAGTGGTTTAATTATCCAGCGTAGCTATTTTGGCCAATTTCTGCAAAAACTGCATACGTTCAGAGGGTGCGGAGTACTTTAAGCAATTCATCCCTTCGTCGGGTTGAAACAGGAATTTCGGTGTCATCTTTGAGAACACACATCAACTCATCACGTTTGAATTTTACAAGAAATCTGAGGTTGATTAAATGAGAATGATGGACTCTGTAAAAACTATGAAGTTCAAGAAGATCAGAGTAATCCTTGATGGTTTTTGACATCAGTATCTTTGTTTTATCCTCGAGATGAAAAACAGTATAATTTCTGTCGGATTCGCATCGCACTATGTTGTCGATATCAACAATATGAATGGTTTCAGATGTCTTTAAAATAATTTTTCTATTTTCCGGTACCTGAAATTTCATGTAGTCATTCAGTAATTTTTTGAGTCTCTCATTTATGTCTTCATTTTCAATTATAGAGGAAGCCTTTTCAATAGCGCTTTGAAGTTCAGCAGGATCAATTGGTTTGGTGATATAGTCCAGGGCATTGAACCTGAATGCTTTGATAGCATATTCTTCATATGCGGTTACAAAAACTATCCTGAATGAAACAGGCATTATCTGACGCAAAAGATCAAATCCGGTACCGTCCGGCATTTTGATATCAAGCAGGACTAATTGCGGATTGTGCCGTTTAATAGCTTCAATTCCGGATTTTACATCTTCGCCTTCTGCAACAACCTCAATTCCATTGCAATACAACCTGAGCATTTCACGGATCGTTTCCCGTGACCTCGCCTCATCATCAATAATTACAGCACTGATCATAATTCTGAATAAATAATCAAATGAAAACTATAAAATCCGTTATCTCAACAATCAGGATTTGGTATACACAGCGGACTTTTTATTAAAACCTTTGGAATTGGCCAAAGATTCATCGTACCGGGAATTGTAATATTTCTATGTAAAGTTACAGATAATTGCCGGAAAGTCAATTTAATCTTGATTTTTCATGTTAATTTCAAAGATCATGATAACCCGCCGGTCCATTAAATTCATATTGCAGCTACAGAAGGGTTGTATGATATTCAAGCAGACATTTACTTCAAAAGGGCTGGCAGTTATGTCATCTATGGATATAATGTGTATTTTTTCAAGTTAATCTGTACATTTGTTAAAAATTCGGAAAATGGTCAGATCAATGACAGGCTATGGGAAAGCCACTGCAATACTTCCCGGGAAAACGGTAACCATTGAAATAAAAGCCCTCAACAGCAAGCAATTCGACATGAATCTCAGGCTGCCCGCTATGATGCGTGAGCGGGAATCCGAATTCAGGGCAATACTTGTCAAAGCCGTTGAACGTGGGAAAGTAGAAGTAAATGTGGGCGTAGATTACACCGGAACAGAAATGCCGGCAGCCATTAACCACCCACTTGCTATTGCCTATTACAAAGAACTCAGATCGCTTGCGCAGGAAACAGGAGAAACCAATTCAGACCTGCTGTCAATCGTAATGAAACTTCCCGATGTAACCCGGCAACTTCGCGATGAAACCAATGAAGAAGAATGGACAGCCATATTCAATGCCTTCAAAACTGCGCTTGTTCAGTTTGAAGAATTCAGAAGGCATGAAGGGGGATTGCTCGAAGCTGACTTTCTTTTACGAATTGATATCATCCGTGAACTGCTTACCAAAGTTGAGCCTTTTGAAGCAGAACGCAACAAACTGCAACGTGAGAAACTAAGGGCCGGAGTTGCTGAATTTATTGAAAACAACTCGCTGGATTCCAACCGGTTTGAACAGGAAATCATTTATTATCTTGAAAAACTCGATATAACCGAAGAGAAAGTCCGTTTGCTGAAACACTGTAATTATTTTTCCGAAACCCTGAAAGAAAATGAAGCTAACGGAAGAAAACTTGGCTTTGTTACCCAGGAAATTGGCCGTGAAATCAACACACTCGGGTCGAAAGCAAACGATGCATCTATTCAGAAACTTGTTGTACAAATGAAAGATGAACTCGAAAAGATAAAGGAACAACTGGCCAATATACTTTAAGCTGATTTATGGATCCGGGTATTAAAAAAAAGCTTATAATTGTATCTGCTCCTTCGGGCGCAGGGAAAACAACCATTGTGAAGCATCTTCTTACATGCGACCTGGGATTGGCTTTTTCAATATCAGCAACGACAAGGGCTATCAGACCCGGCGAGCTTGATGGTAAAGATTATTTTTTTCTTTCGGAAACTGATTTCAGGAAGATGATTGAGGCTAATGAATTGCTTGAGTGGGAAGAGGTTTATAAAGGCACTTTTTACGGCACCCTCAAATCCGAAGTTAACAGGCTCATAAATGAAGGCAATCATGTAATCTTTGATGTGGATGTTGTTGGAGGTCTGAATATTAAAAAATTTTATGGCGATCAGGCCTTTGCAATCTTTGTAAGTCCACCTTCTGTAGCTGAACTCGAATCCCGGCTGACCGGCAGAAAAACCGATTCGGATGAAACCATCAGAAAAAGAATAGAAAAGGCAAGGTGGGAAATTGATTTTGCTCCCGGTTTCGATTTTATTCTCGTGAACGATTCGCTTGAAAAAGCAAAATCAGAAGTGCTGAAAAGGGTTACAGATTTTTTAAACAACAGGTAAGATAAGTAAAATTAAGGTATGCAGAAATCAGAAGTAGCATTAATGTTTTCAGATATCAAGGGCTACAGTCGCCTGCTTGAACTCGATGAACACGATGCCATGGAGTTACTGGCCATTCACGATAAAATTTCGCAGGAAGTGATTACCGAATACAACGGCCATCTGGTAAAACGGAATGATGACTCTGTACTCGCCTCCTTTGCTTCGGTGAACGACGCTTACCTTTGCTCACTTGATTTTCTTGAAAGGCTCAAAGCATTTAACGAAAACAAACTCAAGCCCAGACGGATACTGGTAAGTATCGGACTCCACAAAGGTAAAGTTGAGATACGAAACGGGGCCATTTTCGGGCAACAGATGAATATTCTGGCCCGGCTTCAGGCACTGGCCGAACCAGGCAGTGTTTGTATGTCAGATACTATTTACAATGCCATTAGCCGGATCATTGATATTAAAGCAGTTGAATACAGGGGTGTAGAATTGGAGAACCTTCCGGGAAGCCATAATATTTACAAAACCCTTTCGATTTACAGGGATGAATTTAAAACAACACGGCCTGTTTTCCAGCAAAAATCAGATTTCCGTTATAGAATCAAGGAAATAGAGCACGTAAGGGGGAATGGGTTATCCTTCGTTGCTACCACCCTCTCATCACTCATCGTTATCTCAGGATTTATTCTAATTGCAGCTGCATTTGATTCGCGCCATTCAGGCTCAGCTTTCCGGGACCTTATTGAGTCGTGGTTTTCAAATCCGGTTCTTTACAGCGCCCTGATTCCGGCATCTATATTCACGGCAGCGCTCTATGCAAGAAGAAAAATGCGGGTGGTATTTGATGACATCAGAGATGTTGACAGAATACTGTCATACATCATGACGCAGCTTGGATACCGGAATCCGGCACACTCAAAGGGTTTTATGTTGTTCAGACCGCAAATGGCCAACTATTTTATTCTCGGCATGCGTAAATTCAGGGCCAGAGTCGATGGGAACACCATTGTGCTCCAGGGTCCCTATATTTACATGTCGAAACTGGTTAAAATGCTGAAATATTATGAGCAAACCGGGAAAACCGACAAATTCTAAAGCCACCGGCCTCTTTTTCGGATCGTTTAACCCACTTCACAACGGGCACCTTTGTATTGCTGAGTACATGATTGAATATGGCTGTCTCAAAGAGGTCTGGTTTATACTTTCTCCCCATAACCCGCTTAAAGACAAGACCACCCTTCTTTCCGATTATGCCCGTCTGGAAATGGTTCAGGCAGCCATTGCCGATGATAACCGCTTCAGGGTCAGCGATATTGAGTTTCATATGCCGCGTCCAAGCTACACCATCGATACCCTGACCCGTCTTTCAGAGAAATACCCGGAGAAGGAATTTGTGCTGATAGCCGGTACCGATGTTCTGCCAACATTCCATAAATGGAAGAACTACGAACAATTGCTTGATCAATATAGCTTTATGATATATCCAAGGGAATCCGGACTTGATCATAAACTGCTGGAGCACCCTTCGGTTCAATTGGTAAATGCTCCGAAAATTGATATCTCTTCAAGTTTTATCAGAACAACCCTCCTGAACGGCAAAAGCGCCCGATACTTTATGCCCGACAGTGTTTACAGGCTGGTAGATAAATATGGATACTATCTGAAGTAAGAATTTCTAATGTCTAATTTCTAATGTCTAATTTCAGATTGCGGATTTCAGAATGCGGATTGCGGATTCGTCATTCAATTTATTAGTTGGCAGTTAGCAAATCTTAAACCGTCAATCGTAAATCAAATTCGTCATTCTTCATTTGTCATTCGTCATTCTTCATTTGCCATTCTTCATTCGTCATTTTTACCCTGAGTTCTTATCGAAGGGCTACATTCGTCATTCTACATTCTACATTCGTCATTCGTTATTTTTTCGCTGGCTACGTCTGAAAAAATCCCTTATAACAGGAAATGTTTTCTCCGGCGCTTCCATAAAACCCATATGGCCAACTTTATCTAAAAGCAGAATTTCTGCATGGGCAGGGAGCATGGCCTGAGCCAGTAACTTTTGGTATGGCATGCGGTCATCGTTTTTCCCTATTACAAAAAGTACCGGCAAGGGTGTTGACATCAGAAAATCAAATCCGCCCCTTCGTTCCATCATACCATACAAAGCTGCAACCACAGATTTTCCGGATGTGGATGCGGCACGGTTGGTTAATGATTCTATTTCAATAACCAGCCGCTTTTTACTCTCTTCTGCAAACAAATCGGGAATAAACTGGTGAATAAACCCCGACCTGTTTTGTTGTACGATTTTAATAGTCCGAAGCCGGTTTTCCCTGGCAGTTTCATCGTCAGGGGCGGCATGGGAATGGAAAAGAACCACGCCTTTAACCTGCTGAGGACGGGTTTCAGCTATTTTCAGACTCACATAGCCACCCATTGAATGTCCACAAACAGTGAATGAATCAATCCGCAGGTGGTCAGTAATCTCCAGCACGCACTCAGCCATCAGATCCATCGAATGAACTAAATCCACTACCCCGCTTCTGCCGTGACCAGGCAGATCGACCATCAGCACACTGAAATCTTTTTCAAGCATGGCGGCAAAGCCATCCCAAATCTCAAGGGATTCAATAAAGCCATGCAGTAAAACCACCCAGGGCCCGGCACCGGTGGTACGGAAATGTATGGGGGTTTCACGAAAGGAGATGAAATCGGACATAAACAGGTTTCAAGTAAAAAGTATAAAGTAAAAAGTTACAGGGTTTCAGGGTTTCAGGGTTTCAGGGTTTCAGTTACAGAATTACAAGGTTACAGAATTACAGGCCTGCCCGACTGACATATCTGATGCTGAAATTGAGTATAAAATGTGTCGGTCAGGCGGGGTTTCAGAATTATCACATGCTCTTTGCCCCATACTCCATGCTCCATGCCCCATGCTCTGTGCTCTGTGCCCTGTGCGAAGAAGGGACGAGGGACGTATAAATTGGACGAGGGACGGAACCTTAGAAATTAGAAATTAGAAATTCTACCATGCTCCATGCCCTGTGCTCTGAGCCCTGTGCCCTGAGCCCTGAGCTCTGCGCCCTGTGCCCTTCGCTATGCCTTCGCCATCATTGCTTCGACTTCCGTAACTGTTTTTGGAATTGGTTTGCCCAATACCCTGTATCCGGTTTCCGTTACCAGCACATCGTCCTCAATGCGGATGCCGCCGAAATCCTTGTAAGTTTCCGCCTTTTCGTAATTGATAAATTCTGTGAACTTCCCTTCTGCTTTCCATTGATCAATCAAAGCGGGAATAAAATAGATGCCCGGCTCAACGGTTAACACAAAACCTGGCTGCAGACGACGGCCGAGGCGCAGAAAGGCAGTACCGAACTGATCGGAACGTTTGGTTTCGTCATCGTAGCCAACATAGTTTTCGCCGACACTTTCAAGGTCGTGCACATCCATGCCCAGCATATGGCCCAGGCCATGAGGAAAAAACATGGCATGAGCGCCCTGTTTTACAGCCTCCTCAACATCTCCTTTCATCAGACCGGCATCTTTCAGACCCTGGGCAATTACTTTGGCCGCCAACAGATGAACTTCCCGATAAGGAATTCCCGGCTTGATGGCTTTGATGGCTTCCATATTTGCATTTAACACAATTTCATAAATTTCTCTCTGCCTTGGGCTGAACTTCCCTCCTACCGGCACAGTACGGGTGATGTCGCTCGCATACAGGGTTTCTTCCGATTCACAACCTGAATCAACCACCAGCATCCGACCTTCAACCAACGTGTTTCCGTGGTTGTGGTTATGAAGGGTCTGCCCGTCCATGCTTAGGATAACCGGGAAGGAAACCGGTCCGGCATTCGCCAGGGCAATGCCTTCGATGGTTCCGGCAATTTCCTGCTCAACAACGCCCGGATGTGCCATTTTCATGGCGGTGGTGTGCATCTTGTAAGCCACGTCCACCATTTTTTCAATTTCTTTAATCTCTTCTTCCGATTTGATACAGCGCAACTTGACTACGCCTTTGATCAGATCAACCGAAGCAGCGGCTTTCAAACCTGAAACCGAAATGCCGAGCATTTCCGAAAGCTGAATTTTTGTTTCGCCACGGTAAGGAGGCAGAAAATGTACTTTGCGGCCCTTGGCAAGCGAATCCTTAACATACATTTCCAGTTCACCGAAAGGTGCTGTATTGGTGATCCCAACCAGTTTCCCCCTATCTACAATCGAAGGCTGAAGCCCCATCCAGATGATATCGTCCATATCCACATCGTTGCCGAACAGGATATCGTTGCCGTTGTCAAGATCAATAATGCCCGCAAGATCGGGCTGGTTGATCCCGAAAAAGTAGCTGAAGGTGCTGTCCTGCCTGAAATGGTAAGTGTTGGCAGGGTAATTAAATGCGGCTTCGGTATTGCCGGGCAACAGGATGATTCCGCTTTTTACTTCTTTTCGTAAGGCATCGCGGCGATGGGTATAGGTTTCGGGTTTAAACATGGCAATTGTATTTTTGATTTTGGTTAACATTGCAGGGACACGACATGGCGTGTCCCTACAAAAATAACATATTTGTTTCTTTAAGTTAGTATATGGCGATAAATTAAACAGGAATTAATTTCTGATAAACATCCGCATCTAAAGAGCCAACAACCAGGCCTGATGGTCAGATCATATAGAATTTTGAAAGTTGGACATCAGAACTAGGAAAAAATTGCTCAATTCCTTCCTAGTTCAAAGTTTCATGGCATCACCATTCAATGGTAATATGTGAACCGGCGATTAAGTGGTAACTTAAAACGACCTGACCAAAAGAAAGCTTCTGAGGCGAAGTGAAGCAATGGAAATTTATACATCCATTCCTAAACGGTCCGATGAATAGATCCTGTAATTGATAACTTATTATATTTGGTTTGAAAATCTGATTTGTTTTCAGAGTCAGAGGTGAATACAAGTCAGGGATATACGCAATACTGTGCAAAGCCAATCTTTAGCGGTAATTTTAGGAAGACCACACCAGACAAATTAAAATTGAGATAAAATGAAAATAAAACTATCATTAGTACTAATGTTTTTTGGACAGTTAATTTTTGGACAAAATAGTATTCAAAAAATTGACAGTTTAATGAATGCACTTTTTTCTTCTCACGACTTCAATGGAAATGTTTTGGTGGCGGAAAAGGGTAAAGTAGTTTATAGCCAAAGTTTTGGATTTGCAAATGAAACGACAAAAGAAAAATTGACTGAAAATTCAATATTTGAAACTGGTTCAGTTTCAAAACAATTTACCTCAATGGCAGTTATGATGCTAAAAGAACAAGGGAATTTGCAGTTAGATGATGAGATGAGGAAATATATTCCCGAACTCTCTAATTACAAAGGTATTACTATTCGACATTTACTCCACCATACTGGCGGACTTCCTGACTATATGGAGATTATGGATAGTTTGTTTGACAAATCAAAAATAGCAAGAAACAAAGACCTTATAGCTATATTTAGTAAATACCAACCGAAAGTATTATTTGAACCTAATAGCAAATTTGAATACAGTAATACTGGTTATGTACTATTAGCAACAATCATTGAAAATGTTTCTGGTTTGACATATGCAGAGTTTTTATATAAATACATATTCAAACCTTTGAAAATGAAAAATACATTTGTGTACAATCGCAGATTGAATCCTATGAAAATTGAAAATTATGCTTTTGGTTATATAAGTCCTGACAGTTTGACTGGATACATTTTACCTGATGACTTTGAAGAAACCAAATTTGTAATTTGGCTTGACGGGATTGTTGGTGATGGGACAGTAAATTCAACGGCAACGGATTTATTTAAATGGGACAGGGCTTTGTATAAAAATAAACTTATTTCAATTGAGGGAATGAAATCTATTTTTGAGGTTGCCACTTTGAACAACCAAACTAAGACAAACTATGCTTTGGGCTGGGAAATTGAAAAATTTGATATTTATAGCAAAATGACAAGACATGGGGGAAGTTGGCCTGGTTATGTGGCATACATTGAGAGACACGTTGAAAATGATAAGACTATTATCATCCTACAAAATCATGAAGACGACATTTCAATTCCGTTGAAAGCAATACGAAAAATAATCTATAATAAACAATTGTAAAATCAAATGAGACCAAAAACTACCCCTAATCGAGTAGACGGCCCCACCAATAATTAACCAGCAAGGAGCGATTCTCACGATTTATCCCGATTTTTCAACGGGACTTTGGCCCTGGAAGAATGATCGTCCACTCCTACGATGCGATATGCCGGGCAGGATCATCCTTTATGTTAGTCGTCCCTTAATTTCTCACCGCCTGCAAGATGTTTCGGCGGGCAGGCTTGTCACTATTTCGTTGCGGCGGGCAGGCTTGTCTCTTCGTCTCTTCGTCTCTCAGTCTTTCTCCTTGTCCCCATCTCCCCTAGTCCCCTTGTCACTTCATTGCTCCCATTTCTGACTCGCTCTCCGTCTCTCAGTCTCTCCGTCTCTCAGTCTCCTTGTCCCCATTTCCCCTTGTCCCCGTGTCTCTCCGTCTCTTAGTCTCTCAGTCACCTTGTCTCTTCCTTAGAAGTCCGAAATCTACCTCCTCATCATCGCCTCAATCTCATCCGGCTCAACCGGAATATGCACCATCAGGTCGAGGGGTTCATCATCAACCAGAATATCGTTTTCGAGGCGGATACCGATGCCTTCCTCTGCAATGTAAATTCCAGGTTCGCAGCTTAAAACCATACCTTTTGCCAGTGTATGCTGTTTGGTGCCCACATCGTGCACATCAAGGCCCATAAAGTGGGAGGTTCCGTGCATGTAATATTTGAAATATAATGGATTTGCAGGATCCTGATTTGCAACATCTTCTGCTGTAAACAAACCAAGCCCGATCAGTTCCTTCTCCATAATTTTACATACTTCGGCATGGTATTTATCAATGGTGGTTCCAGGGACCAGCATCCTTGATGCCTTACGCAAGACCCGGAGCACCGCTTCATAAACCTGCTTTTGCCGTGGCGTGAATTTCCCGTTTACCGGGATGGTGCGGCTGCAGTCGCCGGCATAGTTGGCATATTCGGCTCCGAAATCGAGCAATAGAAGATCACCATCCTGACACTTCTTGTCGTTGCTGTTGTAATGGAGTATGCATGTATCGGCGCCCGATGCGATAATTGGCGGATAGGCGTGGCCATTCGCTCCGTTCCTGATAAACTCATGGGTAATCTCAGCTTCCACCTCGTATTCCATAACCCCGGGTTTCACAAAGTTAAGTACGCGGTTAAATGCACTTCCGGTTATTTCACAGGCTTTAATGATCTGTGACACTTCTTCAACTTCCTTTACCATCCTCAGGTCGGACAATAAAGGGGCCAGGCGTTCAAAGTTGTGCAGGGGAAAGTCGTTCCTGAGTTGCTGTATAAATCTTAAATCGCGCGAAACCACTTCCGTAGTAAACCTTGGGTTCTCATTCTGGTTCAGATAAACCATATGGGCTCTTGCCATCAGTTCGCGTAAAACGCCTTCAAAATCATCCAGCCATTTGATGGTTTTAACCCCGGAGATGCGACTTGCATCCTCAAGGGAATACTTGTGACCATACCAGGTAACCATCAGGTCGTTGGTCTTTAAGGTAAAGATCATCTCACGCATAGCTTCCACCGGGTGGTTCGGAAACAGCGTCAGGATACATTTCTCCTGGTCGAGACCTGTAAGGTAAAACATATCGCTGCTTTGCCGGTAAGGAAAACACTGGTCGCCATTGCGGGGCATTTCATCATTAGAAAGTATAATCGCCAGCCCGTTGGGTTTCAGTTTTTTTTCCAGCTTGAGCCGGTTGCGTGTAAACAGCTCTGATGAAATGGCATCGTAACGCATAGAAAATTATTTAGAATGAATATATTTAGTATTTTGGTTTGCTATTGAATCGTAATTGGCTAATTTTGTTACACTGATATATTCAAAAAACCCGATACAACCGCAGTAAGCAAATTTACTACTTATCTGTTGTTAAACTGTTAATTTAAAGTAATTTTTCACAACAACTCTTTATAAATATGTCATTCATTTACTCATCCGTTACCAAAAAGATCGTCATGGCTCTGGCAGGGTTATTCCTGATCAGTTTCCTGGTTGTGCATCTGAGCATTAACCTTTTACTTCTTTTTGACGATTCCCGCGAATTATTCAACATCGCTGCTCACTTCATGGGAACAAATCCGGTGATTCAGGTTTTTCAGATCGTTCTTTTCGGTGGAATTATCCTGCATATCCTGCTCGGGATCATCCTGCAGATTCAGAACTGGCTGGCCCGACCTACAAGGTATAAGGTAGAAGGATATTCACACACTTCTTTTTTCTCGAAGTTTATGATTCATACCGGAGCGGTAATCCTTGCATTCCTGGTGATTCACCTGTTTAACTTTTTCTTTAAAGCAAAATTCGGAGAACTGGAAACAGTAATGATCGGGAATGATTCTTATGAAGACATGGGCATTTTAGTCATTGAAAAATTCAAGGAATTCCCCTATGTGATTATGTATGTAGTCTGGTTACTTTTTCTCGGCTTCCACCTCGACCATGCGTTTCATTCGGCATTACAGTCGCTGGGGTTAAACCACAGTAAATATACCCCCGTGGCTTTCGGCATCAGCCGTGCACTGGCTATATTGATAGCCGGTGGTTTTATCCTGATTCCGGTAGTCATTTATATTACTCAATAATTCACTGAAATTCAAAGTTTACGCGAAATGGCTGAATTAAACTCAAAGATACCCAAAGGCCTGCTGCCGCAGAAATGGACTGATTACAAGAACCATATCAACCTTGTAAATCCACCGAATAAACGAAAACTTGAAATCATCGTTGTCGGCACCGGCCTGGCTGGTGCTTCGGCAGCAGCGAGTCTTGCGGAAATGGGTTTCAAGGTTAAAAATTATTGTTACCAGGACAGCCCGAGACGAGCTCACAGCATAGCAGCCCAGGGAGGTATCAACGCTGCAAAGAATTATCAGAACGACGGTGATAGTGTTTACCGTCTCTTTTACGATACAATCAAAGGTGGTGACTACCGTGCCCGGGAAGCCAATGTTTACCGGCTGGCCGAAGTCAGCAACAGCATAATTGACCAGTGTGTAGCACAGGGTGTGCCGTTTGCCCGCGAATATGGTGGATTGCTCGACAACCGCTCCTTTGGAGGGGCCCAGGTTTCACGTACTTTTTATGCCCGGGGACAAACGGGGCAGCAATTGCTGATTGGTGCATACAGTGCCCTTAGCCGTCAGATAAAAAAAGGCAATGTGGAAATGTTTACCCGACATGAGATGCTTGATGTTGTGTTGGTTGAAGGCAAAGCCAGGGGGATTATTGTACGCAATCTTGTTACCGGGGCAATTGAACGCCATGCAGCACATGCCGTAGTACTTGCTACGGGTGGTTATGGCAACGTTTTCTTTCTTTCGACCAATGCCATGGGCTCAAATGCGACGGCCATCTGGAAAGCCCACAAAAGGGGTGCTTTCTTTGGAAATCCATGCTTCACGCAAATTCACCCAACCTGTATCCCGGTTCATGGCGACTTCCAGTCGAAACTCACCCTGATGAGCGAGAGCCTCCGCAACGATGGCCGCATCTGGGTTCCGAAAAAGAAGGAAGATGCAGAAAAAATCAGGCACGGTAAACTTCTGCCAACAGCAATTGCCGAAGAAGACCGCGACTATTACCTTGAACGCCGTTACCCGGCTTTCGGAAATCTTGTACCCCGCGACGTGGCTTCACGTGCTGCCAAAGAGCGCTGCGATGCCGGGTTTGGTGTTGGCGAAACAGGCCTCGCCGTTTATCTCGACTTCAGCGATTCAATCAACAGACTTGGCAAGAGCACCATTGAAGCTAGGTATGGTAACCTTTTCCAGATGTACGAGAAAATTGTGGATGAGAACCCATACAAAACACCCATGATGATTTACCCTGCGGTTCACTATACCATGGGTGGATTATGGGTTGACTATGAACTGATGACCACGGTTCCCGGCCTTTTCGCTATCGGCGAAGCCAATTTCAGCGACCACGGTGCCAACCGGCTCGGGGCATCTGCCCTGATGCAGGGCCTGGCCGACGGATATTTTGTTCTGCCTTACACTATTCAGAATTACCTCGCAGATCAGATCAGGGTGCCTAAATTCTCAACCGATCTGCCCGAATTCAAACAAACGGAAAAAGAAGCCACCGACAGACTACAACGCCTGATGAATGTAAAAGGCAACCAGACAGTCGACAGTTTCCACAGACGGCTGGGGCTGATCATGTGGGACAATGTAGGAATGGGACGCAATGAAGCAGGTTTGAAAAATGCCATTGTTGAAATTGCAAAATTGCGTGAAGAGTTCTGGAAAGATGTGAAAATTTCAGGTGAACCCAATGAAATTAATCCCGAACTTGAAAAAGCCGGACGGGTAGCCGACTTCCTCGAGTTGGGCGAACTGATGGCCCGCGACGCACTCAACAGAAACGAATCGTGTGGAGGTCATTTCCGGGAGGAATATCAGACGCCTGAAGGTGAAGCAATGCGCAACGACGAGGATTTTAAGTATGCTGCCGCATGGGAGTATACCGGAGAAAGTGCAGAGCCTAAACTGAATAAGGAAATACTCGATTATGAGTTTATTGAAGTAAAACAGAGGAATTACAAGTAAAAACCGCTGAACATGAATTTAACACTCAAAATATGGCGTCAGAAAAACGCCACCAGCAAAGGCAGATTCGTAACCTATAAGGTAAACGACATCTCGACCAGCAGCTCTTTTCTTGAAATGATGGACGTGCTCAATGAGTCACTGGTTATGAAGGGTGAGGACCCTGTCGCCTTTGATCACGATTGCCGCGAAGGCATCTGTGGAGCCTGCAGTATGTACATCAACGGCCATCCACACGGCCCAGACAAAGCGGTAACCACCTGCCAGCTGCATATGCGTAAGTTCAGCGATGGTGAAACCATTGTTATTGAACCATGGCGTGCACGGCCGTTTCCGGTACTCAAAGACCTCATTGTTGACCGTTCAGCATTTGATAAAATCATTCAGGCCGGCGGGTACATTTCGGTGAACACCGGAGGTATTCCGGATGCCAATGCAATTCCCATCCCTAAGGTAAAAGCCGATCTTTCGATGGATGCAGCGGCCTGCATCGGATGCGGGGCCTGCGTGGCCGCCTGCAAAAATGCATCGGCTATGCTCTTCGTTTCTGCCAAGGTTTCTCAGTTTGCATTACTGCCACAGGGCCGCATTGAAGCTGCCGAACGTGTTCAGGCCATGGTTGCTGAAATGGATAAACAGGGTTTTGGCAATTGCACCAACACAGGTGCCTGCGAAGCCGAATGTCCGAAAGAAATTTCGATCAGCAACATCGCACGCATGAACCGTGAATTTCTTTCTGCCAAAGTTTGTGCTCCTAAAGTGAAAGAAATGAACGAAGGAGGGGGTTAGGAGAAGTAAAAAGTAAAAAGTCTAAAGTAAAAAGTAAATAGTAAAAAGTAAAAAGTCCGGGAGAAAAGAATTTTCAGTTTACCTCAACTTTCAAAATCAGAACTAACAGAAAGAACTTATCAAAAGGACCTTTTCGCACGCTCACTGTTGAAATTGTATTCAAAGATGAAAATCATCTTCATAACACTGCTCACCGTGTTTTACACTGTGGGCATTTTTTGTCAGGAAACATCGCTGCGGTCCGGCAATATTCACCGGTTGAAGGGTAGTATGGAACGCAGCCTTCAACCCGGGCAGGATTTTCCGGATTTTCCTCAGATCGGCCTGACCGAAAAGTGCCGTGATACTGAACTTCCGGCTGAAGTTGACAATTCAACTCAACCTTACCTGAGACCCGTTTTCTCACAACAAGGAGCCAGTTGTGGACAGGCTTCCTCAGTTGCCTATAACTTTTGCTACGAAATAAACCGGTTGCGCAACCTTCCATCAGATACTTCAATAAACCAATACCCTGACCATTTTGTGTGGAACTTTATGAATGCCACACTCCCCTATTATGGTGAAGGGGTCAGCTATCTCCACACTTTCGACATTCTTTACGATGCCGGAAACCCGACTGAAGATATTTACGGACCGATTACCATGGATGACAGTTATTACTGGATGAATGGCTATGATGGATACTTTCAGGCCATGCACAACCGAATATCAGGGGTTAATTCTATTCATGTTTCAACGCCCGAAGGACTGCTCATTCTGAAACACTGGCTGCACAATCACCTGGATGGATCGGATGTTGGAGGAGTAGCCAATTACTACTGCGGAATGCCGTATTCTCCCCCGCCTCTTCCACCCGGGACGCCCGAAGCCGGCAAGCATGTTCAAATAGAATTTGAATTCCCATCGACCCATGCCCTCACCATAGTCGGATACAACGACTCTATCCGGTTTGACCTGAATGGTGATGGCCTTTACACAAACCACCTTGACATTACCGATGATGGCGTTGTGGATATGAAAGACTGGGAAATCGGGGGCCTGAAATACGTGAATTCCTACGGAACTACCTGGGCTGATTCCGGTTTCTGTTATATGCTTTACCGCACACTCGCTCTGAAATACGGTGAGGGAGGCATCTGGAACAATTCGGTACATATTCTCCATCCCGATACTACTTATCACCCGTTGCTCACAGCAAAAGTTAAACTGCAGCACAACAAGCGGGGAAGAATTAAAATAATGGCCGGAATAAGTTCCGACACCGCCCGCTATTACCCTGAACACACCATATCTTTTTCTATTTTCAACTACCAGGGACTCGATTATTTTATGGCCGGGAACAAACTACCTGAAGGAAAAACACTGGAGTTTGGACTGGATATCACACCTTTACTAAGCTATATTAAACCCAATACCCCTTCCAGGGTTTTTCTGATTGTAGAAGAAAAAGATCCGGATGGTACTGGCGATGGTAAGCTGCTCAACTACTCGGTATTCAAATACACTCAAAATGACACGGCAGAATTCTTATGTTCAGGAACTCCGCTGGCAATCATTGACAACGGGCAAACCATGGCATCGGTCGCCCTGGAGACAGATGGAGAGCCAATAAAAATCCAACCTGACGGACCAATAATGATTTCCCCTGATTTATCTGAAACAACAACTTTTTCAGCCATTGGCGGATACCCTCCCTACCACTGGACAATAAAACATCTGTATACTGAATCCGGTGACAAAGAACCCTATAGCACTCCCGGAGGGGAAATTCAGGTTCCGTCTGATCCGAATAACGGATATGCCACCATACCACTCCCATTCAGTTTCCCTTATTTCGGGAAGCTTTACGATACCCTTTATATGCACGTGAATGGATACCTGATGTTCGAAAAACAGGATATGCCTTTCTTTTATCTTTTGTTTGCCGAGCCATATCTGCGGCAGATCAGGGCTATAGCCGGATACATGAACAAGAATCTGTCGCTTTATTCGACAGGTGACTACATCTCAGTGACTGCCTCGCCTGAGCAGGTTAAATTCAACTGGAAGGTTTCAGATTATACAAAGCAATACAATGCCACGTTTACAGTTGCTGTTTCCCCGGACGGAAGTATCCGGGTTCATTACGGACCTAACGTTGCCGGGGAGGGCTATTTTCCGGTAACCGGCATCAGTAATGGCAATCGGTATGAGGTTATTTACAGCGGACAAAGCGGAAGGAAGATTACTGATGGGCAAATCACCGGCTTTATTCCGGCAAGGCTTCCACAGTCAATCGGCATAAGTGAAGAGGGCGTTTTAACGATTGCCCATGAGTCAGGTGTATTTTCTGATGAAATTATTATTAAGGTCACTGATTCACAGCGTTTAACAGCTGAAAAACAAATCCTGGTCACCACAGCAACAGAAGTTAACATCCGTCTGGCCGATACGCTTATAAGCCCCGACCCCGGAACCAATCTTCCACTTGTGGTTGAGATCATCAATCACGGAAACCAGTCTTTAACAATACAGAATCTCAATTTGTCAGCGGCATCAACCAATGCGATTGTGCAGGGCACACCGGTTTCAGCCATTGAGATTCTCCCGGGACATTCAATCGTACTTGAAGACATATTCAGCCTTTCAATCCACGACACGATCAGTTCTCCCCAGGTTGTCAGGGTAATGGCCACATTAACTTCCGGTAATGAACCTATAAAGAAGTTCATGGATTTCAATGTGGACCTTCCGGTTGTTGTGGTATCGCCCCCGGTTATCGCCGACGGTGACAATCACAATGCCGATCCCGGTGAGGAAGTACTATTGGTTTTCAACATCTTCAACTATGGTGCTGCTTCAGCAGGAAATCTCACAGCTACCCTGAACATAGAGGAAGCTTTTGCAGCCATCAACGGAGAAATGGTGCAAAACAAAGGCGAATTGAAGGGTTACTCAGAAAAGAGTTTGATTTATAAATTGAAAGTTAATGACGCAACGCCCCCGGGGAGGTTGATTTCGATTAACCTTACCCTTGAAAATGCTCAAAAAACTTTATTTGAAGGGAATTTTGTCATCACAATCGGAAAGCCAACCATACTGATTTCCGACCTCGACAAGAACCAAAACTCGGCTATCCATATTGCTTCTGCGCTCAGACAATTGAATACCGGTTATGAATTCACCGAATTCATTGATTCAAGCATGTTTGAATTTGATTACAATTTCCTGTCGCTGGGGGCATATACTCAGAATCATTTACTTACTCCACATGAAGACAGCCTGTTAATTGGGTTTTTAAACAGGGGGAAGAGTCTATACCTTGAAAGCGGGGCGTTTTTCAAGCAAACACCTGCTACCATGCTTCGATCCCGTTTGAGGGCTGAAGGGTCATACCTGGCCTGGGTCGACCCTGCAGATACCATTGTAGGGATTGCCGGAACTCCGGCTGATGGATTTCAGATTGAATACCGGGGCGACTGGAAGCGCAGTGAAAATCTGCTGGCTCTTGAACCGGCTATTCCCTGGTTCAGAGACAAGATCTCAGGATTAGACTTTGTGGTCGCTCTTGACTCGGGTAGATACAGGAGCATAGCTTCTACCGTTGAATTTGGGGGTAATTTTATGTTCGACAGTCCCGGCAGGCCCGAGCTATTGAGACGTTACCTCGAATTTCTGGGATATCAGCTTAATCCCCTGTCAGTAGTGTTTAAACCATCAACTACTTCTATCTGTAAAGGTGGAACTGTAATGTATCAACCTTTCTGCAACGGTTCACCGACGAGCTACCACTGGACATTCGAGGGTGGCATCCCTGCAAGTTGGGAAGGGCCACTTGCAATTATAAAATATGAGACTGCCGGCATTTATCCGGTAAGCCTGACTGTCAGCGATGGTACAAACACCAATACATTTACACTCGAAAATCTGATAACTGTTGACAATTGCACAGACATTGAAGAGGTTACATCTCCCGGATTCAGAATATTTCCAAATCCTGCCGGCGACATGATTAATATTGAAACATCCTGCATAACAAATCAAAACATGGAAGTGAGAATTTCAGATTTGCAGGGCCGGGTTATGTTGCAGCAGAATTTCGCGAAAAGTGGTTCAATAATTTCAGTTCCGGTTTCAGGGCTTGTTTCAGGCATGTATGTGGTCGTTATCCGGAGCAATACCTGGTCGGGTTCCTCAAAATTGGTGATTAAATAAGAAGCTTTGCACTAAAACCATTAATTTAGCTGCCAAAATTGAGAATAAGACCGGATGAAATTCAGTGATATTATCGGGCAGGAATCCATCAAGGATAGATTGAGGCGCTCTGTTAAAGACAACAGGGTGAGCCATGCACAGTTATTTTTCGGCCCCGAAGGATCGGGCAAGCTTGCCATGGCTCTTGCTTATGCTCAATACATCAATTGCACAAATCGAACAGGCGAGGATTCGTGCGGCGTTTGCAGTTCATGCATAAAATATGAAAAGATCATTCATCCCGATCTGCATTTCATATACCCGATAGCTAAAACAAAGGAAGTTCCCGAAAAACCGCAGAGCAAATTGTTTATCAGCCAGTGGAGATCAATCCTGACCAGTCGAAAAGCGGTTTTCGGACTACTCGACTGGTATCAGCATATAAACCTGGAAAATAAGCAAGGTATAATCAACGCTGAAGATTGCAATGAGATTATCAGAACCCTGAGCTACAAATCCTACGAGTCGGAATATAAAGTCATGATCATCTGGATGGTAGAAAAATTGTTTCATTCTGCAGCCCCTAAAATTCTAAAAATTCTTGAAGAGCCACCTGACAAAACACTCTTTATTCTGATTTCAGAGCAATCAGATCAGATATTATCAACCATTCTTTCAAGAACCCAACTGGTAAAGTTTCACAAGCGAAGCGATCAGGAACTGGTTCAAGCCCTGATTGCTCATTCTGATTGTTCAGTTGAAGCAGCAAATCAGGTTAGATACCTGGCCGATGGCAACCTGAATGTTGCCATGAAGATTCTCGAAACCGGGGAAACCGAACAGGCTAATTTTGAAATGTTCAGAACATGGATGCGATTCTGTTTCAAGACCAATATCCGTGAAATTTCAGGATTAACTTCCGAATTCAGCTCAATGGGGCGTGAAAAGCAGAAAAGCCTGATGTCCTATGCCCTCAAGGTTATCAGATATTGTATGCACAACCGCATCGGCGACCAAAGCCAGATCAGGGCTGATGGGGATGAATTAAAATTTGTCAATGACTTCACACCTTTTATCCATCCGGATAACGCAGGCCAACTTTACGATGAGTTCAACAAAGCCCTCTACCATATTGAAAGGAACGGGAACGCCACTATTCTCTTCATGGACCTTTCATTACAGTCGATGAAATGGTTGAAAATCAAGCCTAAGACTACCTGAGAAGAAATGGCTTTTCTGCGATGAGCGCTTCACAGATTAATATTAACCGCTTCGTTGTTTTTCCGGGACCGGCAATGCTTCAATGAAGAATGCTTCCAGGTAAAACCATTACCCCGTTGTAAATTTTTAAACATTTGATTTTCAATTCATTAAGATAGCATCTTTCAGAATGATAAACTATTAAAAATCAATACTTTGCGCATAAGCTTCTTTGCATGAAATAAAAGTTCCGGGGACTTTTGTATACCAAAAAAGTGTAAATTTGCCACAACTGTAAGAGTGGACAAAAACCTGCTCACATTCAACATATTACATCCTTTCAGGCCCTGGTGTGCAAAGGATCTGCTTAAAATTATCTGAACATGGAAGAAGCTGACAAAATATCACCTGATAAAAACCATTTCATTTCCAGGGGCTGCTGTCATCAACCCAGTCTCATTCATAAAAACGACACTATTTTCCATCACGGATGCAGTAAGCTCGACACATTCGACTGGCTGCGTTTTGTTCCACTTCCTGAAGGGCACATTCCGTTCGATTGTATAGAAGTACGGTTTAAAAATAACCGCAAGGATTTTTACAGAACGACCGGCGATCTTGACCTTCATGTAGGTGAAATTCTGGCAGTTGAGGCCAATCCCGGACACGATATCGGCATCGTATCGCTGACTGGAGAAATTGTCAGATTGCAGATGAAGAAGAAAAACGCGGATCCAAAGCGTGAAGATATCAAGAAGGTTTATCGGAAAGCCAGGCTGAGTGATGTCGAAAAATGGATTACTGCCGTTGAAAAGGAAGACCCTACGCTTTTTCGTTCCAGGGAAATAGCTTCAAACCTCAACATGAAAATGAAATTGAACGATGTTGAGTATCAGGGCGATGACACCAAAGCTATTTTCTTTTACACTGCTGAAGAAAGGGTTGATTTCAGGGAACTGATCAAGTTGTTGGCGGAAGAGTTTAAAGTTAGGATTGAAATGCGACAGATCGGCGCCAGGCAGGAAGCTTCAAAACTTGGCGGAATCGGAACATGTGGCAGGGAACTATGCTGTTCCACCTGGCTCAGCAGTTTTAATACGGTGAGCACGAATGCCGCCAGAATTCAGCAACTCTCTCTTAACCCTCAGAAACTGGCTGGTCAGTGCGGTAAACTAAAGTGTTGTCTGAATTACGAGTATGCCGCTTATGCAGAAGCACTTAAAAATTTTCCGACAGAAGAAAACCTGATTAATACTAAAAAAGGGGATGCCTTTCCCCAGAAAATCGACGTTTTCGCCGGCATCATCTGGTATGCCTATAAATCTGACCCCAATAACATGTTAGCCATACCGGTAGAAAAGGTTAAAGAAATTATTGTTCTGAACAAAAAGGGGCAGGCAATCGAAAAGCTTGAAGATTTCGCCAGGAAAGTTGAGAAGAAAGCTGAATTTGAGAACTTTGTGGGACAGGAAGCACTCAACCGTTTTGACAAATAACGACTTTGATCAGGTAATAAATTACAATAGAATTTCAAAACCAGCGTTTACCGGATGATGAAAAGGTTTTTGGCCAAATTCCGACAGTTGCAGTCCTCCATTGGGATCTTCTTATTTATAGTCCTGTTCTCATCGTGTGACAGAACTAAATTCTATGATGAAAGCCTGAGCCTGGAAAACGACAAATGGCCCAAGGACCAGGCGATCTCATTTAAAATAAACGTTGTTGACACCGTAGGTACTTACCGTTTTTTCATCAATGTCCGTAACAACACTTCCTACAGGAACAAGAACATTTATTTTTTCCTGACCACTGAATTCCCGGGTGGAGGTATGTCGCGCGACACCATCAATTGCATGCTGGCAGCTAAAAACGGCGAATGGCTTGGTAAGGGTACCGGTCGTTACCGCGATAACCGCATACCCATCCGGAGTAATATCCGTTTCCCGAGGGCAGGAATATACACACTGAGCCTGAACCAGGCAATGCGCGAAGATGTGCTGGAAGGAATATCTGAGGCAGGCGTTAGACTCGAAAAGGAACTTAAAAAAGAGTAGAGATGCATTGCTTTTGTATCTCAATTTGCAAAATCCGCAAAGAATATCTGGACACAAACCAATGACCAAAAAACCGAAAAGCGGCCAGGCCGATATTAACCTATGGCGTAAACGATTCTGGAAAGCCTTCGTGGGTGTTTTCATTTTCGTAATTCTTCTTTTTACTGCAATGTCATTGGGCTTACTGGGTTTTATGCCTTCTTTTGAAGAACTTGAAAATCCGAAGAGTAACCTGGCTTCTGAAGTAATTTCGGCCGATCAGGAATTGCTCGGCAAGTACTACATCGAAAACAGGTCGAACATTCATTACTCGGATTTGTCACCAAATCTGGTAAATGCGATTATTGCAACCGAGGATTTCCGTTTCGAGAAGCATTCAGGCATCGATGTCAGAGCCCTTTTCAGGGTGACCTTCGGTCTGGTCACAGGGACCAACAAAGGAGGAGGGAGTACCATTACGCAGCAACTGGCCAAGAACCTGTTTCCGCGAAAATCAAACAGGCTCTTTATCGAAACCTTCTTCATCAAGCTTAAAGAGTGGATCACAGCCATCAAGTTGGAACGCAACTACACAAAACAGGAGATTATTGCCATGTATTTCAATACGGTTGACTTTGGCAGTAATTCCTATGGGATTAAATCGGCAGCAAAAACATTTTTCAATAAAGAACCAAAAGACCTGACTATAGAGGAATCGGCCATGCTGGTTGGGATGTTGCGGGCCCCAAGCAGGTATTCACCCGTCCGCAATCCTGAGCGCGCCCTCAAACGCCGGGAAGTCGTTCTTAACCAGATGAAAAAAAACGACTACATTACTGAGAGTCAATATGATTCACTCAGGGTATTGCCCCTCGACATGTCAAATTACCGGATGCAGGATCACACCTCGGGTGAAGCTACCTATTTCAGGGAATACCTTCGCCAGATCATGTCGGCCGGCGAACCAAACAGTAAGGATTATTTCGATAAAAAAATATTCACGGAAGATTCCCTTCAATGGATTAACAACCCGCTGTATGGATGGATAGAGAAAAATCCTAAACCCGACGGAACACGCTACAACTTATATAAAGACGGACTGAAGATTTACACAACCATTAATTCGCACATGCAGTTGTATGCTGAAGAAGCTGTTGCCGAGCACATGGGGAAAGAAATTCAGCCAGCCTTTTACAAGCATTGGAAAGACCGGGTTGAAGCACCTTTCGATTTTCCAAAATCAACAGTGAAGGCAGAGGCTTACAAACTGATGAAAGCCTCGATGAAACGCTCTGACCGTTACCGTAAACTGAAAGCCTCGGGAGCTTCTGAGGATTCTATCAGGATATCGTTCCGGACAAAAGTGCCTATGAAGATCTTTACCTGGAATGGTAACCGCGATACCATCATGAGCCCGTGGGATTCAATCCGATACTGCAAATTTTTCCTGCAGGCCGGGTTGATGTCGGTTGAACCACAAACAGGCTTTGTTAGGGCATACGTGGGAGGCATTAACTACAGCCATTTTCAGTTTGATCATGTAAAAATGGCCAAGAGACAGGTAGGTTCGACATTCAAACCATTTGTTTACACGCTTGCCATGCAGGAAGGAGATTTCTCACCCTGTACGAAAATTGCCAACATTCAATACAGCATCGACCTGCCGGAAGGCGGCAAGTGGGAGCCATCCAATGCCAACGACTTTAAAAAGGGGCAGATGGTAACCCTGAAAGAGGCGCTTGCCAATTCGATCAACTGGATTTCTGCTTTCCTTATCAAACGATATTCACCTATGGCTGTCATTAAAATTGCCCGCAAAATGGGCATTGTCAGCCCCATCGACCCGGTTCCCTCCATTGCCCTCGGAACACCCGACCTCACCCTCTACGAAATGACAGGTGCCATGAATACGTATGCAGCCAAAGGAGTTTATATTGAGCCTCTGTTTGTTACCCGTATCGAAGACAAAAACGGCAATGTCGTTGCACGTTTTATGCCCCGTCAGGAAGAGGCTATGAGCGAAGAAACAGCCTACCTGATGCTCCAGTTGATGAAGGGCGTGGTTGAAAGTGGAACAGGTGTAAGGCTTCGCTACAAGTACGGACTTAACAACCCCATCGCCGGGAAAACCGGGACAACCCAGAACAACTCTGATGGATGGTTTATGGGATTGACTCCCGACCTGGTAACTGGTGTGTGGGTTGGAGGTGAAGACCGCAGCATCCGCTTCCGCTCCATTACCCTGGGGCAAGGCGCCAACATGGCATTACCCATCTGGGCATTGTATATGAAACGCATTTACGCCGATCCAAAACTCAGAATCTCAACCGATGATTTCGAACGGCCCGAAAATGCCCTATCGGTTGAAATTGATTGTGCGAAATATGAGGTATTACAACAGAATAAAGACAACAAATACGGAGCTGACGATTTTTAAACAATGTTATGGCCAAACATAGCAATCCGGGATTAAGCCGGGATTTTTACAAATTTCAACGACTTTCCGGTTTTTCAGCCAACCACCTCTCAATAATAACCCTATTCCTTATTTTTTCTGCTGTTTGTTTTTACAATCTTCAGAATAAAGACTGGGACAAGCCGGGACGACTGATCAAGGACGATATTCACTTTTACTATATTTACACCTCAGCAGCCGTTGTTCACCATGATTTAAGATTTGGCCGGATTTACAACAAAATTCCAGGATATGCCAGACGTGAATTATGGCTTCCTACCAATAAAGATACGGGTAGGGCCTATTCCAAGATGTCGATGGGTATGGCGCTGATCTATGCTCCTTTTACCGCATTTGCCCATTATGTCCTGGTGCCTCTGACAGGGGCTGAACCCGATGGCTATTCACCTCCATATAAGATGGGACTACTCCTGAGTGCCATGCTGTTTTTCCTTTTCGGACTCTGGAACCTGAGAAAAGTCTTACTTGAACATTTCAATGAATCTGTAACGGCGTTAACGCTGATCGTTATTGCTTTAGGTACAAACTTATCATGGTATACAACTTCTGAAGCTTCCATGTCGCATGTATACAGTTTCGCGCTTATAATATACTTCTACCGTCTTCTTCAGCGCTGGTTCGCGAATCCTAAAACAGGACTCACCATACTTATGGGATTGGTTTTTGGGTTGATTGTTCTCATCAGGCCAACCAACCTGATGTTTATTGCACTGTTTTTTGCAGCCAGTGATTTCCGCGAAAGAATTCGATTCCTGTTAAGGAATTATTCCAAAATTCTTCTAATGATGATTATGTTTGTTATCATCTGGATTCCACAATTTGCGTTCTGGAAGTTTGTGAGTGGTAACTGGTTTTTCTATACATACGACAAGGAATCATTTTTCTGGAATAACCCACAGATATTCAATAGTTTATTCAGCTTTCGCAAAGGCTGGCTTTTGTACACTCCGCTGATGTCCATCACTTTTATCGGACTACCTGTTTTATGGAAACATTACAGGCAGATTTTCTGGCAGGTAACGTCAATCCTTGCTTTACTTATATTTATTAATTCATCCTGGTGGTGCTGGTGGTTTGGCGGAAGTTATGGCAACAGGGCTTATATTGATGGATACGGAATATTTGCTTTGTCAATAGCGGCCTTATTTAAGGCAATTGCTGATAGAAAAAGCCACCTATTGTCATATGCAGGACTAATTATTCTAGCTGCCTTTACTTTTCTGAATCTGTTTCAGACCTGGCAATACCGCATGGGATTCATTCATTATGTTGCCATGACACAGGAATCATATTGCAGTAACTTTATGAAATCCAATATTGGTGATGGCTACGAGGGCTCTTTGGTAATGCCCGACCATGAAGCCGGGATTTTCGGAATCTATTATCCAAAAACCGAAATGACCTTTAGTCATAAAAAGCAGCTTAAAACCAACATTGAGACCAACAGGCAACACTTCCTGCATTATTATAAAACCCTTGCTTCGCGCGACATAACATTGCAAAAGAAATTACGTAATCAGCAAAGTGAACAGGAAAGAGATTCTCTAAAAACAGTTTGGGCGGAGGAACAGTTGAATATGCTGTTGAAGAGACTATTTTAAAACCAACTGTTTCATTGAATGAAATTAAAAGGGAACTGCTATACCGGATAGCAATTCCCTTTTATAATTAAAAAGACTACTGACTAAAACTCAAAAGCAACTTTGAAGTCATCAAAGTAAGCTGCTGCATTTGCATCAAAAGCAAAAATCTTTATCTGATGTGAAGGCTTAATGGGTTGGTCAATGGTAAATGTTGCCTTGAATTCATTCCATTGATTTAAAGGTTTCGGATCTTTCATCAACTGATAACCCTTCCAGATGAATGTTTGATTATTATCATTGATATCCATTACAATACTCATTTTAGGATTCGAATCAGTACTGTAGACCCACCCGGAAACAATCACTGTAATTGGCAACTTTTCGTTGATGTTTTCAAAAGTTTCCTTGAATGCGTAGGAATACTTGTTCACATTATCAATCATCGAAACAAACTCGCCGGAATGTGCTTTCATACCCTCCGGCATTTTACTGATGGCCTTCTCATTCGACCAGGAAGGAATTCCGGCCAATGCATTTTCCAGGTCATTTTCAAAGATCGCCTGTTTTTCACTTACTTCAGCCTGGGAATCTGAAGTAGCAGGTGTATTCGGTGAGTTTGAGCATCCGAATGCTACAACCCCGATAAATGCTAAAAAAAACAATTTTTTCATAATTCAGTCTGTTACTTTTTGTTTAGGCTGCAAAGGTAAACAATAAAAAATAACTGCAAAATCATTAAAAATACTGAACTATCCTTTCCTGAATTTTTCTCTTCGCTGATTAGCAAGTATTTCTTCATTCTGTTTCCTGATGAATTTAAGCAACTCACCAAGTATCCCGATCATATAGGAAACCACACCCCAGAAGGCCATAATTGCAAGTAGTATCAACGATGGAATATAGGTTCTCTGCTTGTCGGGATGATCGGTGATATACAGGAGGTAAATAAACCTGACGCCCAATGCAGCTGCAGCCAGATTAAAAACCGTTCCAATCCAAAGAAAGAACCTGCCGGGACGATATAAAATAAACATCCTGATGATGGTATCGGCCGATTTATAAATATGCTCAAAAATATTCCTGAACAATCTTGATTCCCTCGTTTTGGCATTGACCCTGATGTCGACTGACTGAACCCTCAAATTTGAGTTCCCGGCCTGGATAAGATTCTCCATTGTATAGGAGAATTTTGAGTAAATGAACATCCTCAGGCAGGCTTCCCTCGAAAATGCCCTGAAACCTGAAGGGGCATCTTTAACCTCTGTTTTTGAGATTTTTCGCAGTATCCAGCTCCCTGCAAGCTGGAATAACTTCTTGACAGGGCTGAATTCCTTATGTGCTATAATTGGCCGGCACCCCACAACAATATCAGCCTTTCCCTCAACAATAGGTTGCACTAGCAATCCGATATCTTCACCCACATACTGGTTGTCACCATCAGTGTTTACTACAATATCAGCATCTTTACCCAAAGCAAACTTAATACCTTCTGAAAAGGCGTATGCGAGCCCGCGATTGGTCCCCAATTGCAACACATGGTGCACTTTTAGCTCATGAGCTACTGCTACAGTGTTGTCCGAGCTTCCATCATCAATAACGAGGTATTCTATTTTGCTAATACCTGGCCAGGTCTTTGGCAAATCACGGATTACACCCGGAAGGGTTTTTGCCTCATTGTAGCAGGGGATCTGTATTATCAGCTTCATCACAGTTACTTTTCCATTATTTTCTTACTATATAAAAATTTTGCCAGCGAAAATATAACAACATTTCCAATCTGGATGATGAGGTAATAAATTTCCGTGTTTTGAACAAGAATCGTATATAAACCCCAATCAAGCAACCGAAAAAATGCAATACCCCACAAAAATCTGAAATAGGTTTTCAGTGCATTTTTTTCAGTCACTCCTTTAAAAACAAAAAGCCTTAACAGGATAAAATTGACAGTTACCTGAAAAAACAAGGTAATAAGATAAGCAACAGGCTTAGTAAGATAAATTTCTTCGACCAGGAACCAATTGAGCGGAATCGCAACCAGAAATGAGGGTAAGCCGGCTATTCCGAATTTTATCAGTTGCATCAAAAGCTTTCTGACTTTATCAGATAATATGGAACTGAACATGGATTATAAGCTAATCGAGATTTACGATGGTTGTTGATTTAAAAATCTTTCCATTCATTTGGGTTTCCGTGTTGAAGGTATATCCTTTCACCATCGACATATCTTCCCGGTGAAATGAATCGGCGCTGGCTACATGTCTTTTGGAGAAGCGTGGAGCTTTCACAATTGCTTCGCTTCCCTTCAAACCCGAAAGCTCATCTGTAATGATCACTTTGTCAGACTGGATTTTAATACTTCTCGTGAAGACAATCCTGAGATCACTTTTTCTGAAAATAAGCATGTTTTTTAGGAAGGAAATGATTTTGTGTCCTGAAAAATAGCTTATTGCTCTTAAAATTAAATGCTTAAGAGGAGTGCTTGTATTTTCCTTATACTGAACAGGATGTCCGGTAATTTCAATATTTTCAGAATTACCTGAATATTGAGTGGACGGAGTCCACCAATGCGTTACAAATTGCTTATCACCGTCAAAAACAATCCAGCCGAAATCATTGAAATAATTTTCCGAATTCCTGATAGTAATTATACCGCCCTTCAGGCAGCTGGTTATTATCTTATGATGCTTCCTTGAAGTAAGGGCATATCCACAACTCTCCAATATTGAGTTTGCATCGACTGAAGTCCTGTTAATCAAGGTTTTCTGAGATATGCCATCCAGAATCAGTTGGGCCCTCACCACCGAATGTCCTATATAATGGCTAAGGTAACGGTCATCCACAGCCTGAAAAAAATGAGCCTGATGATCTGTATCTGAATAGAGGATGTCAATTACCTGAGCGGCTAAAAGGGCATCCTCATCATGTTCAGATTTAAGAAAACGGCATATCCCGTAAGGAACAATATAATCGGTATTCCGGGAATTGTGCATGCCGATTGATCCCTGAATATGAAGAACCAGTTTTGCCAGAAACCTGAAAGCCTTTGTTGCAGAATCGACAAAGCGCTGATCCTGTGTGTTGTCGAACAGGTCCCACAAACAATCGAGTGAAACCGACAGATATCCAAGGTCAGGACCGTCGTATTCGGTAAACCACCCTTCCTCCGACTGAAGCGCGAGTGTTTGATCTGATAATCGTCTGAATGTAATATCGTCAACGAACCCTGAATTTATCTTTTTTAAAACAGATAGGGCGGCAAGTCCTGCAAGTTGCTGATTGGCTGCTTCAGGTTCAAAACGATGCTGGAGTTTCCGGGCAGCTTTTTCCAACACAGCATCGTAAACAGTTGATTTTATTTTTTGAGACAGAATTATTTTAGCTACCGCGAGGGTTGAAAATGCAAGTGGAGGATAACCATCTTCCCAGGGATAATATTCTTCAAAAGCACCCATTCGTTTTGCCCTTCCGGCCCAAAAACCGACAGATGCCCTGGAATACTCACGAAGTTGATTTGAAAATTCTATGTACTCAGGCAATTGTGCGGCCAATTCGAGGAAGTAGCCACCCTGTTGCAAAATGATTGATGAAAAATCCCGGATCTTATAATGCCACCAGTTACGATCGAAACTACCGTAATGCGATGTGTTGGGATCACGGCTTAATTGTGTCAGAATCCCGGGAAAGTTCCTGTTTATCAGCGGATGGAAATCGACCATGTTTAGTTTTCCAAAATTTTTACTTCATAGGATTCAAGCCCCTGCCGCTTTGTTTTTTTAGATATATTTTTCCACTTCAATCGCATAAAATTGAAAAGCGGACCAATTATCCTTTCTGGTAAGAGGTATAAGATTAATCTGAATAGAGATGTTTTGCCCAAAACAAAAATAGTCGAAATTACGATTTCAACTATAATCCTGCCGAATCCGATCCGGGCAGGTTTGTAACCGAAATCAGGAGCTTTCAGATACAGCATTTTACGCATCCGGTTACGGATATAACTCCCTCTTTTCTTAAAATCAATCATGTGTCCGTGCATCGAGGAAGCCGCTTCAACCGGCTCGGGTGTTAACCTGAGAACCCCCTTCTGTTGCAGATCTTCAAGAAGTGCTGTCATCTTTTCGTTGCGACTTACAACAACCGAGAAGCCCTGGCCCTGCGATTCAAACCCGGGCGACCAGGCATCTCCAACTGCAAGATCAGCAAACTCATTTGCAAAATCCATACTTTGCAGGCTTGCATTGGTGACAAAAAACGGAATAAGGAAGTTGTAATATACCTTGGGAGAGCGCAAAACCCTGCCTGATTTGGTAATAATCTCAAGGTAACCGGGCCATTCACCAGCTCTCCATTTCAAGGATGAAACGTAGTCATCTTTTTTTATCCCGTTTATTCTTTTGAATGTTTCTATTGCTGCCGGATAAATCGCAGTTCCGGTATATGGCCCAAGAATGTACTTTATACTGAGGGCTTTTGCATGTCCTTGTTTTTGAAGATACCTGAGTGCTGCCGATTGCTCGGGCAGGCAGGTAATGGCGTATTTCTTTCCCGGATCAAGTTTGTTGAGTATGTCGAGCGTTGAAACCGGAACATATACGGATTGTGAAGCAGACAAAATTTCAGCAACAGTATTGACAATGACTACTGAAGCTTTCTCAGGTTCGGGAATACCCTGTGTAACCACAATCGCTGCATCAATCTGACCTGATTCAAGCAACGAGCAGAGAACTGCTGTAATAACTCCGCCCGATGAACTGTTTCTTCTGATACCCTCATCAATACAAAATCCGGTGTAAACACCGGAAATGACTCCGGTTAGCCAGCTTTCGGGGTATTTGCCATAATGTAACTGATAAAGGTGGGGATAGTCTATCCTGTGTCCCGCGCAACATTGAATAAGCTGTTCCGGAATTTGATGGTTTTCATCGATTACCGGTCTGGGTCCTTCAGGCGTGTCAGCCATGAATGATTTCTTTGTTTCATCCATCCCCACACACAATCCACACCCTGTACAAGTGCCTTTTGTTACAACCTGCTGTATTAACTCAGTAACACTAAATGACATTCTAAAGATTATTTCTTTGGCAAAATGATTCCACCGTTAATTTGCTCTTCCATTTTGATTGTAGCCTGTTTTTTTATCAGTTCATCATAACTGATATTTTCTTCCCTGGCCATGTCAATCCACTCCTGATTTTTAATACTGTCGCTGCTGAGTTCAGCTGAAATATCCTTCTGTAACCTGATGAGTATCTCCTCTTTGCTGAGTTTGCCTGTATAAAGCGGATCAATAACCGGAGTCGGATATTTACCCTTTTTAGCATTGTCGTAATCGGGAAAAGACAACAGGTATTTCAGGCGGGGTGAAGGATGTTTGTGCATAAACGAATCCCAGTAAGCCTCTTTGGTCATTGACACATAATGTATTGCCCCGTGATAGTATTGTCTCAACTGAAAAAGATTATGGATGACAAATATGCCTGCAACAATAATCCCCGCAATAAAACCGAGTGTCTTCCTCTTTGAAAATAATGCTGAAAAAACAGCAGCCAGCGGAATGGCGAGAATACTATAGGATGCAACATATGCGCGCTGACCATAACTCCCGCCATACCAGGGAAGGCACCATGATGAAATAATCCAGAGGTTAACCAAGAAGAAAATGATGACCGGCCAGAAATATTCACGGTATTTGCGATACAACACTATAAAGCCCGGAATGAGCAACAGCATAACCGGGGTGTATAACAACCAGCCTTTCCGGTAACTGAAGAGAGAAATGAAGATCTGCGGATTGTTAAAAAAGAACCTGAACCCTGAATCCTGATAAGGATTATACAGATACTGACCGGCAAAGTGCTTCCAGTATAACATCTGTGGGACCCATACCAAAAAGGCAAAAACAGTATAACAAATATAAAATACCAGTTTTTAAGAAAAAACACAATGTTGCTTTTTATGGCGCTCAATGAAGTTACCTTCCAGAAAATGAAGACCAATGCAATAATTACATCCGTCGGCCTGATAAGCGATATCATTCCAATTAAAAGTCCGATGCCAATAGAATTCAGAATGCCGGGCTTTTCGTGCCATTTAATTGTGAGAAACAAAAAGCCAACATTAAATGCGAAATTAAAAGCATGAGGCATGCCGGGCTCATAGGTCACATAATAAATCAGGTTGGTTGCCAGCACCAATGCTGTCAGGGTTAAAGCAGTTACCCTGTCATCAAATACTTTTAAGAGTATCTTTTTAAGCAAAAACAATGCTGTCATAAAATAAAACATGCATGCCAGAATGATGGAGATCCGGTATGGCTGCGAAAATCCAGTTGTCGGATAGTCCATCCATTTCAAAGGTAGGTGAACCGCAAAAAAGAACGGGGAATATGCAATAGCCAAACCCATGGTATATGGGTTGATACTATTGCCATTTCCAACAGGAACACCGTAAACGTAATCTTTAACAATCGGAAAACTTTCCTCATCAAATTTGTAGTCAAGCTGATCAAAAATAAAAGTCAGCGGCAGATACGCATAATAGTTACTTACATCGCTATCAATTATCCTATGTGGATTTTGGTAGAATTTTAAACTAAATATCTGTGATACAATTACATAAAATATTATTGCAATTGCCAGATTGCTCCAGTTTAGATGTTTTTTGAATTTTTCCATTTTTCACCTGATAAATAGTTGTATCAAAACCGCCAAAGTTAACAAGATTTTATGTTCTGGGTGGTTAAAAAACCCATTTCCTTGTATAAATCCGCCGTGATTTCTCCCCATTGACGATTTGAAAATTTCTGTAGTTCCAAAGTTATTTTTGACAAAATGGTATTCTGCGGCAGGCTGTTTCTCCTCTATTTCCTTACTGTTTTTTTACTATTCTATTATCTTGCAAAAGCAAAGCACGCTGAATATTTTGCCATCATCTTTCTTTGAAAACATACTTTTGAATTTCAGTGGCAAACCGGATATAAGCTCTACAAATTTGATTTCTTTGACATTAATATTTACTGTATAACCACGTGAAATAATTTTCTTCATTCTCATCTGAAAAAAAATCTTGTGTTTTTCAAATTGGCAAGAAATACAACTTTTGGCTTAAACCGGTAATATTCTTTGCCACATTTCGATGTATAAAAAATAGAATTATATGAGCTCTTCCCCAACGCCTGTAAATAGATAGCCCGGCAAACACCTTCGATAGAGTCGGCTTCCTGTATTCGGTAAAAAAACCAGAAGTCCTGCTTAAATCCGCTTCAATTCCTTACATTTGCCCTCTTAAAATTCATAAGGCACAAAGGTTAACACTGATAAAATGGTATTCAGCAGCAGTCTGTTTCTCCTCTATTTCCTGCCGGTTTTTTTATTGTTCTATTATTTTGCCGATGCAAAGTATAAAAATTATGTAGCGCTTGTTGGCAGCATATTTTTTTATGCCTGGGGCGCCCCCCGTTTTATATTTGTCATTCTGGGAACAACCTTCCTTGATTTTCACCTCGTAAAATGGATGTCGCAAACCAAAAGTCAGCTCAACCGGCGGTTAATGCTTACCTTATCGGTAAGTGTTAACCTTGGATTGTTGTTTTACTTCAAGTATTCAAACTTTTTTGTTGAGAACGTCAATGCTGTACTTTCAGTATTCGGAACCGGTAGTATCCATTGGACAAAGCTGATCCTGCCCATTGGCATTTCGTTTTATACCTTCGAAACCATAACATACGTTGTTGACGTTTACCGGCGGGTTCACAAGCCCCTTACCAACTTCTGGGAATATCAGCTGTACATTATTCTTTTCCCTAAACTGATTGCAGGGCCTATTATCCGTTACCACGACCTGGCCGATCAGATAACCGACCGTTCGAAAAATGACACCATCGATAACCGGATTTCCGGGTTTTTCAGGTTTTCGCTCGGACTTGGCAAAAAAGTACTGATTGCGAATGTGCTGGGTGAATATGCCGATTCGGTATTCGCCATGGAACCGGCCGGGATGACAACCGCCACTGCCTGGATGGGTGTCACGGCTTACGCCTTTCAGATTTATTATGATTTTGCCGGGTATTCAGATATGGCCATCGGGTTGGGCAGGATGATGGGTTTCGATTTTCTGGAGAACTTCAACAATCCGTATATTTCTCAGAATATCTCAGAGTTCTGGCGCAGGTGGCATATGTCGCTTGGCCGCTGGATGCGCGATTACCTGTACATTCCTCTGGGTGGAAACAGGGTATCGGCAAAAAGGCTCTATTTCAACCTCTGGCTGGTCTTTCTTTTCTCAGGACTCTGGCATGGTGCCGCCTGGAATTTCGTGATCTGGGGCGCTTTTCATGGCTTCTTCCTGGTTGCCGACCGCATCTTCCTGATGAAATTCTATAATTTCATTGGGAAATATCCTTCTATCCTGATCACTTTTGTAATTACCCTGGTGGGGTGGGTGTTTTTCAGGGCTGAATCGCTTGAATATGCCATTGATTTCACCGGCCGCATGTTCAGTTTTGCAGGTGGGCCCGCCGTCTATATCAGTCAGAAAGTATGGGTTATCCTGATCATTGGCGCCTTCTTCGGGTTCTGGGGAGCATTCAGAAACAACGAAAAGTGGCAGGAAAAACTGTTGATTGTAAAAGACCAGAAAACATCAACGCTTGTATTAATGACAGCAGCTTCTGTTCTGCTGTTTGTTATCAGTGTTGCTTCCATCAGCTCATCCGGGTTCAATCCGTTTATCTATTTCAGGTTTTAACGTTTTTCAGCTGTTTCCCATTAATTTCTCATGACCTTTACTTTAAACTTTAAACTTTAGACTTTAAACTTTTTACTTTGAACTTTTGCTTTGCATGAAATTGCTGAAAAACATACTCTTTGGACTGTTAATGCTGATGATCGGGTTGCCTCTGCTGCAACGCACGGTTCCAGTTTTCAGTGAAACACCACTGAAAGGAGCATTTGAGGTCCCCGTAGAACCTGAAGTTTCAGTTAAATCATGGTTTGATGGCTCCTTCCAGGAAAAATACAATGGTTTTTATGAGTATAGCATCGGGTTAAGGCCATTGCTGATCCGCATCAACAACCAGATCGCATTCTCGGTGTTCGACACTGCACTCGCCAGTGGAGTAATCATCGGTAAACACAAATACCTCTACGAAATCAACTACATCAAAGCTTGGAAAGGGTGGGATTTTGTCGGACAAAAAACCATAGATGAGCAAACTCAAAAGGCTGTTTTCGTAAACAACAAGCTGCGTGAAGCGGGTAAAACCCTACTCTTCGTAATGGCACCCGGGAAAGCAAGCTTTTTTCCGGAATTTATTCCTGATAAATATACACGGAAGCCTTCGGGAAAGACGACCAATTACCAAACCTATCGTGAATCCTTTCAAAAAAACGGGCTCCCGCTGATCGATTTTAACGATTGGTTTGTTAAGATGAAAGACACAGCAACCTACCCATTGTATCCACAATGCGGCATTCATTGGAGTGCTTACGGGGTAGCGCTTTCGCTTGACTCAATGATCCGTTATATAGAAAAAGACCGGCAAATCGATATGGTTGACTTCGGCTGGAAGGGGTTTGACCTTCCGGACACATTGCGCAGTCCTGATTATGATATTGCAGAAGGTATGAACCTGCTGTGGGAAGTTAAACACTTTCCTATGGCTTACCCGAAAATCTGGTTCGGCAATGAGGATGGAAAGATAAAACCGGATGCGATCGTAGTTGCCGATAGTTACTACTGGAATATTTTCGGAACCGGTTTCTCAAGCAGGCTTTTCAGCGACAACAGCTTCTGGTATTACAATACCGAAGCCCACAATCCGGCATGGCCTGCTCCAAAAAAGACCGCTGAATTAAATATACTTGAGGCCGTTGGCAATGCCGATGTCATCATCATCATGGCTACCGAGGCCAACCTTTACCGCTTCCCTTACGGTTTTATCGACAGGCTTTATGAAGCTCTGGTCTCATCAGGTAATGTGAAAGCTTCTGAAGCACCGGTCATCAACAATTCAGCTAAAGAAGCTGAAATACAGGAGATAATGAAAGCCATTGACGACACCCCCGAATGGAAGGAAACCATCATGCAAAAGGCTATGAAAAAAGGGGTTTCGTATGAAGAGATGCTGCGGCTGGATGCTGGCTGGGTGTGGGAAGAGAAACATAAGTAAGTCTAAAGTAAAAAGTAGAAAGTAAAAAGTTAAGCTCAAAGTTAAAAGATTAAAGCTCAAAGTGAATTCCCACGGTGAATTCCCACGGGTTTCAACCCGTGGAATCACAAAAACCCCTAATACTTAATTGTGGCTTAAGCCCAAAAGGGTGCAAACATAATCCTAACCCAAATGCTATATCTTTAGCCTATAAAACAAATATTTTAAACTTTTTCTAATGGACCCAAACAGGATCGATGATCCATTTAGTTTTCCCACAATCCTGATCAACGAACAGATTTGCCGTCAGAACATCCATCAAATGGCCGAAAAAGCCAGGACTAAGCAATTGATATTCAGACCACATTTCAAAACCCACCAATCCGTTGAAGTTGGCGGGTGGTTCCGGGAGGAAGGAATTGATGCAATTACAGTTTCTTCTGTTAAAATGGCAGATTTTTTTTCTAAAGCCGGTTGGAAGGATATTACCATTGCCTTTCCGGTTAACATGAGGGAAATTGAAGAAATAAGCAGGCATGCTGGAAAAATAAAATTGAATGTCCTGTTCGATGTACCTGAACAGGCGGAAGCCCTGGCCCTGAAACTCGGTTCCCCCGCAGGATATTTCATTAAGATCGATGTGGGATACCACCGCGCAGGCGTTTTGCCCGACGATTTTAAAACCATTGATGCCATCATCAGCTCCGCCGGATCGGAATTACTTCATTTCAGAGGTTTCCTGACCCATGCCGGACAAACCTACACTGCAAAAAGCAAGGATGAAATAATAAAGATTCACGGGAATGCTTCAGAAATTCTTTACCGCCTGAAACAAAAATACATTCAAAAATATCCCGGAATTATAGCTTCAACCGGAGATACACCTTCGTGCAGCCTGGCAGAAGATTTTACCGGAATTGATGAAATCAGGCCGGGAAATTTTGTGTTTTACGACCTGATGCAATTAAAGCTGGGAAGTTGCGGCTTCAGCCAAATCGCGGCAGCGGTTATTTGCCCGGTTGTTTCGGTTTATCCGGATAGAAATGAAGCTTTGATTTTTGGCGGAGCGGTGCATCTTTCGAAAGAATCGTTGACAAACCCTGACGGAAGTAAAAACTACGGGCTGATTGTTCCTTTTGTTGATGGTTATTGGCAAAGTCCGAAAGGCAATGACTACCTGGTTTCACTTTCACAGGAACATGGTATTTTCAGAACATCCAGCCAATGGGCCAGGTCCCTGAAACCAGGCGATCAGGTTGCCGTAATTCCGGTGCATTCGTGTCTTGCAGCAAATTTATTTCGGAATGCGGATTGTTGATTGCGGATTATCTGACTAGAGCTCCACTACAATAAATCAGAAGTCAGAGGTCGGAAGTCAGAACTAAGAGGTACTAAGATAAGAAACCAGTTACCAGTTACCAGTTACCAGTTACCAGTAGCCAGTAACCAGTAACAAGAAACCAGCAATCGAAAATCCGAAATCAAAAATCCGAATTCCGAAATCCGAAATCAATAGGCCCGTTCGTTCCTGCCCTCTATATAATTGATAAATGACCGGTTCACTACCTTATTACCACCAGGTGTGGGATAGTTTCCGGTAAAATACCAGTCGCCGGTATGATTCGGGATCGCCTCATGAAGGTCTTCAATGGTTTGAAAAACAACCTGAACCTTTGCCTTGCAGTCCTGGGGAGTAACAAGCCGGGAGATTTTCTCTGAAATCTGTGTTGCCGTGAATGGCCGGTAAATATCCTTTACATAATTGACCACCTGCTCTTTGGGCAGATGCTCCTGTTCCTTGCATTTACGATACACTTCATTGATGACATGAGTTTGCTTTGTCTCCTTCAGCAATTCAATGGCGGCATTAAAGGCAATAAAGTCACCGAGTTTGGTCATGTCGATGCCATAACAGTCTGGATAACGGATTTGAGGGGCTGATGAAGCAACGACTATTTTAACCGGGCCCAAACGATCAAGTATCCTGATAATGCTTCTGCGAAGGGTGGTTCCCCTGACGATCGAATCATCAATCACAACAAGGTTATCAACTCCTGGACTAACAACACCATAGGTTACGTCGTACACATGGGCAACCAGGTCTTCGCGGTCGTTATCCTGAGTGATAAAAGTCCGCAACTTAATGTCCTTGACTGCCACTTTTTCAGCCCTGGGCTTCAGTTTCATAATCTCATCAATTCCGGAAGCAGTAAGATTGGCGGCATCTTTCAGCAGAAGCTCTTTCTTAATGCCATCGCAAAAATTGTTAAGTTCCTCGACCATCCCATAGTAAGCTACCGCCGCTGTATTAGGAATATAGGAGAACACAGTATGTTTCAGGTCGTGATTCACAGCTCCCAGGATCGAAGGAGTTAGCAGTTTGCCTAGCATTTTGCGTTCACGGTAAATATCAACATCGGTTCCACGGCTGAAATAAATGCGCTCGAATGAGCAGGCCTGACGCTTTGAAGGAGTGAGGATCGGCTGCATACTCACCTTTCCGTCACGACTGATAACCAACGCATGCCCGGGTTCAACTTCCTTAACCAATTTGTAATCAACATTCAGAGCGGTTTGAATAACCGGCCGTTCGGATGCAGCCACGACCACATCTTCATCCTGGTAATAAAAGGCTGGTCTGATGCCTGCCGGATCGCGTAAAATAAAGGCATCGCCGTGCCCGAACATTCCGGCTATGGCATAACCACCATCCCAGTTTGATGAAGCGCGGCGGAGAATATCAGGTAAATCAAGCGAAGATGCGATCATGCCGGTGATCTCGCGTTTGCTGTAGCCTTCATTTTTGAACCGGTCGTAAAGTCGTTCATTTTCCTCGTCCAGAAAATGCCCGATCTTCTCAAGAATGGTAATGGTATCGGAGGTTTCAACCGGGTATTGCCCGAGATCCAGCAGTTTTTCGAACAATTCGTCAACATTGGTCATGTTGAAGTTACCTGCCAGCACCAGATTTCGGGTCATCCAGTTGTTCGCCCTGATAACCGGATGCAGATTCTGAATATTATTCTTACCAAAAGTACCGTACCGCAGATGTCCCATAAAAAGTTCACCGGCAAAACCTGCATTGTGCTTCAGAAACTGAACATCGTTGCGTCGTTGTGGATGGTCGCTGACCAGTTGTGTAATTTCAGCGTATGCGGCTTTAAATACATCGGCAATCGGCGTATTGGAATTCGACCGGTGACGGTTGATGTATTTCATGCCCGGCCTTGGGTCAAACTTAATGCCGGCAATACCTGCACCATCCTGACCCCGGTTGTGTTGCTTCTCCATCAACAGATGCAGCTTGTTCAATCCCCATGTTGAGGTACCATAGCGGCTCATGTAATACTCAAGTGGCTTCAGCAGCCTGACCATGGCAATTCCGCATTCATGTTTGATCTGCTCACTCATGCTGTGTATTTTGTAGTTATTCTTTTATATTTGCCGTCAGTAATCGGGAGAATGTCCGAAATTGGAAAGTGCAAAAGTAAACATTAAATTGCCTGAAATAATCAACAAAGCAAAAGCTTATCAGGGTTTTAATATTGCGATTAATTAACTGTTTTTTAACGGATTGAGAAATTTATTATGAACATTGTGGAAAATCCCGTTATCAGGTTGGCCGGACTTCAGGATCTGGATTTTATTGCCTCCAGCCAGGTAAGCATGGCGTGGGAAACCGAACAGATGAATCTTGACCTGACCACCGTTTCACAGGGTGTCACCGCTGTTTTCCTCGACCTGCAGAAAGGATTTTACTGCATTGCTGAAATGGGGAAAGATAGGGCCGGATGCCTGTTGATAACGCCCGAATGGAGCGATTGGCGCAATGCCTGGATATGGTGGATACAATCCGTTTACGTAAAACCGGATTACCGAAAATCAGGTGTTTTCAGTGCAATGTATCATTACATCAAACTACTGGTCGAACAAAGAGCCGATGTTTCCGGCATCCGGCTATATGTGGACAATACAAATACTTCAGCACGCGAAGTTTATACCCGCATTGGTATGAACGGCGACCATTACCGTACTTTTGAATGGATTAAACAGAACTAACTTCAATAAACCTGCTATGAGAATAAAATTCATTGCCCTGCTTCTTTTTGCATTTGCTTTGCAAAGCTTCGCACAAGGACCTCACCGCTGTGATTTCCCGTTACCCGATTATATTTTCAAACAAAAGCAGAAATCGGTAGCCATGCAACTGTCTGAAGACCGGAAATTGCAGGTAGCTGCTGCAATAGCTGTAAACAACTGCCTTTCGGTTGAGCAGGTAAAAATTCTTGCTTCACTCTTTATTGATGATTTTAACCGGCTTGATTTCGCGAAAGCCGCCTGGCAGAACACGGTTGACAAAGAGAATTTCTACTTTGTTTACGACGATTTCGCCTATTTTTCCACGGTTTTCATGTTGCACGACTATATCAAAGGCATGGAAGGACACCCAACCGATTACATTCCACCGTATGAACCGCCGGTTACCCTGAGTTTTCCACCGTTTGACTATCCTGTTTATGAAAACTACCGGGGTCCGTCAAACTGCAATTACCCGATGCGCGAAGATGAATTTATGAAAGCGGCCATACAGGTTGCCGGCAACAATTCAGAAGCGAATAAAATGTTGCTGCTTACCCAGATTACGCAGAATGCCTGTCTGAGCGTGGCCCAGGCCATGAAACTTGCATCCCTGCTTGGCTCAGAGCCCAACAGGTTAAGCTTTTTCAAAACAGCTTATCTGTCTGTTTTCGACCTCAACAACCTGCCTTTCGGTGCACAGTTGTTCTCACATATCCCCAACAAGGCAGCTTACAACGAATTCATAAACAGACCAGCGCCGGGGCCCGGTCCGGTGGTTCCGCCTCCTTGTGCCATTGACAACGATGAATTCCAGCGGATTAAGGAATCTATTTCAAAAGAGAGCTTTAACAGCACGAAACTCACCATTGCCAAACAGATCATCCGCAGCAAGCAATGTTTCACCACCCGGCAAATATCAGATATCGTAAAACTTTTCAGTTTTGATGACACCCGCCTTGAAGTGGCTAAATACGCTTTTGAATATACCATTGACCGGGAAAATTATTATCAGGTTGCCGATGCATTTACCTTTAGCAGTAGTAAAGAGGATTTGATGAAGTTTCTGGAAGGGAAAAGGTAGTGACATGCTTAAAGGTACACTAATGTAGGGACACGACATGTCGTGTCCCTACACCATAAACACGGATTTTTCCGCATTTCTTCACCATAAAACAGAATGGAAGCCTTAAGTATCTTTTCTGACTGCCTTACGATATCCAAAATTTTTCCGGGTTTCAACTCGCTTATCAATCAAGGGATAGTTGTATCTTTGGTAGTAAATCTATTCCACTGAATATGGAATCCTTTCTGAAAGTCCTTTTCGTTAATGCGACCGATGCATTTTACAGGACAAAAAAATATAAAGTCGGCGATTTTTTCGGGCCGGTCGATCTTGGTCTTCATCTTGCAGGGCGTTATAAAAGTCTGAATATTGGAACCGGCTTGTTGGCAGGCTCCATTTTCCCCGGATCAAACAGATTGGTTTTCAGTGGCTTTTCTCCATGCTGGGGTGGTTTTTATATCTCGTCCATGGGCGGTGCCGGCCTGGTATTCGGCAACCTTGGGATTGACATGTTGTCCATTGTAGGCAAATCGCCGGTTCCATCTATACTTTACCTCAACCGTATACATGGAGAAGAGATCCAGGTTGAACTTGAACCGGTTGACCTGAACCAGGTCTGGCATACCGGCAGAAAAGGAATTTACTCGCTGATGGATCATGTTTTTGACCGCTACCGGCAACGATATGAAAATGAACCAAGAATCCTTGCTACTGGTCCTGCGGCCATGTTCACCGATTTTGGAGGCATTGCATCAGTGCCTATTAAAAAAACAGGCCTTTCGTTTGTTGACACCTGGGCAGGCCGGGGTGGATTTGGTTCTGCTTTGCTTCAGGAACATGGTATTGCCGCTGTTATCTATGGGGGCACCTTTATTGATGACGACTTCCGCGACCGGAAAGTAGCAGATGAATGGTTTGTAAATAAGTACGCCAAAAAACTGATTGCCAAAGATTTTGAAACAACTACCAAATATCGCTTCGATGCCAGTTTCGATACCGGAGGTACTTTTGGAGTAAATTACGCAACCATGGCTGACAAACTGTTAGCATTTAATTATCAATCTGTTAACTGGACAAAAGAAAAAAGATTGCAGATACATCAAACCTTTATAAAGGATCATTACCTGAAACAGTTTAACGAAGAAACGATTAAAACGAAGCAACAAAATACCTGCGGTGAGCCCTGTTCTGCCGTTTGCAAAAAGATGATGGGTGAATTCAAGAAGGACTATGAACCCTATCAGACCATGGGCCCTTTAAGTGGAATTTTCGATCAGCGTGCTGCTGAAAAGCTCAATCACCATGCTGATATGCTGGGTTTTGATGCCATTTCGGCCGGAGGGGTAATTGCCTGGCTAATGGAATGTCTCGACAAGGGGCTTCTGTCAAAAGATGAGCTTGGCGTTGACCAGATGCCGGTTTTCGAAACCGATGGCTTCGACCTGGTTGATGATTCGATGAAAAATGCCGGGATAGGCTGTCAGCTGCTCGACAGCATCATCAATAAAAAAATCGACCTGAGTGAAGGAGCACGTAAATATGCCAGGCGCCTGTCGCGTGCCAAAGGAATCAACCTGCTGAATAACTTTGTTTACAACGCTTATGCACGTAAGGGATGGATGGTTCCCAACCAGTACTGGACTCCGGGAGTACTATCACCAATGGCTATTATGGGCAAATATTATATGTATTACGGCGATGATTTTATGCCACCCCGTGAACTTGGCCGTTTGAATGCGAAACGCATGATTGCTGAACTGGTTATTGACAACATGGGCATCTGCCGGTTCCATCGCCTGTGGGCTGAAGAGATGATCCCCGAAATTGTTGAATCACTTTACGGATTGGGTGATCGGTTTCTGGAAGCGATAAAATTTACCGCCAGCCGCATCAATGGACGAAACAGCTCAATTTTCTGGGAATCGGAGGGTAATTTTATGCTGGTGCATAGCTTCCTGAAAAGGAAAAAGGAAGAGGGTGTAACGAATCCGGACCTCGATCGCTGGCTGAAGGCCTTTGAAACCGACCGGATGCAGGCTTCACTAGACTTTTGGTATGAGGTACATAAAGGAATTCACGAGTCGCTGAGGGAGTTTAATTGATTACTGGGTTTCAGGGTTTCAGGGTTACAGAGTTACAAAGTTACAGGGTTTCAGGGTTTCAATATGGCTGAGTGAGAAAGGGATTCCGGCTCCCCCTCGCCAATAAAGTAAAAAGTCCGATTTTCTTCTCCTTGGAGAAGGTGCCCGAAGGGCGGATGAGGTATAGAGGTATTTTGGGGGTGAGATTTCAGAGTTCCAGGATTCCAGAATTACATATCCCTGGTGGCTGAGTGAGAGGAGACTTCCGGCTCCCCCTCTGGAGAGGGGGTTGGGGGGGTGAGGTCTCAGAATTACAGAATTATATGATTATATGATTACAGAACCGTTAGAACAAAGCAACCCGTTGTCTGTTTATTCCTGACTTTAAACATATCCATGAAAAACTACCAGTTTCTTATTTTTTTCTCAATTGTACTGCTGATCTATTCAAGCATCAACTTTTACATTTATACCCGCGGAATGCAGGCCATACCGGCCGATTCAGGTTTAAAGACGTGGTTCCGCTGGATTTTTATAACACTCGCAGCCTCATACGTCCTTGGAAGAATCATTGAACGTCTCTATCTGTCGGTTTTCAGCAATCTCCTGGTTTGGGTGGGATCATTCTGGCTGGCGGCCATGTTTTACTTTCTGCTGGCCGTTATCCTGATAGATTTAATCAGGCTTTCCAATCACTTTATCCACTTCCTGCCAAACGCCTGGTTAACACCAAAAGCAGTTGCCAATTTGTTGGGACTGACAGTCATAATTGTGCTGGGGTCTGTATTGGCCGGATATATCAATGCGATCAGCCCCAGGATTAAAAATCTTACCCTGGATATAAACAAACAGGCCAATGGGCTGAAAGAATTAAACATCGCCATGGCTTCTGATATTCACATGGGAACGATTATCGGACCAAGGCGCATGGCAAAACTGGTCGGATCGATGAACGGCCTGAAACCCGACATCATTCTGTTTGCCGGCGATATTGTCGATGAAGATCTGGCACCGGTTGTCAGGCAGAACCTGGGGGAATCACTCCGACAACTTAAAGCGCCCTTGGGTGTGTATGGTATAACAGGCAATCATGAATACATAGGTGGTGCAGAACCTGCTGTGAAATATCTTGAGGAACACGGTATCATAATGCTGCGCGACACGGTGGTGAATGTAGCAGGTGCTTTCAATCTGGCAGGTCGCGATGACAGGGATAAACCGCGTTTCAGTGGAAGACCCCGGCGTGAAGTTGCCGACCTACTCGAAAACACGGATAAAAGTTTGCCTTTGATCCTGCTGGATCATCAGCCTTTTGATCTTCAAAAAGCAGAAGCAGCCGGTGTTGACCTGCAATTATCGGGTCACACCCATCATGGGCAAATATGGCCCCTCAATTATATAACCGAAGCCATTTATGAAGTCAGTATGGGTTATAAACAGAAAGGAAGTTCGCATTTCTATGTTTCGCCTGGATTCGGGGGCTGGGGCCCGCCGGTGAGGATCGGGAATCGTCCTGAGATTGTCAATATAAAACTCCGGTTTCTGCCATCGGTTTCTCCTGTTACGCAGGAATAGTATAGATCTCATTTTGCAGTTAATCTGAACAATATCAAATGAAACAGTAAAAAAATGAATGCAGATTCATCCGGTACTGAAAAGGCCCTGGTTTCAACCCCTTTGGGATTTATTGAACTGACTGCCATCAATGGGGAGCTAACGGGATTGTATTTCCGCGATCATACCGGTGATGAAAGCATTCCGGCATCGCTTGCATACGCCGCAAATCAGCTAAAACAGTATTTCAGGGGTGAATTAAAAACCTTTGACCTACCGCTGAATCCCCGGGGATCAGAATTTCAACGTTCAGTCTGGAAATTGCTTGGCGAAATTCCCTATGGGTCCACCACAACCTACGGGGAGATTGCTGCCAAACTGAACATAAGAAACGGCGCCCGGGCGGTTGGGCTTGCCAATGGATCAAATCCGGTTTCGATTGTTATTCCCTGCCACCGGGTAATCGGGCAAAACGGAAAACTAACCGGATATGCAGGCGGCCTCTGGCGTAAGGAATGGCTGTTGAAAATGGAGGTTTCAAATACCATGGAAGGATTATTCAGCCAATAATACCGGATGTTCAACACCGGACAATTTCAGTTCCCGTCACACTCCGTAGTCATGAATTTATTTGCTAGCGCCACCATATCAAGCATTTAAAATAAATGGCATAAATTTGGTTAGAGGCCATCCGGACTAAATACCAATGGCCATGAGAGAAATAGTAATTCTGATTCCTGACACCGAACCCGAGCAAAACGTTGAAATCGAAGTCAGGATAAACGGTCGTACAAAAACCATTCAATACCGCGTTGAACTGGTTACCTGGGAAGGATCGGTGTCGACAAACGAGGAAAAATTCACTGTTTTGAAACACAGGATTGATTCCTACGACAAGGATTGGGAGCTGGTGGAAATCGGAATCCCGGAACCCGAGAAAATTCCGCTTGTTTTTCGCAGAAAAATGGTGAAAGAGGGTCAGGCCTGAGCAGAATTTTCTTGATACCTGATCCTGAGGTAATCAATCATCAAACGGATTTCGAGTGGATCGAGGCTGTTTTGAAGCAGAAATACCTTGTCGGTATTGAATGCCACCAAAAAAGCCTTCAGGTCACCATCGCGCTTTTCTATACTCTTCAGGTATAATTCAGCAGCCTTCTGACGATCACTCAAACACCAGGCAACATGGCCGGCATTCATGTAATCATATTCATTTGGCTCCATATCAAGAAGTTGTGCGTAGTAGGCATCTGCTTCCCCGGGCCGGTTAAGAACAAACAGGCACCATGCCACCGGCCTCATCGAGCCTGCTGAACCCGGTTCGCTGAATTCTATCCTGTAAAAGTATTCAAGGGCCTGGTTATATTCGCCCATATTCAGATAACAGGTACCAATTGAGGCCAGCACTTTTCTGCTCTCAGGGTCAAGTTGCAGGAGTTCGAGGTAGACCTCGAGTGCTTCCTTTGACTGTGACAATTTCAGGTGGCATTGTGCCATCTTACCCAACAGCCATTTTCTGTTGGTATCAAAAAGGTCCGCTTTCCGATACATCTCTATGGCTTCCCGGAATTTTCCTGTTTGCTGCAGACAATATCCTGCCTTCTCGAAAAGTTCAGCAGAAGTCTCTTCTTTATAAATCAGCCGGTGATAAATTAGCAATGCCTCCCCAAAATGATCATTGTCGAAATAGAAACCTGCAATGTTCCGGTAAAAATCCGCGGATGATATCAAATCACCCATCACGGCAGTATTATGAACATCAAGCGGTTGAAGAAAAATATCCCCGGTTTCTGTTTTGACAGGGTTTAGCTTAAAAAAGCGGTAAAGATCCTGGATATACTGAATAACGATTCTCTTTTTCCGCAAGGCAGGGTCCGTTAATTCCTCATTCATCAATTCTTCAAACTGTTCTATTTCAGAAGAAAACATGCTCGACATCAGCTCCTTCTGCTGTAGCGGCATATGGCTCAGATTCAGAATGAATGAGAACTTATCTGAATTACACATATAAGGCGAGTTTTCAACGCCCTTCAGAAGGATTTCCCGAAAATCCTCACTCTCATTTCGAAGTGCGTTGGCAACAGCAAAATTCTTTTTATAAAACGGCATAAACCAATGATGCGCATCGTTGAAAAACGAAAAATTCTTTAGCATAGAAAAAGCTCCAAGGAATACATCTGCACCTTCCATTTGCATATTGGTCAGCTCCTCCAGTTTTCTGACAAGATCGGGCTGATTGTCGAAATATTTCTCCCAATTGGGGTTTTTATCTGGCTCTTCTCCGGTTTCAAGCAGGTTTTCGAGGTTAAGCTTCCGGCTCAGATCCTCATTGAACTTCAGGATATCCGGAACTATATGTTCCCTGAATTTGCGTGCTATTTTATCAGTATCCTTGGATCTGATAATCTGGGTAATTACCGAAAAAGAGTCGGATTCAAATGATTCATCATCCATTAAGAGCTTCACAACACTATTCAGCTGCGGGGATATCCCAACGCGTTTGTCGTAGAGACTGATTGCCATCAGAATCCCCACCAATGCTCTTTGTGAAATCTGCGGATTGTTGTGGGCGTAGAGCTTTATCAGTATTTCTATCCTTTGCGGATCGAATGTCCGAACCAGTCCTAAGGTAACCGCACTCACCAGTAGCGCCTTTTCGTACCACGGGAAAGAATTGCTGTTGAATATTTTCGCTACCACCACAGCATCATTTTCTGAGAAACGGTTGGTAAGCCACAGAAAATTAAATACCCGCTGAATGGCCTGGCGGTGCTTTATTGCAGAATCACTTTCCGATTCATCTTCATAAAATGCACTGCCATGAAGCATCTCATTCAGCTCATGGTCGAATGATAAGCTCATCAGACTTTCGGCCAGGTCTTCGTTGCTACGGCGCAGTTGTTTTTCAAGTTCGCCCTTTAATGATGCCAGCCTGAACCCGGGAGCATTCAGAAGCTCCAGCTTCAGATCGTCAGATAACTCATACGTTCCCAGGATAAGTCTGTTGTGAATTTCATCCCTCTGCGGATCATCAACCCCTTTCATAGTGTAGTTCAACATATTGTTGTATGTAAAACGAAGCTCTTCAAGGCGGGTTGAAAATGCAGTGTAGCTTTTTTGCGGGAAGGCACCTGAAATGCCTTCAAAAGCATCGAGTAAACGACCCTGATCAAGCAGGTCATTTATCCTTTTATGCCATGTTTGTATCTCGGAAATATTCATAAAATAGAATTCAGAAACAGCATTCACTCAAAAATCGTGCTGATAAAGAAAATGTGACACAATTACAGTCAGGGCTGTTCAAATATGTACACACCACTCTCCAAATGCGTACAACAATTCTTACTTTGCAAATTTTCATTTTTATATATGTCTCACATTGTGCAACTTATGTATTTGGCATGATTCATGAATTCCTGATCCGGCTCAACAATCTGAAATCCACGAATGTCATTGGTATTAAGTTACATAAAGTCTGCATTCAGGAATCTGGCCCGAATCAGGATTCATTCGCTGATCAATGTTATCGGGCTGGCAATTGGGCTGTTGTGCTTTATCATCATCATGCTTTACATATACGATGAAAGAAGTTATGACCGGTATCATGAGAAATCAGATAGAATTTACAGAATTACTAGTACCACTGATTTTGAGGGCGTAGCCGAACGTTCATCAAGCTGCCCTTCTCCCCTTGGACCAACCATTGCTGCCGAATACCCGCAATTGATTGCAAATATGACACGTGTTTTCAGTGACTGGTCGAGTGAGTTTTTTATAGAATACGAAAACCATGGCTACCGCGAGAAGCGATTCTTCTTTGTCGATTCAACTTTTACAGGGATTTTTGATGTGAGGTTTCTCAGAGGTAATCCGGCAGACGCTCTTTCAGCTCCCTTTACTGCACTTATAACAGAATCAACTGCTAAAAGGTATTTTGGTGACAAGGATCCGATAGGGAAAATCATTAAGCTTGAAGGAAAGACCAATATAACCATCACCGGATTGATTGCCGACACCCCCCCACAATCACATTTCAAATACGATTTCCTGGTTTCCATGTCAACACTCAGAATGTTATGGGGCGGAACAATGCCTCCAACATGGGTTTACAATCCTTTCTGGACCTACATTGCAGTGAAAGAAGGAGCCAGCATAGCTGAACTGGAAAAGCAGCTTCCGGGGTTTACCGAAAAATATTTTTATGATGCGGAAAAAGACCACATCACACTGGGTGTTCAGCCTTTGACCGATATTCATCTCCGGTCAGCGCTTGATTACGAAATAGAACCCAACGGTAACATTTCGCATGTGCAGATTCTCACTGCCGTGGCCTTCTTTATCCTGCTAATTGCCTGTATAAACTATATAAACCTTTCAACTGCATTTGCTACCCGCCGGTCGCGCGAAACGGCGATCCGTAAAGTTTCGGGGGCAACAAAAAACCAGCTTATCATACAATATCTGGGAGAGTCATTACTGATAACCTTCATTTCAATGCTTATCGCTCTTGCTCTGATCGAACTCATCTTGCCTGTTTTTAATTCTTTCTCGGGGAAATCGATGACTTCGGGTTCACTTTACAGCATTGAATTCGGTTTCCGAATGTTGATGTTGTGGATCAGTACTGGAATATTTTCCGGAATTTACCCTGCATTTTATCAATCTGGGTTCCAACCAGTAAAAGTACTGAAGGGAACAAATAACCACTCGTCGGGTAGTTTATTCGGACGAAAGGTACTGGTTGTTCTCCAGTTCAGTCTGTCAATCATGTTGATCACTGCGTCAATGATGGCATATGATCAGTTGAGTTTTATGCGAAATACAGCGCTGGGCTTTCAGAAGGAAAACATTATTATACTTCCCGTAACCAGGTCTCCGATTGTGAAGCAGTATGAGTCATTCAAAGCCGAACTCCTGCAGAAACCAGGAATAGCCGGGGTTACAGCTGTTGATTATACAGTTGGGGTCGATTACAACAACCACGAATTCCGCCCTGAAGGCTTCCCGGATAAAAAATGGCAGTTCTATCCTGCGCTGGTTATCCGCGATGATTTTGTTGAAACCTTCGAAATTGAAATCGTCGCAGGACGCGATTATCATAAAAACAGCAAGACAGAGGCCATGGAATCAATCCTTATAAATGAGGCGATGGTAAAGCATCTGGGCTGGAAATCGAATGAAGAGGCATTGGGGAAAAAATTCAATTCGAGGATAGGAAATGAAAAAGTAGTCGGCGTTTTTAAAAATTTTAATGCAAGTTCGCTGCATGCCAAAGCAGGGCCACTTGTGTTGAACCTGAAGGAAGACCCACGTGAGGTAAATGCCTTTACCAATTATATGGCCATAAAAATAGACCCGGGAAAGCAGCAACAGGCCATAGATGGTATAAGAAACGCCTGGGATGAATTTGCTCCCGGCAGGCCTTTCGAGTACCGGTTTCTGCGCAATGAGCTCGATAAACTATACAGCGGCGAAGAATACCTTGGCAAAGCGTCAGCAATTTTGTCGGTACTTACCATGCTGATAGCTGCACTGGGATTGTTCGGACTGGTTTCATTTATGGCCGCCCAGCGCACCCGGGAGATTGGAATCAGGAAAGTTCTTGGAGCCGATGCCCTGCAAATGGTAAAACTGCTTACTTCCGGATATCTTATCCTGGTAAGCATAAGTATTCTTATTGCCTGGCCATGTGCATACTTTGCAATTGATTACTGGTTTGGTTTATTCGCCTACCATACCGAATTCAAATGGCAGTTTTTTCTTATCTCAGGACTTGTGTCTCTATTACTCACACTATTGATTACAGGGTTTATGGCCTACAAAGCCTCCAGTCAGAATCCTGCCAAAACATTGAAATACGAATAAATTAGCATACCTGATTACCGGCTATAGGATTTATAGCATGAATGCAAAAGATTGTCAAACTAAAATACGCCAATTCTATGATCAGCAATTACATAAGAAGCGCTGCCAGAAACTTCAGCAGGAATAAATTTTACTCCATCATAAATATTCTCGGCTTATCGCTGGGACTTACGGCTACCTTTTTCATCCTGCTGTATATTAACGACGAAATTGGTTTTGACAAACATTTTGCAAACCATGAACGGATATACCGGCTTGAGGGTGATTTTACCATTAACAATAAACATGACCGTTTTGCGGTAAGTTCCTCCGCTATAGCACCCGCCTTGCAGATTGAATTTCCGGAAATTGAAAAATTCTGCCGCTTTGCTTCCAACAATAATGCAGTCCTCAAATACAATGAAAAAGAATTTTACGAAAAACAACTCTACTTTGCAGATTCAACGGCTCCGGAAATTTTCACACTTAACTTTATTGAGGGGCAGCGTGATAAATCGCTGAATGAACCATTTTCAATCGTTCTGAGTAAAAGCTCGGCAGTGAAATACTTCGGCAATGATCCTGCTGTCGGGAAAACGCTGATCACCGGAAATGGAAATTCATTCAAAGTTACCGGTGTATTCGATGATCTTCCCGACAATACCCACTTTAAGTTTGACATGCTGATGTCGATGACTACCCTGGCCCAGCTTGTCGGTCGTGAACAATTTAACAGCCTCGATCCCGGGCAGTTTTGGAATGTCAGCATGTACAGTTACATATTGCTCAAGCCAAACAGTTCAATTCAGACTGTGGAAGATAAATTTCCTGCTGTTTACAAGAAGTATATGAAAGAAATCGGGGATCAGATCAATGCTTCCTTTGATTTGATGACAACCAGATTGGACAAAATTCACCACACTTCAAAACTTGCAGCTGACCAGCCGGTTGGCAGCATGGCATATATATATGTCTTTGCTGCCGTTGCAGTTTTCATTCTTTTACTGGCTTCCATCAACTATATGAACCTGGCAACAGCGAGGGCAGCAAGCCGAGCACGGGAAGTCGGGTTACGAAAAGTAGTAGGTGCCAACCGGAGTCAGCTTGCCTTCCAATTCCTGAGTGAAAGTATTCTGCTTTCAGTAGCGGCACTTATAATCTCATTCTCATTGATTCAATTGCTTCTTCCTGCTTTCAATGAACTTTCAGGTAAAAAGCTGGCTTTCAGCCTATTTACGGATCCGGGAATACTAATGGGGATAACCGGCATCACTTTACTCACCGGATTTCTTTCAGGGATTTATCCGGCAATCGTCATGTCTTCATTTCAACCGGTTAAAGTGCTTAAAGGCAAATTGCAAACCGGTAAAAGAGGGAGCTGGATGCGAAAAGGACTGGTTACCTTCCAGTTGATCATCTCAGTAGTCATGATAACAGGCACTATAGTCATTTACAAACAATTGAACTTTCTTCGCTTTGCTGATCTGGGATTCAACAAAAACGATGTGATGGTTATTGAAATTCAGGATACTACATTCAGAAAAAAAATTGACAACTTTAAAGAAGAATTACTTGAAAACCCATCTATTCTGGTTGCAAGTATGTCGAATGGGGTACCAGGCGGCAGAAATGGTATTCAGGTAATGCGGGTCGAAAAAGAGAATAAAATGCAGGAATATGCACTGAATCTGATTCCCTGTGATTATGATTTTCCAAAATTACTCGGTCTTGAGTTTATTGCAGGAAGAACATTTAACCGCGACATGGGAACTGACAGGACAGAAGCAGTAATTATAAACGAAGCTACTGTTAAAGCAATGGGATGGGACAAGAACCCGATTGGCAAGAAAATACATTTTGGCTTTGAACTTGACGGAACCGGTGGACGTATGCTTAAAGTGATAGGCGTGGTCAAAGATTTTAACTTCATTTCACTTCACAATAAAGTTGAACCAATGATTATGTTTATCCCTGATTTCCCGTCAGACATCCTGACGATCAGGTTAAAACCAGGCTACAACCAGGCTACAATCAATTATATAAGTGAAAAATGGACACAATTTGGAGCCAACAGACCATTCGATTATTATTTCCTCGATAAGGATTATGATGACAAATACCAATCCGAATCGAAACTTGGAACTGTGTTTGCCACATTTGCAGGTTTGTCAATCTTCATAGCTCTGCTTGGATTGCTGGGGCTCTCTTCATTTACAGCTATGCAAAGATCAAAAGAGATAGGCATCCGTAAAGTACTGGGCTCTTCAGTCGAGGCAATCCTTCTGAAACTTTACCGGGAGACGGTTATTCTGGTTTTGATTGCCTGCTCAATTGCAATCCCGCTTGCGCACTATTTCCTCAACGACTGGCTGGACAATTTCGCCTATCATACTGAGATAACATGGGTTACATACCTTGTTTCAGGGTTAATTTCCCTCACAGTTGCTATCATCTCAGTGAGTTTCCATGCTATAAAGGCTGCCAATGCCAACCCGGTAAATGCCATCAAATATGAATAATACATGGCTCTTTTTCAAATGGTTACACTATTCTGAAGCGATGTAACTGGGGCACTTTGGTATTGCAACACACCGGTAAGCGCTTATGACCTGGCCCACATAGTTTACAAGGCTGACTGACTGCTGTAATCAGGATTTCCGGACGACACAAATCTGAACTTTTCAATAGCTCTCAATGCTTCACCGGCATTTTGCGTTCCCATGAGCTCCGCCCTGAAAGCAGCAGCACCATTAAATCCATTTACATAAATTTTGAAAAATCTTTTCAGGATGCTGAAATTCCGGCTGGAGCCCCATGTTTTATCAAACAGGCTGATGTGCTTTTCGAGCAAATCTGTTTTTTCGTGAATCTCTCTTTCCCTTTCCTCACCTGAGAAAATCCAAGGGTTAGCAAAAATCCCTCTTCCGACCATTACCCCATCTGCCCCGGTTTTATTCATAAGTTCTGTTCCTTGTTCCCATGAATCAACATCCCCGTTGCCAATTATCTTTATTGTTGGGTTTATTCCATTCTTAACCTTTACGGCCAATGCAACCTGATCCCATTCAGCCGGATACAGCGATTGCATTTTTTGAGTTCGCGCATGAAGCGTAATTGCTGAAAGTCCTGATTGGAGTAACTGTCCGATCCATTGCTCAGTTTGGTGAACCTTTATTCCTGTGCGGGTTTTAACACTAACCGGCAATCCGGAACCTTTGCTCACGGCATCAATGATTTCAAGTGCAAGTTCATGTTGACCTATCAAGGCAGAGCAGGTGTTCTGCTTTATAACTTTTCCGACAGGGCAGCCCATATTTATGTCAATACCGTCAAATTTAAAATCATCGGCAATAATTCGGGAAGCCTGATAAAATTTTTCAGGGTCACTCCCCCATATTTGAGCTATTAGTTTAATTTTCAGCCTGTTTATTAATGTTCTTTCCGAATCAGTTACTTGAAATCTGTGTATGACAGCTTTCCGGCCAGTGGGATGGCATAGACCATCCACCGAGGTAAATTCCGTGAACAACAGATGTAGCTTACCAGCACAGGAAACTGACATCACCAATTCACGAAACACGCTATCGGTAACATCTTCCATCGGGGCAAGAGCAAATGCTCCGGGCTGTAGTTTAGTCCAAAAATTTTCCATCATAAATGACATTCCCGGCAAATAGAACTTCCGGACAGGAAGCCTGAATGATTAAATCAATGCCAATTACCGATCACTTGAAAATTAGTTGAAACGGTATGATTTCCTGCGTTTTTTAAAGTAAGCAAGTCCATCATCATTGGCTATCCCCCTGATAAAATTCTCGAACATGACTTCAAAGAGTAAGGGGAATGAAAATTTGTCAGGGGGGAAGAAAACCGGGTTATGCAAATCAATAAGCCGGCTGATGTATAGCCTGGCTAACAGTTCAATACTGATATCCTGTCGGTACATCCCCTGACGGATTCCTTTTTCAATGTTAATTTTGATCTTGCTGAAAATAAATTCAATCCTAAGCTCAAAATGACGCTGATAAATTTCAGGATAGAGCGTTTTAAGATCAAAAGTAACAGAGGGTGTAAGATCCCGGAAACGGCCATTCATTTCCTGACTAACAATAAGCAGGATATCAATTGCATTGACATCCTCGAAATTATGTTCGTCAAAAATTGATTTAAAAGATTCTCTTTCTAATTCGAGAACTTTCTCAACAAGTTCAGCTTCGCTTGAAACATATTTTTTTAGTTCCTCCTTCGAAATGTTGAGGCTCTTGCAAATATTATTCAAGGTTAGATTCCTTACTCCGACGCTAAGGGACATCTCCCTGACACCGGTAAGAATCCTGCGAAATTGTTCGTCCATTGATAATTTTTTAATGAGAAAAACAGGACATGATTTTGCGAAAATACAAAAAAATCCATATCCAATTGAAAGAGAGAGCGGTTTAGCTTGGTGCTTAAGGAGTATAAACAACCTTGTGGATTGTCTGGCTATTACCGGAACTTAAGCAGAAATAGTAAATGCCCGAACTAAGATTATAAGCCTTTGCATCTATTGATTTGACATATTTTCCCGAAGACAATTTTTCTTTATCGATCAGACTGGCTATTCTTTGACCTAACGAATTGAATAATCCAAGGCTTACCTGTGATTCAGAAACAAGTTTAAAGGAGAAAGAAATACTTTGTCTGAAAGGGTTGGGAAAAATTTGGGAATCGAAGGAAGTGTAAGGCTTAATTTCCTTGATATCAGTTACCAATGGATCAACAATTGCAGTAAATATACTCAATTCATTGTTGTGCAACCGGGTCCAGATTGGCCTGACCACGTCGTTGAAGGCGGAGATATTGGTATAATCACCAAAAAAAATATCTTCAACCGGGTAAAAAGGGCTTTCGCTTACCCTGAAATTGGTAAACGTATCACCTCCATCATCAGAAACAGCCATGTAAACATCCGTCATGGAGTCATTGTAATTCCTGCGATCATAAAATACAAACCAGAGTTTTCCTGTAGCCTGATCTACCGTCATCCAGCAGAAAAATTGCTGCTTTCCGGCAGGGTCATCGTTAACTCTTACTGGCTCACTCCAGGTATTTCCCCCATCAACTGACCTTACCAGCCAGATATCGGTATCGTCGCTGCCGTTGCGTTGATCGGACCAGTTAATGTAGATGGTACCTCTCTGAGATCCATTGCTCAGATCACAACAGGTAACCGGAAGGCCATTGGCCCTTGAAATATCCGGGATACTATAATCCCATCCGCCCGGAATTTCAGACACAAAAATGTCGTCATCCAGCCAGGTTATACCTCCGTCAGTCGAGCGGTCAAACATAATACCCGAAGGGCCAGCCCACGCAACATAAATCTGCCCTTCAGGTCCTATAGAAGGGACAGCGCCTTCCACAGTATAATCACTATCATAACAATCACCTGCAGTTTGATTTATCCTGATCGGATCAGTCCAGGTTTCTCCAAGATCAGGAGACCCTGAAAATAGAATTGTAGTGCTATCGGTTGGTTCGAAACTTCCGTAATTATCAAACTGAGTCCATGTTACATATATCATGTTCGTCTTAACATCAACTACAGCCCATTCCTTATCTTGTTCTTTGTCAGTGTTTAGCCCGATACCGGCTCCCTGGCTCCATGTCGCGCCATTGTCAGTGCTTTTCTGGCAAACAATACGATCTATCCAGGCAGGTCCCGGAGGATTTGACAAATGAAAAAAGTAATAATTTCCCAAAGTATCAACAATCAGACAAGGATCACCCCAAACACCCAATGAATTAGAAAACAGTCTGGACTCGCTCCAGGTATATCCGCCATTATCAGAAAAGTAATAATTATCAAGGTTCGCACCAGCCATTATAAGATCGGGATTCTTAGGATTGATAATAATCGAAGGTTCATTGGGATCCCGTAACGTACTTATTAAAATATTCTGATGTTGGCCAAAACATACCGACACCCATAATATGCTGATTAATATTGCCAAAACTATCCTGTACATAAGTTTAATGATTTCTGTAATGTCAAAAGTAATCAATATCCTTAACGGATAAAAAAAACCGCAGTGGAAAACATATTTACGATAATCAATAAACACTTTTCCTACTGATGCCGGGTTCATTCGATCATTTTAACCAAATTTATCCGATTTATAAACTTAAATGAACTGGCAAATTTTTTATGCTTCAATAGTCAAACACCTTATTGCAACCTAACAGGATTTATTCGTTAGCCCGATTATTGTATCAGGAAAACAATTTATGTCAATAAATACAAAAATGGCGTTTATTCCTCTGACATTCAATACTCCTTTCACAACAGGAGGAACAGGGAAAAAGGGAGTGAATAGTAATAATGATGCAGTTATGAAATCATAGGCAGTTGTATAATCACTCTGGTACCCGAAGATTGCCCATTTTCTGCAAAAAGATCGATGAACTGAATCTTCATATCAATATTGTACAGGTTATTCAGCAGTTCTAAACGCGACACAACCAGCGCTATGCCATAAGATTGTTTTGCCTTTTGCACAGGAGTTTTCAGCTCCATCGATCGTTGCCGTCCAATTCCATTGTCCTCGACAATACAGGTGATTTTATTAAGATTTTTCTGAAATTCGATATCGATCCGGCCAGTCACTTTGAGTCCCATAATACCATGCCATATGGCATTTTCAACGAATGGTTGAATTAAAAAAGCCGGAATAAAACAAGCCGATGAGTCAATAGATGGATCAACGACAAGGTTGAAATCAAATTTTTGCTGGAATCTAAGTGATTCGAGTTCCAGGTATAAGGTTAATGCCGAAATTTCATCACTTAGGGGAACTGCCTGTTTTTGTGAGCTATTCAATATCAGCCTCATCAATCTGGCAAATTTTGACAAATATTGAGAAGAAGCCAATCTGTCATTTTTTATGATAAAGGATTGTATTGAATTCAATGTATTAAATACAAAATGAGGGTCCATTTGCTTGGCAAGAGCCTGTTGCCGATACCAATCAATATCATTTCGCAACTCATGTTCCTTCTTGATTTGCTTTAAACGATTTATGTAATAAAAATAAGAACCTGCTGCAAGGGTCAACAAAACAATAAGAATAAACCACCATGTTTTCCAGAAAGGAGGCATTATAGTAAAGCTAATATTAGCGGGCATTTTACTCATAACACCTTCAGAATTAATAGCGAGCACCTCAAAATCATAGGTTCCCGGAGGTAAAAATGCATATTCAACCTCCGTATTTGAGGTATAGTTCCATTTTGAGTCAAGTCCTTTAAGCCTGTATTTATATTTCAAACTAGCTGCTTCACGGAATGATATCCCAATAAATTTAATAGTAATCAGATTTTGCGAACTACTCAGCTTTATGCCTGATTTGATTGTAGTGTCTTTTTTCATAACCCCAAATGCACTGATATATATAGGAGGAGGAACCAAAACTGGCTGGTAGCTGTGATAATCAAATACAGTTAATCCCTGATTAGTTGCGATATAAATATTGGTACTATCACCGGCAATTTGATTTATCTCATTAGATACTAATCCATTGTGTTTAAAGTAAGAAGTAATTTTAAAATCCTTAGTACCTATTTTTTCAATATCCATTTCATTAAGTCCATAATTTGTAGCCACCCAGAGATGATTCTTAATTATGAGTAAGGACGAAACAGAGTTACTTGATAGGCCCTGAGCTTTGGTTAATAATAAAATTGAATCATTATGTTTAACTATTAAACCAGATCCTTTAGTTCCTAAGGCTAAGAAATTATACCTCTTTACAAATGCTATATCAGTGATTCTATTATTAAACTCCGGGCTATTTTTGGACAAATTCCGGTATTTGCCATTTGAGTATTCCCATAAACCATTATTTGAACCTAGTAGGAATTTATCATTATCGATCTCCTCCACAGCCTCTATTCTAAGCTCAAAATCATCGTCATAAAAAGAGTTATATTGGACTCTCCCATCATTAAAAATACTCAAACTCTTAGATTCCCCTATAACCAGCCTGCCTCTGCTATCTACAAGAAAATCTTTGATACTAAATACACTTCTAGATTGTTTAGGAGTCTTAGAATGTCTTTCATTTACATGTTTTTCTTTAATTCCATTTGAAATAGAATATAGATAATCATTTGTTCCAATCCACAATATTTTATCATCCTCATTGAGCAATTTAAAAATCGTACCATTTAAACTTTCCGAAACCTTCCGGTGAGACAAAATCCCTTTATAAAGAATATTAATATATGGATCATGAGTCCCTATCGTTATCTTCTCTTGAAAAAATGCTAAAGCATTTATTTTATTATTCGTCAACCCATCTTCATCAGTATATGTACTAAAAGCGGAAGAGGGCAGATAAAAAACTCCATCTTCAAGTGAACCAAACCATTTCCCCCCCTCATTGTCAAATAGTACAGATGAAATTGAGTAGTTATTTAGGTAGTGAAGGGCAGGTTTTTCAAGAATATTCCCCTGACTAAAACAAAAAACTCCTGACTTATCTGTACCTACCCACAGATTGTTATTTGAATCAGACTTTATATAAATGACACGGTTTATCATATTTCTTCCGTCAACAATTCCTGAAGAGTTAATTCTAGTAATGAATTCATTTCGGGCAATAAAAATAGCTTTATCATCCTTTGAAACATATACATTTGGATATGAGTAGTTAGTAGATCTTTTCAAAGTAATTTTCTTGGAAATTAAGTCAGTGTGAATATCCGCAAAATCTTTTAAGGACTTATCAACAGTTTGAGATACTAATAGCTTTCGGTCCTTTTCGACTATTCTTAATCCATTTTGATCCTCTAGACGATTTTGCTGAGTCATATTGCCTTGATAATCTATGCAGTATAATCCCTTTAACAAAAAACTAATAAAAAGACTTTCAACCTCCGTTACCAAAAAAGAGCCCTTAACAGGGATAAATCCATTACCAGCAAGAGCCTTTAACTTATGATTAAACTTATACGGTTGAATAACTCCATCGGAAAAATAGGATAACTGACATGGAAACGACACGAACCAAACCCTTCCTCTGGAATCTTCATAAATTTCGAAAACTGTATTCTCCGGCAATCCATCCTGCTTGTCAAAATTCTGAAAATTCAGCAGCCCATCATCCACCGTGTAATGCCGGTATACAGGATGCTGAGCTTTCAGGCAAAAAGTAAGCGCCCACAGCAAAAGAAGCAAGAATAAGGCGAAGCCGGATTTCATCAGTTAGCCGTTGTTAAGCCTCAAATTTATAACAATTCCTTCCAATAACATAACAGATAAAATTCCTAATTATTAACCCCCTTTGAAAGTTGATTTACTAACCGGAAATAATTACCCTGACATTTGGCATCCGTATTTTGAGAAAGATAGAATATACCTATCACAGCTTCTTAAAATTGTTGATAAAATACTGATAATTCAGCAAGACTGAAAAGCCCGGAAAAATGAAATAGTAGTATTTTTCACCTATGGTAAAATAATTCACTTTAATGCTATTCAGATGGCCAAATTAAAAAAAACTGTACGTAAAATTGGCATTCTCACTGCGGGAGGTGACTGCCCGGGGATCAATGCTGCAATCAGAGGCGTGGGAAAAACGGCTATCACCGAATATGGCATGGAAATCTTTGGCATCTCATCCGGGTTTTTGGGTATGATCGAAAAGGATTATGCCAGACTTGAGGAAAATCAACTTTCGGGCATTCTGACATTCGGTGGAACCATCCTGGGCACTTCAAGAGAAAAACCTTATAAAAAAGATAACGCCGGCTCTGCAAAATCAGATAAACCAAAACTAATTAAAAAACATTACCACGAAATGGGTTTGGATGGGCTGGTGTGCATCGGCGGCAATGGAACCATGAGAACAGCTGCTTTGCTGGCAGAGGAAGGTTTAAATGTTATCGGAGTACCAAAAACTATTGACAATGATGTTTATGGAACTGATCTTACTTTTGGATTTGATTCTGCAGTCTGGATAGGAACCGATGCAATTGACCGGCTGCATACCACCGCCAACTCACACAAGCGTATTATGGTTATAGAACTGATGGGGCATCATGCTGGTTGGCTGGCCTTATTTTCGGGAATTGCAGGTGGAGGGGATGTAATTCTGATTCCTGAAATACCTTTTAAGGAAGAAGTGGTGGCCAATTATCTGCTTAAGAGAGCTATGAATAAGAAACCCTATTCCATAGTTGTCGTCGCTGAAGGAATTGCCAAACCTAAAGGCATCTCAGCAGCAAACCATATTTCACAATCAATACAAAAATATACGGGACTCGAAACCCGCGAAACAATCCTGGGATATATTCAACGCGGTGGAAGCCCTTCTCCCATGGACAGGATTCTGGCAACCAGATATGGAGCCCATGCTGTGGAATTAATTGCAGATAACCAGTTTGGCAATATGGTAGCTTCAATCAATGGCAAAATTACTTCAATACCCCTGAGTGAAGTGGGGAACAAACTTAAACTTGTCCCTGAAGACTATCCCCTGATTGAAAAAGCCAGGAAAATGGGCATTTCATTCGGAGATCGATGAAAAGGATTTTTTCTTATACCGACTTTAATGACCCGGAACTGGCAGCAAACTACGATGAATTGCCACTCTGGTCGGCTCCATTTGGCTTAAGACTCCTCGAAGCTATTGATTACTCAAAGCCGGTAAAAGCGCTGGATATCGGATCCGGCTCAGGCTTTCCGCTGCTTGAACTGGCTCAAAGATTTGGCAATCCGAGTCATTTTACCGGCATTGACCCCTGGAACGAAGGATTGGAAAGAACAAAGTCCAAAATCCGGTTTTACCAGATCAATAATGTTGATCTGGTATGCGCTTCTGCTGAGAAAATGCCATTTAAGAATGAAAGCTTTAACCTGATTACCTCTAACAATGGATTAAACAATGTTTCTTCCATCAAAGAGGCATTGCTTGAATGCAACCGTGTATTAATAAATGATTGTTTACTTGTTTTCACAGCTAACCTGCCAGGTACCATGTCATCATTCTACGAAACTTATAAAATCGTATTGTCAGAATCAGGCCTGGAAGAATTAAACAGCGATGTCGATAAACACATTGATGGCAAACGAAAATCCACTGAAGAAATAAAGAGACTCACAGAAGAAACTGGTTTCAGATTAGTTTCTTCTGAATTATTTTCATTTCGTATTGGGTTTGCGAATGGCACAGCACTTCTGAATCATCATTTAATCAGACTCTATTTTCTTCATTCTTGGCTTTCCTTCATTCCCGCAGTCAAAAGAAATATCGTAATGAACCTGCTTGAAGAACGACTAAACGAAAATGCTTTATCCACGAAGGGTCTCATTTTGGAAATTCCATATTGCGTTTATCAGGCTATTAAGGATAATTAAAATTCCTCCATTTCCGATTCACCTTGTCCGTTGCGGTCTCTCTCCTTTTGACGATTGTAATTATTGATCCTGTATGTAAAACCCAAATAACCTACCCGGCTTTCCATTTTCCTCTTACTGATGGTTTCGAAGCCTTCGCCATTCGTCTGTGAATCGAATCTGCGGCTATCGAATACATCACTTACCCTTAAACTCAAAGATGCTTTCCCTTTAAGAAAGTCATACTTTAATGCAAGATCAGCAAAATAAACAGCCTCTTCCCGCTCCTGGGCTTCAATTTCCGGTGAGCGGTAATTTCCAGATACCATCAATGAAGCGTTTTTCATAAGATTGAAAGTAAAATTAGCTTTCGCAGTCCATGCAAATCCTTCAACCCTTTTAATTCCTGCTGATTCATTTTCTTCCAGAATTGTTCTGAAAAATGAAACATTCGCATTGGCCTTCAGCCAGGTATTTAATTCGTGGTTTCCAATAATCTCAAGTCCATAATTAGTAGATCTTGTCAGATTCTCATAAGTAGTAGCTGTTACCCCGTTTTCCTGTAGCGTAACAATATGCTCAATAACACCGGTCGTGTAACGGTAAAATGCAGTTGTATTTACCGAGCTTTTACCTTGAAAATACAGCCAACCTAATTCAAAAGAACTAATGAACTCCGGATCTAGTTTCGGATTACCATACCTGATGTTCAGAGAATCGGAATAATCAACAAACGGATTCAGCTGTCTGTGTGATGGGCGTGAAACCCGCCGGCTGTAACTAAGCTGATACTGATGCTTCTCACTTTGTTCATATTGTAAATGCACCGACGGATAAAGGCTGGTATAGTTCATATCGAACTTTTCAGCAGTAACCTTTAATTCAGAATCAGATATTAAATGCTCAACCCTCAACCCTGCCTGATATTTTATTTTTTTAAACATCGATGAATAGATGCCATAAATAGCATGAATCTGTTCAAAATAATCAAAATAATTATTGGCCAATGGGTTCAGAACCCATTCATCAAGCTCATAATCATAATCATTCAGGTAGTTACCCATTGACAAATCTTTGATTGTACTTTTAAAGCCCGTTTCAATCCTGCCGGTTTCCCCTGATGGAGTTGTATAATTTGCATCAATCATGTACATCCTGTTTGTATTGTCAGAACCTGAGAACTGAAGCGTAGACGGCATTAACTCTGAACCGGGCGTTAATTCATTTTGTTCAATATCCTGACTCCCATTCATCTTATTATCATTCAACATCAGATTAAAGATCAGTTCTTTCCCTTTCTTATCATATGTCCGTTTGTAAGATACATTGTATGTAAATGATTCAATTTTTCGGTCAGAATTGCTGTATCGGCTAAACGACCGGATAAGACTGTCATCAGAATTATATGTGTCTGAAATAATTTCACCTTCACTTCCAAAAGACATGTTTCTGTATTGAAAAGAAGCCGTCAGAGAATTGTAGTTGTCGATGTTAAAGTCAAGTCCGGTATTCAGATTGCGTGAATTGCGTGAATTATCATTCAACTGATTCTGTAACAACAATGAACTTTCACCTTCATAAGTTGAAGTTCGTTCGGTTTTACCAGTGGAATTAAAGTTACCTATGCGCGCATCATATCCGGCAAAAAAATTAAACCGGTTCTGCCTGAAATTCAGATTGGCGGATCCGTTGTAGCGGTTGCCGGTTCCAGCAGTAAGGCTTACTAAACCATTAAACCCCTGAAGGCTTTTCTTTTTCAGAACAATATTCAATATCCCGGCTGTTCCATCTGGATCATACCGAACCGAAGGATTTGTAATTACCTCAACAGACTCAATTGAACTGGCCGGAATCTGCTGAAGCAGCTCCCCACTGCTTATATCAACCATACCTGAAGGCTTGCCGTCAATCAGAACAATTACATTGCCACTTCCTCTCAAACTAACGTTACCTTCCACATCTACAGTTACCGAAGGGATGTTTGCCATCACATCAGCTGCAGTACCACCCACTGATGCAATTGTCTTATCTACCTGAATAATTTTTTTGTCAAGATTATTGCTAATCATCTCCTTATCTGCGGTAATCTCAACTCCTTGAATATTGGTCGAAGCAGTGAGTAATTTAAGCGTGCCAAGGCTAATTTCAGGATTATCCGGTTTGATCATTACATCTTTAATCGTCTTAGACTCATAACCTATAAACTGGATTTTGATAAAATACCTGCCTGTTTTAATCTGGTCTATTCTGAAATTTCCTTTGCAATCGCTGATAGTACCACCAGCCAGGGAAGAGTCGCGTTGGCTTAAAACAGCAATACTCCCGTATTCAATCGGGGTCCCTGATTTATCATCAACCAGTTTACCTTTTATTATTCCGATGGCCGGACGCTCTGAACCTCCTTTTCCGGGCCCAGCCTGGGCATATATGTGTCCTGGTATTGCGGTAATGGATAGAAATCCAAGTAAAACAAGAATTATGGATGTAATTTTCATAGTGTCATTAAAACAGATCGCAAAGTTATCTTCTTTTTCTTCTGAAACTCAACAAACATTTTGCAGAGAAGTAGGTGTTTGACACGGAATACTGCAGTTTCCTGCTTCAGTTATTAACATAAACAGGATTATAATGAATAAAGTTTTTACTGTTAACTTTGCCGTTCAATAGCAAATCCAATTATTTGAACATGAAGACTCTTTTAATATCTCTAATTTTATCGATATCAACCTTTTTACAGGCGCAGGACTGGAAGACTTACTATGAGTTATCCGATTTCAAAAAAACTCCCGGCTATGATGAAACCATTGCATATTGCTACCGCCTGAGTGAAGCCTCCCCGATTGCCTCGATGAAAACAATAGGAATCAGTCCCCAGGGAAGGGAAATTCCAATGATGATCATCGATCGGGATGGTTTTACCGATCCCCAGCAGATCAGGGCGAAAGGAAGAATTATTGCGCTGGTGCAGGCCTGTATCCACCCCGGAGAGCCCGATGGAAAAGATGCTATGCTCATGCTGATACGCGATTTGTTAATAGACAATAAGCGTAAAGAACTTCTTGAGAATGCAAGCATTCTTTTCATTCCCATTTTCAATGTTGACGGTCATGAAAGATTCGGGCCCTACAACAGGATTAACCAGAACGGCCCTGAGGAGATGGGCTGGCGGACCAATTCGCAAAACCTGAATCTAAACCGCGATTTTCTGAAAGCAGACACACCCGAAATGCAGCAATGGTTGAAGATGTATAACACCTGGATTCCTGATTTTCTGATAGATACGCATACAACCGATGGGGCTGATTACCAATATGCGCTCACATATGGTATTGAGGTATTCGGTACCCTTGATTCAGGAATTACCCGTTGGCTCAACAACATTTACGAGCCCAGGGTAAACAATAAAATGAAGGAATCCGGATTCCCGATATTCCCTTATGTTCAATTCCGCAAATGGCACGATCCGAGGAGTGGCCTGCGCACAGGGGCTTCACCACCTATGTTGTCGCAGGGGTATGCGGCTTATCAGAACCGGCCGGCCTTACTCATCGAAACACACATGCTCAAGGATTACAAAACACGTGTGGAAGCAACATTGAAAATGATTGAACACACACTGTCAATCCTTAATCACCAGGCAGCAACCCTGAAGACACTTATTAATATGGCCGATGTGTCAACAGCAGCCCCGGGTTTCAGATCTCAAAAATATCCTGTTCTTCTAAAAACCAGCGAGAAAGATAGTTCAAGGGTTCAATTTGAAGGATTTGATTATGAAACTTTAAAAAGCGATCTTACCGGCGGTGATTGGTTTATTTACAACAATACAAAACCGGTGACTATGACATTGCCTTTTTTCAACAAAACCTATGCGGCTGTTGAAACAATGTTACCTGATGCTTATATGATACCCGCAGAATGGGCTTTGATTGCTGACAGACTCAGGCTTCACGGGGTAAAAATCAGCCGCCTGACCGAAGCAACAGAAATAAAAGTCAAATCATACAAATTCCGTGATTACGAGTTTAGGCAAATGCCTTATGAGGGTCGTCAGATGGTGAATACCAAATACGATGAAATAGAAGAAACACGAAAATTTGAGAAAGGCTCTTTTGTTGTTTCTCTGGATCAGAGAACTGCCAGGGTGATTGCCGGCGCACTTGAGCCAGCCGCCTCCGGGTCCTTTGTTGAGTGGGGTTTCTTTAACCAGATATTTGAGCAGAAAGAATACAGCGAATCCTACGTTATGGAAACCATGGCCAGAAAAATGCTGGCAGACAACCCTGCACTGAAAAAGGAATTCGAAGAAAAAATGAACATAGATGTGAGTTTCAGTAAAGACCCGCAGCAAATATTGAATTGGTTTTATAGCAGGACACCATATTGGGACAACAGATTTGCCATATACCCTGTTGCAAAAATTTATGGCAATTCAGGTATTTCTGAGTTAAGGAAAATCTCTGTACCCCTCGACTAATTCTGAATACTGAAATTGCCGGATGAACCTTTTTTGCCCATACAAAGCCTCCTTTTGAATTTCGACAAACTCCAATAATCAAAATTTTGGTTCATTGTGCGAAAACCTGTTTGATGCTGACAATCAATTAACCTGTTTGACAAATTGCAATTTGACTATCCGGGACAAAGTTGTTCAAGGAGAAAAATTAATCTCAATATAAATCATCATAATACTTTCCGCTATCATTAAATGCTGGTGTTGCAATTTTCGGATTCCTATATTTAATATTATTTGTTTTCGTCTATTCTATATATACATATATCGTCTATTTACAATATCTATCAGGCTCGTAAATAATAGCTTTGGGGCAACGGATTAAAGTAACTTTGAAAATTACCTTTGTCGGAACAGTTCGCTTTGCAGTCAATGAAAAAATATTTCAGGCTTTTTGCATTTGATAAAAACTTGCCATAATTTTACCACACACTACTTAGTGTAATAATTACACAAACATTGGGTGATGCGTTCACTATTACTCCTTAATAGAACGACAAAAGCAGGTTACATATACATAATTGATAATATGCATATTAACCCCATCCTGGATTCAGGTACTGTAATGCCTAATGGATTTGCCGAAAACTATACGGATCATTATGCAGCTTTATGGCAGACATATTTTTTGATTGTTTTTAATATATAAACAAAGGGCGAATGCGATCATTTGGGAGCTTTTGGCAGTCAATTGAAAAAAAACTTTTTTTTCCTGTTCGATTTGAAGTTAACTTTGCTTCTATTGTTGCCATAAAATGATCTTCTACTGAGAGATGATCGCAATTTCAGAATAAGGTATTCTTTTGCGAAAACGATGAATAACCAAAGAATTTGAGAGAACTACTGATTAAAAGATGATAAACTCAAAACAACAACACATGAGCAAACAAGACAACAGTTACAAAGTAGGCATGTCGGTAATCGGCTCCATTTTCTTTATTTTCGGTTTTGCCACTACTTTCATCATCACACTGAGTGCGAAAGTTAAAGACATTTTTGATCTGAGTGAATTCGAAGCACAGATGTTAAACTTTGCGTTCTTTATCACTTATGCCTTTATTTCAATTCCGATTGGATTATATATCAAGAAAATCGGCTACAAGAGAGCCCTGATTATCGGTTTATTGTTAATGGCAGCCGGTGGATTTCTCTTCTATCCTTCAGCCAGTATTCCATCATTCCCTTTGTTTCTGGTTTCAACATTTGTATTGGCAGCCGGTGTAGTATTCCTGCAAACAGCAGCCAATCCTTATGTAACTGCACTGGGGCCTGAAAGCACCGCATCAAGCCGGCTCAACCTGACACAGGCACTTAACTCTATCGCCACCATGGTTGCTCCCTGGATTATTGCCGTATTCATTTTCACCGGCGCTTCTGAAATGCTTGATTCAGCTGGCAAAGCTGAGACGGTTCAGATGCCTTTTGTAATTATGAGTGTGCTTATTGTAATTATCGCCTTGTTGATCATGACCATTAAACTTCCTGAGATTGCTCAGACCTCCACTGAAAAGAAAAGTGTCTGGAAATACCCTCATATGCTGTTGGGAGCCCTTGCAATTTTCTTTTATGTAGGTGCTGAAGTCGGAAACGGTAGTTTAATAATTAATTATCTGAAAGAAACCAATGGAATGGATGCCAATGTCGCATCCAAATATGCCGCCATCTATTGGGGAGGTGCCATGGTCGGGCGATTCTTCGGATCATTTATGTTTTCGGGTATCAATCTTTCGAAGAAAATAACCTTTGCCCTTCCTGTATTGCTGTTAGCATTTATTTCAGGATCGTTTGTAACCGGTTGGGACTGGAACATAGGAGGTATCTTCCTGGGAATAGCCGTTATCAACTTTCTGATTATGCAGATCGGAACCGGCAAAGCAGCCCGTACACTGGCCGTATTTGCTCTTGTAGCAGCAGCACTCGATCTGGTTACAAGTTTTGGTACCGGTCAGGTTGCTCTCTGGACTGTGATTTCGATCGGTCTGTTCAATTCTATCATGTTCCCTAATATCTTTACCCTCGCGGTAAAAGATCTGGATTCAGGCGAGTTAAGTACTGCTTCCGGCATCATCAACACCCTGATATTCGGGGGTGCCATTATCCCTCCGATTATGGGAAGTGTAGCCGATAATTTTGGCTACACCTGGGCATTTATCGTTCCGGCTGTCTGTTACCTGTATATTTTCTATTATGCGGTGAGCGGCAGTCAGATAAGAAAGTAGAAAACCATGGAAAAACATATGAGAGTTCATCCGGAAAGCAGGGTAAAACTGATTGTAATTCTAGTGCTGTTCATCGGCCTGATTTCATTCAATGCCAGTGCGCAGACCTACCTTTACTTTCAGGACAGCCCCTCATCTGACTATTACGAGTTCAGCTGGATGGAGCTCACAGCCCCAAGTGAACTTGAGCGCATGGGTGCAGAACTCAGAAGGTTTCCGGTTGAAAGTACAGTACCTGCCCAACAAGGATTAAACAGCCTGAGGTTGAAATGGAGATCGGCCTCAGGTGGCGATTGGGTCGCAATTGCTGCCGGCTCCGACTGGGAAGCCAAAAACCTAAGCCAAACCGATACCCTGATGTTCTGGCTTAAGTCTGTTGAAGGACTGAATGCCACCGATCTACCCAAAGTATTTTTCGAGGACATCAATAACGTTAAAACAACTAAACAGGTATTTTCAGCATGGTGCCCTGAAATACTGCCAACTGGAGACTGGGTAAGGATTGCCATACCTATGTCAGTTTTTTTAACTGCAGGAGATCCTGTTGATTTCACCAATATCAAAACAATTGGTTTTGCGCAGAATGCATCTGACAATCTACAGCATACTTTATTTGTTGATGATATGCGGGTATATACCGGAAGTGGAATCTCACCTCCGGCTTCCCAACCAACAGGCCTGGTTGCAACAGGTTATGATAGTCATATTAAACTGACCTGGAATCCCAATCCTGAAACATACATCAATGGTTACGAAGTCTGGCGTTCAACTGATGGTGGTGCAAATTTCAGTATCGCGGCTGTTACAGACAACAACACCACAGGACATGAAGATTGGGTCAGAGATTTAGGGACTTCTGTAAATGCAATTTACTATGTCAGTGCGTTGAATTCAGCCAATGAACCTTCTGTGCCATCTGCTCCGGCTTCAGGCAGTACACGGGTTTTTACCGATGATGAACTGATCAGGATGGTTCAGGAATACACATTCAGTTATTTCTACGACTACGCGCATCCAACATCAGGCATGGCCAGAGAACGTCTGGGCTCCGACGAAGTTGTCACTACCGGTGGCTCGGGATTTGGCATCATGGCTTTGCTTGTGGGTGTAGAACGTGGATTTATTACCCGCGAAGCAGGGATTGCCCGAATGCAAAAAATTCTGACCTTCCTCGAAAACTCTGATCGCTTTCACGGGGTTTGGCCACACTGGATCAATGGCAGCACAGGCGATGTGATTCCCTTCGGCACCAAAGACAATGGCGGTGATCTTGTAGAAACTGGTTTTCTGGTTCAGGGATTACTGGCAGCCCGGCAGTATTTTAACCTATCCTCACCCGATGAGCAGGATATAGCTTCAAGAATAACTTCCCTATGGGAAACAGTTGAGTGGGACTGGTACTCAAAAAATAATTCCGGGGTATTATACTGGCATTGGTCGCCGGATTATTTGTGGCAAATAAATATGCAGGTAAGGGGCTGGAATGAAGCAGCAATCATCTATTTACTGGCTATTGCCTCCCCTACCCATCCCGTTCCTGCCACTTACTGGAACAACGGTTGGGCTGGCGCATCATATTATACCAACGGAGGAACCTTCTATGGTCTTAAACTCGATGTGGGATGGGATAATGGAGGCCCTTTGTTTTTTGCCCATTACTCATTCCTGGGATTTGACCCCAGAAACAAAAAGGACCACTTCACCAATTATTTTAATCTAAACCGAAACCACACCCTCATAAACAGAGCTTATTGCATCGACAACCCGCTGAATCATACAGGATACGGCTACGACTGCTGGGGCCTGACAGCCAGCGACGACCCCGATGGTTATTCTGTTCATGAGCCAACCTCCTCCCGAGATAACGGAACCATCACTCCGACAGCAGCACTTTCATCCATGCCGTATACACCATACGAGTCTATAGCTGCAATGAAGCACTTTTACAGGCAATTGGGTCAGAAATCCTGGGGGAATTATGGGTTTTATGATGCTTTTAACCAGCGTGAGAACTGGTGGGCCTCCTCCTATCTGGCCATTGACCAGGGTCCGATAATAGTTATGATTGAAAACTACCGGAGCCAATTGCTCTGGAACAATTTTATGGCCAACCCCGAAATAAATCCGGCACTTGAAGACATTGGGTTCACGTTTGACCCCAATGGCATCCAGGAGGCCGCTGATAAAGGGGATTATTACCTTTACCCCAACCCCGCAAGCCATGAAACTGTTAATCTGACACTCAATCTAAAATTATCCGGAATTGTTAAAATCCGTCTCTCAGATCTTACCGGCCGGATTTTAAAAGATTTCAACTACAATGTCACCACTCCCGGACCAGTCTCGATACCTCTTGAAACTGCAAATCTGAAACCGGGAATCTATACCGTAAGTTTCAGCACCAATAATGAGGTAACAGCTTCACTGAAGTTAATAATTGATCAATAGAAATGAAATCAGAATATAGAATATCAACTAATTAAAAACAGGTTAAACAGATTTATTTCAGGAACAAATTACCAAGTAAAATCAATACCAACAACCAAACCAACAACCAAATGAAAAAAGCAAAACAACTACTCATCCTGCTTTTCACCATTGGAATAATGCCATTGGTGATGGCGCAAACGGTGAAGGTTACCGGAAAAGTTACCAATGCCGGTACCGGTGAAACCCTTCCGGGAGTAACCATCGTTGTCAAAGGAACAACATCAGGGGTATCTACCGATATCGATGGCAACTTCAGTCTTGATGTCTCCCCAACGGCCACTCTGGTTATCAGTTTCGTGGGAATGGAAACTCAGGAGATTCCCGTTCAGGGGCGTACTTTAATCAACATTTCACTGGCATCTTCAGCAAGTATGCTTGAAGAAGTTGTCGTGGTAGGTTATGGTACCAGCAAAGTCAAGGACCTCACATCGGCAATAACAACCGTTAAGTCAGAAGAACTTATGAAAACACCTTCTGCACAACCGATGCAGGCGATGCAAGGCAAAGTGGCAGGTTTGCAGGTGGTAGCAAACGGTGGCCCCGGTAATGCATCAACCATCAGGATACGTGGTATTGGTTCCTTCCCGGGAAGAGACAATGAAGCCCCACTCTATGTTGTTGACGGTATGTTCTTTGATAACATCGACTTTTTGAACCCTTCTGATATTGCTTCTATTTCTGTGCTGAAGGATGCTTCTGCTGCGGCAATTTATGGCGTACGGGCAGCAAACGGTGTGGTTCTGATTGAAACCAAATCAGGTTCGTATGACCAGAAAACCCAGATCACTTATGATGGATATTTTGGTTATCAGTCTGCCCAGAATATTGTAAAGATGGCAAATTCAGAACAGTTTGCTACCATGGCAATGGAATCAGGTTCAGCTGCCGACATTTCCTTTGTGGAGAATGCCATGCAGCGTTACGGCAGAAGCAGGGTAAACCCCAATATTCCGGATGTAAATACCGATTGGTACAAAGAAATCCTGAAAGTAGCCCAGATTCAAAACCATAGTCTTGATTTTTCAGGAGGAACTGAAAAAGCAAAATATTCTATCGGAACAAATTACTTTTCACAGGGTGGGCTTCTGGATATGGATAACAGTTATGAGCGACTGAATATTCGTTCCAAGGTTGATGTAAAAGCCAGCAAATGGCTCACAGTCGGTGGCAATCTGATCTTTAGCAATGCGCTGAAATACAGTGAGCAGGCCAGTGCATGGAACCTTGCCTATTTTGCAGTTCCAATCCTCCCTGTTTATGATGAATTAAACACTTTAGCCACTCCGACCAATTATGCCAATGCACAGGACCTGGGTTACAGGGGGGGTCAGAATCCATTCCCAACCATGGATTTTAACATAGATCGTATGAAAATCAGGAAGACCATCGCCAATTTCTACCTTGATTTTACTTTGATTCCAAGCACCCTGACTTTCAAAACGACTTACAGTACCAACAGCTCCAATCTTGATCAGCGGGTAGTGAATCTGCCATATTTTATCGGAAATAGTTTCCAGAATCCTGATGCTGCCATTACACGCACCCTTTCCATGTTCTATAACCAGATATGGGATAACGTGCTAACCTTTACAAAGAATATCAACAAACACAACATTACCGTGATGGCCGGAACATCTTTCAAGGATGAAGCCTTCCAGAAACTCACCGCCAAGGCGACGAATTTCCCGACCGACATGGAACAATCCTGGTATATCAACCAATCGTTGGATGTACTGGCCGATGCAGTTTATGATGATGGCAGCCGGCAATACGGCATGTCATATTTCGGCAGGCTGGCCTATAACTTCAACAATAAATACCTGTTGTATGCGACCATGCGTGCTGACGGAAATAATAAATACCAGGAGACATGGGGATATTTCCCAACGGTGGGCGCTGGCTGGGTATTGTCGGAGGAAAATTTCATGAAAAGCATTTCGACCATCTCCTTCCTGAAGCTTCGGGCCAGTTGGGGCCAGCTTGGTAACGACCATATTCAGGCCAGCGACGGCGCCTTCACTTCCTCTGTAGTTACAACTACCATGGGTGGAGTCGTATACTCAGGTACCGTTGTCACCAACACTTTTTCTACCTTAAAGTGGGAATTGACAGAAGAAACCAATATCGGGCTTACCGCCAAGCTGTTAAAAGACAGGTTATCAGCTGATTTCGATTACTATATCCGCGATACGAAGAATGCAGTTATTCCTGTATCTATCCCTGGAACGGGAGGAAGTGTTTTGAAACCTGTAGGTACAATCAGAAACTCAGGTATCGAACTTGCCCTGAACTGGTCTGACAAACTGAATGATAAGATCAGTTACAGCATTGGTGGAAATATTTCAACCCTGAAAAATGAAGCAATTGACCTTTACGGACAGGAGTATATTGATGGTGGTTCTGCAGAATTCCGCCAACGTACCTATTTAGGCGAACCATTGATGGCCTTCTATGGTCGTGAAGTTGCAGGCGTTTACCAGAGCCAGGCAGAAATTGATGCCGATCCGTTTGCTGTTGCCTATAACCTGGCGAATCCCGATCCTACTGCAAGACTGGTTCCGGGGGATTTCAAATATAAAGATCAGAATGGCGATGGAAAGATTGACGATGACGACCGTGTTCTGCTGGGTTCCTATTTTCCGAATTTCATGTATGGCATCAACATGAGCTTAACCTACATGAATTTTGACTTTTCCGCCAACCTTTACGGACAAATGGGAAATAAAATCCTGAACCGCAAACGTGGTGAGGTTATCTGGACCCCTGATGCAAATATGGATGCAGACGTAGCAACAAACCGCTGGCATGGAGAAGGAACTTCAGACAATTATCCTTCATCGGCAGGATTAAGAAAAGGCTGGAACCAGAAAATGAGCGACTATTTTGTTGAAGACGGAGCTTTCTTCCGCATTCAGAACGTTCAGGTGGGCTATACGATTAAAAACATTGGTTGGTTGGGCAAGAGTTTCCCGGTAACCAGAATTGCATTTACAGCTGACCGCCCATTAACTTTGTTCAGTTACAATGGTTTTTCTCCTGAGGTTGCCAATGGAATTGATTCACAAACCTATCCGGTTCCGGCAACCTACACTGTTAGCTTAAATGTCAGGTTCTAATCCCTTAAATCGAAAAAAAATGAAACGAAATAAAAACTTTATACTCGCAAGCTTATTGGCAATTGCGCTGTTTGGCTTCAGCGGATGTTCCAAATATCTCGATGAAGTAGCCGAAGACCGGACATATACTGAGAGTACCGATTATACCAACAGTGCAAATATGATCCTTCCGATTCTGGGCACCTATACAGAATTCAACAATACCGAATGGGAAGACTTCCCTTTAATCTCCGTGCGCGGTGACGACGTAAATGCAGGTGGACTGGGTGACCAGCAGGATTTTGCTGAAACCGATAAATACAACTATAATAAGGATTATTGGATGTATAATTCCTTGTTTCAGAACTATTATACAAACATGTTCTCAGCTTATTCCGCCATGGACCAGATTGCACTATACAAAGAAAATGGCGCAAATGCTGCCCTGGCTGATCAATACATTGCTGAAGCAAAAGTTCTTCAATCATGGTGGTTATTTCAGCTCAGCCGCACCTGGGGTTCATTGCTTATTCCCACGAGTTCGGATCCTTCAAGCCTTTTTGTAACTCCTTTGTCCACGAAAGATGAAGTAATGCAATTTATTTCTGACAGAATGGATGAAGCCATTCCAAAACTTGTGGCTTCCAGGCCAAACGAGCGTACAGATATTCCGGGAGGTGTGACGAAATATACCGCTTTAGCCATGAAAGCCCTGGCTAACCTGGAATTGAAAAATTACCAGCTCGTTGCTGATGCAACAGGTGAAATCATCAATTCAGGCAAATTCATACTTGAATCTGATTATTATGAATTATTCAAGATTCCGGGAAAGCTGAACAGTGAAAACCTCTGGGAAATGCAGTATTCTGATCTGGGCCAAGGTTCAGGTGACAATTATTCTTACCTGTACGCGTTTTTTGGCCCGCAAGGCTGGACTCCTGCTGTTACCGGTTCAGGCGATGGATGGGGATTCTTTGAACCCAGCATGAAATACATCAAATTCATGCTCGACAGGGACGAAACTGTTCGCCTCGAGACCACCGTTATTTTCACGAACCGTGGTATTGCGGAGATAAAAAAAGATCCGAACTACGCAACTTTACCATCCTGGATATCAAATACTACCCGTTCAGGTGACGTGTTTAACGATTACGCACGTGCTTTATTTGCCAGCGGTAAACATTATCTGCCTTCCAACCAGCTAACTACCGGCCGTACCGATTATGGAACCAACAAGAACTTTACCTGTATCAGGTATGCCGAAATTCTGCTTATGTACGCCGAAGCGCTTACACAGGGAGCTTCCGGTTCAGCAGGTACAGCAGATGCTGCAGTGAACCTTGTCAGGGAAAGAGCAGATTTGTCACCTTTATCAGGTGTTACCAACGATCAGGTAATGGACGAAAAGTTTGCAGAACTCGGCATGGAATGGGGAACCCGGTTTTTTGATATGGTACGGCTTGGCAGAACCAACGAACTGAATTATGAGGGAAAAACCTTCTCACCGGATAAAACTTTCCTGCCATATCCACAGTTCCAGGTTGACCAGTTACCGATACTCAAGCAATAGCTGTTAATACGAACAATTTAAAATAAAGAAAAATGAAAAATCCGAAATATTTGTTCATTTATTTGCTGTTAATGGCTCTTGCCTTTTCATGCAAAAAAGAACTTGATCCGATCACTTCAATTGCACCCGGCCCGGATGAAAATGCCCCGGTACTTGCAATCAACTATCCAACAGATGGTAAAGTAATTCGTTTAAGCGACGAAGTTGGTACAATCACCTTTGAATTGGTAGCCAGCGATGATATTGAACTGCAATCTGTTGTGGTTCAGCTCGATGGAGTTGAAATTGGCAACTACACCACATTCAAAGACTATCGCAGGGCTGCCATAGATTTGGTTTACAACCAGCTGGTAGATGGAAACCACACCCTGACTTCCACAGTGACGGACCTCACCGGAAAAAGTGCATCAGCATCCGTTAGCTTTAAGAAAGTTACCATTTCAGTGTATGTCCCGCTTCCAGGAGAAGTATTTTACATGCCTTTTGAAGATGAATTCCTTGATGTAATCACTGGTATATCTGCAACTGCCGTTGGTACACCGGATTTTGCTGAGGGCATCAATGGCACGGCATATATGGGAGCAACAGATTCATACCTGACTTTCCCAACAACAGAACTGGTGAAGACAGGTAATATCAGTGCTTCATTCTGGATGAAAGTGAATGCTGACCCAACCAGATCCGGTATTTTAACCATGTCGCCCGAAGATGTGGCAAATCCGGGTTATCCTGGTGTTCAGAATCTGCGCACCAGTGGTTTCAGGTTTTTCAGAGAGGGAAGTGCAGCATCGCAACAATTCAAACTTAATGTTGGATTGGGCGGCACCGACGAAAGCTGGAACGATGGTGGAAATACCGATCCAACCACCGGCGAATGGGTGCATTTTGCCTACACAGTCTCTGACACCGCAAGTGCCATCTATATTAACGGGGAAATGGTTCGTGAATCTAAAATGCTGAAACCCATCGACTGGACAGGCTGCGACGTATTGACAATTATGTCGGGCGTTCCACGTTTCACCGAATGGCTGCACTTTTCTGACCTGAGCTTAATGGATGAGTTGCATATCTTCAACAGGGTATTAACCGTCGAAGAAATTCAGGCACTTGGTACGATAGAATAACCAACAGAACATTCTGAAATTCAGAAGCGGGAAAGGATGACTCCTTTCCCGCTTCTGTTTTATATTGCAGTATTGATTTGCTATGTTATGAATGCCTTTGAGCCTTGTCTTTCAGTCCGTGGTATTATTTCGCCCTTTCAGGGCTTTATTTCTTTTAGGCTTGAGTTTCCGTGGGTTCCGCTTCGCTGCGCCCACGGTTGGGATATTTCGCCCTTTCAGGGCTACCCTGACTCTTGGTCTCCTGAATCCTCTTCCCCCTTTCTCCATTCTTCCCTTCTCCCTTGGTCTCCTATTCTCCCTTCCATTCTCTCCCTTCTCCATGCCTTGCACGTTGTTTCTTTCGGGCCCTTTCAGGGCATTTTCTCCTTGAAGGAGAAGAACCTTCTACCTTCGCTTTTCCCTTATACCATTCTCCCTTTCCTCCCTTTCCTCTCTCTTGTCCCTTGTCTTTCATCTCTCAGTCCCCTTCACCAGCCCCTTGGCCTCACCCTTTCTCTCAGTCCCTCAGTCTCCCATTCACCCCTACCCTTCTCCCCTTCTCCTTTCCCCGCTCCCCTTGTCACTACTTATCTCTTAATCTCCTTCCGTGAATTCAACGGTGAATCTGTAACCATCGTTTTCATAAAACCAATGGGCGACATCCCCGCAACGATGCTTTGAATTGGCATCTTTGGACTTTCGGTGCAACGACCTGCCGGTCATCATCCGATTAATGGTTCTTTCATCCCGGTTAAATCCAACACTGAAAGCAGTTGCGTAAAAACGCAACTTATCTCCATCCGATTTCCATTTAATATGTGAAAAACGTTTGTCCATCAAACGTATAAAAATTACAAGATAACGCACCTGCCATTCCTGTGAATCTAACCGCCGTGCCCGGTCTCCCCTGGCCTTGGCATTATTTTTCAGATCAAACTTATAGGCTGTCATTTTTTGCCTGGTGGCATTTCTTTCAACCAATTCAGCAAAGGAAGGTTTCATCCGAAACCTGCCCATTTCATAATGCGAATACTTACGTCCCGATTGCACGTAAAGTGTACGTATGGCACCTGTTTCCATAACATCACGGATGGCAGAATATTTTGTCATTCCGGGGAAAACGATACCATAGGCAAATGGAGGCTGTATATTTTGTTTCTTCAGTGTATCTGCCATCCAGCTATTTTTTCGCAAATAATCGATCGCATCAAAATACTTGTTGCCAAGTTCTGCTGAAATGTCGGTACCCGGCGACGGTGATTGGGCTTTGCAAAATTCAGAAAAAAAAGCGCCTCCCCAGACCAGACTGAGAAGCAGGTAGTATAATACTGATTTCGCGTAACTTATAATCACAGAAAAGAATATGGGGGTAAACAAAAGCCCGGGGAACCTAAACCCCATGTACTCTCCAAAAATAAATGTTTTCCGTTAAAGTCAGAAAAAAAACTGCTTTCGTTTAAAAAATCATTCTATCATGCTCATTATTGGATGATATCAGATAAAATCAGAAATTACAGGGTAAAAGAAACTCATGCTTTCAGTGAAAATGCTATCGTCATAGTACTATAGGTTACAATCCACTTTGCCTGAATTCAGGTAGTTTATCAAATCATTCAGATTTAAATGGGATCCGGCCATTTACATAAAATAAAAAGTATTAAGGAATATAGTTAACTATCCGGGATTACCATATATTATTCATTGATTATCATTACTTTAAACATATTCAAGGAAAAATCACTATTGCTTCACCCACTTTTAACACAATTTGTAAAAAAACAATCATTTTATTTGGTTCTGCGTAGAAAATCATTATAAAAAATTCTATATTTGTGGTTAATTAAATTACTAACCAAAACCTATTAACTATGAGAAAAATTACTCTTCTTTTTATCATGATGCTCACCTTTGCCGGCATTTCAATGGCTCAAACCGTTGAAGACTTTGAGCCTATTAAAATGAATATTTTTTCCGGCGGGGCCAACGGTGCATTAACTGTTATGCCTAATCCTGATCCTACCGGAATTAATACCAGTGCCAATGTAGTGAGAATGGTACGTGGTTTTGACGGTGACCCCTGGGCAGGCTGGTATGCTACCATCCCAACCCCTGTTGATGTTACTGCTAACAAATACGTTCACGTAAAAGTCTGGAAACCCCGCATCAGTCCTGTTGTTTTCAAGTACGAGGGTGCTGTAAATTCTGGCGATGTCTTTTCAATGGCGCCACAGGCTACTGTTAACCAGTGGGAAGAACTGGTTTTCGACATGAGTGTTGTCACAGGTGAGTATGTAAAAATCGTTCTTATTCCTGATTTCGAAAGTCCGTTAACCCTGACAGAGGACATCACCCTCTATTTCGATGACATCTATGCAAACAACGATCCTGCCGTCGGAAGTGCTCCGGTTCAGATGATCGATGATTACGAGTTTATCACCCTGAACTACCTCTTAGGTGGCGAAACCGATCAGAGTTCGATGATGATTCTACCTAATCCTGACGCCACAGGCGTAAACCTGAGCGATTATGTGATTAAGTTCAACCGTGATAAAGACGGCGTTCCCTGGGGCGGTTTCTGGTCATCACTTCCGGCAGTTATTGATGTAACTACCAACAAGTTTGTCCACGTTAAAGTGTGGAAACCCCGTATCACTCCGATCAAATTCAAGATCGAAGGCGGTGCTGCCGGAACCATTGAAATTTTCAGCAAATATCCTCAGACTCTCGTAAATCAGTGGGAAGATATTGTCTTTGATTTCACTGAAAAAACCGGAACCTATCCCGTCATTGCTTTCTTACCTGACTTCGAAGATCCTATGACGCTGACAGAAGATATCACCATTTATTTTGACGATATCATTGTCAACAACGATCCGAATCCTGTTACTCCGGCAGCACAAATTATCAATGTTGATATGTCGGAATCCGGAATCACAGAAGGTACCCAGGTATTTCTTTCGGGCGCCCTCGGTGGAATTTATGGAACATGGGCTGAGCCCGGAACCAACACCAACAATGAAATGTTTGACCTGGATGGTGATAAAATTTACACCATTACCCTTGCACTTCCCAATGGTTTAGTTCCATTCAAATTCTTTATGGGAATTGGCTGGAATGGCGGAGACCCTGCTCCAGGTGGAGACAGGACATATAATGTTGAAGGTAGTTGCAATATCACTTATAAATGGGGAGTTGACGGCCTGATCGGTGTTCCAACCAATCCATTGGCTGACAAAGTCCAAATGTATCCCAACCCGACCAACACCAGGTTACAGGTTAACACCACCGGTGAAGTCAGCAGGGTAATCATTACAACCACACTCGGACAGGTCGTTGAAAATATCGAAATGACCTCCAACAATGTTACCATCAATACCTCTGAACTGAACACCGGTATTTATTTTGTAACCTTTGTAGGTGACAACGGTGCAAGGTACACACAGAAACTGGTTAAGGACTAATAATTATCCTTTTCTGATTATAAAAAAAGCCTCCTAAAGGAGGCTTTTTTTTATTTCAGATGGAAATTAGTTGGCAGTACAATTATGTAGTTTTGCTATTGATAATCATCTCCGGTCATGAAAAAAATCAGGTATGTTGTTTACCGGGAAGGAAAATTCTTTGTTTTATTTTTTCTGCTCTTCATGACCGGCAAAAGCGTCGCTCAATATATTACTTCATGCGGTATTTCATTTCAGCATGAGAAATATTATTGTAATCTAAGTTTATACCCTGATGGTAGATATGAAATAGGATTATGGGAACATGAGGTTGAGAAAGTAAATGATACTTTGTATGCCGTTTATTCTGTTACAAACTGGTTTAAGCCCCTCTCTTGCGGCTTGTATAAAACTTCAGGAAATATTGTTACTTTAACTGATAAAGCAACAGAGTTACAAATGATGATTGATACATCCAACCAACGCATAAGAGTCATTAAGTCGTTCTCATTTCTGAATGGCTGCACCCTGAATTGTCTTAAGGGGGAAGGTGGTGATGAGGAAATCCGTAATCACCCTTTAACTCATAAAATGCTTATCCTTGAAAGATCAGCCTACAATAAAAGCACAAATGATGAAATAGATCTTATCCCGGGAGATTATTCCACAAATGAAAAAGCCGGCAAGCCCAGGTACCGGCTTACATTAGATCGGGATAATAAATATCAATTGTTTATCAACACCCTTACGTTATCAGAAGGTATCTATACCCGGAATAAAAACATTTTGCTTCTGTATGATACTTCCTTGAAACATGTATTTCATTTGTTGATTTATAAAAACATGCTGGTCAGCAAGCTAATTCCAGGTGATCTTGAAGGTGTGAAGTTAAGAATTGAAAATAAGAATTAGTTCAAAACTGGTGTTCGTCTGCACTCGTACTCCGGTTTTTCTATGAAAATCAGATTGACGAGGGAGAATAAATGATTCAGACATTCGGGAAATGGGTCGATTCTCCCTTTGTCCCCATTTCTCCCCACCTTCACTCCGTTGCAGCGGGCAGGCTTGTCCCCTTGTCAGCCGCTATGGAATCGAATCCTGATTTTTCTGGCCATGCTCCCATCCCCCCCGAGCCTCTCTCTCCGAAACCCCCCCCCCATCCCCCCACCCACGGAACCAGGGGGCCAGGGGACAAGGGAAAGAAGAGGCGGGAACCCCCAACCAGGGGCGGAGACCCCCTTTCCCATTATCTCCTTGTCTCTTAGTCTCCCATTCTCCCCATCCCCCATTCTCCCCATCCCCCATTCTCCCCATCCCCCTAATAAACCTAACAGGTCGGAAGAAGACCTGGTAGGTTATCCTCCCCTTGTCCCCTTGTCGGCCCCTATGGAATCGAATCCTGATTTTTCCAACCATGCTCCATGCCCCATGCCCCATGCTCTGTGCCCTGAGCCCTGTGCCCTGTGCCAAAAGGGACGAGGGACGGTTGGGGCGAGGGGCGAACTTCCATGCTCCATGCCCCATGCTCCATGCAAATTTTTTTATCTTTGCAAAAAAATCCAATCCCATGAACAGAGGTCCTGTTTCTCAATTTATTGAACACCATTACCGGCATTTCAATGCTGCTACCCTGATCGACGCTGCCAAAGGCTATGAAACCCATCTGGCCGAAGGCGGAAAAATGATGATCACCCTGGCCGGTGCCATGAGTACTGCCGAACTTGGTATTTCCCTGGCTGAAATGATCCGGCAGGATAAGGTACAGATCATCAGCTGCACCGGCGCCAACCTCGAAGAAGACATAATGAACCTGGTGGCGCACAGCCATTACAAAAGGGTTCCCAATTACCGCGATCTTACCCCAACCCAGGAATACGAACTCCTGGAAAAAGGGCTGAACAGGGTTACCGATACATGTATCCCTGAGGAAGAAGCATTCCGCAGGATTCAGCACCATATTGAAAAGATATGGAAAGATGCCCAGGCCGCCGGCGAGCGCTATTTCCCACATGAATACATGTATAAGCTTTTGCTAAGCAGGGTAATGGAAAAGGATTATGAAATTGATCCGAAACATTCGTGGATGCTGGCAGCGGCAGAGAAAAACCTGCCCATCATTGTTCCCGGTTGGGAAGACAGCACCATGGGCAATATCTTTGCTTCTTACTGCATCAAAGGGGAACTGAACCCGTCCACCATGAAAACAGGTATCGAATATATGGTCTGGCTTTCGGAGTGGTACCGCAACAATTCATCTGGCAAAGGCGTTGGTTTCTTCCAGATTGGTGGTGGCATTGCCGGTGATTTCCCGATCTGTGTGGTTCCGATGATGTACCAGGATCTCGAATGGCACGATGTACCTTTCTGGTCATATTTCTGCCAGATCAGCGATTCAACTACTTCCTATGGTTCTTATTCGGGCGCTATACCGAATGAAAAGATTACCTGGGGCAAACTGGATATTGATACTCCCAAATATATTGTTGAAAGCGATGCTACCATTGTGGCCCCGCTTATTTTTGCGTGGCTGCTCGGGTGGTAAGGAGTCAAAGTAAAAAGTAAAAAGTTTAAAGTAAAAAGTTGAGACCACTTTGAAAACTAAGAGAAAAGCTCAAAGTCTAAAGTTCAAAGCCTGCCTGTCGGCAGACAGGTAAATAGTAATATCGAATTCCTATGGTCGGCGGCGGCTTTGCCGGCGTCTGAATATGATAGCAGGCTCTGCCTGCTCCGAAATCGAATGCTACAAGTCTAAAGCTAAATATTCAGAATTAGAGACTGTTTAATTTTTTTCAAACTCTATGAATAGGCCCGTCCTTTAGGGCGGGCCTATTGAAAATGGAATCAAAAATTTAAACAGTCTCTTATTTGATAGTACCGGCAAACCGGTAGGTAAGCATTTGGGCCAACAGTTTTGCAGCCAGCAGGTTGGGCGCTTTGTTGTATTTGATCGGGCAAAGGCCGGTTACGTCGAATCCGACAATGGTTGATTTATCAGTCACCGCCTGCATGATTTCCAGCACCTGATACCAGCCTAAACCGCCTGGCTCAGGGTTCACCGTTGCAGCCATTACTGCCGGGTCAAGCACATCAAGGTCAATGGAAATATAAACATGCTTATTCAGCTTGTTCAGAAAATCGTACATCCAGGTTTTGTTGGACCCATCCAGAATGTTGTGCGCATAAAATACCCTGTCAGGCTTTATACTGTCTCTCTCCTCAGCACTCATGCTTCTGATACCGACCTGTAATACAGGGGCTAACTCAGCAGCCCTCGCCATTACGCAACTGTGATGATATGCCGACCCATTAAAGGTAAGCCGCTGATTTGCATGCGCACCCAATTGCAGAACACAGAAATCCTTTTCTTTATAATATTCAGCGCAGGCTTTCATTGAACCAATACCGGTTGAATGCTCACCACCAATAATAACAGGAAACTTACGTTTTTTAAGTAACTGCATGGTGCGGGTTTCCACCTCTCTGACCATTTTTTCGTGCGATTTTCCTTCCTTAACAGCATCTGCAGTATGTATTCCCAGTTTAAAGAGTTCAAAGTCAGACTGAATATCATATAAATGCATCGAAGCTGAAGCCTCTATCAGTGCTTCGGGCCCTTTATCTGAACCTTTTATCCAGTTGGAGCCGGCCTCGAATGGCACCGGCAGGATGACTACCCTGGCATTCTCAAAATTCGAATACTGCTCGGTTAACCCACCAAATTGTTTTACTCTCATAACTTAATATTTTGCAATGATATTACTACCAGACAACAAGAGAACTTTCCCTCTTATTATCCGGATTTCTAACAGGCCCGCTAAATTAATAAAACAGAAGGCGAAAATCAATAGCCAAGAATCCTCAGCATCGACTTATGAGATTGCTCTTTGGCAAATAGTTTGGTAGTATATTCCCCTTCTTCGTCCACATCGATGATGATGTGTTTTGGGGCCGGGATCAAACAGTGTTGTATACCTCCATAACCTCCTATTGACTCCTGGTATGCACCGGTATGGAAGAGACCAATATAGAGAGGTTCGTCGTTGTCCATCTTTGGAAGGAAGATGGCATTGGAATGGGCTTCGGCATTGTAATAATCTTCACTGTCGCAGGTTAAACCTCCCAGGAAGACCCGTTCATATTCCGAATCCCATTTATTAATCCCCAAAAGTATAAAACGCTGATTCAAGGCCCAGGTATCGGGAAGGGTAGTCATAAATGACGAATCGATCATATCCCACAACTCCCGGTCGTTCTGCTGTTTCTGGTCAATGATGGAATAAAGGGTGGCACCGCTTTCACCAACGGTATACGAACCGAATTCTGTAAAAATATCGGGCTCCTGGGTGTTGTTGCGGTCGCAGATTAGCTTGATCTGGGCAATGATCTCCTCGGCCATATACTCATAGTCGTAGTCAAACGACAGTGAATTCTTTATCGGGAAACCACCGCCTATGTTCAGCGAATCCAACTCTGGACAGATCTGCTTTAACTGACAATACAGGTTAACACATTTCGAAAGTTCATTCCAGTAGTAGGCTGAATCCTTAATGCCTGTATTGATAAAGAAGTGCAGCATCTTCAGCTGAAACTTGGGATTGTTTTTGATCTTTTCTTCATAATAAGGAATGATGTCGTTGTAACGAATGCCCAGCCTCGAGGTGTAAAACTCAAACTTGGGCTCTTCTTCAGAAGCGATGCGGATACCAATTTTACATTTACGGGTAATGTTGCGGTCGAGCTGGTCAATTTCGAATTTATTGTCAATGATCGGGATCGTATTCTCGAACCCTTCGTTGATCAGGTTGCTGATGTTCTCAATGTACTGAGGTCTTTTAAACCCATTGCAGATAATGTAGTTATCCAGATTTATCAGTCCCTGCTCACGAAGTGACTCAAGAATAAAAATATCGAAAGCAGATGAAGTCTCCAGGTTTACATCATTTTTCAGGACTTCTTCCAGAACGAAGGAGAAATGAGAACTCTTGGTACAATAGCAATAATGATAATCTCCCTGATAATCGGCCTTGGCCATGGCCACGTTAAACATCTTCTTGGCTTTCTGAATCTGCTGGCTTATCCTGGGAAGGTAGCTTATTTTTAAAGGTGTTCCATATTGTTTGATAATATCCATTAACGGGATATTATGAAAATAAAGTTCATTATCTTCAACCCTGAATTCATCCTGGGGAAAATCGAAAGTCTGTTCGATCAGATCAATGTACTTGTTTTTCATTTTCTCTTTTTGCGATTTAAGTTTGAGGATAACAAAGATAAGTGATAAAGCAACTCACCTGAATCAATTAAATAATAATTTCCGCGTCAGTCGGAATCAATTATTTTACCATGTCTGATTATTGTATAATTCATTTTTGCTATTCTATGAAAAATTCTATATCTTTGATTTTATGCTATTTATAGTTATAATTTTCATTGATGTACTATATTTTCCGTAAAAAAGAAGTAATCTGAACGAATTGGATTGAAAAAAGATATCAAATCCGGATGAATTACTCATGACGTTAATTATTCCTTAAAGTCAGCAGGAAGTACACACCAATTCAATTATAATATTCTTATAATCAAGGTATACCGATTAATCGGATTTAATTTGTCAATATAAGATGAGAACCATAACACTTCCGGGCATGAAAATTTACTAGAATGACCAGGGAATTTGAAATGTCGGAATCAACCTGATTTTAGTTATATCCGATTCAGTTATATCAATAATACCGGATTCACTTAAAGCACAATCGGAACGCCAAAAGATAGTGACAGGTAAGTTCCGGACTTCCTGGTTTGAGAAAACCAAAATAAAACAGCTTCTGACACAATGTGCAAATATGTTCTTACTGATTTAGCATCCGGAGAAAGGTCGGTGACAATCAGCTACGGAATCTATTTACTCATATTTCAGCGCCTCAACGGGATTGGCTTTTGCCGCACGGTAAGCTTTGAAAACAATGGTAAGAAAAGCGATGGCAGAGAGCAGAACCACTGACAATATCATATGAAAAGCACTGATGTGTATCCTGTAGGCGAATTGAGCCAACTGCTGATCAAGCAGGTAGTAGGAAACCGGCAAGGATATCAAACCAGCCAGAAGGACCAGGATCATATAATCGCGGATCAGACGTGCTGTTATTATCCATACCGGCCCACCCAAAACCCTTCTGATTCCTATAATCTTGGTTTTCTGTTCAATAAGCAATGATGTAAGTCCAAACAACCCGAGAACAGATAACAAACCTGAGATTATGGTAAAATATACAAACAGCGAAAACAATTTCTGATCATTTTTATAGCTACCAGCTGCATATTCACTGGCCAGAACCGGCTGAAAAGGAGTTCCGGGGAAATAACTTCTCCACTTATCTTCTATGAATTTAAGCACTTTCTGTTGATCAGCCCTGGGATAATATCCTATAACCAAACCACGAAATCTATCAGGAGCCATAATGTAAACGGCAGGCTCAATCAGGCTTCGCATGGAATAATAATGATAATCATTGATGACTCCGATCACTTCGGTTTTGGTAGTTGTATCCGCTCCCATGATGGGTTTGAATTTCTTTCCAACCGGATTGTCCCAGCCAAGTTTTCTGGCAGCAGCCTGATTGATGATAACTGCAGCCCCTTTGTCAGAAGCTATTTTCCGGTCGAAGTTGCGGCCCGAAGCAAAACTTACACCCATGGCCTCAAAGAAATCATAATCAACATATCCGAATCGTACAGTAAGTTTTGTTTTGGCTGAATCATCAACAAAAACAGGTCCCTGGCTTCCGCTTACCCCATTAATAAATGAACTTCCGGAAACACTTTTTATTTCCGGATTTTTAAGAAGTTCTGCCTTCAACGGTTCAAAATGCTCTCCCGACTCATCATCACCAAATGGAAGAAAAACCGCATCACGGTAGCTAATACCAAGGTCTTTCTTTTGCATAAATTTAACCTGATCGTGAATCACCAGCAAAGCAAACATCAGACCCACCGAAATGATAAACTGAAATACTACCAACCCCTTGCTCAGGTACCCATTACTGTTGCCTTTGGCACTTTTTCCTCCTTTTAAAATATGAACCGGTTGCAGCCTGGATAAATAAAAAGCCGGATATGAACCCGAAGCCAGACTGATAACAATCAGCAACGCAAAAAGTCCAGCATTAAAGAGATAGTTATCCCTGAAGTCAAGTCTGAAATCGGTAGCCAATAGTTTATTCATTTCAGGAAGTGTCAGCTCGACCATCCCCACCGCAATTATCGTGGCAAGCAAAGTCAAAAGGAATGACTCATTGATAAACTGATAAATCAGGCTAAGCCTGTTGGCACCAAGTACCTTTCTGATCCCGACTTCCCGTGAACGTTTTACCGATCTTGCGATTGATATATTGATATAGTTAACGCAGGCAACAAGAAGGATCAATATGGCTATAACACTGAAGGCAATTACCAGGTTGATATCGCCTGATGCAGAAACACTCTGAAATTTTATGTGTTGAGAATTCAGATAAACCTCATTCATTGGTTGCAGATACATCTCCAGGTATTCCCAACCTTCTTCCTGACTAAAGACGTGTTTTTTCAAAAAATCAGGAAACGCCCTTTCGATGGGTTCCTGCGAAGAAGGTCTGTCCAGCTGAATATAAGTGATTAGGGAATTAGAGCCCCAACCCTTCATCCATTCAAAATCCGGGAGATTCTCCACAGAAGAAACCGAAACCAGAATGTTGAAGAACATGTGTGTATTCTGCGGTTGTTCCTCCATAATACCGGTTATCAAAAAGCTTCGTTTACCGAGCTTCATTGATTTTCCTGTTACATTGTTTACAGAACCGAAGTATTTGATGGCAGTCTTTTCAGAAAGCACAACCGACATGGGTTCCATGAGCGCTGTTTTGGGATCTCCTGCAAGGAAGTGAATGTCAAACATATCAATCACTGAAGGATCAACATAGTACAGGCTTCGCTCCATGAAGAATTTTTCTCCATAACTGACTACCTGAATATCGAATCCGGGCATAAACCTGACGGCATCAACAACCTGCGGATAATCGGCTTTAAGACTTCCGGCAAGGGGCCCCATGGTAATGGCGACATGCTGTTCACCCACACCGGGTTCGTTCTGAATTTCAACAACCCTGAAAAGGTTATCACGCTTGCTCAGGTGCTTGTCGAATCCGTATTCATGCTGAACATAGAGCGCTATCAGTAAAAACGAGGCAATGCCTACCGATAATCCGGCCAGGTTGATCAGGGTGTACGACTTCTGGCGCAACAAATTACGCAGGGCGGTGGTCAGATAATTGGAGAACATAATAATAGGAGTAATACAATGTGATGTCCTGTAAAGGCACCAGTATGCAGACTTATATCACCGGTATATCTGCATGTCCTGATTTGATATTCTCATTGATGATCTGTCCGTCGAAAAGCCGGATGATTCGTTGTGCATATTCTGCATCACGCTGTGAGTGCGTAACCATGATAATCGTGGTGCCTCCCTGGTTAAGCGATGCGAGTAGATTCATAACTTCCTCACCGTGGGCTGAATCAAGATTACCTGTGGGTTCGTCGGCTAGAATCAGATGGGGTGTGGCAACAACTGCCCTTGCAACAGCAACTCTTTGCTGCTGTCCTCCGGATAACTGAAGAGGAAAATGCTTGCGGCGATGGGCGATCTGCATCTGTTCCAATGCTGATTCAACACGCTTCTTGCGTTCAGCCGTGCTCATCCCCAGGTAAATAAGCGGTAATTCTACATTTTCATAAACATTCAGCTCGTCGATGAGGTTGAAATTCTGAAATACAAAACCAATATTCTGCTTGCGCGAGTTGGCCCTTTGCTTTTCAGAAAAACGTGATACTTCATTGTTCAAGAAAAAGTATTCACCTTCGGAGGGGTTGTCAAGAAGGCCGAGAATGTTAAGCAGCGTGGATTTCCCACACCCGGATGGCCCCATTATCGCAACGAATTCACCCTTTTTAATTTCAAACGATACTTTGTTGAGTGCTGTGGTTTCAACTTCATCGGTCCTGAAAATCTTGGTCAGGTTAACTGTTCTTATCATCACAATTGTTTTTAAAAGAATAAATCCTGTTTTAGTTTCTGAAAATTAATTTTTCTTTTCCACCGAATGAATCGTACGAAGAAACAATTACCTGTTCGCCCGGTTGCAACCCTTCCAGTACTTCGTAATGGCTGGTATTCTGCCGGCCAATTTTAATGTTGCGTTTTGTAGCGAAGGAACCGGAAGGATCTACCACATAAATCCAGTTACCGCCGGTTTCCTGGAAGAAGCCCCCCCTTCGCACAATCAGGGCATCGTTTGATCCTGAGAACTGAACCCGGAGCTGCACTGTTTGTCCACGTTTAATCCCGGAAGGTTCTTCACCATCGAATAACAGATCTACCTGGAAAGAACCATTGGAAACATCTGTATATATTTTACTTATTTCAAGGTTGTAAATTTTCCCACCCAGGTCAAAATCTGCTCTTTGTCCGGCAAACACCCTTGATATGTATCTTTCATCGATGTTGGCCCTGAGTTTGAAGCCGTCCATCAGATCGATCTGTCCAAGATGCTCTCCGGCTGATTTAGTCTGACCTATCTCAACGATAAACGACGACAGCTTTCCACCGGCCGGTGATTTAATGGTCATGTTATCCATATTGCGCTTCAATAAAGAAAGGTTGTTGCGCATACGCTCCATGGATGAATTGATTTGTGAACCCTGTGCTACTCCGGCAATTGAATCAAGTTTCCGCAGCCTGAGCGTAATTTCAAGTTGTTTCAGCGAATAGTCAAAATCGCGTTTGGCATCTTCAAATTCTTTGCGTGAAATCAGTTCATCTTTATAAAACTGTTCCTTCCGGTTGAAATCTGTTTTAATTTTATCGATTTCGTATTGCAATTGAATGATCTCCTTTTGCCTGGTATATCGAAGCTGTTCAAGACTGATCCTGGAATTTGAAAGGTTGTTGATGGCATCGTACATCCTGGTTTCCTGGTCCATATAACTGAGTTCCATATTGGCATTTGCCAGTTTAAGAATCGGGTCACCCTGTTTCAGGATGGCACCATCTTCAACAAATACCTCTTCTACTATCCCACCCTGCACAGCATCAATATATATTGTATTCCGGGGAAAAACCACCCCATCAACCGGGATAAACTCCTGGAACTTACCCTTTTCAACCTGTGTTATGGTAAGTTGATTTTTCTCGACATACAACCTGCTCCTGTTATCCCTGAATAAAAACATCCATACAAGAAAAACCAGCATTAAAACGATTCCACCTGTAACCAGCAATTTACCGGGAGTCCATTTTTTCTTTTCAATTATCCTGTCCATGAAACGACCATTGTTGTGATTCCGCTTTAGCGAATACTGTGCCACTAATGTTAATTAATTGCTTAACAGGTACTTGCACTATTTTATAATTTATTAACAATTTGAGGCTGTTCAAACCCGTTCTTATACTTGTTCATTTCCGTACAATGTTTGTATATTAGCTGATCAAACCTACAAGAAATATTGGCAGGATGCAAGGAGGAATGAAAATTCGGAATAATTGAATCCGACAATAAAACCGACCAACGCTGCCTGATTGTTGTTTTGAATCTAAAGGAAAAATAAAACCAGCCGGTTCAAGATAAGTAACCGCAAATCATATAATCCATGAATAAAATTGAAGCCAGAATCCTGATCGTTGACGATGACCAGGATGTTTTATTAGCCGCCAAATTGTTTTTGAAGCAACATTTCACTGTTGTTCATACTGAAAAAAATCCCGAAAATCTGCCGGCACTGCTGAAGACTGAAAATTACGATCTGATATTACTGGATATGAACTTTTCGCGCGATGCGACCAGCGGTAAAGAGGGATTTCACTGGTTGAACAAGATTATTGAGATTGATCCTCTTGCAGTCGTAATCTTTATAACTGGTTATGGCGATATCGAATTGGCTGTTCAGGGTATCAAGGAGGGAGCAACTAACTTTATCCTTAAGCCCTGGGATAACAAGAAATTGCTGGGAACCATTACCGCTAACCTGAAAGTTCGTCATTCAAAGGAAGAGATTGAGGATCTGCGCAGCAAACAGAAAGTACTGATTGCCAACCAGGATCAGGCTTACGGGAATCTGATCGGGCAATCAACCCCAATGAAAAAAGTTATGGCCACCGTTGATAAGGTTGCCAGAACCGAGGCGAATGTTTTGATCCTGGGCGAAAATGGAACAGGCAAAGAGTTAATTGCCAGAGCAATACACAGAGCGTCGGCTCGAAAAGACGAAGTTTTTATCAGTGTTGATTTAGGGGCCATCAGTGAAACATTATTTGAAAGTGAACTTTTTGGTTTTAAAAAGGGTGCATTTACCGATGCAAAGGAAGACAGGGCCGGACGTTTTGAAGCTGCAAATAAGGGGACTATTTTTCTTGACGAAATCGGCAACCTTTCGTTTAATCTGCAATCGAAATTACTAAGTGTTATACAGAATCGTAAAGTTGTAAGGCTGGGAACGAACCGAGAGATCCCTATTGATGTACGCCTGATTTGCGCCACCAATATGCCGCTCTATCAAATGGTTAATGAAGGGAAATTCAGGCAGGATTTACTCTACAGGATCAATACTGTTGAAATCCATCTTCCCCCGTTGCGGGAACGATTTGATGACATCCCCCCCCTTATTGAGCATTTTCTGGCCATTTACTGCAAAAAGTATAAGATGCCGCTTAAGCGGATAAATCCGACAACCATTCGCAGGCTTGAGAAACACAGCTGGCCGGGAAATATCAGGGAACTTCAGCATGCTGTTGAAAGGGCTGTCATTCTGAGTGAAAGTAATATTCTAATGCCACAGGACTTTTTCCTGTCACAGGTTGATGACAACGATCAGTCTGATGAAACAGAGGATATCACCAACCTGGAGGAAAGAGAGAAATTGCTGATCAGAAAAGTAATTGACAAACACGGAGGTAACATCAGCAAGGCTGCTAAGGAGCTAGGCCTGACGAGGGCATCTCTGTACAGGAGAATTGAGAAACATGGGCTTTAAAAAATTCAGGTTTTGGATTTTTATCAGGATCTTACTGATTACAGGCAACCTGCTTCTTCTGGTAATTCTGATAAACCGGCAACAGCATGAAATAACCTCGCTGATTGTCGGGCTGATTGCAATCGTTCAGGTTGGCGGACTCATCCGCTATGTTGAGCGAACCAACCGAAAGCTTACCCAATTTCTTGAAAGCATCAGGCATTCCGATTTCAGTACCTCATTCAGCGACAGGGGCCTTGGTCACAGTTTCGAAGGGTTGAACCGGGCATTTAATGAAGTAATCCGCGAATTCAGGAAAAACAGGGCTGAAAAAGAAGAACACTACAATTACCTGCTTACGGTAGTGCAGCATGTGAGCATCGGAATTATTGCATTCCGAAAAGACGGGAAGGTTGACATCATCAACAATGCTGTAAAACGCCTTCTCAGGATAAACAATCTGAGGGAAATTCAGGACCTGGTTTCCATTAAACAGGAACTTCCTGGCCTGTTATTAAATATGAAAGCAGGTGACAAACAACTGATCAAACTGGTTGTTGAAGATGAGTTGCAGCAACTATCTGTTTATGCCACTGAATTCAGAATGCGGGGTGAGGAATTTTTACTGGTTTCACTACAAAACATCAGTTCTGAATTAGAAGAAAAGGAAATTGAATCATGGCAGAAACTGATCAGGGTGCTAACGCACGAAATCATGAATTCCATTACCCCGATCTCATCCCTGGCGTCTACAGTGCAGGAAATGCTGCTTGAAAGCGATCAAAACAACTTATATAGTCTTCGCAAGCTTGACGATGATGATATAGAAAGTATTCAGCAGGCACTTTCCACCATCAGCAGCAGGAGTCAGGGTTTACTGACATTTGTTGAAACCTATCGAAACCTTACCAGAATTCCCAGGCCCAACTTCAGGTATTTTCCTGTTAAAGAGATTTTCGACCGGGCTCATTCACTTCTCAGGCCAAAAATGGATAAATTCGGGATTCATTGCAACGCAAGGGTATTTCCTGAAGACCTGATGTTAACTGCTGATCCTGATCTGATTGACCAGGTGGTGATTAACCTTCTACTCAATGCCATTGATGCAGTTAAGGAATCTGTGCAGCCAATTATTTCAGTTACCGCATCCCTTAACAATAACGGGAGAATTAGTATCGATTTTGCAGATAACGGCACTGGTATAAAACCCGATATCCTGGATAAGATTTTTATGCCGTTTTTTACATCCAAGAAAGAAGGATCAGGAATAGGGTTGAGTTTGTCAAGGCAGATCATGCACCTTCACAAGGGCACCATTACGGTAAAGTCGAAGCCCAATGAAGGCGCTGTTTTCACTTTGATATTTTAAACTGATTCCCTTTGCAACCTCTCCCGTTTATCTTTGTTAATTACTAAAAACTCAAGAAATGCATATAAAAACAGCATCAACCGATTATCCGATTTCCAACCTGCTTCGTGAAAGGTGGTCACCACGGGCATTCAATAGTCAACCCGTTGAAAAGGAAAAACTTCAACGCCTGTTTGAAGCTGCCCGGTGGGCCCCATCATCCTCGAATCTCCAACCCTGGAGTTTCATAATAGGGTTCAAGGGGGATGACACCTACAATAAAATTGCCGCTACCCTGGTTGAATTCAATCAACTGTGGGCCTTAACTGCTCCTATGCTGTTGCTGGCGATTACAAAAAACACCAATCAACGGGGCGAGCCCAACAGATCAGCGTTGTATGACCTTGGACAGTCAGTTGCCCACCTCACATTTCAGGCAACAGCAGACGGATTATTTGTGCATCAGATGGGTGGTTTTGACTCGAAGCGGACAATCGAATTGTTTGAAATTCCTGCTGAATGTTCGGTTGCGACAGCCATCGCCATCGGATATATCGGCAATCCTGATAGTTTGCCAGATAATTTAAAAAAATTGGAAACCACACCACGCGAGCGCAGACAATCCATTGACCTGGTATTTACCGGAACCTTCGGACAACCAACGGATATTTTTAATCAATAGCCTTTCCCAAGATGAATAATTCCAAACCGATAGCCCTGCTAATTTCAGGTTTTTTTCTCATCGCCTTCACCGGTTGTTGGGATCAGACAAAGACAACCAAACCAGGAGAAAATCAATCTACAGAAACCAAAAGTGTATTCGTCCCTGAATTCAACGCCGATTCTGCCTACAGTTATATTGAACGCCAGGTAGCCTTCGGACCCAGGGTACCCAACACGGCCGCGCATAAAGCCTGTGCAGCCTGGCTTGAAGCCTCATTCAAACGGTTCACTCCCCATGTGGTGGTTCAGCGGGCAAACCTCAGGGCTTTTGACGGGACTATGCTTGACTCAAGAAACATCATTGCCGTTTTCAACCCTGAAATTCAGTCCCGGGTATTGCTTTGTGCTCACTGGGATTCAAGGCCCTGGGCAGATCACGACCCGGATCCAGCCAACCGTAAGAAACCGGTTCCTGCTGCCAACGATGGAGGAAGCGGTGTTGGAGTTTTGCTTGAAATTGCCAGACAAATGAGTTTGCATAACCCGGGACTTGGGGTAGATATTGTTCTTTTTGATTCGGAGGATTATGGTGAACCGCAGGAAATGCAAGGCACCAATGAAGATTCCTGGGGGCTGGGCTCACAATACTGGTCGAAAAATCCCCATGTACCCGGATATACAGCACGTTATGGCATATTGCTGGATATGGTCGGAGCCAGTGGTGCAACATTTACAATGGAAGGCACTTCAATGCATTTTGCCCCTGATATCATGCGCAGGGTATGGGATGTTGCCCACCGGCTTGGTTACGAAGAATATTTTCTGACAAAAAAAACCGGAAACCTCATCGATGATCATGTATATGTCAACCAGAATCTGAGAATCCCTACCATAGACATCATCGATTATGATCAGGACAGGGAAAAAGGGTTCTTTGATTACTGGCACACCATTCAGGACGACATGAGCAACATCAGTAAAGAAACCCTGCATGCTGCCGGCCGTACTGTACTCACCGTTGTTTACGAATCGAAATAACGCCTGTGAGAATCCGTAAAGCAGTCCTATTTATAGCCATGAGTCTCGACGGCTACATTGCCGATGAAAACGGCGATATTGGTTTTCTCAACAGTGTAGAAATGGAGGGAGAAGATTACGGCTATAGTGCTTTTGTGGCAACCACAGATGTGGTCATCCTGGGCAGAAAAACATGGGAAACAGTGCTTTCTTTTAATGTCGCACAACCTTACGAAGGGAAAAAAGTATATGTTATTTCGGGTAACAAACCAAGTGTTGAAGGCAATGTAGAATATTACGGAGATGACCTGCCGGATCTGGTAAGAAAATTAAAGGCTGAAATTGGTCTTGATCTATTCATTGATGGGGGATCTCAGGTTATACATACCCTGTTGAAAGAACGCCTGATTGACCGCATGATCATCTCAATTATCCCCATTTTACTGGGTGATGGCATACCTCTTTTCCGACCGGGCTTTCCTTCGCAGAATCTGAAGCTGATCAAGACCGGAGAATTTACTTCCGGACTCGTTCAGCTTGAATATGAAATCATTTCCGTCGATTGATCAGAGCAGATCGTTGGCCAGATTTGCCAGTTCTGACCTCTCCCCCTTTTCAAGCCTGACATGGGCATAAATCGAATGATGTTTTACCTTATCAATCAGGTAGGATAATCCATTGCTCTGTGCGTCAAGATAAGGCGTATCGATCTGGTATATGTCGCCGGTAAAAATTATCTTGGTTCCCTGCCCTGCCCGGGTAATAATTGTTTTTATCTCATGTGGCGTCAGGTTCTGGGCTTCATCCACAATAAAACATACGTTCGAAATACTCCGTCCGCGGATGTATGCCAGCGGCTGAATTACAAGTTTTTCATTATCAAGGGAATCGGTAATGTTTTTGTACTCTTTGTCTTTCTCACTGTATTGACTCTGAATAAATTTCAGGTTGTCGTACAGTGGTTCCATGTAAGGGTTAATCTTGGACTTAATATCGCCCGGCAGAAATCCAATGTCTTTATTGCTTAATGGAACTATCGGCCTTGCAAGGAAAACCTGTTTGAAATTGCGTTTTTGATCGAGTGCAGCCGCCAGTGCAAGCAGGGTTTTACCTGTGCCGGCAACACCCTGAAGTGTAACCAGTTTAACATCAGGATTAAGGATGGCATGCAAAGCAAATACCTGTTCGGCATTGCGGGGGGTAATTCGGAAGGCAGATCTTTTCTCAATCCGCTCAACTTTTTTACTTAATGAGTTATAGAAAGCAAGGGCTGAGGTAGTGGTATTTCTGAGAATGAAATACTGATTCGGTATAGGATTCTTAACCCCGATGTCCTTAGGCATACAGTAGCCCTGCTGGTAAAGTTTATCTATAATTTTGCTGCTCAGGTTATTAATTGTAGAAATGCCGGTGTATAGTCCTTCAACATCCTTGATTTTCCCGGTAAGGAAATCCTCGGCTGCGATATTCAGCGATTTTGCTTTCAACCGCAGGTTGATGTCTTTGCTCACCAACACAACCTTTCTTTCGGGGTATTCCTGAGAAAGTGCAAGCGCAGCATTCAGAATGCGGTGGTCGGGTTTATTGTCATCGAAAATCTGTCGGGCATCCACCGTACTCTTTTCATTCATTACCACTTTAAACTTTCCGCCCTTCGATTTTACCAGTGGTATCCAGTCGGTAAGCATTCCATTTTCAGAAAGCGAATCGATGATCCTGATAAACTCGCGTGCTTCAAAGTTCTTGGTATCATTGCCTTTTTTAAAGTTATCAAGTTCCTCGAGAACGGTGATGGGAATAGCCACATCGTTATCTTCGAAGTTATTGATTGAGTCATGATTATAAAGGATAACCGAAGTATCAATAACAAAAATCTTTTTCTCCCCTGATACTCTGGAAGTTTTCGCCTTGGAGACAGAAGGTGTTGCTTCCGGAAGATCACTGATCAGCGGCTCCTTACGGGCGTATATTTTAGGTTTCGGAATCTTAACCTTTGGTTTTGGAGCGGATTCAGTTTTTGTTTCAGATGATTTGACTGCAGTTGTCACCTGGTCATTTATCTTCACCTCTACCGGAAGATCCGGGGGCAAGGATTTAAGCCTGCCATTTGTTTTGCCATTTAACCTGCTGATTCCATTGGTAACTTCTTCTTTCAGGGCAGGCTTCTTTTTTCTTTCCGGTTTGGTATCCCTGGCATTTTTTGTTGTTTTCTTTGTCTTTAAAGATGGTCTTTCCGTAGTGTGAATCTTTTCAGCTACTTCATCTTTCAGTGTTTTCTTAGCCATAGTACGAAGTTTTCATTAAAGATAAGTTAATCACATGGTTGGGGCGTTCGTTTCAGTCTGGCAGTATCATACCCTTCATTTTTCAATGAGTTTAAAATTGAGTCATACAACGACTCCTCAAGAACAGGGCTCCTGCTCAACAACCACAAATAATCCTTTCCGGGCGTTGAAACGACAGCCCATTTGTAATCCTTGTCAAGTTTCACAATCCAGTAACCGGCTTTGAAAGGCCAGAAAAACCGGACTTTCAGTTTAGTATTGTTTGAGCCTTTAACAGCAAAAGCCTTCCCGGTAATTCCACTTACCGGCCCTGTAAATCCGCCTTTACGACATTTATTCACCACTTTAACATATCCGCCAGGCATCAGTGTATATTCAGCTGTAGTACAATGACAACCCTTTTGAAAGCGGGCAGGGTAAGATGCTATATCATACCACAGGCCGGCATACTTTTCAAGATCAACACTTCCAACTGCTGTTGGAACAACTTCCTGGGCATTACATCTGAAAAGAAAAAATCCTGACAAAGCAATCAGCGCCATTATCCTCATAATTTTATCTGTGTCGTAAATTTAATTATTATCAATTCCCTTTAAGACATTTAAAAGAATAATTAAATAACAAAATAATTTTACACTAATCGTCTGTCTGAATGCATACTACAACTTTTTATTAACAATATTTTAGTGGGATGGCTTATAAAATGGTGATTTCAGGATGTTGCTTTCTGTTGACTGTTAATAACAATAAGGGGCAGTTACCTGCCCCTTATGTACGTAGCTGTATCGAAATCAGTCTTTTGCTTTACCACCCATCATAAGTAATTCGTTGACAATAACTTCAGTGATGTTGTGGGTTTTGCCATCCTTATCATTCCAGGTGCGGTAGGTCAATTTACCTTCAATAGCGATCTCTTTACCTTTGGTCAGGTATTTTTCACAGGTATCGGCCAGTTTTCCCCATACCACCAGGTTGTGCCATTGGGTCTGCTTGACTTTCTGCCCGTTCTTGTCGGTGTATTCATCGTTGGTGGCAATAGACAACTTAGCTACCTTCTTGTTACCTTCCAGCGTTTTAACTTCAGGATCGGCACCCAGGTTGCCAATCAGCTGTACTCTGTTTCTCAATGAGTTCATAATGCAATTGTTTTTAGGTTATTAATCGGGTTTTTCCGGATGTGAATTCATTAATTTATTCCGTTGCCATATTTGAGCCGACCATCACCAGTTCATTTACTGTAATTTCGGTGATGAAATGCTTGTTGTTTTCCTTGTCAGTGTATACCCGGTATCCGAGTTTACCTTCAACGGCTACTTCTATGCCCTTGCTGAGGTTGTTTTCACAGACATCTGCGAGTCCTCCCCAGGCAACGAGTGTATGCCATTGGGTTTGTTTCACTTTTTCACCGGTTTTACTCTTGTACTCGTCACTGGTTGCTACCCTGAGGCGGGCAACTTTAAGATTTCCCTGTACGGTTTTAATTTCGGGATCGGCACCCAAACGGCCAATCAGATGTACGGTATTCCTGAGATTGTTCATGATTCTGATTTTTTTTGAAATGAAAAGATTTTTTTCCCTTGAAATTTTGGTGTTCCGGATTTAGACCACCTGACGCCCGCTGATCATAAGCAGATCGTTAACGGTAATTTCGGTAATCAGCCTGCTGTTGCCTTCTCCATCGGTAAAACTGCGGTAAGCAATGCGTCCTTCAACTGCCACTTCACGTCCTTTTTGAAGGTACTTGCCACATATTTCGGCCAATTTGCCCCACACCACCAACTGGTGCCACTGGGTTCGGACTCCTTTTTCCCCTTTACTTCCGGTAGCACGCTCACAGGTTGCGAGCGACAGGCGGGCCATCATGTTTCCATTTTCAAATTTTTTAACTTCGGGATCAGCTCCAAGGTGGCCGATCAACTGAACGCGGTTGTTTAATGCTTTCATCTTTTTTGTTTTGCGCCCTTCAGCGGGCTTGTTCAACATTTAACTTTACTTTTCCTTTCCAATCCTGACTATGTGTGATTGAACGATGAAGCAAAAGTATAGCAGCCTCTTATCCTGATTCGGTTATTAGTCATTTACTTACGGATGTAGTCGTTTGTAATCGATTAAAAACGGATAGAGTTTTACTGGATAATGCTATATTCCTGTATAAGTGTATCTTGTACTGAAGGAAAAATCGCAGGACATTTTATTATGAATATTACAATCTTCATTTTTTTTTAGACTTTCCGGAAATTGCTTAGTATATTTGTCATGCAACTCATTTTATAAAAGAGAACATTTACAGTCATATTAACCTTAAAACCATCAATCATGTCAAAGGCGCAGGATGCAAAAAAAGAGACCAAGAAGGCTCCGACAAAAACCCTGAAAGAAAAGAGGCTCGAAAAGAAAGAGAAGAAAGCCAAGAGTTAACTGACTACCCATTAGCTTGATATCATGTCAACGCTGAATTTTTGACCGGAAACCTTATAGCAGGGAATAACAGATATATTTCTAAAGTTAAACCCCTGAATACGCTGAAATCTCTGATAAAGCAGGTTTAAAGAGTTTAATTGAAAATAGTGCAGCCAGGCAGATCCGGTCGACCGGGCTATCTGGTCAAACCTTAATTGTTACATGGCGATATCCCCTTTCTCTTAGGGTTAATTTGGTGAAAGGTATCGGATTTGTTGAAATTCTCACTATTTACACTTCGGGTAGTTATTCATCCATCAAACTAAATATGAATAAAATGAAGAAACCATTTATCCAGATTGCTGCTTTTTTACTGCTGTTCAATGCAGATGGCTTTTGTCAGTTAAATGACTATGCAAAATCAAATCTCAAAGGAAAAGTTAAAACTGTTACTGAGAAAACCTATCAGACTGTTAAAGCCGGGGAAACGTTTATCAAAGGCAGAATGGTGCAATGGTACCTGAATGCATTCAATGAACAGGGGAATAAAACAGAAGATATTAAATATATGTCGGATAGTGCGGTTGATAAAAAATACATCTATTCCTACAATACCGATGGCAGCAGAAAGGAAATGGCCGTTTACAATGCAGATGACCTGCTCAGGTTTAAGATTGTTTATCATTACGATGACAAGGGTCAGTTGACGGAGGATATCAGTTATGATGAAAAGAACCGCCCCGGAAAGAAAATAGCTTATCTGTACGGAAGTAACGGGAAAGTCATGGAGGAAAATATTTATAATGCAGAAGGAGAACTCAGGCAGAAAATCAGATATTCATACAACAGCAGCAACCTGATATCGGAATCAAACCGTTATAAGGAGAATGGAGAGCTTGAACGGAGAAATGCATTTAAATACGATGGTAAAGGCAATGAAACGGAAGATCAAGTGTTTTATGCTGATGGCAAACTGGTTTCTTCCACTACCTATCTATACCAATTAGATAAACAGGATAATTGGATAAAGAAGACCGCATTTGTTGACAATCAGGCAGTTTCGATAGTTGAAAGAACGATTGCATACTATTAAATTTATCTCAAACAAAAACAATAAACCAAAGTCTGCTAACCCGAATTGCCTGAATAATAGTAAGTTAATTATCTTTCTAGAAACAGATTTAAATATTTGTTCTGCTATATTATTTTAAGTGTATTTAGAGCGATGTATTATGGAAAAAACTTGTCTTGATTGTGGTGAACCCATATTGGGCAGGGCTGATAAAAAATTCTGCAGCGATCAGTGCCGCAACAATTACAACAACCGGCTAAACAGCGAAAGTAGTGCGGTGGTAAGAAATGTAAACGGTATTCTGAAAAAAAACAGGCGGATTCTTTCAATGCTGGTTCCTGCCGATAAGATAACCGTTCACAAGGAGAAGCTCTCAAACCTTGGCTTCAATTTCAATTATTTCACGCACTTATACACCACACAGAAAGGGAGCACTTACCGGTTCGTTTATGAATACGGGTATCTGCCGCTGGAAAATGATTTCTATATGCTGGTGTTGAGGGAGAAGAAATAGGCACAGGGCAAAGGGCACAGGGCACAGAGCTCAGGGCACAGAGGGCAGGGCATGGAGCATGGGGCATGGACTTAACCGGAAAATTTTCGTCTTTGAATTGACAGACAAGGAGACCAGGGGAAATGGGGACAAGGAGAGGGTAACTTAACAGGCTTTCCTGGAAAGTGGAGGTTCGTCCCTTGGCCTAAACGTCCCTCGACCCTATTTTGCGTCCCTCGTCCCTTTTTAGCAAAGGGCATGGAGCATGGGGCATGGACTTAACCGGAAAATTTTCGTCTTTGAATTGACAGACAAGGAGACCAGGGGAAATGGGGACAAGGAGAGGGTAACTTAACAGGCTTTCCTGGAAAGTGGAGGTTCGTCCCTTGGCCTAAACGTCCCTCGACCCTATTTTGCGTCCCTCGTCCCTTTTTAGCAAAGGGCATAGACTTAAACCGGAAAATTTTCGTCTTTGAATTGGCAGACAAGCCTGCCCGCCGAAACAGCTTGCAGGCGGTGAGACAAGGGGAAATGGGAACAAGGAAAGCCCTACTAAGTGGTGTTCATTTTTCACTTGTGTGAGGAGCAATATCTCTAATCTCACTCAATAACTCTTAACTTTTCACTTTTACTCCCCTTGTCTCCCGGTCTCCTGGTCCCCTTGTCTGCTAAATCGTGGCAGGATTCTCCTTCGTAAATCGTCCCTCGTCCCAACTTGTTGAGGGTGCAGGGCAAATCGCATCCTTTAGTGATGGTCACGAAAAACTCATCCACAGGCCACTGGCTTCGGTGAAATAAAATTCCTTTTGCAGCGATTGAATCTCATTCCCGGATTTTGATAGCTCTTGTTTATTATCTTTGTCTGAACGACAATACTGCAATTCCAAAAAATCAGAACTTCCATTTTTTTATAACTGAAGCTGCTTAACCTATGTCACAACCCGATAAAAAACTCTTTCTGTTAGATGCCATGGCTTTGATTTACAGGGCCTATTATGCATTGAACCGAAATCCCCGTATCAGCTCAAAAGGATTGAATACTTCGGCAGTACTTGGCTTTGCCAATTCATTTTACGATGTAATCAAAAATGAGAAACCAACCCATATCGGAGTAGCCTTCGACACCCAGGCACCGACGGTGAGGCATGAAAGTTTTGCTGCGTACAAGGCTCAACGTGAGAGTATGCCCGAAGACATTGCCTCAGCCATTCCATATATCATACGGCTGATTGAAGCATTCAACGTCCCGATCCTGGCAGTTGACGGATTCGAAGCCGATGACGTAATAGGAACCCTTGCCACCCAGGCCGGGAACGCTGGATACAAAGTTTATATGATGACACCCGACAAGGATTTCGGGCAACTGGTTACTGAAAATGTATTGATCTACAAACCCGGTAAGCCCGGTGAAAAGCCGGTAATTATGGGTCCGGAGGAAGTATGTGCCAAATTCGGGATCAAACGGCCCGACCAGGTGAAGGATATGCTTGGCCTTTGGGGAGATGCTTCAGATAACATTCCCGGGATGCCGGGGGTTGGCGAAGTAACGGCCAGAAAGCTCCTCGAGGATTTCGATAACATTGAAAACCTTATTGCCAATGCCGATAAAATTGAGAAAGCACCGATGCGTGCCAAAGTACAGGAATTCGGCGAACAGGCACTTATGTCGAAACAACTGGCCACCATTATCCTCGATGTTCCGATTCATTTTAATGAAGAAGCGCTGAAACTAACCAGCCCGGACGTTGACAAATTGAAAACGTTGCTCGAAGAGTTGGAATTCCGCACATTCGCCAAACGTGTTTTAACCGATCTTTCGCTTAAAAACGGAGGAAATGAAATCACGATGCAGGGTTCCTCTTCAGGACCACCTGACCTTTTCAGTTCCATGAATGAAGTGATCCCCGATGAATCGAACATCAGAACCATCGAAAACACGCCACATACCTATTTCCTTGCCGAAACTCCGGAAAAGCGGGCACAACTGATTGCCCAGCTTAAATTGGCAGGTTCATTTTGCTTTGACACGGAAACAACCGGGCTCGACACCCTGGATGCCGAACTGGTAGGTATGTCATTTGCAGTAAAGGCCGGTGAAGCCTGGTATGTTCCTGTTCCCAACAATACAAAAACCGCTTTTGAAATCACAGCGGAGTTTGCGGAAATATTTGCAGATCCCGCCATCGGGAAAACCGGCCAGAACATGAAGTTTGATATTTCAATACTGGCGAACTACAACATAACGGTTAACGGACCATTGTTCGACACCATGCTGGCGCATTACCTGATAGAGCCGGACCTGCGCCACAATATGGATCATCTGGCACTTACTTATCTGAATTACCGGCCGGTTTCCATTGAAGCCCTGATCGGAAAAAAAGGCAAGAATCAGCTGAACATGCGCATGGTTGACCAGAATATAATCAAGGAGTATGCTGCTGAAGATGCGGATATTACCCTGCAATTGCGGCAAAAACTCGAGCCTTTACTGGCTCAGTCGGATACCCGTGAACTTTTCGACCAGGTAGAAGTACCCCTGATAAAAGTACTCGCGGCCATGGAAGCCGAAGGCGTAAAGATCGACAGTAAGAATCTGAATGCATATTCCGCTGAACTTGAAACTGAAATCAAACAGGTTGAAAGTGAAATCTACACACTTGCCGGACAAAGGTTCAATATTGGTTCTCCGAAACAACTCGGTGAGATATTGTTCGACCGTATGCACCTGGTTGACAATCCGAAACAGACCAAAACCAAACAACATTCCACAGGAGAGGAAATACTTCAGAAACTGATCAACAAACACCCGATCATCCAGCAAATACTTGATTACCGGTCACTGACCAAGCTTAAATCCACTTACGTTGATACGCTCCCTTTACTGATCAATCATAAAACCGGGAGGGTTCATACATCCTACAATCAGGCAGTTGCATCAACCGGCAGGCTGAGTTCAAACAATCCGAATCTGCAAAACATCCCGATCCGCACCGAAAGGGGACGTGAAATCCGGAAGGCATTTGTTCCACGGAATGAAGAATACACCCTGCTTTCGGCCGACTATTCCCAGATAGAGCTAAGGCTGATCGCTCATATGAGCGGCGATGCTGCCATGCAGGAAGCCTTCCGTCAGGGGTTGGACATTCATACAGCAACGGCTTCAAGAATTTATAACATCGGGGTTGATGAGGTTACGAAGGAAATGCGCCGGAACGCGAAAACAGTCAACTTTGGAATTATTTATGGCATCTCCGCTTTCGGTCTTTCTGAAAGGCTGTCCATCCCACGTCGTGAAGCCGCCGACATTATCACCCAATATTTTGACCGCTTCCCCGGAATCAGGGAATACATGACCAACACCATTATTTATGCAAAATCGCACGGCTATGTAGAAACATTGATGAAACGCCGCCGTTATCTGCGCGACATCAATTCGGCCAATGCCATTGTACGCGGTTTTGCCGAACGAAATGCCATCAACGCTCCCATACAGGGATCATCGGCAGATATGATCAAGGTTGCTATGATCAACATCCACAATGAATTGTCGGGCATGAGCCTGAAATCAAAAATGATTCTTCAGGTGCACGACGAATTGGTTTTCGATGTTTACAAACCCGAAGTCGAACTGGTGAAACCGGTGATTGAACGGTTGATGAAAACGGCCATGACGCTGGATGTACCGGTAGAAGTAGAGATGAGTACAGGAAATAACTGGCTCGAGGCTCATTGATTTCGGGTTGCGGATTTGTAAAGAAAGTTGGCAAAGAGCAAGGGGCAGTTGGCAAAGGGATTTGTAGATAAAATATTTCGGAGTTCGGATTACCTGCGCTGAACTCTCCACCTCAGTCAGATCGGATTTGAATTGTGGATTTACCTTCGGTGAACTTCGCATCGCTCTGGTTCGGATTGAGGATTGCCTTTAGGGACTAAGAGACTGAGGGACTGAGAGAAGAAATTTCCAATATCCAATTTCTAATTCCTAAAAAAGTTCTCAAGTATGAGGTTTTTTCAGTAGATCCAATGTTCCTTCATTCCATCATTCCAAACCTTACCAATCGGAATCCGGATTCCAATTTGCTAATCGGCTAATCAGCCTGCCCGACTGGCCAAATGGATTAATGTATAATTATTTTTAGCCGGTAAGGCCGGCTAATCAGCTAATCTACTAATTTGCTAATCAGCCAACCTCCATCATCCCGGTTTCAGGAGTGGCCACCCACAACGATTTTCAAAATCCTCAGGTTCAGCACAAAGAACCGGAAGGCTTGCCAGGGCATGAAGCGCCTCCAGAATAAGGTACTTTTGGTTGGAAAAGGTGGATAGGATTCGTCGGAATAGGCTTGTACGGTTTTATTTTTCATGATTTCGGTTTTTTTATATCCAATCGTTAAACTTTTTTAAACAACTGATTTTCAGAGTATTGAATAATTGGATGGCCAATTTTCAACTCAATGATAATCAATACTTTGCGTCCTTGCGTCCTTGCGTGATTCTTAAAATTACACGACTATTGAAGATCAGCAGAGATTTTTTATTCAGGTAACAGCCACCAGAAAGGATATCCCTTGGCTTTGTGCAGGAACATATAATGCATAAACCATTTCATCCAGTGGCCGGCCAGTCCGGCTTCACCCATGGTATATTTAATATCACGCCCGTATTCAGGATACTTTTCCCAATCGGGTACGATGGGGTGCACCGTCATGGTGGCAGCTGCCCCGCGGCGCATGCCATAACCGGCCGATACGATGCAGGCAGCACCCATGCGCCCCATGCTGGCCTTGTGTTTAAACTCCTGTTTGCCGGTTTTGATCTCATTGATGATGTTTTCGGCCACAATTTTTCCCATAACGCCTGAAGGCATGCCGGTTCTGGGCGGTGAAGGGAAAATCGCCAAACCGTTTTTACTCGTCATCGGTTTTGAGATGGCATGTGGTGGCGCAAAGGCAATACCGGGTGCATAAATATTTTTATAGGCCGGACTTTGATAGGTTTCAGGCCAGTCAGCCGCACTCCAGTCGTCAAATGGCTTTTGTGTGTAGTTGGCATCCACCTTCATCAGGCCGCTGGGCGCAAACAAAGCGGATGAAATATCAGCCCCCGTTTTGTCGAAGGCCTTCAGACCGACGCCTGCAAAACCGGGAATCAGCATAGAAAAATCAAAACCAATCTGTTTCTCTTCTCCATCCAGGGTTTCATAATGAATCATCCCCGGTTCCACTTTCTTAACCCCTGCCCGCTTAATCCACTTAATGTTGTTTTCGCCCAGGAAAGATTCTGCAAAAACCCGTGTTGAAGTAATGTATCCCCCGCGCTTGATGTAGGCACCACCCATACCAAAGTCGCCGAGTTCATATTCGTTGGTGAGCCAGGTAATTTCGGCCAGATGATCAAGTTTTCGCTTTCTGATCTCAAAAGCAACGTTCAGAATGTATTCAAAAGCAGCGCCCTGGCAGGTAGCTGTTGGGTGGCCGGTGCCGATCACAAAGCGCTGCTTCTCCCCTTTCTCCATTTTAGCAATGGATTGCTGGAGCTTTTCCCAGGCATGGGATGCATGGTCGTAAGAACAGACAGAAACGGTATTCTTGCCGGGACCCAGGCCTTCTGTTGCATCAAAATTAAGTTTGGGGCCGGTGGCATTTACCAGAAAGTCGTAGTCAATTTTGTCGGCAATGCCCTTTTTATCTTCTGTTGTATATTCAATGCTTACAAATGGCTTTCCGGATGTTGTATCACCTTCAGGATGAATGCTCACTGCCCGTGCCTGCCGGAAATCGATGCCCCATCGTTTGTACAGGGGTTCCAGTTTAAACCTGACCTGGTCGATGGTCATTCGCCCGACCCCAACCCAGATGTTCGAAGGGATCCATTGATAATATGAATTCGGGGTAACCACGACAACTTCGTGCTGCTTCCCGAGTTTTTTACGCAGAAAGGCAGCGGCCGTATGCCCTGCAATCCCGGCTCCCAATACAACTACTCTTGCCATAAAAAGGGTTGATTAAGTAATAAGGTGGTTAATGTACAATATCTGAAATACAAATATATGCGGATTAAATGTACGGATAAATCCGGCGTATTGAACCTGCACAGGAAAAAAGTTGACCTTGATCCTGAATTGATATATCTCTTACTAATAATTGGGCATTTATATTTCTTTCAACCAGATTATCAAATTTTATTCGCTGCCGCAATGTTAACATGCTTCTTTCTGGCAGAAAGTAAGAGCCTCCCATCCATTAGTCAGATAGATAAAAGTTTAAGAGACTGTTTAAAATTTTTAATTCGATTTTCAATAGGGTTTAGTAAAATTTAAACAGTCTCTAAGTCTGATAAAATGGTTGAACTTTTATTCATTCGATGCGAAACTTAACACACGGTAATTTATTGGTTGTATAGAAATTTTAAAGCCTGAAATGCACCTGACTTCGTAGAATTTTGTAACTTTATACCGTATTAAATACAAAATCAATGAATGCTTTTCAGTTAAAACAAGAACTAATTCTCCGTATCTCAAGAATTGAAGACATTGACTTTCTCAATGCTATCAAGACAATTCTGGACTACAATAAAAAGGAGCCCATTATTGAATTAACGGCTGACCAGGAGGAAGAATTGTTATATGCAAGCAAAGAAGGGAAAAATGGTAATGTGATTCCACAATCTGAAATGGATCAAAAAGTTGAAGAATGGCTAAGCGGGAAATAGTCTGGTCAAAAAATTCAGAAATTCAATTACGGGAAATTCTTGAATTCTTTAATAAAAGGAATAAAAGCGGACATTACTCAATCAAACTTTATAAAAAGTTTAAAACAGAACTTAAAATTGTCTCAAAAAATCCTGAAATAGGAATAAAAACAAAACTAGACCAGATCAGAGGATTGATTATTGAAGATTATATTCTATTCTACGAGATACTTGAAGACCTATTTCCTAGCTGGGATGCAAAGAACCTGACAAACTTAATATTCCGTGACCTACTATTGTAATATATTATAGACCAAAATCTAAAGAAAAGATGCTGGCCAACTTTCAAATTATTTTCTGAAGCCGGAATCATAAAGAATGGTGTTACCCGGCATTATGCTGCTTGCCAATCAGGGGATATCTTTACCGCTTAGTCCAAACCTACCTTTGTCGCCAGGGCTATGGCTCTTTTTATGTATGTTTGCTCCTTCAATTCTATTCAGGATATCATGAAATATACCCTCAGCCTTCTGTTGATCATCTGTAACAGCCAGCTTTTTGCCCAGCAACCCGTTGATTACGTAAATCCCTTTACCGGAACCGATCACATGGGCCACACCTTCCCGGGCGCAACCGTTCCTTTCGGGATGGTGCAGTTAAGCCCCGATACCGATACTGTACCATATTCAACCGGGCAAGGCTACAACAAAGAGGTGTACGCATATTGTGCCGGATATCAGTATAATGACCAGACCATATGCGGTTTCAGCCACACCCATTTCTCCGGAACCGGGCACAGCGACCTGGGTGATTTTCTGCTGATACCGACCACCGGTCCCCTCAGGCTGAACCCCGGAACCCGGGACAATCCGGATTCGGGATACCGCAGCCGGTTCTCTCATGAACGGGAAACAGCTTCACCGGGATATTATTCTGTTATGCTCGACGATTACCATATTCTGGCGGAACTGACTGCCACCGAAAGGGTTGGCATACACCGTTATACATACACCAATGCAGGAGAATCCAACCTGGTATTGGATATGACTGCCGGTATTTACAATTACCCGGGCAAAAATATCTGGCAGTTTATCCGTGTGGAAAACGACACCCTGATTACCGGCTACCGGCAGACAAGGGGCTGGGGAAGAACGCGGACCATTTATTTTGCCATGGTGCTATCGAAACCCATCGCCCGCTATGGATATGAAAACAATGAGGAGATTATTTACCGGGGATTCTACCGGAAATTCAACGAAAAGGAGAACTTCCCCGAAATGGCCGGCAAAAACGTGAAAGCCTGGTTCCGGTTCAACATGAAAGCCGGAGAACAACTGTTGGTGAAAATGGCTCTTTCGGGGGTTAGTACCGACGGTGCGCTCAAAAATCTGAATACGGAAGCACGCGGATTAACTTTTGACCAGGTCAGAAAAAATGCCACCGAAAAGTGGAACCATGAATTAAGCAGAATCCAGGTCAGCGGGACCGCCCAGGTTAAACAAAACTTTTACACCAGTCTTTATCATGCCTTCCTTTCACCGACAATCTATGCGGATGTGGATGGTAACTACCGGGGAATTGACCAGAATATTCATCACGCAGAAAACTTTACCAATTATTCAACTTTTTCGCTTTGGGATACCTACCGGGCGCTTCATCCCTTTCTAACCCTTGTGCAGCAAAAGCGCACTTCGGATATGGTGAACTCCATGCTGGCCCATCGAAAGCAGAGTGTTCATGGCATACTTCCCATCTGGTCGCACCATGCCAATGAAAACTGGTGTATGATTGGTTACCATGCGGTTCCGGTGATTGCCGATGCATACCTGAAAGGCATTACCGGATTTGATGCTTCCGAGGCGCTTGAAGCCATGGATGCCAGCGCTACCTATGCTCCCTATGACGGGATCGGCGATTACATCAGGCTGGGCTATGCACCCGCCGACCTGAACACCAATGCGGCTTCCAAGACCCTGGAATATGCATACGACGACTGGTGCATTGCCCGTATGGCTGAGAAGGCGGGCCACCGGGGACTTGCCGGAATTTACAACCGGCGGGCCCGATCATTTGAGCATATTTACGACTCAGCCACAGGATTTATGCGACCACGCCTGGCCGATGGTTCGTGGCAAAAGGATTTCGATCCGCTGAAGACCGAAGGACAGGGCTTTATCGAAGGCAATGCGTGGAATTATTCACTCTATGTGCCGCACGATCCTGCAAAACTGATTGCCTGGTCAGGCGGAAACAAGGAATTTATCGCCCACCTCGACACCCTTTTTACCATGCAACTGGATGAAAAGCACATTGCCGAATCAGAGGACATCGACAAGCGCGGTATCATCGGCAACTATGTTCATGGCAATGAGCCCAGCCACCATGTGCCTTACCTTTATGCCTATGCCGGCGCCCCCTGGAAAACACAGCAACGGGTTCACCAGATTATGGATAACCTTTACGATGCTTCTCCCGGCGGACTTCCCGGAAACGATGATTGCGGACAGATGTCGGCCTGGTATATTTTCAGTGCCCTCGGGTTTTATCCGGTATGCCCCGGAAGCAATGAATATGTGCTGGGCAGCCCGTCGGTTTCCGAAGCAAAACTGAACCTGGAGAATGGAAAAGCTTTTTCCATAAAAGCCTTTAACCTAAGTCCAGGAAATATTTTTGTCAAAGGCATTAAACTTAACGGAAAGCCTTATACAAAACTCTATATCCGGCATGAAGATATTATGGCCGGTGGGGAGATGGTTTTTGAAATGACCGGCAAGCCGGTAAAACGGGCGGCTGCTGAGGGGGATCTGCCGGGAAGGTTTTAAAACCGGCTGTTTGCAGTGTTTGTTTAAATTTTTCAGGATTATGCCCCTGGGGTTGTTGTGTATTACCAAGCCTGCCTAATCACAATAGTCAGTTAATTCTAAGAATCACGCAAGGACGCAAGGACGCAAAGTATTGATTATTAGAGTGTTGCTGATTGCACATTCCTGTATTCAATACACTGCAAATCAGTTGTTTAAATAGCATTAACGGAGTATTGTATTCATTTAGTCTAACAAAATTTAAACAGTCTCTTAAGGCTGAAATCTATCTGCCAACTTCCATCTTCCGGCTGATGACCGCCTTTTCTCCCTTCAACCTTAAAACGTAGATGCCCGGATTTAAACCTTCGGTGCTGATGCTGATTTCGTTGCCATTGAACTTTCCATCCCTGATCAGTTTTCCACCCATATCATACAACTGGTATTGGTTAAAAACCCCGGGAGCATCTGTAATAATTGTCACGATTTCACGGTTGGCTGCATTGCTGAAAACCCTGACCTGGTATTCCGGCAGGTCCGCCCCGGAAACCGCCGTAATCGTTGTGTCAACGAAACATGTATTATAAGCCGGATCCTGATAAACCAGCCCGGAATTATCGTGTACGCATAACAATGAAAACAGCCCGCCACCAATTGTAAACTGCCCATAGATGGGATCAAAAGGCATATAGGTGCTCCCCAAACCTTCTATCCATACCTCGGCCGGATCGTCGAAATGGATACGCTTGCGCATGTTTCCGTTAATTGCAATGGAATCAACTTCTACAACATGAATCCAGTAATCAAAAGGCTGTCCGTCAACTATATAGATTGAATCTCCCAATGAAAGTGAAAAATCATAAATCATTTCCTCTCCGGTCATCGGATCGCTATACCGGTAAACTTTTCTGTCTTGTTCGCGGTAGAAGCAAAACTCTTGCTGCCAGCTTTCAAATTCCGGATCATTGGTGGTCACAAATAGCTTTTTCCAGGAGTTTCCTTCAAAAGTAGTATCGCCTTCAAATTTAAATGTACGGGTACTATATAGGATAGGTGCATTAGGAATGGGGTGTTGAAAAACATTCAGTTCAGCCCAGGTTTTACCTTCTTCGATAAAGGGATAATATTGTTGTGCATGGATAACAATACTACATCCGATAAAGAACAAAATGGCAAATGATTTTTTCATGGTTTATTGTTTTAAGAATTTTTTAACCGTTACCCCGTTGCTCCAAATCACTTTGATCATATAAATACCCTGACTTAGATTTTCCGTGCTTATTTCAGCGAATGAGTTTTCTAACATAGATTCATGGACTATTTGGCCATTCATATTCAATATCAGGATGGTTCCGTCAATAGCAAAAGCTGATTTTATAAATAGTTTATCTCCGGCCGGATTGGGGAAAATGTTTACTGAATAATCCGGCAGGGGCTGGTTATTTAACCCAACAATTGCTTCCTCACCGCAGGTAATGCCATTTTTTTTAAAATAGGTAATCTTTTTCCCTTGATAATACTCCCAGTTAGGGATAAAAATGTAGCTTTCATCCAAATACAAACCAAGACCGGCCACATAGCTTGTTTCTTCATTAGGTGGTGGGCCCGGAATGTCCATAGGTCCCCAGCAATTTTCCTCACCACAATACGTAAGATATTGTGGTTTAATGGAATATGTCCACAAGGGCAATCCGCAATAGTCAACAATTTTAAGATACCTGTTGTGAATAATATAATCCGGATAGATTTTGTCGTAAGGCACAACTGCGATAAATCCATTGCGTGAATATTTTAAGGTTAAAGAAGTTGTGACTTCATTTGATTCCCCCATATCAAAAACGGTTCTGTTAACCAGATAAATGATTGAATCCTGGGTATCTTCCCGATCCACATAAACATATTTGATGAAACGATCATAATTTTCGTAAGGAGGCCCATCTGGTATGAAATGATACTCGTTATATTGTATTTCATCACCCGGCTGATGGTCGTAAATCAGGGCATTGGTTAATTTAAACATCCCAGATTCGGGGGAGGAATTGCCAAGAATACCAAGCGGTTTCAGCACTGCGGGGAACTGATCCACCTGAAAAAATCTTATCAGACCGATATACTTACCAATAATAATTTCCTGGTTATTTAATGCGGAATTCATGACATTGCCCTGAAGGTCGGTATGCAGAATTCTGTAAATCCTGGCACTGTCAACCATTCCGAGACTTGTTATTGTATCAGGGCCTTCACTGAAAAGCTGAAAACGCTGGATTGCATCTTCATAGAACAGGGAAGTTTCTCCGGTCTGCAACCCGAAGTCGAAATTCAGGGTATCACCCTGATTGTTGAAAAACAAATAAACCCTTCCATTGGCAGTTAAAATTTTTCGGCCAATCCAGATTGGTTTGATTTGTGGAGAGCATTCAGGTGGCCCCCAGAATTGACAGTTTTCAGAAGTTATATAGCTATCATCCACCCCACAGTATGGAAAGTAAACTGAATCGCTTCCTGTTGTGGTCACAGTATCAAATGCCAGACTATAACTTGAATCCGCAACCGGATATTCTGTAAAGACCATTCTGGATCCGGCGTTGAACAATTTGTAATTCTGCGCTGAGGCCGATAAGGTCAACGCAAACAAAAACAACGCAATCAACTTAGTTCTCATAGCTCATTCCTTTATTAATTTAAAGCTTCTCAATTGCTTTGCACCGATAACTTTTACCAGATAAATTCCAGGGCTAAGATTCGTCAAATCCAATTCTGTTAATTGGTTCTCTATAATTGCACTTATTTTTAACTGACCATTCGAATTGAAAATGCCAATGGTACCGCTATTATCATGCTCATTTCTGATATAAAGAAAATCTCCCGCCGGATTGGGAAAAATGGCCACTGAATGATCTATCAGAGGTTGGTTTTCCACACCCACAATTACTTCCTGTCCACATGAAATACCATACTTTTTAAAATAAACAACCTCTTTACCGGATGAATATCCGTATGGAGGCGGACTGATAACCGTGCTCACATCGAGGTATAATCCAAGACCAGCTACCACCCGTGTCTCTCCAACGGGGGGCGGCCCCTGTGTGTCGTAAACGCCCCAGCAATTGTCCTCAGTGCAGTACATCAGGTATTCAGGTTTCGTAGTGTATGTCCACATGGATAATCCGCAATAATCTGCCATGTCTAAAACCCTGTATTCCATTCTGTTGTTCTGGTCAATATAATCGTAGGGAATTTCAGCAAGTACCACTCCGCGCCTGTATTGAAGGAGAATGGTATCGGTAAGCATGACATCGGATCCCATTTCAAAAACGGATCTTTTTACTCTATACGTAATGGTATCGGGTGAATTGCTTCGTTCAAGGAAAACATATTTGGTAAAGCGCTGATAATTCACCGCCGGAGGACCTCCAAAATTGTCAAACCATTCGCGGTATTGAATTTCATCGCCGGGTTGATGATCATAGATCATTTCATGGGTTAGTCTGACCAGCCCGGTTTCCGGCGATGAATTCCCCAGTATTGTCAACGGTTGCAAAACCTGTGGAAACAAATCTATCCTGAAGAATCGGGCAAGGCCAAGTTGTTTACCAAGGATAATCAGTTCATTGTTCAGCAACGAGTTGATGGGATTGCCCTGTAAGTCGGTATGCAATATCCTGAAGTACCTGACAGAATCAATGATTCCCAGGATATTCATTGTATCTGCATCTTCGGCAAGAAGCATGAAACGCTGTTGATCGTCTTCAAAAAACAGGGAGGAAGCCCCCGGTAACAGAGCAAAATCAAAGAACAGTGTATCCCCCGGATTGTTAAAAAACAGGCATCGGCCATCTGATTTAGAAATAATTTTCAGGCCCGGCCAGGTGGGCTTGTTTTGCTGCCGGCACATAGGACCACCCCAGAACATACAATTGCTGACTTCCATGAATTGATCTTCAATTCCGGCATATGGGAAATATATTGAATCGTTGCCTGAAACAGCCGCTGAGTCAAAAGCAATGCTGTAACTTGAATCCGTAACCGGATATTCAGTAAAAACCTTTTTAGTTCCGGCGTTAAACAGTTTGTAATTCTGGGCTGAGGCAGAAAGGGTCAACGCCAGCAAAAACAATGTAAACAGCTTATTATTCATATTTTACTCTTTTATTAACTTGTAGCTTTTCAAATGCCTTTCACCGATAACTTTTACAAAATAAATTCCAGGGCTAAGATTCGCCAAATCAATCTCCGTTAATTGATTCTTTATAATAGTACTTATTTGCAATTGTCCGTTTAAATTGGAAATAACAACGGTTCCGGTATCGTCCTGCTCATTTCTGATGTAAAGGATATCTCCGGCCGGATTTGGGTAAATATCAATACACCTTTCAAAAGCAGAAGTACTTTCCTCCAATCCTACGGTAAAACACGCGCTTTGCCATTGATTGATGACTTTGGGGGCCGCGTAGCTTTCCGGTTGTGTAATTGTAAACGGGACTGATCCGATGTAACAGGTATCATCGTCCGATGCCTGTGTGTAATATGCTTTTACGACATAGTCGCCCGGAGAAAGGGAATCAAGGGTTACGGAAAGATCGAAGTTACAGTGGCAATAGGCTACATCCCCGATATCTGTCTGCATCCAGATCAGGGTATCGCTACTCAGTCTGCTGATACCCATTGAATAACAAGCCGCGCAGTTTCGGGTAACGGTATCGTTTCTCAAAATCAGTGTATCACCACTTACATCCGCTGACAAGAGTCCATTACCTGACGGATTACACTGACTGGCTGCAATGTATGGAATAAGTAATAAGAATAAAATAATTGACTTCATTGTGCAAGGGATTGAAAACGCCAACAAACATATCCTAATCCTCAAACCCACGGTTCTCCTTTATCAAATGCTCCGGGTTCTCAGGCATATAATATAAGACAAGCGAAAATGTAAATATAGAACTAAAACCGATATATTTACCGAATATCTGTCAAAAATTCAATTATGAATACAGGGAGATACAATCTGATTATTGCTTTTGTGCGTTATTCCACGTAAAAAATAACTTTATATAATTGGTATTCATATAGTTATATTTGTTGGCCAGATTAAATGACCACTTTGATTAATCACTTTTGATCACAATATCATATAGAAAAGTCAAAATAAGCTTAACTTTGTACAAAGTCTTTGAAAAACATCAGCATCCGGCCATGCTGAGACTTCGTTTGGATTGTAACAGAGCATCTGGCTTAATAGCTAAGACCTGGGTTTTTCAGGCGGATGCCCGAACAAACAGGATTCTTTACCGTTATTTGTAAAACAGAAAACCACAAAACCATAAAATATGAGAACCGGAATTTACATTGCACTGCTGTTTTTTACCATGACATCTGCTTTGCAGGCACAAAAACCCCTGACCATCACCGACGATTCGGTTAAATTCGGCAATACCCTTTGCCCCGGCATCTGGATCGATATCCCGGAAACCAAACTCGAAACTGTTCGTGGTAACTGGATCAAATTTATTGAGAAAGGGACCAAATCCAAAGCCCTTGTAGCAGTAAATGAGATTACTATTTTCGGAGCATTGCTCACTGACATTTCTGAGGCTCCGGTCAATATTTTCAGTTCCGTGGAGGGGAAGGATTCGCTGGTAAGATTGTTTGCAGCCCTTGAACTTAAAAGGGACGAATTTACCAGGATCAACAGTAAGGAGCACGAACAGCTTAAGAAAGCGGTAAAGCAATTCGCAAAAGACCAGTATGTTAAAGTAGCAGAAGACCAACTCTCAGCCCAGGAATCAAAGCTGAAGGATCTTGAAAAGGAGCTTTCGTCGGTCAGAAAAGAGAAAGAAAAGCTTGAGAAAGGGATTCAATCGGCCAATACCAGCATCTCAGAGGAAACGTATAAAATAGAATCCTTTCAGAAAGAGCTGAAAGTAACTGAAGCAGCGCTGGATGCCAAAAGCACTGAGTTGAGCACGATGGCCGACGGGGATGCAAAAAAAGCCGTACAATCGGAAGTAAAAGATCTCCAGAAGAAGAAAAAAGAGAATTTAAAAGACATCAGTACATCAGAAAACAAGGTCTCAAAAGCCAACACTTTGATCAAAGACAATAAAAGTGCTATAGAAGCCAACCTGAAACAACAGGATGAACTTGGAAATAAGGTCAGTGACCAGAATCTTGTGGTTAAAAAATATTCGGACAAACTTAAAACCATTGAATCGTATTAATCTCCTTTACATTGGAGCCCGGCTTGTCCGGGCTTTTTTTTTGATTAAACCGGGTACTGAATTAAAGAGGAACTCTATAACTGACCAGGAAACTATAATAAATGAAATTCCGCCTGACCAGGAAGACAAAAAGTCCATCAGCAGCTATATAAATCATTTCAGTACCTTTGAAAGGTGGATTGCCTTGAATTTCATTTCTGAAATTTCGGGCCCTAATTCAAAATTCCTGTTTCCGCCTGATCGTCGACTTACAGATTACAAAGTTGTCTGTTTATGAGAAAAATTATTGCGCTTCTCCCCATGCTCATCTACTGCCTTACTATGCAGGCACAGCCTCCGTCTTTTGTGATTTCGGCACCGGCAGGAGATCTTTACACCTCCATAGAAAAGGCTGGTAAAACGGTGATCCCGAATGGCCGATTTATTACTCCGGCCGGAGAGAGTTACCTTGTAGCCCCGCATCCTTACGGACTTGCGGTTAGTAACGACGGGAACATTGCCGTAACGGCAAATTCGGGAACCAATCCCATATCCATCACCATAATCAGGAATATCCTTTCCGGAAATCCTGAAATTCAACAAGTTCCATCTTCACCGGCAGGCGATAAGGGCATCCTGGAATCGGTATTTATGGGGCTGGCCATATCCCCTGACAATCAGTCGGTATATGTAGCCGGGGGCCAGGCGAACAAGGTTTATATTTTTGACATCAGGACCGGAGCAGGCAAAGGAACCATCGACTGTAGTTCAAACGATGAAAGAGGCGACTTTACCCATGGTTATATAGGAGATATGACCATCAGCCATGATGGGAAGTTGCTGTATGCTGTTGACCAGATCGGATTCAGAGTGATTGTTGTTGATGTGAAAAAACAAAAAGTCGTCTCGTTTCTTCCGGTCGGACGTTACCCGTTTGGCATTGCCCTCGGGAAAGATGAAAAAACAGTCTATGTGGCCAATGTTGGCATGTACCAATATGATTACATACAAAAGAAACAGGATGGTGAATGGAAACGGGGGGTGAGCGACACTCCGGCGTTTGCCTATAATACGCCTGAAGCTGAAAAAGGGATCAAAAATGATTCCCTGATGATTCCCGGGCTGGGGCCGGTGAATGCCGATGAGTCATTCTCGGTGTGGGCCATGGATGTATCAAATCCGGCAAGGCTTCAAATTACTGCAAAGATCAAAACCGGGCACCTGGTGGGGCAGTTGGTTGAAGGCATTCCGGCGGTCGGTGGCTCGAGCCCCAATTCAATTGTTGCAGCAAAGGGCTTTATCTTCATCAGCAATGGCACCAACGATAACATCACCGTTCTCGATAGCCGGAAGCAAAAGATTGTAGGGCATATAAAACTTAATCCGGAAGAGAGGTTATCTACCCTGCGTGGAGTTATCCCTTTCGGACTTGCTGTTTCCCCTGACGAGAAAAGGGTGTATGTGGCTGAATCCGGCGTAAATGCAGTGGGTGTGATTGATGTTGAGTCGCTTACAGTACTCGGCCATATCCCCACTGGGTGGTTCCCGGCGAAACTAAAGGTTACGCCCGATGGAAAAAATCTGATCGTTGCCAATGCCAAGGGTTACGGCAGTGGACCCAATGGAGGAAGCGCATTTATAGCCGGGAACTCCGGTACCTATATCGGCAGCCTGATGAATGGAACCGTTCAGGTTATCGGGATCCCTGACGATGAAAAACTTAAAGAATACTCAAAACAGGTCAGCGAAAATAACTTTAAAATTGAGTCTGTTTCATCGGAAATATTCAGTTGGCGCAGCGACAATCCGGTTCCACTTTATCCGGGTCAGAAAGAGTCACCCATAAAACACATTGTTTTTATTTCGAAAGAAAACAGAACCTATGACGAGATATTCGGGCAGGTTAAAAATGCCAGGGGAGATTCTACCATTGCGCGATATGGATTCAACGCAAATTTCTCAAACAGGGATAAAAGCAATACCATTGAAAAGGCCACAGTGATGCCCAACCACCTGAAACTGGCCGGAGAGTTTGCCATCAGCGACAATTTCTATGTGGATGCCGATGTTTCGGCCGATGGACATCGCTGGCTGGCCAATACGTATCCCAATGAATGGGTTGAATCAACCACTCCGGCCAGTTACGGAGGCAACCGTAATTACCGCGAAAATTCCAATGCACCGGGAAATCTGGGATTGAATGGTTCAGCCGGAGCCATTTATCCTGAAGATTACAACGAAGCCGGATCGATGTGGGACCATCTGTTCCGGCACAACGTCAACTATTTCAATTTTGGCTTTGGCGTTATGTTCGAGCCCGGCGATTACAAGGATCATTACAAGTACGGAGGCATAAAGCATGTGGCAAACTTCCCTTTGCCCACCCCCCTGTTCACCCGCACCTCCTATGAGTATCCAACTTACAACATGGCGATCCCCGATCAGTTCAGGGTTGACATGTTTCAAAGCGAGTTCGAAGAAAAATGGGGCGGGGGAAAAGAACCTTTACCGGGAATGTTAACCATCATTATCCCCAACGATCATGGTGCGGGCGAGCGGCCTGAAGCCGGATTCCCTTTCCGCGAAAGCTACATGGCCGACAATGACCTGGCTGTTGGCCGCATCGTTGAGTATCTGTCGCATACACCATACTGGAAAAATATGCTTATCCTGATTACAGAAGACGATGCCCAGGGAGGGGTCGACCACATTGATGCGCACCGGAGTATACTGATGGCTGTATCGCCTTATGTGAAGAAAAACCATGTAAGCCACACGCATGCCAGTTTTGGAAGTATCTTTAAAACATTCTGGAATATTCTCGGGATTCCTTACCTGAACCAATACGATGCCGGAGCAAGCGACCTGGGCGAAATGTTTACAAATCAGCCTGACTTTACTCCATATTCTGCAGTGCCGGTGGATGCCCGGATATTCGATCCGCAAAAGGCCCTGGATCCGTTTGATGAGGAATTTGACTGGAAACAGCTTGACGAAGGACCAGAAATTGACAACCCGGGAGATATGATCAGGGAAAGTAAGGAGCAGGATCAATGGCGGTTGGAGGGTCATCAACCGAAAGACCCGAAGCTGCCAGAGTCTCCAAAAACAAAATAAAGGAACCAGGAAATTACTATTCTGGTTCAGATCCCGATTGGTGGTTGGAAACCAGATAATAATGCGGGGCCCGCATTCGTTTAAAAACGTGAATTCATCTGAAAAATCAAGTATTATGAAAATAAAATCTCTGATTAATACCTTTCCGATCGTTCTTTTGCTAGCCTCATGCCACCCATCTCAGAAAGCAGCCGTTATCCCGGCCGGCTCCCACGATAAACTGCTGATGGCCGTAGCCTGGTTTCAGAATGCGCCCGAAATGACTGCCTTGTATTACCAGGGCTTTAACCTGGCTCATGAGCGGCTCGATGAAGCCATTGCGAACAATAACCAATTCAAACCCCTGGCGGTGGTGGTAGACATCGACGAAACCATGCTCGACAACAGCCCCTTTGAGGTTACCCTGATCAACAACGATGATTTTCAGCAGGGCTGGTATAACTGGACAGCCAAAGCAACGGCAAGGGCCCTGCCTGGAGCCCTTGAGTTTGCGAAATATGCGGAAAGCAGGCAGGTACACATTTTCTACATTACCAACCGCGACAACAACGAACATGCAGCCACCGTGCAAAACCTTAAAAATGAAGGTTTCCCGTTTGCTACTGATGATCATGTACTGACAAAATCTGATTTATCATACAGTTCCGGAAATACCAGTTCGAAAGTCAGCCGGCGGGCAAAGGTTTCCGAAAATCATGAGATCGTGCTGCTGATCGGCGACAACCTCAACGATTTCTCAGAGGTTTTCGAAGACCGGAAAATCAACAACGGTAAAGATGCCGTAGAGCAGAACCGGGAGTTGTTTGGAAAGAAATTCATCATTCTTCCGAATCCGATGTACGGAGCCTGGGAAAAACCGTTGTACGATTACCGGAACGACCTGAACAATGAAGAGCAAACCCGATTATTGAAGTCTAAACTTAGAACTGAATGATCAAGCGTTTCAGTCAAGTGGAAATGAGATTTGAGGTAGTGGAAGCACGCGTCGGGGGACGCACGCTAACCAAGAAACATATTTGAGGAACTGGAAGCACGCGTCAGGGGACGCGCGCTAACAAGAGTGGAAGCACGCGTCGGGGACGCGCGCAAACGGACGTGCGCTAACCAGGGGTTTGATTAACTTTAAATGAATTAACAAAAAACCAGGGTTTCCGGCTCATTTGACCAATACCTTCTCATTAACCTGTCTGCTATGATACTCAGCAATCCATTGATTTTAAACTGTCCCGGATGCGGCGCCCCGCATACCTGCATCAATATGTTGTCGGGCAATACTTTTGGCGGTATTTTCTGGTCCGACGGGTTTTATCTGGCGCCCATGCTGCCCGATATACCGCGTTTCACCAAATGCTATAAATGCGGACTGATTTTCAATCAGCACAATTGCCCGAAAACAGAATCGGAAAGCGAAGAAACCGATCGTTACCCGGAAGTTAGTGCACTGGAAAAAGAAGACCTGATAACGGCACTCGGACAGAATGTACATGAAGGGAATAAAGATGATGAGATATACCTTCGCATCAGGCTATGGTGGGCTATGAACAAAAGACCATTTCATGCAGATGAAACGGGAAAGCTGACGGTGGATGCCAAATACAGGGAGAACGCGCACGCCCTTTCATTTCTTCTCGACGACTCCAATGTAGAGCACCTTCTGATAAAAGCAGAACTGAGCCGCAATCTGGGTGAGTTTAAAGAATGCTTAAACCTGCTTTCAAAAATCACAGATGCCAGGAGTGAAGACAGGATTGGCCAGGTAAAAGCAGCTGCTCTTAAAGGACACAATGCTGTCATCAGGTTTCGATAGCTTATTCTTTAAGTAAAGTCTTATACAATTTGATGAATCATATGGCGTGAGGACGGTGAGGTATCAGAACATCTGATTAACAGCCCATTCGCGAACGATTACAATGCAGAAAGTTTGCTGACTCCCTATACACCCAGCTGATTGAAAAATTTTGACTGATAACCTGAAATAATATGACATTTTTTTGAAAATCTGCAAGCTTATTGTACATTCGCATACTTAAAAACTATGTGTACTTAATACACTTAGTATGTTGAAAAGATCTGATATTTATAAAAACTTTTAAACCACAGCGAAATGCGTTACAACACAGATAACAGGATTGTAATGACCCTGGATGCAGGGGGCACAAACTTTGTTTTTTCAGCCGTACAGGCCGAACAGGAGATCATTGAACCGATAAGTATCCCTGCTGAAGGAGAAAAGCTGGAGATCGTCCTGAATAAAATCATTCTTGGTTTTAGTGAAGTGAAGGCAAGGTTGAAATCACCGCCTGTAGCCATCAGTTTCTGTTTCCCCGGTCCGGCAGAATATGAGTTGGGCATCATTGGCGATCTTGAGAATCTGCCGACTTTCAGGGGCGGTGTCGCCCTTGGGCCTATGCTCGAAGAGAAATTCGGAATCCCGGTATTTATCAACAACGACGGTGACCTTTTCGCTTATGGAGAAGCAATTGCAGGGCTTTTACCCGACATCAACAACCGCATCAGCACCAGCAAAAGCCCGAAAAGTTATCAGAACCTGCTCGGTGTAACCTTTGGCACCGGATACGGCGGAGGCATTGTAAGCCGTGGACAGTTATTCCTGGGCGATAATTCGGCTCAGGGCGAGATCAACCGCATGCGCAACAAACTGCACACCAACGCAACCGTTGAAGAAAATGTAAGTATCCGTGGAATCAGGCGCACATACTGCCGCGAAACAGGACTTACCGCCGAAACCTGCCCCAACCCGAAGGAGATTTTCGATATCGGCATGGGAACCCGCGAAGGCAACAAAGAAGCTGCTATCCTTGCTTTTAACCGGATGGCTGAAGTTGCCGGCGACTCAATCGCCAATGCCATTACCATGATCGACGGACTGGTGGTGATCGGTGGAGGCCTTTCGGGAGCCTACCCGCTTTTCCTGCAAAGACTCGTTGATGAAATGAATTCCAACTTCACCACCATGGTGGGTACTGCCGTTGACCGGATGGAAATAAAAGCATTCAACCTGGAAGATGAAAATGAATTTGCCCGCTTTTACGAAGGCGACACCCGCGAGATAAAAGTGCCATTCAGCTCCACACGCATTCAGTACGATCCGATGAAAAGGATTGGCGTCGGCATCAGCCGGCTCGGAACTTCAAAAGCCGTTTCCATCGGAGCTTATGCTTATGCGCTGAATAAGCTGGACAGTTAGTTTAAAGTAAAAAGTCTAAAGTAAAAAGTAAAAAGTGAGACTGAGGGACATAGAGACTGAGAGACCTAGGGACTTAGAGACTTAGGGAATGAGAGACGAGAGACTGAGAGACTGAGAGACTGAGAGATAGAGACTGAGAGACCTAGGGACTTAGAGAAGAGGGGAAGCCCTGAAAGGGCGATACATCTTAACCGTGGGTGAGCGAAGCGAAGCCCATGGATACTCAAACCAAAAGAAAAAAAGCCCTAAAAGGGCGAAACAATTTCCCACTTATCCGGAAATCGCTCTGTTCAGCTCTAATAACAGCCTAAAAGTCCCGGAAATTTCAGTTTCCGGGACTTATTGCGTTCAGGGTTGTGCGTTGTTATACTGCTCTATAATCTCCACCATATTTGCGGGCTGTGGACGGGAAGGATTTTTCCGGAGCTTAACCAGGTAATAAATGCCCCCACCGGCAATAAAAACGGACGATATCATAATCCCCTTTTCGATGGAACCTGCCGATACCACTGCCACACAGACCAGACCGGCAATTACCGGAGCAATTATCTTTTGCAGCTTACTTTTCTTTTTATCATACGCCATCATCAGGTGATAGGCTTCCGGCGAAGTTTTCAGATAATCGTTTGCAAACTGAGTAAAGTCAACTACCGGTAAGGGATTGAGTGAATCGCCTTCCAGCGTCACGAAGTAGTAGTAATCGTTCATGTAGCGGGCCTTATCCCTGTATTCCATAATCATAAAATTGCGGTAATCCGGATTCTGAGGGTCAACCGAAATAAACTCCACCAGTCCGGCTTCCTGGGGTAATTTCCGGCAATAGTAAAGGTTCATTTTGCCTTTCACAATCTGCTCTCCGAAAACCGCATTCCGGGAATCGAATTTACAGGTCCGGTAATACTTTCCATTCTGTGAGATGCCATAAATCATACTGGCCGGGTAAATCCTGCCGGGATTTTGCCAAACGGAGATAAACTGGTCGGTAAAGTTGCGGCGCAGATAGGCATGTTCACTCAGGGAATCGTCAGGCGACATGTAAATGGTTGTCTCCGTGTAATCAATAAACGCCGGTTCGGAAAGATCGACAGGAGGAAGTGGTTCCTTTTCCCGGTCTTTTTTATGTTTTCTTTCTTTTCGCGCCTCTTTCAGGCTATCGCTTTTGCTGACAGCAGTTTCAGAAACCTGACCCATCACCAGACTGTGAAACGCAATAAACATCAGTAACAGAATGGTCCTTTTTGCTGTAATAGCCATGTATCTATATGATATGCAAATACTTATCAATCTGATAAAAAAACAAGCAATGATATGAACTCATTGCAAAATTCACAGAATCAGTACTGTAGAATCCACCTAAACGGGTTGACAATTATAAGTCAAATCCACAAATAATCCTGACAAATGTCCTTGTTTCTCAAATATTTTATACGTTTACATCCACGTTCGTTTATACACTGGTTAAACTCTCCGATTTATGACAAAAAGGTTACTGCTGTTGTTTTTGATTTTTCAGGGCCTGACTACGATTCTCTTTGCCCAGCCGGCATGGCGACCGGATGAAATCCAGGTGAGGGTTCCGGTGGATCAGCCGGCAATTGTAGAGTTTGGAATTCTGGTCAGCAATCTGAAGCTCAACACCGAGCCGGTCGGCGATTTCTTCCGCTGCTACCTGACGCCCTCCGAAGCAACAGCGCTTCAGGAATCCGGGATTGTTTTTGAAACGGAAATTGCCGATCTGAATGCATGGTCAGCATCATTTGGCCCGCGGGGCGTACCATCCGGCTATTACACAGTAGATGAACTGAACGACATCGCCGACAGCCTGGCGGCGAATTTCCCCGATATCTGTACCCTGCACTCCCTGGGTGCCGCCACCGGCTTTAACCAGCTTTTTGCGCTGAAGATCAGCGATAACTCAGCCATTGACGAAAACGAAGCCGAAGTAATGTTCGACGGAGGCATCCACGGCGATGAAATCGGCGGCCCCGAAAACATGATCCGTTTTGCCCGTGACCTTTGCCTCGGATACGACACGGAACCGGAAATTACAGATCTGGTCAACAACCGTGAGATATGGATTTATTACTGTGTAAATCCCTATGGAAGAGACAACATGACCCGCTACAACGCCAACGGGGTGGACATCAACCGCGATGGCGGCTATATGTGGAACGGCGAGGGCAACAGTCCGGCGGCTTTTTCGCAACCTGAAACCAAAGCCTATCGCAATTTCTTGACCGACCATCAGTTTGCCATCCACTGCAGCTACCACAGCGGAACAGAATTTATAAGCTTTCCGTGGAGCTACCGTGAAGAACCGACCCCCGATCATGCCATACATGATTTCCTGGCTTCGCTCTATGCCTCAAGCTCAGGTTACGACGACATTCCTTATGGACAGGGCTTCACGGGGATGTATGCCATCAACGGGAGCACCAAGGATTTTGGGTACGGCGCCCTGGGGTCAATCAGCTGGTCAGTCGAAATTTCTGCGAGCAAGCAGCCCCCTGCATCCCAGGTTGGATCCTATTATCTGAAAAACAAGCCGGCAATGCTTTCCATGGTTGAGTATGCAGGCTATGGCATAGCTGGCATTGTAACCGACTCTGTAACCGGAGAAGCCATTCCGGCTACCATTTTTATCAACGGTTTATGGCCATTCTCAAACGATCCGGAAGGCGGCGATTTTCATAAATTCCTGCTTCCCGGTAACTATGAGGTAAAAGTGGTGTCGAATGGCTATGAAACCCGGGTGGTTTCAGGGATAACCGTTTCATCCATGTTGCTGACCGAAGTGAATATCGCCCTGCCACCTGCCGGCAACAGCCATTTTGCTTGTCGTATGATTGCCTGCCAGATCCCCAACAACAACTACAACGACGAGGGCAACACCCCGGCTGCCATCGGCCCTCCGGATCAGGTAAGGTATTCTCTGGGCCGCATGGGTTATGCCATCCTGGATATGGGTGATACCATCCACAATGCCGAAGGAAATGAGTTTATAGTTTATGAAAATGACGCTACCCCCGAAGGCTATCAGTTGCTTGCCGGACAAACGATGGACGGTCCATGGTACCTGCTGGGAAACGCGGTTGGAAATTCTGAATTTGACCTCTCCGTTTCCGGAATCACTTATGCCCGGTACATTAAAATCAAGGATGATGGCGATGGCCAATCCCAGGTAGCCGATGCCGGTTTTGACCTGGATGCGGTTGAAGGAATCGTGTATGTGCCGCCGGTGGATTCAACCGGATTTATCAGTGGTATCGTCAATTCCATAGAATTGCAAAGCCCCGTGCCGGGAGCTACAGTTACTTGTGGCAATTACAGTACCATTACGGATGAATACGGATATTACCTGATAGAAGCCGACACCGGTAGTGTTGAAATTTGTGCGGAAAACCAGCAGATGTATATGGTTGGCTGTGATACGGTGGTGGTTGCCCCGGCGACACTTTAACGCACCATATGTATATTTCAATTCATGAAGGGATTGGCGATATCGTTTTGAACAGAGAAACGATCAAAGCCTTTCCCAACCCGGCAGATGGATTCACCCATATAACCCTGAGCGGGGAGGGTGAAATTCTTAATTGTGACGTTTTATCGTCTGATGGCAGACCAGTGCGGTGTAATATAGTTTATAACGGAACTGATGGATTGACACTTCATACGGATGGTTTAAAGCCGGATATTTATTACGTCAGAGTGTTTACCACTAAGGGAACGGATACGTTGAAGTTGTTGGTATTAAGGTAGTTTTATGGTATTAGTTTTCCGCAATTTCACGAGTATTCCTTATGGAATTAGTTTTAGTAATTCTAGAATCTCACTATCGGTTAGGTTATCAATTACTGATTTATCGTAAATGGCGAGAAGGTAAACAGTATCATCCTTAAATATTACATGTGTTATAAAACGGGCTCCACCGGATTTGCCTTTTCCTTTACTGGCAATGGCAAGGCGTATTTTATAGCAATTATGGCCAATGGGAATACCTTTTACCGGATCTTTCTTTAGTTCAGAGATAAGTGTTTGAATTTCCTTTTTAAGTGATGGGAATTTTTTAGTCAGGCGTTTTGCCTGCCGTTCAAAAACTGATATGGATTTAACATTAAAGTTCATTGAGCATTTCCTCAGCGTTGCGGGCTTGTATCCTGCCTTCCTTAATTTGTTTCATTTCTTCAACAGCTTCAGCAAGTTCGGTCAAGAAAAGTTTTTTGTTCCTTAGGCGTTCCAATTCTCCCAGGTCTTTCTGTATCTTTTCCCATTCTTTTATCGGAAGTTGTACAGCACTCTTATTACCTTTTGTGTCGGTGATATATTGTAAGTTCATTGCGTTGGTTTTTTTGGTTGCACGAGCCTGCCAGGTTTTTAGAAATCTTTTGAATGTTTCATCTATAATCAGCAATCTGGTAATTATCGATTGAGGCAGTAAACAAATTTACGATATTTTTCGCTTTCTTATCTTTCTTGAAATTGAAATACACTATAACAGATATCAAAGCATTGAAATTTAATTTGCAGAGTATCTGAAAATTTTGTCTGTTTGTAATTTCGGAACCCCCGTTTCGAAACTAGCTGTTTTGGAACCGGAAATGGGGATTGTATTTTGCAATAACAACTTATAGATATACGCAAAATACACTTTTCTAAAAATGTTAAACCAGTGCCGTTTGAATGGTTATTTAAAAACTGAGATTGACTTAAAACCTATCCCTATTAAAAAACTTACAATTATTATTTTTATCATTTTACTTGCATTTTCTGCATTAAAAGGAAGTCCATGTACTTTTTTATTACAATCGGAATCACAAGTTCAGTATCGAGTAAAGAACATAATATCAGATTCCTTGCTAATAGATATTTTAGAAGACTATATTGAGATTTACTCTTCAACATATAAAGCTGAAATAGAAATTTATGGAGTTGGGTTTTCTGAGTTCAGAGAAACCAATCACATCATCAGAATCTTTCAGGATTCTAATAATGCTGAGCAAAAAAATATTATGTTTCTTGGGTTTTATTTCTTTTCTGAAATCCCGTTTTCAGATTTTAAAGTGTTGTTTTATAAGAATAATTATTTTTATTACAAGCAAGATGAGTTATCTGGCATTGCAATCCCTGAAAGACTTATGGTGCCAGAAAGACGTATTTCAGAGGTAATTGATTCAAATTTTCGGGATGAGTATTTAAAAGAAATTTGTATAATTCGAGTGAATAGGCCAATGGTTTTCCAGTATAAAATATTTGATGAGACGACAAAGCAAGAGTATCAGATATCGAGAAAAATATATACATATTTAGAAATGCTTGACCCCAATCTTTGGCCGATCAAAATTTTTAATTCTGAAAGTCAAATACTTATTACCAGTTCAACTGATTCGGATTTGGAATCAGTAACATCTTCAGATGGGTTAAGGAAACTACATAGAAAACAATTGAGAAAGCTAAAACGCAAAACTTTAAAAAATACCAAATACCTGAGAAAAGTCATAGACAAGTGGGTTATTTTGAATTAAAAAGTAATATAATTCACTTTATCTTTGATAATCAAATTAAACTCAAAAGTAAAATGAAAAGTTTTGTACTTGTAATAAAAATTCTTCTTGCAATGATTGCTATTGCGATTGGTCTTTTTATTATTGCCAAAATCAAAATTAAAAATAATTTAGACACTAAGCTGATTGTAGTGAAAGTTGAGTGGGAGTCACTTTCCCGATTCCAAAATAAAAATCAACTATATACTTACCAATTGACGCAATTATTCCCTGATTTGGCAAAATCAAATGACAGTATTGGGTTTCTGTTGGAACAACACCAAAATAATAAGATTAATTACAGCAATTGTAACGATACTCTTATTGCCAATCAATTTAACCTAAATGAATCTTTTTTGGTTTTGAAGCGGCAAATCTCCGATACCATCCGGCACACTACAACAATGGCTGACAGTCTATTAAACCTGATGGAAGAAAATATGGAGCTTTTAAACAAAAGTGTCAAACAATACAATTCGAAGGTTAGAGAGTTTAATTTATATTACTCAACATTTCCTGTTTTCTTATTTGCAAAATCTTCAGGAATTAAACGCCAGGTATATTTTGAGATAACTTACGGAGTGCCAAATGAAGATCCAATCGCAAAAAAAAATGAGATACCCGATTGGCAGAGAAAAATTGAAGAAGAAAATGGATTAGTTGAATAGGTAATGCCAAATCATTCTTTATCTCTGGTGTTACCACTTATACTACCCTATCGGTTATATAGACATCCATTATTTCTCTTAAAATCTTAGGGCCAATATGCGGACTTAATCTACTCCGAATAGTCCTTTGACTCCCTATCCTCCAAAGGGGGGACTTCCTAATTCAATGATTTTCAGATGTTCCCTTTGGGGTTAGGGGTCAACCATCTGAAAATCATTAATGTTCCTACTTTCAGAGTTGACTCAATATATAATTCTTTGATCTTAGGAGCTTACATTTTGTTTTATATCGTACTTTAGAGCCCAAATTGAAGTAATTTTGCAGGATACTTCCATTAAGCTTCCGTTGTAGCCGGGTCATTTCTAAATAATTACAAATATGAAACAAGTCTTTACCCTACTTCTGATTCTATTCACTGCCGTTGGCCTGAAAGCCGGTATTGTTGAGAAAACATACTATTTTGGCAATCCAAAAATAGAAAACAAAGGCACCCAACAGGTACTCTCCTTTAACAATACGCTTACCAGCGGAATCGCCGGAGAACCTTCACTCCCTTATCATGCAGTTAACCTGCTCCTGCCTCCCGGCCACGAAGCGATACGCATCAGCTTTGAAGGATTTGATGAAACAACTTTACCAGGATATTTTAAACTGATGCCCGCGCAGTATTCCCGTCCGCTTTCAGACCCCGGAATTCCGGTATTCATTGAGAATGAGCAGGTTTATCGTTCAATGGAAATTTATCCGGCCATCGCCACAGGAAACCTGAGTACACAGTATATGAACGGTTATGGTTTTGCCCAGTCTGTTTTTACTCCGGTCATGTATATTCCAGGCAATGGGACAATCACCTACTATGGAAAAGTAACCATCCGCATCGAAACACGCGAAACCAGCCGTGGTCTCCAGGCCCTGAATAACCTGACTTCCTCCGACAGGGTAAAAATCAGCTGTAGCAAAAATGCCCAGAATCCGGATTTACTGTCGGCTTATCCCGACAGGCGGACAACCTCAACCGATTACCAGATACTGATCATTACCCCTTCTGCATTCACAGATCAGTTTGATGCGCTGGTGCAATTGTACCTGCCCAGGGGCATGAAATCCCAGATAGCCACCACCGAATTTATTGAGGCCAACTCAGCCGGTGCCGATATGCCGGAGAAAATCCGCAATTACATTACACAGGAATACCAGCAAAACAGCATTGAACATGTTGTGCTCGGGGGCGATGTGGAACATGTAGCCTTCCGTGGATTCTATTGTCATGTGCAATCTTCGAGTGTTTATGAAGACAACAACATTCCTTCGGATATTTACTTTTCGTCGCTCGATGGTAACTGGAACACCAATGGAAATAACCTCTGGGGCGAAATAGGTGAAGACGACCTGCTGCCCGAGGTTTCGGTCGGCCGTATGTCGTTCTCAAATACCACCGAGCTGGCAGCCATGCTCAACAAAACCGTCAAATATCAGAATGAACCTGTTTTAGGCGAACTACGCAATCCTTTGCTGGCCGGAGAAAATCTGTATTCCAATCCCGATACCTGGGGATCCGACTACCTGGAACTGCTGATAGGCACACGCAGCGACAATGGTTATACCACCACCGGTATACCGGAAGATCACAATTTTGAGCGCCTGTATGACGAAGAATCAACCTGGAGCCCGTCAGATCTGATGAATTCCATCAATGCCGGACGAAACTTTATCCATCATGTCGGCCATGCAAATGACTCTTACGTGATGAAGTTTTACAACTGGGACATCACCAATTCAAATTTTGCCGGCGTTAACGGGATCACCCACAATTTCCCGGTGATTTCCTCGCATGGATGTATTTGCGGCGCCTTTGATTACAATGACTGTATTGCAGAAAAGATGGTAAGTATAGAGAATTTTGCTGCTATTTTTATCGGCAACTCACGCTATGGTTGGTTTAACGAAGGACAGACCGAAGGCCCTTCGGCCCATCTGCACCGCGAATATGTGGATGCCATGTTCACCGACAAACTAAACCGGGCCGGACGTGCCCAGGTTGAATCGAAAGCTGCTACATCCCCCTGGGTTAATGCTCCCGGCCAATGGGAAGAAGGAGCCCTGCGCTGGTGTTTCTACGATTGCAATGTTCTGGGTGATCCTGCCCTCGCCATCTGGACCGACGAGCCCATGCCCATAGCAACTGCCTATCCTGCAACTTTAACCACCGGTACTTCACAGTTTGAAGTTACGGTAACCAGCGGAGGTTCGCCTGTTGAAGGTCTTACAGCGGCCCTCCTGATGAACGGAACACTTTTCGGAACAGGTGTCAGCGGATCTGACGGCACGGCAACAGTAGTCATTGACCCTTTGATTGTTGAGCCGGGAAGTGCACAACTCGTTGTTTCAGGTTACAATTGTTTACCGACCTATTACCCCATCACCTTTGTGCCCGGACAAACGGCCTATGTGGTTTTTGAATCCTATGTTCTCAATGATGAGACCGGAAACAACAACGGGCAGGCTGATTTCGGTGAAACCGTATCTCTGAGTATTACTCTTCAGAATCTGGGTCTTGCATCGGCACAGAACGTAACAGCCACCATTTCAACCACCGACCCTTATGTAACCATCACCGATGCAACCGAAACCTATGGCACTATCCTTGCCAGCGGGCACACTACTGTAGAGGATGGGTTTTCATTTCAGGTAAGCGATCAGGTTCCCGACAATCATGAAGTATTCTTTACCCTGACTGCCGTAGCCGGTGATACCTGGCTTTCCGAATTCCAGGTTACTGCCTGGGCTCCTGTAGTTGCAGCCGGAAATGCACTGATCGATGATGGTGAAGGCAACGGCATTCCCGATCCGGGTGAGTCGTTTGATATCAGCATTCAACTGATCAACGCTGGCCACAGCAACAGCCTGCCGGTAACAGCAGCGCTCACATGCAGCAGCGAGTTTATCAACGGAACACAATGGGCACTTGCACCGGTTTCCATCGATGCACTCACAGAAGTGTCCGCTGTCTTCGAAAATGTTGAGGCCGACGCCCAAACACCCATTGGAACCTCTGTTGCCTTTTTATTAACCCTCACCGAGGGCAACCCGGCAACAATAATTCTGGAAAAGGAATATATATTTGTCATCGGCCAGGTTTCCGAAGATTTTGAAACCGGCGACTTCAGCCAACATCCCTGGGGCCATGGCGGCGATGCAAACTGGATCATTACCGGAACCACACCATTTGAAGGAAATTACAGTGCACAATCGGGGAACATATCAGACAATGAGACATCCGACCTTTTTGTCCCTTACGAAGTGCTTACCGCCGACAGCATCCGGTTCTTCTACAGGGTTTCATCAGAATCCGGTTATGATTTTCTGCGTTTCTACATTGACAATGTCAAGGCTGCTGAATGGTCAGGCGAAGCCGACTGGAGTTATACAGCTTTTGCCATCACTGCAGGGATACATACTTTTGGATGGAAATATGAAAAGGATATTACTGTTTCCAATGGTGAAGATGCCGCATGGATTGACAAGATTATCTTCCCGCCCGTAGATATTTTCACAGGAGTTGATAATCCGCAGAACATTTCACGAGCTATGCTTGTTTATCCGAATCCGGCATCGGAAAAAATTACCATCCTGCCAGGAACTGTCAACAACAATTTGTTTGACATGACTATTTGTGATCCTGCAGGGAAAGTTGTTTACAACCTGCATTTATCAGCTTCAGGCGGAAGCATCGAAGCCGATGTTTCAGGATTAATGCCCGGATTGTATTTTATCAGGCTTTGTTCCGGTAATTACAGTGAAACGCAAAAACTAATAATCAGATAAAATTCCATAAAAATCAATCATTATTCATAAACCTTAACACACACCCAGTGACAAAACGCCTGTTTATTCTAGCAATCGGATTGCTGGTGGCAATCCCCTGCCTTTATTCGCAGAAGCCTAAAAAACAAATGTATATTCCCAATGCACCTGTGCCGGAAAAATACAAGGTAGATACCCGAATTGACAACATGTCCTACTGGAGGCGAATGGCTTCCCTGGGACTGGTTCCCGTTGCCCCGGATGTAAAAGCACCTTTTGGCAAATACACCGGTAGCCAGTTGAGTGGCAGGAGTGTAATGACGGAAGACTCACCAGACGTTCCAGTCACCACTGAGTCATCCACTCAGAGTGAGAATTCAATTTTTGTTGACCCGAACAACAATCAGGCGGTATTGCAATCCAACAACTCAACCCCAAATCCCGTTTCCGGGATTTATGGTGCCAACAGTTTTTTATCAACCGACGCAGGAAGTACCTGGGGTGGGTCTATTCAGGGTGCCGGTGGTGAAAACAGCGGTGACCCGGCAACGGCCATTGGTTTAAACGGCTGGTATTACGTTGGATATATACATAGCAGTGGCGGTCAGGGTGTTTCATATTCCACCAATCAGGGACAGACATGGACAGCGGTTCTGGCTGCTCCATCTCCCGGAGGCTGGGGCAGTATGCTCGACAAGAACCATATGTGGATCGATAACAGCCCATCCAGCGCCTATTCAGGATATTTATACGATGCATGGACCAATTTCGGAGGCAGCAACGATTCTGAGATTGAAATCAATCGCTCAGCAGATCAGGGCCTTACCTGGTCAACTCCGGTTAACATCAGCTCTGCAATTAATGCCGGCAGCCACAACCAGGGTGTAAACATCCATACGGGGCCAAATGGTGAAGTTTATGCCATCTGGGCTGTATACGATGGCTGGCCAACCGATGAAACGGCTATAGGCATGGCAAAATCGCTCGACGGTGGTGCTACCTGGGGACCTGCTACCCGCATTATCAACAATATCAGGGGAGTCCGCACATCCGGAACAGGAAAGAGTATGCGCGTTAATTCCTTCCCAACCATGACTGTTGATATCAGCAACAGCGGAAACCGTGGAACCATATACGTTACCTGGGCAAACATCGGAACACCGGGCACCAATACCGGAAACGATATAGATATCTATTTGTCAAAATCTACCGATCAGGGACTTACATGGTCAACCCCGGCTAAGGTTAATCAGGATGATGCAGGCCTTGGCAGTCAGCATTATTTCCCATGGATCGCCAGCGACCCGTCCAACGGAAACCTGAGTATCGTTTATTACGATGACCGCAATGTTTCTTCCAGTCAATGTGAAGTTTATGTATCCAACTCGACCGATGGCGGTATGTCATGGGAAGATGTTAAGGTGAGCGATGTTTCCTTCACCCCTCAGTCAATTCCCGGCCTTGCCGACAGCTACTTTGGTGATTACCTGGCCATACATGCCAACAACCGTTGGGTTTATCCGGCATGGACCGACAACAGGTCAGGCACAGCCATGACTTATGTTTCGCCGTTCCAGGCAGGTCCGCCACCAAACCAACCCTGGGTAATTCACAACAATCACGCGGTAAACGATGCCAGCGGCAACAACAACGGACTGCTTGATTACAACGAGAGCCCGGCTCTGGACATCACCATGGAAAATATCGGAGATCAGCCCGCAACAGCAGTGGAAGTGGTTCTTTCTTCAGAATCACCTTATGTAACCATTACTGACAACACCGAACAATTCGGGGATTTTACAGTGGGAGAGTTAAAAACCATCGCTTCGGCATTTACACTTCAGGTTGATCCCGCCATTCCCGACGGGCTGTCTATCGTTTTCACCCTTACTGCAACCGATGCCGATGACAGTACATTCGTAAGCAACTTTTTAATTGAAGCCCATGCTCCAGGCCTTCAGGCCGGCGCTATCAGCATCAACGATGCAGCCGGAAACGGCAACGGCCGCCTTGATCCGGGTGAAACAGCCACCATAAGCATTTCAACCTTCAACCCGGGCGATTATGCTGCCATGAATGCTACAGCCCAACTTACCACCCCGAGCCAGTTTATCACCATTACCAGCCAGAATGTGGTTCTTGGTGATATTCAACCCGGCCAGGCCAACGCTGTAAGTGCGCAGTTTGAAATAATGGTAGCTCCTGAAACTCCGGTCGGACATTCAGCTGCATTCAATTATTCCGCCACTGCAGGCATGCTGATGACCAATAAAACCTACAATGTTCCCGTTGGCCTGATACTGGAAGACTGGGAAACCGGTGGGTTCGAAAGCTTTCAGTGGGAATTTACAGGTACTGTACCCTGGAATATTGCCACCGACGAGGTATTTGAAGGTGAAAACAGCTCCAAATCCGGGCTTATCTATGATTACGAAAACAGTGAGATGTTCGTTACCTACAATGTGATGAACAACGATTCCATCTCATTTTACCTGAAAGTGTCATCGGAAGCAAGCTATGATTACCTCAAATTCTACATTGGCAACTCTCTGCTTGGACAGTGGGCAGGCGAAGTTGACTGGACCAGGGTTTCATTTCCGGTGTATCCCGGCGAACAAACCTTCAGATGGCAATATTCCAAGGACGTTTCGGTAAATTCAGGCAGTGATGCTGCCTGGGTTGATTTCGTTGTATTCCCAGCACCTTTGCAGACGACGGCTTTTGCCGGACCTGATGCAGCCTCATGTGAGGGATCGGCTGTAATGATGAACGGTACCGCAACCAATTATGCCTCTATCAACTGGACTACCTCCGGAGACGGAACATTTGAAGACCCTGCATTGCTCAGCACCTTTTACACCCCCGGTGTGAACGACCTTGCTACAGGATCTGCAGTGCTTACCCTAACCGTTACAGGCATGGACTCACAGGTAATGACCGATGAGATGGCCCTTTCAATGGCTTCTCCGGCCACAGCCAATGCCGGCACCGACATGACCGTTTGCAGCAGCACCCCCGCATTCAATCTATCTGGCGAAGGGACCGGCTATACCGGAGTTATGTGGAATACATCCGGTACCGGCACATTCGACGATGCTTCCTCACTAACAGCTATATACACCGCTTCTGCCCAGGATCTTCTGAACGGATCGGTTGAATTAACGCTTGTATCCTATTCAAATGCTCCCTGCTCGGATGCAACTGATATGGTAACCGTTCTGTTTATCCAGGCTCCGACTGCTACAATAAGCGGAAATGCTGAAATCTGCAGCGGAACAGCCACCACGATTGGCGTTGAACTAACCGGTACCGCTCCCTGGAATCTGGAGGTAAACAATGGCATTGGATCACTTGTTGCCACTGAATCACCCTTTAGTTTTGAGGTCAGTCCAACGGCAAATTCCGTTTACCAGGTTGTAACAGTCACCGATGCAACAAACTGTCCGTCGGACGGAACCGGTGAGTATACCGTTACCGCAATTCCGGTACCACAGCTCTATCTGGTATCCGACACCGCAGCCTGTGCCAACCACACCGTGGTGCTTACGGTTCATACCAGCGAAACCCTTGATTATCTCTGGATGCCGGGTGGCTATATTACCCAGAGCATTTCTGTTGACTCAACCGGCGTTGGCGTAGGCTCGCGTACCTGGACTGTAACCGCAACCGGAAGCAACAATTGCACCACAGAAGCATCGGTAAATCTGACGTTCAACGATTGTACCGGTATCGATGAGGCCGGTAATTCAGCTGTAAGCTTATATCCCAATCCATCCAACGGCACTTTCAGTGTTATTGCTTCTAACCAGGTTTACGGAACCTTCAGGCTCGAAATCTATGATGCCGGCAACAAGGTTGCTTATTCGCAGAATAACGTTGAACTTAAACCCGGTAAAAAAGCCCTGATCAATGCAGGTAATTTGGCCGATGGTTTGTATATGCTCAAACTCTCGGGCAGCACCGGTAACTATTCTACCAAACTGATTATCAGAAAGTAAACTTTTATCTGAGATTGTGAAAAAGAGGGACTGTAAAATGTTCCTCTTTTTTTTATTGTTACCGTTTACAAATTGAAGATAAGTAATGCCAACGCAAGTTTATGACATGCGCCTAAGCTTTTCCTACATATTAAAATATCCATAACAGTGCTGGCTCCATAACAGTGCTGGCGCAAATCTGTGAATTGCGCCTGAGCTTGTCTACATGTGAAAATATCCAAGACTGTGCTGGCTCCATTATAATGCTGGCGCAAGTCTGTGACTTGTGCCTCAGCTTTCTGCTAATGTATAAACTATCAATGCGACTGTATTTAGTCTGCAACCTGTACCACATGATCGGGGCTGTTCCTTAAAATACTTTCGAATTGAAATTAAATTCCGGAATATCAGAGGCTGTTTAAATTTTTGATTCCATTTTCAATAGGCCCGTCCTTTAGGGCGGGTTAAATAATAAAACAGAAATACCAGGGGCAAAATCCTGAAAAATTTATTATTAATTTACAAATATTTCAGGATTTTGCCATTGTCTGTGATACTATATTCGAAACCCGCCCAAAAGGACGGGCCTATTCATAGAGTTTAAAAAAAATTAAACAGTCTCTCATTCTGCAAAATTAATTCCAGAACCTGCAATTGAAGAATTGCCACAAGTCGCAGACTTGCGCCATTAAAGATGAATGGGCACAAGTCACAGACTTGCGCCAGCGAAATTGTAAATATGAGGGACGGTTAAAAGTTCCTCTTTTTTCTATTTATACCGCTTACAAATTGAAGAAAAAGTTATTAAACTGCAGTACGTATTCAATTTTATTTATTTTTGCGGTACTTAACATCGTTTTCAGGATCAATCGGGTATTTGACTGATCCTGAATATCTTCATTCTTCACCAACAAACAAACACATGAAAGCAACCTTACAGGTTTTTTTTACGAAATGCAGTCACTATGGCAGACTGGCCATCGCTGTTTTACTGACGATTATGCTCACCACCGTTTCTGCACAGGAACAGAGTTTCAGGGACAGCTGGGGCCAGCAGGGCCTTAGCCTGACCAGGCAGGGCACCCAGGGGGTGAACCTGAATTTCTCAATTCAGCATTTCAGTTTTACCGAACGCGATGTCAATGGCCAGACGATGACCGGGATTGAATTCTCAGAGTCGTTGCTGCCGGCAGAGGCCGGAATGCCGGATGTACCGGGCTACAGCAGGTATATTGCCATTCCCAATGGCGCCACCCCGGTGTTGCAGATCGTAAATATGCGCACCGAGCGTTATACCAATATTGACCTCGCACCCGCACCTGTAATTCCGCTGGATACCGACAACGGGCCCCTGGTCTATACAAAAAACACTTCCGTTTTCAGTAACAATGCTTTTTTCCCGGGCGATCCGGCAAGACTTGAGAATTTTACCCAACTCAGGGGTGTTGATGCCTGTTTGCTGACCATTTTACCTTACCAGTACAATCCGGTTACCAAAGAACTGGTTGTATACAGGGATATGGAAATCAGCATCACCTTTGAAGGTGGAAGCCAGGAATTTGGGGAAAACCGCCTGCGCAGCCGCTGGTGGGATCCCATCCTCGCAGACGCCATGCTTAATTTCAGTTCACTGCCCGCTGTTGACTATGATGCACGGGCTACCGAAAGTGGAAGGACTGTTGGTTATGAATACCTGATCATTGTTCCCAACGACCCCATTTTCAAACAATGGGCCGATTCAATTGCTCTTTTCAGAAATGAAGAAGGCATACACACCGGCATTGTAAAATTAAGCGATATCGGCAACAATGTTACACCAGCTATGCTCGAAACATACATCAACGACATATACAACAACTGGGATGTTCCACCAACCGCCGTTCTGCTGCTTGGTGATTACGGACAGTCATCTGCCAACAACAATTCCATCACCTCTCCTATCTGGGACAACTACTGCGTATCGGATAACATCCTGTCTGATGTGAACAACGATGATATGCCCGACATTATTTTTGCCCGCATAACAGCTCAGAATGCGGCACAGCTGCAGTCGATGGTTGGCCGTTTTATGAAATATGAAAGAACTCCGCCAACCAGCGCATACTTCTACGCCAATCCGATTACAGCCCTTGGATGGCAGACCGAACGATGGTTCCAGATCTGCTCTGAAACTGTTGGTGGTTTCTGGAAGAATGTTTTGGGAAAAACACCTGTAAGAATAAATGAAGTGTACCAGGGGGCTCAGAATACATGGTCAACTGCCACCAATACCAATACAGTCCTTGGTGTCTTCGGGCCCAGCGGACTGGGTTACATTCCCGCCTCACCCACCACACTTGGAGGCTGGTCAGGTGGAAATGCCACGATGATCAACAATGCCCTGAATGCTGGTTCATTCATGCTGATGCATCGCGACCATGGCATGGAAACCGGATGGGGTGAGCCTTCTTACACCAATGGCAACATCGGGGCATTAACCAATACCGATCTTTCTTTCATTCTTTCCATCAACTGCCTTACCGGAAAATATAACTGGTCGAGCGAAAGCTTTACGGAGAAATTCCACCGGTATACCTATAACAACCAGCCTGCAGGTGCACTCGGACTTATTGCTGCTTCAGAAACCTCTTACTCTTTTGTAAACGACACCTATGTATGGGGGATGATGGACAATATGTGGCCTAACTTCATGCCTCAGTACGGAACAACACCTGTCTCAAGGGGTGTACTTCCGGCATTCGGCAACGCTGCCGGCAAGTATTTCCTGCAACAGTCGAACTGGCCTTACAACACCAGCAACAAGGAAGTTACCTACAACCTGTTTCACATGCATGGCGATGCCTTCCTGAGGGTTTGCACCGAAGTGCCACAAACTATAGTTGCTACTTACAACCAAAACATTTACGAAGGAGAAACGCTGTTCACCATCACCGCAACCCCGAATTCACTGGTTTGTCTTTCGGAAAATGGACAGATTTTGGGTACCGGCACTACAGGATTAAATACAACCATCGACATAAACATTCCGTCCCAGACTGCAGGCACAAGGATAAAAGTTACCATTACCCGCCCCAACTGCAACCGTTATGAAGGCTGGGTTGATGTTATCCAGATGGTTACAGCCTCTGTTGCCGGTGATAACGCTACCCTCTGCGAAGGAACAACTCACCAGCTTGCCGGACAGGCAACCAATTACACGGGGTTGTTATGGGAAACCAGCGGAACCGGTACATTCAGCGATGCAACCATCCTCGATCCTGTTTATACACCATCTGCAGGTGATGTTACTATGGGTGATGTTATTCTTTCACTTACTGCAATTAACCCTGCAACCAACGACTCTACTTCTTCACTGACTCTTTCTCTGGTAGCTGTTCCCGCTGTATTTGCCGGAGATGCCGCTGAAATCTGCGATGGTGATGGTTACTCAGCCGCAAGCGCCACAGCCGTCAACTATACCGGAATGGAATGGATTAGTTCCGGTACAGGTATTTTTGACGATCCTACTTCATTAACTCCGAGGTATACCCCGAGTGCGGAAGACATCGCAGCCGGAAATGTAAGCCTTACCCTTCGTGCATGGAACGATGTATGTGCGCCTGTAGAATCGGTTGTTGCCATTACCATCAGACCACTGCCAACACCGACCATTGGAGGTTTGAATCAGATATGTATTAACCAGACCGGTATTGAATACACAGCTGCGACCACCACCAACACCTATGTCTGGGAAATAGCCGGAGGAACCATTACCAATGGTCAGACTTCTTCCACTGCTACTGTAACCTGGGATGTAGCAGGTGAAGGGGTATTGGTACTCACGGAAACCAACGAATTCGGCTGTTCACAGAATATTGAATATGGTGTGATTGTAAATCCGCTTCCTGCTCCGGTTATCGATGGCAATGCACTTGTTTGCGCCAACAGTCAGCTGGTGGTTTATTCCGCACCGCAGGTTGAAGGCGATAACTACGAATGGATGATTACCGGTGGTGAAGTGGTTGCCGGAGCCGGAACCCACGAAATCAGCGTTAACTGGGGTGAAAACGGACAAGGTATGCTTTCACTGATGCAGACCAACACCGCCACTACCTGTGCCGCAGGCGCGGAATACAATGTGGTAATCAACTCGCCGGTAATTACGCTGGGCAACGATACGACCATCTGTATCACCCATCTGCTGAATGTTATGATCGACGACAACTATGCATCTTATAGCTGGTCGAACGGAAATACAACCAACAGCATCATGATCAATGCAGCTGAACAGGGCGTAAATTCAACTTCTTATGCGCTTACCGTCACCGATGTGAACGGATGCGAAGGAGAAGCCTCTATTATGGTGACAGTGGATGCCTGCGCCGGTATCGGCGAAAACAATACCACAACCGGTATCAGCATCTTCCCGAACCCCAGCAAGGGTGAGTTTACCCTGGATATTGCAAATGCACCGATCGGGCATGCCAACCTCAGTGTTGTGAATTCAGCCGGTGAAATAGTGTATGCCAACAGACTGAACATTACCCGGAGTTCACAAAGGGAAAACATCAGCCTGAACATTGACAGCGGTGTCTACTTCCTGAAGGTTGAAACCCTGAATGGTGTTGTTACCCAAAAGCTGGTTATCAAATAGTTTTATTTAAAATGATTAAAAAAAGCCTGCCCTCAAAGCAGGCTTTTTTAGTTTTTACTGTTCTGTTCTAAAATGAGCACTAAATGAATGCATTTTATTTCAGGTTTTTGTATCCAGCTCTGTTGGCAGGTACTCTTTGAATTGGTGAATTTGTTTTGAAAATTCTCTTCATTATCGAATTGATTGCTGTTAAAACTATATCTTAGTGGTCCATCAATTATATCATTTCGTTTTATGAACATGGAACCTGCGGGCCTGAAAGAACTTTCACCATTTAGTTGCAGTTACACCCCCAATGTACCGGAATTGCTGATGAAACTGAATTGTAGTCTGGCGATCTCAACTTATCAGGCCGGTAAAGTAATTTTTCTGTCACCAAAAAACGAAGAACACCTTGTTCAGCTTCCCCGGACATTCAATAAGCCCATGGGAATGGCTTTTCATCCTGAATCCGGCAAACTGGCCCTGGCATGCAGGGATGAAGTCATCGTTTTTGCAGATTCGCCGGAACTTGCCAAAAGCTATCCCAAAAAAAAGGACACCTACGATACGCTCTATATGCCTCGTGCAACCTATCATGTAGGTGCGCTCGATATTCACGACCTGAGTTGGGGCGAAAACGGGCTCTACGCGGTAAATACACTTTTCTCGTGCCTTATTTCGATTGATGATAACCATAACTTTACTCCTTACTGGACACCTCCTTTTATTACAGATTTTAAATCGGATGATAAATGTCATTTGAACGGCATGGTTATGCTGAACGGCAGACCAAAATATGCCACAGCTTTCAATCAGGGCAATAATTTTCAAAGCTGGCGCGAAGGTGTAACCACCGATGGTGTGCTGATGGATGTTGAAACAAACAGGATTATAGCCGCCAATCTTGCCATGCCCCATTCGCCAAGACTTATTGAAGGCGGCTTGTATGTGTTGTTATCAGCTTCCGGAGAAATTATCAAAGTTGATCCGGATTCAGGTGCATGTAAAACTGTTACACGTATTGACGGTTTTGTCAGGGGGATGGCTTATTACAAGGATTTCCTCTTTATCGGCTTATCCAGGTTACGTCAGAATTCATCAACCTTTGCCAAACTGAAAATCGCGGAGAAATCGAATTATGCGGGAATAGCGATCGTTCACCTCCCTACGGGTAGTTTTGTCGGAGAAATCAAATATCATTCTTCCGTGGATGAAATTTATGATGTTCAGATACTTCCTGATAAGATCAGGCCGAATATTTTCAATACCATTCAGCCGGAATATAAAACAGGCTTATCCATCCCGGGTAGCACTTTCTGGTCAGCTCCGGAAGCAGGTTCTTAAAATCGGCCGAAAATTAATTTTGCAAGCAATTCATGATGATTTTATAATAAGTTGGTGAATTCCGGCGTTTTAGTGGCAGAAAAGTACCAGGGCGGGTAAGATTGGTCAAGCTATCATAACACCATTATAGAACAAATCATGTTTCAATATTCACTATAAAAGGCATTTCGTTCATAACTTCAACACTCGAAAAAACTTACTTATCATGTACAGAAATCCATTCGAAAGAGAAAAAAGGAAATTCAGAAATCTTGCAACACGGGTTAACCGGTTGCTTGTCAGCAAAGAATGGGAAAATCTTTCTATCAATACCAGGACATATCTGATCAGAAAACTGAATACCTTTTACAGCAAACTTAGCCGTTTTTTTTCTTCAGCGGAACTCGGAAAAATCCTGGCTGCTGCTGCTTTATTTATTGCATTCCCGATGGTTTCAAAGTCACAAACCTTTGACCCTCCGGTTCAGAACCCTTTTGGCTTTGCACCCCCGACGTCAGAATTTTCCAAACCTGTTTTTGCAGACCTTGACAATGATGAGGACCTTGATTTATTGCTTGGTGACTACGGTGGAAATATTCATTTTTATGAAAACACAGGGACAACAGCGGCTCCGGCTTTTGGACCTGACCAGCCGAATCCTTTTGGCCTGATCTCCAACGGATACCTTGCCTTCCCTGCTGTAGCTGATATCGACAACGATGGTGATGTGGATTTGTTTGTTGGTGGTTATGAAGGAAGTATACTGTTCTTCGAAAACACGGGCACTGTCACTACCCCTGCTTTTACTACCCCGTTGCCGAATCCGTTTGGGATTGTCCCTCCCTCCGGATTTGCGATTCCTGCATTTGCCGATATTGACAACGACGGCGACCTGGACTTATTTGCAGGTGAATACGATGGCAACACGAAGTATTTTGTGAATACCGGTACCATAACTCAGCCCCACTTTGGCGCTCCGGTATTGAACCCTTTTGGCTTAACGGCAGTTCTTTATGTGGGCACACCCGCTTTTGCAGACCTTGATCACGATGGTGATCTTGATCTTCTTGTGGGGGAAATGTATGGCAATACCCGCTATTTTAAGAACAACGGAACCCCGGAAGTCCCTGCTTTTGCCTCACCGATCACCAATCCTTTTGGGATAGTTCCGGTTAATTATTATTGTTTTCCTGTTTTTGCAGACCTTGACAATGACGGTGATCTGGATTTGATGACGGGTGAACTTGAATCCAATCTTCAATATTTCGAAAATAACGAAATAAATATCGGGGTGAGCGATCAGGAACCTCCGGAAGAACTCGTTTTATTTCCCAATCCGGCCAGCGACGAGGTATTCCTGAAAATGAGCGGGTTTAACCAGGCAACATCCATCATGTTTAAGATTTTCAATAATACCGGTAAATTCGTTAAATCCGGAGAAATTGATTCGCAGAACATGAAAATCCTGACCAGTGATTTACCTGCCGGAATTTATACTGTTAAACTTACCAGTGGTGATAAAACCCATACCGGGAAAATTGCGATTGAATGATTTCAAACGAGCAGCTCAGATATAAGTAATTTATTGTCAATTTATTCCGAAAATAAACCTGTAGTAGGGACACGACATGTCGTGTCCCTACTACAGGTTTAATGCAGGATTGAGTAACAGTGATCAATCGTCATCAACGAACCAACATAACATGTCAACTATGGAAACAAATGAGAAAGCGAGAGAACAGATTTTTGAGATCGTAAAGAATCAACTTAGGGATAACGACCCACCTGAAACTAAAGAGACTTATGACAAATTAGAAAATCAAGGATTTGATGATTTCCAAATCAAACAAATGATTGGGCAATGTATAGCCATTGAGTTATTTGATATTTTGAAATTTGGCAAGCCATTTAGTAAGGAGCGCTATATCAAGAATCTAAAAAAATTACCCAAAGATCTTTTTGATTAGTTCTGAATGCATGAAGACACGACATATCGTGTCCCTACAGATGATTTTTTTGGCGAATGCCTATTTTGCCAGTGGCAGAAGAAACTGCCTGATATAACCAGTATTCATACTGATCCACGTTATTAACTCATGAGGGTTTCTTCCTTACTTTCCAATCTTCCATCATTCCATCCCTGCCAGCCGGCAGGCTGGGTCCCATTTTTCCACTATTCCGGCAAACCCGGCAAAGCCATTTCTTAAAAAACGACTTCAATGCGTATTACTTATAAAGGCAAAAGGTAATATATTCTAACCGGATAGACTCTCCATGTTAAAGTAATTCTTATTTTCACAGTCCGGTAATAAATAACCTCATTTGCTTATGAAAAATCTGTTTTTTACCCTTCTTTCTTTGGGACTGATGTGCCCGGCACTTTTCAGCGATAGTTACGGACAAAAACCTATAAATCAGTCGGGTCATCCCGAACTGGCAGCTATGAGCAGCTATGACTCATTGAAACTTTCACAGCTTCCGGCGTTAAAACTTCCTGAAGAAGCGATGAGGCGGGCCCTGCCTTATGCCATCGATAATTCCACCTATCCCTGGTTCAGGCCACTGATTTCGCAGGTAGGGCTCGAATGCGGGCAGGCAAGCAGCATTGGGGTTGTATTTACTTACGAAATGAACTATCTGAGAAATGTTCCCGGCAATCTTCCCCAAAATCAATTCGCCACACATTTTTCCTATAACTTTATCAACGGTGGCAGCGATCAGGGTGTTAGTTCCTACGAAACATTCGAAATTCTGAAGAAGGCCGGTAATCCGACCGTAGCAGATTACGGGGGCATGGCTACCGGTGGGCCCAGCCGTTGGATGAGCGGATATGATTTGTATTACAACGCCATGCATAACCGGATTACTGAAACTTACCGGATCAGGGTAAACACGCCGGAAGGACTGCAAACGCTTAAAAACTGGATTTACGATCACGGCGACGGGTCGAGTGCCGGAGGGCTTGGATGCTTTTACGCTGAGTTCACTCATCCGCCTTCAGTGCTTCCTGACGGAACCCCCGAGGCAGGCAAACACGTTATTTACGCCTGGGGAAATTCGTCCAATCATTCAATGTCAATTGTCGGATACAACGACTCCATCCGCTGGGACTATAATGGTGACGGACAATACACCAACAACATTGACATCAATTCCGACGGATTGGTTGATATGAAAGACTGGGAGATCGGAGGTTTTAAAATGGCCAATACCTATGGTTCCATCAGTGGATGGGGCGATCAGGGATTTTCCTATATGATGTACAAATCGGTGGCTGATCAGTTTCAGCAGGGGGGTATCTGGAACAATATGGTAGTCGTGATTGAAGTCCGTGACAACCACGAGCCACAACTCACCGCAAAAGTAAACCTGACCTATCCCTGCCGCGACCAGCTAAGGGTAATGGCCGGGGTTTCTACCGACCCCAATGCCACCGAACCTGAGCATATACTTCATTTCCCCATTTTTGATTTTCAGGGCGGATGCAATCCTATGCAGGGTACCTCAGGCCCGCAGAACATCGAATTCGGCCTCGACCTTAACCTCCTGCTTCAGTATGTAACTCCCGGACAGGAAGCCAAATATTTTCTGATGGTGCAGGAAAACGATCCGCTGGGAGCAACATCCGGTTCCCTGGGCAGTTTTTCCATCATTGATTACACCAATGGCACTAATATTATCAACAGTTCGGCGAATGAGCTGCCTTTGGTCAACGATAACATAACCATGATCGGAGTAAATGCTTCGGTCAATTACAATCCCGCACTAATCGTAACTGATACAATACTGCCGGTTCAGCTTTACAGCAACTTTTCTGTGCCTTTGGAGGCAATAGGAGGCACTGCTCCTTACCGCTGGCATTTTGTTGAGGATTATATTCAGTTTGACTCAACGTCAGTAATGCCGCAGATTACAGCTCTCAAACTGCAACCTTCGTCAAACTCAAACGGGAAAGCCCGGGTTGAATTACCCTTCGAATTTCCTTATTTCGGCCGGAGTTTTACAGAGGTTTATGCCACTGTTGACGGATACCTGATGTTTGAGAATTCGCTGCTTCCGTGGCCATATTTCATTGAAGGACGCACCTATTTCATTCAGACACCCATGATTGCACCTGCTGCTTCAAACCCTTTTGGTGCGGGCGGCTCCGGGGAAGGCATCTGGTATGAAGAGACCCCTGAATATGTTACTTTCCGCTGGTCATTAAGTGCAAGCGGGGCATCGGGCAGTACCTTCAATGCCACAGCAAGGCTTTTCCCCGATGGTAAGATTGAAATCAATTACGGCAATTGTATTATTCCTTCCTATATTGAGCGCTATGCCGGAATTTCAGCCGGAGACGGCCTAAACTATGAAATACTGACTTATGAGCCTGATTTTCTTCCTGCAACCGACCAATTGGTCAGGTTTACTCCGGCCATCAGCCATCCGGGTATAGAGCTCAGTACAGAAGGAATACTATCGGGCCATACGGATGAATTATTCAACAATCTGCCCGTGGCTGTCTGCACTACCGACAAAAACAACCTGAAGAATTATAAATCATTTTACCTGAACACCAACGGGCTGATGATGAATTACGAAGTAATGGCAGGCGATGACAACCTGATTGGCTTTGGCGAAGAGTGTTACATGACCCTCCTGATCACCAATCTCAACAGTTTCCCGATTGGAGCTACTTCTTTCAATCTCAACTCCTTCGACCCTTATTTCACACTGGTTAATACCCAGGCAGGAATTGACGGACTGCAGCCCGGTGAAAGCATCACAGTAGAAAATGCATTCCATTTTACGGCGCTGGAGGATGTTCCCAACCAACACGAGGCTACATTTATTCTGAATGCATCGGCAGTTGAAGGAACCTGGAGCCGCAGTATAGGACTCACCGCCTATAGTCCGGTGACAGAAATTGCATCATTGGAAGTTGTAGATGGTAACAACGGAATACTTGAGTCAGGGGAAACAGCACTGCTTGCCATTACCCTCAGAAATACAGGTGGAGTAGCCCTGACAAATGCCGAAGCAAACATCTCATCCTGGGACCCTTACCTTAACATCATCACAGCCGCAGGCACCATAGATACCTTAAATCCCGGCGCTTTGTGGCCCCTGGTTTTTGCAGTGAGCCTGTCTGCAGAAACTCCTGAGAACTACTTAGTCGAGATTAACCTGGCGGTTTCGGGCGATCATGGGTATGACTACCTGAAAACCATCCCCTTATTCACCGGATCGCTTATTGAAAATTTTGAATCCGGTGGCTTTGCTGAATTTGACTGGACAACCGGTGGTGACAACCCCTGGATTCCTGAGCAGGGTTTTGCCCATGAAGGCAACTGGTGCGCCCGCTCAGGTGTTATCACCGACAACCAGATGTCAACCCTTGCCATCACCTGGAACGTAGCCTTTGCCGACAGCGTCTCTTTCTGGTTTATGGTCTCCTCCGAGCCTGGTTACGATTATCTTCACTTTAACAGCGGTGTTGGCGAAATGGGCAAATGGGCAGGCACCTGGAACTGGACCAGAGCCAAATTTGGTGTACCAGCCGGCGAACATAATTTCGTGTGGAAATATCTGAAAGATTACAGTGTTTCCACCGGAGAAGACTGTGCCAGGGTCGATTACATCGTCCTGCCAGTCTTTGCTGTTCCAACCTCTTCCGACAACAAAGAAACCATACCGGCCAGATTTGATGTTTATCCCAATCCCGGTCGCGACGAACTGAACATCTCCTATACCCTTGACGAACCTTCACCTGTGCAGATTATCATGTGCGATATGCATGGCCAGGTTATGTTCAACTATGAACGAACTGGCATCATCCCAAAAGGACATTACCAACTGAAACCCGAATTACCATCTGCTGCTGCAGGTGTATTCACGGTGATACTCAGAACCAGTTCAGGAATTCAGGTCAGGAAAATTATCAGAACCTCCAACTAATTCTTGCAACACCCGTACTTTTTAGTACGGGTGTTGTACCTTTGTTAAAAAAAGTTTGATGGAAGGACACACCGGCTTTGGCAGGAACTGGATAAAAAATATCCTTATTACAACAATCTTGCTTTTGCTTGTTTTGCCTGGCTTGCAGGGCAGATTTAATTTTGTTACTGAGAAACAACTAACAGGGGCTTTTACAATACCTCAAAAGCCTGACTTCAGTGAATTTACCTGGAAAACATGGCTCGATGGCTCATTTCAGGAAGACTACGGTAAGCGCCTGGAGCAGCACATCGGTTTAAGAAATACTTTTGTCAGAATCAATAACCAGCTAAGTTACAGTGTTTTTAACCAGGCCAATGCCGAAGGGGTAATTGTAGGCCGCAACCATGAGTTGTTTGAAGAGGATTATCTGAAAGAAAACACAGGTCTCTATTTTGTTGGCGAAGAGGTATGGAAGCGGAAAGCGGGTCAGTTGAAAGCCGTTCAGGATACCCTGGCGCGACTTGGCAAATCCCTGGTGGTGGTTTTTGAACCGGGCAAAGGCAGCTTCTATCCTGAACTGGCACCAACAAAATACCGTAATTTAAAGAAAACAATTTCAAATTACGATGCCCTGACAAGTCAGCTAAAAGCATCTGGTGTAAATGTTCTCGATCTGAACCAGTATTTTATTTCAATCAAAGGCAAAACAGAATTCCCGCTTTTCCCGCAATGTGGCACCCACTGGAGCTATTACGGAGCAGCCCTGGCAGCCGATACTACGATGAAATATCTCGAAAAAATGAGAGGCATTGATCTTCCTGATCTGCGCATCGTGAAGAATGAAATCCTGGACACCACCCGTCATCCCGACTATGACATCGGGCTTGCCATGAACCTGTTTTTTACGATTCCACATCCCGGAACAGCCAACCCTGTTATCCGGATTGAAAAGGGAGGTGCCAAAACAAAACCAAACGTACTGGTTATTGGCGACAGTTTTTACTTTAACTGGCTCAACAACCGCATCCCTACTGAAACTTTCAGTAGTTGCGATTTCTGGTATTACAACAAAAATGTTACCCGGAGTGACGGCTCTCAGGCCGGTGTGGCAGCTGACCTCGATTTACGCAGTGAATTAATGAAGCGTGATATCGTGATGATCATGATCACAGAAAGATTTTTACACGCCTTTGCCTGGGGTTTCGATGAACAGATGTACGATCTCTTCTATCCCGGCTACCGTGACCCGATTGAAGTTTTTTCCGACAAAATAAGAACGTATGGCGATGAGTTCAGGCGAATGGCTGACGAATCCGTCGAAATGAATATCAGTCTTGCCGACAGAATAAACAAGGAGGCCGGTTACTTGTTCTATGATGATTACAAAGACAACCCTGACAAGTATACCGAAAAACGCGACCTGATCCGTATTTACGAAATGGGAATCAGGGGAACGCCGGAATGGTTTGAAGAAATAAAGCGGAAAGCAAAAGTCAACAATATTAGTGTTGATGCTCAAATCCGTAAAGATGCCGAGTGGATTTATGAAGATAAAATCAAAAACAATCAAATAAAATAATACCATGAAAACCTTACTGACACTGATCTCAGTTCTTGCTTTGACTGTCTGTTTAAATGCACAGGGTCTCATTAACGTGAACCCCGACCCTAACGGGGAGCCCTGGTTTGCCGGAGGTTTACGCGAACTAACAGCCAACGATTACAGCCAGATTGCAGCAACCCCAAAACTTGCCCTGACTGCTTCTCAACGCAGCCGGGACCTTCCGTCGAATCTGGATAATTCAGCGTATCCCTGGTTCAGGCCTGTTTTTAACCAGGATGGGGGTAGTTGTGGTCAGGCCAGCGGCATCGGGTATAATTTTACCTATGAAATGGATTATGTACGTGACCTGGAAGCCAATACTACCCAGAATCAATATCCTACCCACTATACCTGGAATTTCCTCAATGGCGGTGCAGGTGGCGGTTCATGGTATTTCGATGGCTGGCAAATCATTGCAGCCAATGGAATCCCCAACGTGGAAACATACGGCGGCACCCCCTGGTATGGTGGCGATCGCCGGTGGATGAGCGGATATGATGATTATATTTCAGGAATGGAAAACCGCATGCTGGATATTTCCACCATTGATGTTTCTAACGAGGATGGCCTCCTGACCCTGAAACAATGGATGTACGACAGACTTGACGGGTCTTCCACAGGTGGACTCGCCAATTTCAGCGCCGGTGTTTCGGATGTTTTCACAATGGCATACCTGCCGGCAGGAACACCCAATGCAGGAAAACAGGTGATTACCCGCTGGGGCGAGCAGGTGAATCATGCCATGACATTTATAGGCTATGACGATGAAATTTGTTATGATGTCAACAACGATGGTCAATATACCAACAACCTCGATATCACCGGTGATGGTGCCGTTGACCTCCGCGACTGGGAAATAGGGGGACTTCTCATGATGAACAGTTGGGGCAATTCATTCGGCAACAGTGGCAAGGCCTATGTTATGTACCGCACCCTTGCCCTCAACCTGCAGGAAGGGGGTATCTGGAACAACCTGCTTCATGTTATCCGCACCCGTGCCGATTATGAGCCCCAGGTAACCCTGAAGGCTACCATTAAGCATACTTCCAGGCAAAAAATAAAAATAACCGCAGGGGTCTCTGCCAATACCGCCGATACAAAACCTGCCCATGTCCTTGAATTCCCGATGTTCAGCAACCAGGGTGGTGATTATTATATGCAGGGTGGTTTCAGTGAGAACGACAAATCCATTGAAATCGGATTGGATGTAACCCCGCTGCTCAGCTATATTCAACCAGGCCAGCAGTCAAGATTTTTTATTCAGATTGAAGAACAGGATCCTGAAAATTCTTCCACCGGCCAGATAACCAGTCTCTCTCTCTGGGATCTGAAGCGATCGATGGAATTCCAGAGCCAACTGACGAACGTTTCCATGGTAAACAACGACACTACCCTTGTTTGGGCCGATGGCAACATAGATTTTGTTCCCACCGAAATCTCAACCCAGCAATTGCCTGTTGCCCAGGCTGGAGCACCCTACAGTTACCAGCTTGAAGCCACAGGCGCACAGGCCCCTTACACCTGGTCTGTTTTGCAGGAATTCACCGAAAGCAACCACCAGGCAGCTTTCCCGGCCATCACCACCAACCAGCTTGTCCCTACCAGCAACGACGATGGTTTTGCTACCCAAACGATAGGTTTTCCGTTCCCGTTCTACGGCCAGAACTACCAGGACCTGGTGATTACATCCGATGGCTCCATCGCTTTTGAGGGTCAGTTTGAATACATCCGGAGTGAAGCCGCTATAAAAACGGCCAGAGTCATCACCCCTTATGGAAGCGACCTGATGATCTATCCTGAAGAAAACGACGGGATGTTTTACGAAGGTGATGCCAATCACGCTACCTTCCGCTGGAAGATCTCGAAATTTGATGATCCTTCTTTCAACAACGATTTTGCTGTAACCCTCTACCCTGATGGAACCATTACATTCCATTACGGAAACGGGATTACCTCCTCCAATGATTGGGCTGCAGGCATTTCGGCAGGTGACGGACAAAACTACCTGATTTCAGGCATATCCGGATCAACCGTAATCATGCCCGGATCATCGTTTCTGTATCAGTGTCCTCAACTTCCTGATGGGATGGCTTTATCTTCCGATGGAATATTTGCCGGTACACCCTCACAACCCAATGGTGAATGGGAGATTACTTTCAGGGCGCTTTCTGCCAACAGCCTGTTCGCAACACGTACCCTCAGCTTTATGACTGAAAGTGAGTTAAGTGAGTTGCTGGTGGAACCTGATTCTTTGATTTTTGACGGCGACTTACAGGCATATGAAGGCTTATCGTTCGAGATTACCAATACCACTGACCATGATGTCGTACTGACCGCATTTGATTACAATGGAAATATTGTGCTTCAGGATGGCGAATGGTTCTGGGAAACATGGTTTTGGGACCCTATGCCACGTACCATGTTCCCGGGTGAGGTGATTCAGGTTGTGGTAAGTTTTGTTCAGCCGGTATTTTTGCAACCCATGGCTGGTTTTGCGCTTGACACATTGAATTTTTCGACTGAAACCGAGAATTATGAGGTCCTGCTGATGTTCAACGATACCATCAACATCTACAACGATGTGAAACAAAATCCCGGACGTAATAAAGGTCTGAGTATTTCACCAAATCCTTCCAACGGAACAACTACGTTGAATTTTGAGGCGGATGAATCAGGTAAAGCAGATTTGATGATTTACAGCAGTATGGGTACATTGCTAAAGTCTGAATCATTTTCGGGTTTGGTTCAAGGTCCCAACAGCCATCAGATCGATATTTCCGGATTGTCGCAAGGAATTTATATAGTGAAATTAAGCTCGGTAAAACAAACCTGTTCAGCCCGGCTGGTTGTCAGGTAACTGAGTGTTTACATATATGAACATCCGCTGTGCCGGATTGTTAATCACTTTCTAACCGTCAATTCCGGTATAAATGAAAATTATATCCACCCTTGTCTTGCTGCTTATTACTGCAGCACTGGCTTGTTCTCAACCAACCTCCATTGAAAGAGAACCGGGACAACTCCTTGTTCAATTGAAATCTGCTGACGCTGCTCAGTTATTGCCTTCACTGCTGGCGCACTTCTCAGAAGCTGACCTTTCTGTTGACCAAAAACTCTCGAAACGGATGAACATCTGGCTTTTGAGATTTAATGAATCCACAACCGATGCCGGTGTTTTGCTGGAAAAGATTAAACTACATCCTTCGGTCAGCCTTGCTCAGTTTAACCATTTCGTTCAGGAGCGTGAGGTTATCCCCGATGACCCCTCCTTTACAAATGAGTGGGCACTCAAAAATACCGGGCAACAAAGCGGTACCCCCGGGGCCGACATCAAAGCCACCTTTGCCTGGGACATCACAACCAGTGGCTTGACCACCTTGGGTGATACCATTGTAGTTGCCGTGGTTGACGGAGGGGCTGATCTGGGGCATTCAGACCTTAAACTCTGGAAGAACCGACTGGAAATTCCTTTCAATAATACCGATGACGATGAGAACGGTTACATCGATGATTATAATGGCTGGAATGCCTATATGAACAGTGGCAATGTGCCGACACACGACCACGGAACCCATGTTGCCGGCATTGCCGCTGCCAGAGGGAACAACGGCCTGGGAATTACAGGCGTAGCATTCAACACCTATGTGATGCCGGTCGCCGGATCAGGCAGCAACGAAGCCATCGCAGTAATTGCTTATGATTATATATTTGAAATGCGCAAGCGTTACAACGAAACCAATGGTGCCGCCGGTGCTTTTGTGGTGGTAACCAACTCTTCCTTCGGCATCGACGGAGGCAATCCGGTGAACTTTCCATTGTGGAGTGCCATTTACGATTCACTTGGATCCGTCGGTATCCTGAATGTGGCTTCCACGGCAAACCGCGCCTGGGATGTGGATGTGAACGGTGATATCCCCACCGCCATGACCAATGAATCCATTGTTTCGGTAACAAACAGTACCAATACAGACGCTTTGAACTCACAGGCTGCCTGGGGCCACACCAGCATTGATCTGGCTGCACCTGGCACCAGCATCTATTCTACCCGTCAGGGTGACAGTTACGGTTATAAAACGGGCACGTCCATGTCGTCGCCCATGGTATCGGGCTCCATTGCACTGATGTATGCAGCGGCTCCGGAGGCTACCCTGCAACAATATATTGATAATCCAGCCCTTGTGGCCTCAAAGTTCAAGCGTTACCTGATTGCTTCGGTTGACACCATTTCAGCAATGGAAGGCAGATCGGTCAGCGACGGCCGGCTCAATCTTTATAATGCCTTGCAGATGGTGGTAAACCCACCGGCGCTGACTGCCGATCCACCTGAAATCAGCCTGGTGATGGAACCCAATACATCCACCACAGTTACCCTTCAGCTTACCTCGCACAATACCGAGCGGAATCCATATGCCCTTGTCATTCCCGATACAATAACATGGGTTTACGCCGAAGTGCCCGGCGGGCTTCTGCTTGGACAGGAACCCGGAACCGTTACCATGCATTTCAACACCACCGGCCTAAGCCTGGGGCAGCACGCCACGACCATGACCGCCACAGATTATTTCCTGAACGAACTGCCTGTAAACCTTGAAATAAAGGTGGAGGAAGGGGTGAATACACGGCTTATATCCTCATTGGAAACCAGTCTGACAGCATCTCCAAACCCATTTACTTCGGAAACAATTTTAAATTATTCCCTATCGGAAGCTTCACAAATATCCCTTTCCGCCTTTGATCTGAATGGCAGGCCGGTTGCTTCCATCTTTGAGGGATTCTGCAATGCGGGGGGGCATTCTGTAAAGTGGAATCCAGTCCTGGAGCCCGGAGTTTACCTCATTAAGCTGGTTTCGAATCAGGCTGTGAAGGTTGTGAAGGTTGTGAAGAATTAAGGGCACAGAGCACTGAGCATAGGGGCATAAGGCACTTTGAGTCCTTCGTTCCTCAGGGTAAATTTCTTAGAGTCCCGACCAATTCGAACTACCAGGGTCAACAAATCCACCAGGTTTGCATCATTCAGAGAAACACCGATCTGGTCAGAAGTTATAAATCACCGAGAGCAGAAGCCGGATATTTGACACACCCTCGGTATCGGTTATTACACCCATTTCATCCCGGTTCGGGAGTCCGTTGGCATCTCTGCTGGCATACGCAGCATTTGTATACTCCAGTTCCGTGGCAAAATTGAATTTACCGCTGATAAAAATAATGCGCGGCGATAGCCTGAGGATGGATTTAACATTCGCACCCCGCACTGTTGCATCGGTTCCGCCGGCTTTGTTGGAATACACCAGTATGTTATCGCCGGCACCCAGGTTCTCAGTGTAGCCCACCCATAAGCCAACCTGAAATTTTTCACCGTTGGTGTTAAACTCAGCCCATCCGGTCAGATTTTTGAGAGCTGTGTAATCGACGGTGTTGCGCACGGTGTCGGTAATGGAATGTACCGCATAACCGCCCAGCATGGTGAGGTCGAAAAGGTTCTGGCCGAGAATACCCTGAAATTTAATGGTGTAAGCCGGGTTTTTATATCTGATAAAGGCGGTGGCCGAAAACCCACTGATCTTTTCATTCGTTACAAAAGTATTGCCACCCTTTGAGGTGGTGAGCAGGGGTTGTAACACTTTATAATCCACTGCCACCCCGGTAAGAAAACCTGATTTCTTTTCAACATTGTTCGTTTCATAGGAAACAATGGCGCTCAGATCGGGAAGGGATGAATAGCGCAGGGAGGCCGAACCCTGCGGACTGGTAAAATCACGCTGGGCTGAAACTATTGCTGCCATACTTACCTTCCCGGGTTTGTGGGTAAGCCTGATCTGCGGGTTACGTGAGAATGGCTGCATCGGAGCTCCTGTATTAAAGGAAACAACCCCGGAGAAACAACCCGGGATAAAAAACGGATGCCAGAACTGCCCGGTAAGCAACTCTGTTTTTTCCCAGTTCAGTTTAACATATGCATGTCTGAGCCTGAATCCGTTGGCATCCACAAACGCAGCATTTTCATTTCCGAAAAAATCAGCCTCAATCAACGCAGATGTTTTGGCGCCAAAGGCATCGGGCGCGGTTATTTTACCGGTAATCCGCGTTTGTATTGAGAGAAAATTGAATGATGTTTTATCATTGATGTCATTCCCCTCCGCATCATTGCTGACTTCTTTAGGGTAAAGCAGGAAATGTCCTTCCCGTATGGTGTAACTCTCCCTGGTATCCCAGAAAAAATCGTTTTTAACAAATCCGGAAAAATTGATTCCGTATTTGGGTTCCTCTGTCTTTACCTGTGCTTTTACGGGAAGAAAACCCAAAACCAACAATACCACATACAAATGTTTCATTTTAGAATTTTTAAGAAATGTTCGCCATTTTTTATTTACTAAAATCCTTGGTTGCATTGTCTTTTTGTGTGAGCAATGAGATTACAACCAGTGTTAAAACCGCCAATGGTATCGAAATGATACCCGGATTGTCAAGTGGAATCGGGGCATCTTTGGGAATGAGACCATATTTATCGTACATGGTAGGCGAAAACAGGATTATTCCAATAGAGGAAACCACGCCCACCAGAATTGACCAGGCGATGCCTTTGGCCGTCGTTTTCTTCCAGAATAAAAGGAACAAAATGGCTGGCAGGTTGGCCGATGCAGCGACAGCAAATGCCAGTCCCACAAGAAAAGATACGTTCATGCCTTTGAAAAGAATGCCTAAAACAATGGCAAAAATGCCGACTCCAATGGCAGCTAATTTCCCGGCTTTAACTTTAGCTTTGTCAGTCATTTTTACTTCCAGGTATTTGTCAATAAAGTCGTGGGCTATAGCACCAGAAGATGCTACAATAAGCCCGCTGACAGTTCCAAGTACCGTGGCAAAAGCAATGGCCGAAATGATTGAGAATATTCCAACACCAAAAGTTTTTGCAAGCAGCGGCGCCGACATATTGCTGCTTTCAACATCCAATGCTCCGTTAATCATAGAGCCCAGACCCATATACAATGTTAATACATAGAAAAATCCGATGGCAGAAATGGCCACAATGGTAGATTTTCGGGCGGCACGTTGACTGGGTACAGTATAATACCTGATTAAAATATGTGGCAATGCCGATGTTCCTAAAAATAGTGCCAGCATGAGCGACAGGAAATTCAACCTGTCCCAGAAAGTGGCACCCACCGCTTTGGATAGTTTATAAAGTAATCCCGGTTTCATTACATCTGATCCTTTGGTATTTAATTGATACCAAACTGTTATTTTGTTCCCATCATCGGTAAATGCTTTCTTTGAAAACCTGACGACTTCACTGTTTTCAATGGTTTTGATAAATTCAAACGGGCCAACAGGGCCGGTTTTATCAACTTCTTTCCCATCGACAATTATCTTGCTGAGATGACCAACCTGGTAGAATTTCTTTTCCGATTTTGGTGCCCCGTTGTATAATTTACTTCCATCGGGAGCAACAGTAATATCAAGCATCTCATCCAGGTTGGCTTTGTTGTCCTTAACATTTAATTTATACCATATTTCATTGCCTTCCCGGGCAAGTTTCACGAAAACCATTTTGTCCACAACTTTGGTTTTCCGGATAATGTACGTTGAATCAGGAACACTAACTACGGTGTCGTTGGTTGCGATAGCAGCTGTCTGTGAAAATTTGTGATAGTTGTCGTTAGGTGTTAACGATAAACCATTCTGTAAAATATAAATCGTCAGAATGGTAGAAAATATTACCAGCAATGCCCCTTTAATAAACTGAACATAGGTGGTGGATGTCATACCGGCAGTTGCAACAATAAATATTACAATGGACCCTACAATCACGACGCCCATCCAGTGAGGCAGTCCGAGCAGCGGAACCACAAGGTCGCCTGCACCCACCATTTGAGGAATAAGATAAAATACTGAAACGATAAGGGTACTTATAGATGCCGCCAGTTTAATGTGCTTCGAATTAAACCTTGAATCCAACGCGTCGGTAAAAGTGTATTTCCCAAGTTTTTTTAAAGGCTCGGCCACTAAAAACAATGCAACTACCCATCCAGCAAGATATCCGATGGAGTAGAGGAACCCATCGTAACCAGAGTAGGCAATCATTCCGCAGATCCCCAGAAATGAGGCTGCTGACAAATAATCACCGGCAAAGGCTATTCCGTTCACCGCCCAGTGAATATTGCCACCTGCGGCATAATAGTTAGCTGCTGATTTGGTTTTTCTGGCAAAGTAAAATGATATCCCTAATACCAGGCCGACGATAAAAAGGAAAATTATTATTGCTGTGTTAGAAACTTCGTAAATCATATCCTTGGCTTTTCAGGGTTAGTTTTTATTCATTTTATCTTCCATTCTTGTACAGAAATAATTATAGATAAACCCCATAATTATGGCAAGTAAAATCAAACCAAAGCCATAGACAATGGCAATGTTTTGCCCGCCCATTAGTTCTAACCCCATCAGTTCGGGCTTGGTCAGGCCAATAAGCACAAAACCGGCATATACAAGGGTGTACATAAAAAACATTTTCACCCCTAATCTGGCTTTTTTGTCAGCGGCTTTGTCAAGCCCGGTTTTTGCTGCAGGTTCGTGTAACATATCTCCTCCTTTTAGTTAAAAATTTAAAACCATTCTTGCCAAAGGTATCAATTTATGGCAACAGACATATCTTCAATACATTGACTTTAAACATTGTTGTACAACAACTTTTTTATACCTTTAACACAAACTTTGAAGCATGCGTTTCTCGAAAAAGACAAACTGTGATACCTGTATATTGAAATGTGACATTTATTCAACCATAAACGGAGACAGTAATAATCATCAAATGCTTAATCTGTTACATGCACATTTCAAGAAACATGATGTAATTTGTAAACAAGGAACAGAAGTAACGCATGCGCTGTTTCTTGTCAGAGGGTCAGCCAAATTGTATGTTGAAGGGCTCAACCAAAGGAACATTATCCTGTATATACTGAAACCACCTGCTTATATCGGGTTACTTTGTTTTTTCGATAATCCGGAGTATTCATATTCAGTTTCCGCCCTTGAGGATTCGGAAGTTTGCTTTATAGAGCTTTCCTTGGTTAAAAAACTCTACATCGAAAATCATGATTTATTGTTAAGTTTGAATAATGCATTCGGGAAGTCTGTTTCAGCGATTATGAAGAAAATTATCTCACTCAATCAGAAACAAGCCAGGGGAAGATTTGCCGAAAACCTGATATATTTGTCAGCAATGCACGGTAGCCATAAATTTCAATTGGGAATGACCCGGAAAGAAATCGGTGAAATGATCGCCATTTCGGAGGAAAATGCCGTGCGGCTTTTCACTGAATTTTCAAAAGAGAATATTATTTCTTTGAAAGGACGGGAGATAGAAATACTGGATGCATCACTTCTGAAAAAGATCAGCGAAGTAGGGTAAAGTATAATTCACCGAATAGTGGAGGGTTCGAATGTTTCCGGAACTTTACAATTTGAAAGGAATATAAAGTACCTGAATGAACAACACCTCCTGCCCGGAATAACGCAATCAAATTATGCTACAATGAGAATTCAATATTGTTCGGACCTCCATCTCGAATTAGGGCAAAACAGCAGTTATCTTGCAAGCTATCCATTGACTGTATCCGGTGATATCTTAATACTAGCCGGCGATATAGTTCCTTTGAATGATGCATCTCTGAACGATCCGTTTTTCCGGTTTATTTCTGACAATTATAAAGCAGTATTCTGGGTACCGGGTAACCATGAGTTTTATCATAAAAACATTTCTGACTATAGCAGTTCCTACAACATAAATGTTTACCGCAACATAAATATTGTAAACAACATTGAACTGCAGTACTCGGGCATCCGGTTCATATTTAGCACACTATGGTCGAAAATAAGCCCGGGGAATGAGAAAAGCATTGAGCGTGGAGTGGCAGACTTTGAATTCATAAGCCAGGGCAATAAGAAATTTAATGCTGCAATGTTCAACAAACTCCACGATGAAAGTTTAGGTTTTATAAAACAAGTTTTAAACAACAAACAAAAACAAACAGTTGTTGTAACACATCACCTGCCTTCAGTTTTGTGCAACTCGCAGATTCACAACGCCAGTCTGATAAATGAGGCGTTTTGTGTTGACCTTACAGATTATATCACGGAATGTAATGCGAATTTTTGGATACATGGGCACAGCCATTTTAATTATCACCCGCTAATTATTGGCAAAACACTATTGCTCACAAACCAACTGGGCTATACACATTTAAACGAATCCAAAGGATTCAGGCACAATGCGTATTTTTCGATTTAGCAACTTATCTATTATTATTCTCTCCTCATTCTCTATGATATACTTTTCGAAACCAGCTCTAAAGGACGGGCCTATTCATAGAGTTTAGCAATATATATAAGTCTCTAAGTTGTTATCCTGAAATCAATCTTAATTTTGTTCTGGTAATCAGGAATGGCCGATAATACTTTTTTTAGCATATACAGCTCGATATCTATAAGCTTTTTTGTATTGAGTTTATTAGAAACAGGTGCGTTGTTGTCAATCAAATCAATTTGATTCCGCAAGCGGAGGTTCATCAGGAAGTTATACACAAAAATAATTTCATCAATTGAGCTTATGCTGATAATTTGTTTTTCTTTTAATGCAGTAAGTCTTTCTATGGTATTGGAACACCATATATTGTGCTGTAGCGAATAAGTCCGTGCAAACATGATGATAGGCACCAAAGCACTTTTAAGGTCAATAATATCGCCATGCTTATCCGAAAGTATGTTACCGGATGAAATATGTGGGCATTTGGTGTTGAATGTATTATATGCAAGGTGGTAGAGGAACAAAGGATTTAGCCTGACAGATTCATCTATTTTTTTCTTTAATTTTTCAACAAGCAATTCATCTCCGTAAACACTTCTGAAATCGAAGAAAATAGAGGCATCCAGAAGGTTTTGTGGCTCGGGCGTTGCTATCCAGTTTACAAAATAGCTTTCCCAGGTACTCAACGGTTTACACCATACCGGGTTTTTGGCCATTATATTGCCCAAACAAAACGAATAACCGATGTAATTTAACGAATTGCACACCCTTTCGCCAAGGTTATTGAAATACGACTGAACTGCTACTTCTTTTTCTTTTATAACATTTTCGAAAATGATGGCATTATCCTGATCGGTAAAAAGTGTTTCCTCCTTCCTCCCTTCGCTGCCTAAACAAAGGAATGAGAAATTTACCGGTGGTGGTCCTATTTCAACTATTGTAAGTTCAATTAGCTTTCGAATGATGGTATCAGAAAATGCAGTGGTTATTTTTGTGACGTATTTAATGGAAACATCGCTTTTTATACGTGGTTTCAAAAGTATTTGAAGGGTGCTGTAACACTGCTTTAAATCCTGGTTTGTTTCGGCTTTCCGTATTTTGGCAATAAAGAACGAGAGAGAGTTTAAAAGCATTTTATAAACATCATTTGACCTCAACATTCCCTGAAGCTCACCAGACCCGTTTTTAACAGCAAGGTGGTTTATCTTTTTTTCTTCACACAGTGTAATAGCATCAAGTACCGATGTATTTTCGGAGATAGAGGTGATGGGTGAACTCATGATCATATAAGCAGGATTGTCCAGATCCAGGTTTAACGAGAGTATCCTTTTCTGAATATCAGTATTCGTAACTATACCGAGGTAATCTTTGTCATTGTGGGTAAGCAACAAGCTTTCAGTTTTCTTACGTGCCAACATATTTATGGCATCCTGTAAAGTCGCTCCGGAATCAAGTGTATATGCAGGTTTAATATAGTCTATAACCGTCTGTTTGATCATAAAATCATTTGATTTTATTTCAGCGATCAAATTATTGGTAAGGGTTTTGGCTGTTTCATGCCTGGTTATATCCTCAATAATGCAATCGCAAACCAAATCATCGGGATTTTCGATATCAATGGCGACAATAGAAATGACCACTATGGAAAAATCGCCATCGGGTTTGTTTATTTTAAGCACCATTCCTTTTACAAATCCGTTCAAAGTGAGTGAGCCGATCAGGTTTTTCCTGTCAACAGCATCGGCAATTAAACCCAAAAAGTGTATGCCCGACAAATCCTTCAGGCTTTCGAAGCCAAGTATCCGGATAGCTGTCTCGTTAGCGAAAAGGAATTTACCCTTTGTATCGAGTCCTGCTTTAAAAAACCCGATATCAAGTGTGTTGATCAGTTTTTGATAATCAAAGCTGGTTACATTTAAACTTTTATCTATCGAAATGTCTTTAACAATAAGTATGTTTACTTCTTTGCCTGAAAAAACAGTAGTATAAGAAGTAATCAGGGAATTAACCACCCCTCCGTTTTTCCTGTTAAGATTTAATTCAAATTGACCCTCTTTGACTGTCTGTTTCGAAAAAGCCTCAATAATCGCCTCGCTATTGCTCTTGCTAACAATGTCGTTTAATGAAATATTGACAAGTTCGGCGGGCAAATAACCTGTCATTTTACTTATTACACTGTTCGAGAAACTGATTTTACCCTCAATCACCATTATCAGGCCTTCGGTTGCCGCTTCAACAAGTGTCCGGTATTTTTCTTCTGATTCATGTAAATCATTTTTAGCTTCAATTCGTTTGCGCTCAATATTCAGGCTTTGTTTTAAAATATAGAAAAGCAGCAGTGCTATCACAATGGAAATGCCGACCGATATCCACAGCAATCGCTTTGTAAGCGCCGAGATTTCCATTTTAACATCTTCGATATATATACCTGTTCCGATAACCCAGTTCCAGGGTTTAAACAACTTAACATAAGAAAGCTTGGGAACAATATGCAACGAGTCGTCCTTCCATTGCCACATATAATCGACATATCCGGATCCTGATTTTTGAACAGTATTGACAAACTCAACAAACATTTTTTTTCCACGTGGATCCGTGAAATTTATTAATTCTTTACCGTTTAAGTCAGTTCTGTAAGGGTGCATGATCATTTTCGGAGTCATATCTGTAATCCAGAAATAATCTTTGTTTTCCTCACCATACCTCAGGTATTGAATCCTTGAAATGGCTGTTTTCTGCGCATCTTCCCTGCTTAACAGCCCTGCTCTTTCATCGTTCTCATATTTCGATATAATGCTTAATGCCGAATTCGTTAATTCCTTTATCATTTCCCGCTTACCATCCAGTATATTCTGTTTAAAGCGGGGAATGATTATTATAAAAATGGTGAGGATAAACAATAGAATTGTAAAGATTGTAGGCAGTATAATTTTCAGATAGCTACGTTTCATGTCACTTTTTTGCATGAAGACTTATTCTTTAATTCACAAAGTTAACATAAAGACTTATATGGTGATTCAATAGTTTCCGGTAAAAGATATTGGTATGCTTTTTCATCTAGTCACTGGTCAGGTGCAATTAATAAAACCAGTCTTACGAAAAATCACTGCAAAAGAATTACCTGAATAAATTGCCAGATTTATATTTGATGAAAACAGTAATTTTTACCTTTGCCCTGACATCACAATCACGCCCTATATGAAAACCTGTTTACTCAGACTTGTAGCTGTTTCAATAATTCTTTCATTTACTCTCAATGTAACCGCGCAGGAACCAGGCCGCTATCCGGTTAAGCGTCTGACCCACCAGATGACACCTGAAGAAGCTCAAAAAAGCCACCTGATCGGACGCGATTTTGTGCAAACTGATCCTCCTCCGGGAGCAGTCATCAGCCTGGGTGAGTTTGAACGGGCCAAAGGTGCGCTGATCGCCTACCCTTTCGGCATTCCGATGACTGTTATACGCGAAATGGCCCGCGATGCAAAATTATATACACTTGTTACGGGACTTTCCCAGGAAAACGCTGTAAGAAGCCAATATACCAATGCAGGGGTGAATCTGGATAATTGCAACTTTATCTATGCCCCTACCGACAGCTACTGGACCCGTGATTATGGCCCAATGTTTATCTCTTACGGAAACGATCAGGTAGGCCTGATTGATTTCCCATACAACCGACCCCGGCCAAACGACGATGAAGTGCCCAAAGTGGTGGCTGATGCGCTGGGAATTCCCTGGTTCGGAATGAATGTGATCCATACCGGCGGCAATTATATGAGCGATAGCTATGGCAATGCCTCCTCAACAATGATAGCCTATTCGGAAAACCCGGGTCAGACCTCCGCACAGGTTGACCAGAAAATGCAGGCATATCTGGGTGTGAACGATTACCATGTACTGGAAGACCCCAATAACACCTACATTGACCACATCGATTGCTGGGGCAAGTATCTGGCTACCAACAAGGTACTGATCCGTTCTGTACCTCAGAGCCATCCACAATACGATGAAATAGAGGCAACGGCTGCTTATTTTGCATCGCTGACCACACCCTGGAATTCTCCATTCGAAGTTTACAGGGTAAATACCCCCCAAAATCAGCCCTACACCAACTCATTTATTTTCAACGATAAGGTTTTTGTCCCCATCATGGGTTCACAGGACGATGAACCGGCACTTGATGTTTACCGCCAGGCTATGCCAGGTTATAAGGTGTTTGGAATCATCGGCCTTCCCGGGGCACCCTGGGAATCAACCGATGCTTTGCACTGTCGCGCCCATGAGCTTGCCGACCCCGAAATGCTCCGGATCAGGCATATCCCATTGCTGGGAAATGTTCCCCAAAACGATTCCTATTCATTTGCAGCCAATATTGCAGCCTACAGCGGAGCTGAAGTAATTGCCGACTCTGCATTGTTTTATTACCGCGTAAATCCCAATCCATACACTCCTTTCGAATCAGTGGCCATGACGAATACCATGGGAACCAACTGGTCGGTTACCATTCCTGCTCCTGAGTATGGCAGCACGGTTCAGTATTATATTCATGCTGCCGATGCCAGTGGAAAAAGCGAAAACCACCCCTTTATCGGCAAACCCGATCCGCATGAATTCTATGTGGGTGAACAATTGTTTGCTCAGGCAGAAACCGATCCACAGCAAATGGAATTCAATGCCATGCAAGGGCTTACAGATACCCAACCAGTCAACCTGAGCAATACTGGTGAACTCGGGTTGAATTATTACATCACCCTTTCAACCGAAGCCTTTGACACTATTTCGAAAACCTTAACCAACAGCCCGTCTGCAACAACCTGGGATTATAATACCTATACCGAAAGCGGATGGACGGATATTACCGTTTCAGAAACCGGCCTGGTTGGAAAAATCCTGATAGACTATAACTGGACCACCGACAATTATGCTTCTGAAGGATCCATGTGGTTGGAATCGCCGTCAGGAGCCCGGGTAATGATCGCTTCGGGCCAGGAAGATGGCAACTATTCATTGATCAACAGCTCATTTTCAGGAGAATCCATACAAGGCAACTGGAAAGTCTGGCTGGAAGATACCTACGGCGATGGCGGACATCAGGCAAAAAACATGAGCGTAAAATTTGTACGCTCCACCGGAACCGGCAACTGGCTGAGTGTAGACAATACCGAAGGGTCGATCGCACCGGAAAATATGCAGGAGATTGTTGTTACCTGCGATGCAACCGGAATGGCACTGGGAACTTATACCGGACGGATTACCATTTTATCGAACGATCCGGATCAACCTGAAATTGAAATTCCGGTTACCTTTACGGTAACTGTGAATACCGGGGTTGACATCATTTCAGCAGGAACGGATGAGATCAGGGTATTCCCCAATCCGGCAGGCGACAACCTGAACATCGGTATAAACACGAAACTGTCAGGCACGGTTGGTTTTTCACTGACAGATATGTCTGGGGTGGAGGTATTGAAGAAAGAAAATATATCCATCATCAACGGTTCGAATTCTTTCACAATGCCTCTTTACGGATTGCAGAAAGGCAATTATTTGCTCAGGGTGAGCAGGACGGCATACACAAAAACACTGAAAATAAGTAAACAATAGCCATCTGAGTGGTTATTCAGGTCCAATAATAATTATGTAGGGACACGACATGTCGTGTCCCTACATAATTATTATTCAGCAAAGATTGCACACAAAGAGAAGAGGCGCCTTATCAATATTCAAAAAAATCCCCGGCTTCCCGGGGATTTTCATTTTATCCGTTTACACAGCCACGCTCATGCGGGGTGGTTATAATCCATTGGTAAAGTTCGGGCGAAATAAACTGGGGAACGTAAGTTACTCCTGATCTCAGAAGTAGTTTTGAGAACGATCTCAGATGGTTGCGTGAGCCTTTGGTAAGGTTGGCAAATACCATCAATATATCCTGGTTATCAACTTCTTCTACCAGATCCATCAAATCCCTGATATCAAGATCCTCGATCGTGGCGCCAACTTTTAAAGCCTCAATCCTTGAAATTTCTCCCTGAGCTACCAGGCTTGTATAGAGGGCTTGCAAATCCTGATTTACAAATATGCCCGGCTGATGATTTGCTGCCGGATCGGCCAGGTTGTACCGGTTTAATAACCTGAGAATTACATCCGTATGTTGCTGCTCACTTTTTGAGATATTGTTAAAAACCGGCATACTATAAACCGTATATAGTCTGGTATAAACATCCCTTGCCAGCAATTCTTCTTCACGCATAAGAAGCAGGGCGTCGGTCTCAGCCTGACTGAGCGTTTCAAGCGGAAGAGAATCAAGGTTGCAGCAAAAGGTGAGGCTTTCCTCTTCCAGCGTTGATTTCTCGGTTGCTGAAGCTTCCGTGACAACAGTATCTTCATTTTTGTTGCAGCTACCAAGCAGGAAAACTGCGGGTGAAAGTGAAATCACTACCACCAGATTCTTGATCAGATTTTTCATTTTGTCTTTGGGTTTTATTAAGGTGTAATTTTATTACCGGTACCAGTATGGGAAAATCGCCGGATTTAAATATTTGACACCATTGACCCAGCCGCCTTGTTATAGAATTTTGCTTTAATATTATAAAATCTCCATATTTTAATAGATGCATGTATCATTTACCGTCCTTGAAGTCGGGAGATTGTTAGTCTGATCTCAGTCTCTGGAAACTGGAATAATGGAATATTGGAATGGTGGAATGGTGGCCCTTCGACTACGCTCAGGGTGACAATGGAATGATGGAATGGTGGAATATTGGAAATTCTTTCAATCTCTCAGTCTCTTCGTCCGTTGGTTATTTTTTTTCTCCTGGTCCCCTTGTCTCCTGGTCCCCTTGTCTGCTGCCACGAAGACGGAATTCCCCCGGCAAAGTTCCATGCTCCATGGTCCATACTCCATGCCCTGTGCTCTGTGCTCTGTGCTCTGCGCCTAAAGAAGGGACGAGGGGCGCAAAAGGGACGAGGGTCGGAGCCTCAGTTTTCAATACATTACTTTATACTCTCAGTCTCTTCGTCCGTTGGTTATTTTTTTTCTCCTTCCCCTTGTCTCCTTGTCCCCTTGTCTGCTGCCACGGAGACGGAATTTCCCCGGCAAAGTCCATGCTCCATGCCCCATGCTCTGTGCTCCATGCTCTGTGCTCCATGCCCTGTGCTCTGTGCCCTGAGCCCTGAGCCCTGAGCCCCATGCCCTGCTCTAAAACAAAAACCCCAGGTTAATGTAGAGACCATTGTCACCATCGCGTTTATCTCCGGCAAGGCCATAATCTATGGCAAGAATAAAATTCTGGTTCATAGCGATACGCAGACCACCTCCGTAAGAAATATGCAAATCCTTATCTTTTTCAGCAAAATAATCAGCATAGTTTTCTCCTTCCGGAATAAGCTCCTTATTGACAGATATATTATTTGTTACAAGGCCCATATCGCTGAAGCCATTCAGACAAAAGTAGAAGTTCTGTTTCCATCGGTAGAATTTCCAGAATTTGTACCGGAGCTCAAAATTGCCATAGGCGAAATCCTCACCTACGATCCGGTTGCGTAGAATCCCCCTGAGTGACCTTGCGCCTCCCAGGCCATCGTTTTTGGTTGTGCGGGTGAAGGTATTTATCATATATGGCTGCATATAAAATGGTACATGCCCGTCGATGGTACCCTGCCAGCCCAAACGGTAAGCAAAAGTCAATGCATCTTTTTTAAGTGTAATATATTGCCTGTGCGTGATGGCCAGTTTGGTATAGGCCGTTTCGGTGTTACCCAGAAAACGGGGGGCGGTCATCATCACCACTTCCGTCCAGATGCCCTTGTTGGGATTGGGTTCATTGTCGCGGGTATCGTATACCAACCCCAGCTTAATAAAGTTATGGGTACCGCCGTCGGCTTCTTCAGCAGGGATCATACCCCAACTGACATATTTGTCGTATAATCCTTCGACTTCAGGAAGTTTGTCTTCTTCATCCTTGCCCTGGTTCAACCGGTCGATATCCACAGAACCGATGCGGTTGTTAAAGTATCCATAACCAACCAGCCACCGGAGGGGCAACTCTTTGATTTTGCCCTGGAAGTCGAGGGTTATCCGTGCCAGTTTACGTTCATGGCGATAATAAACCCTTGAAATATAATTAATTGTATCGGTATCGTCTTCAATTTCCGGATTGTAAACGGCTTCATATCCATTGAACCCGTAAAAATCAAGAGCCCGCTCGGTCAGAAAGCTGAAATCGGCGGTGATCCGGATCTGATGGGGTAACAGGTATTTTGAATCGAAGAAAAGCTGGTTGATGCCACTGCCTTTGGTTGTGCGCGACCATTCGCCATAAAGCGACCAGCGGTAATCCGGATAGGTGCTTCCATCACCGTATTGAAACAGGTTTCCCAAAACACCATATTCAAAGCCCAGATCAGAATCAAAAGCAACTGCAGGCAACGCGCCGAAGTTTAGTCCGGTTTTAACTTTCTCAGAACCTTTGGGGTTGCTGCTTTGGGTCGAATCCGCAACCTGTGCATTCAAATTTGCACCAACAGTGGCAAAAATGCAAAAACCAAGCAAAGCAACTATTCCGTGATATTTATGGCGGGCTGTCATAGTGTAGCGATTAAATGAATGCCCGAAGGTAAATATTTGATCTGATAATCAAAAGAGGAATTTTTAAGCGCATGAATAAAAAAAAACCCGGATTAGCTCCGGGGCAAATATGATGGTCGTTAAAAATTGTTGAAAGTAAAATCGCGAAACCTGACAGGGTCAAACGCTCCTCATGATCATCGGGTGAAGTTTGGTAATTTCTCCATCCCTCCTGCAGTAAGGGCAATCGATCATTGGTTCTGTAAAATCGACGCCGCATCTCGGGCAGCGGTAGCGGGTGTAATGGAGCAGCGAAGCCGGCTCAGAATATCTGTAGGCAAAGAAACCTACTACCGGGGTTAAGAACAAGCTGATCAGAAAAATCCTGAGCTTGCCGATTTTCTTTTGTGATGCTGCAAAGGTCAGCACTAGTATTAATGCTGTGTAATACAGAAAAATAAAAAACATCTCTAGAAATGTCATCTTCGGGCAGTTTTTGTAGTTAGTTATTTAGTGTTCCGGGATACTGATGCAAGCCATCGAATCAGAAGTCCCTTCAGGATAAATTCCAGAAAAGAAGGCATCTGATATATAAATGTTAATCCCGGGGAAAAGTAACCGTCAATAAGAATATTTTTTTTGTCAGTGAATTTAAAGATTTACAAACGTAGATACAGCCCAGATCCGGGGTTGAAGTCAACTAAGCAGAGAATCAAATAAAAGGAACAGAAATTCTATATCAAATTGAACAAGCCCGAAAAAGAAGTACACAAGTCAAGAACATTACAAACCACAACCTTTTATTCTTACCTTGAATACCCGGGTATTTAACCGTATAATTGGAGTACCAGAAATTTCTCTATCTTAGCATTTAGTTAACCCGTATAGATGAAAAAAAGCAATCAGGAACAATCCGATAAAGAAAGGTGATCCGAAAGTCATCAGGGGGTGGGTCATGTACGACTGGGCAAATTCGGTTTACCAGCTAACCATTGCTTCAACCATCTTTCCGATCTATTACAACCAGGTTACCCGGTCGGGGCCGGATGATTACACTGTTTCCTTCTTTGGCAGGGAGGTGATCAACACTGTTTTATACTCATGGGCCATTGCTGCCGCATACCTGGTAGTAGCGTTTCTTTCACCAATACTTTCGTCACTGGCTGATTATACAGGGCGCAGAAAGACCTTTATGCAGTTCTTTACCTGGGTTGGCGCCCTTTCGTGCGGAACGCTTTTCTTTTTTGATCAGAACAATGTGGAGCTTGGTATCATCGCTTTCGCGATGGGTACAGTGGGTTATGGTGGCAGTATTGTTTATTATAATTCATTCCTTCCTGTAATTTGCGCCCGTTCTGAACAGGATAAAGTCAGTGCCAGGGGTTATTCGATGGGCTACCTTGGCGGCGTTGTATTGCTGCTGTTTAATTTGCTGATGATCATGAAACCGGCTTTGTTTGGCATCAGCGATCCGTTGCTTCCGGCGCGTATTTCCTTCCTGACGGTATTCTTCTGGTGGATCGGTTTTTCACAGATCACTTTCCGCCGCTTACCGAGATATACCCTCCGGAAACGCCAGAAGGACAAGGACAGGAGTATCCTCCTTGAAGGTTACCGGGAGCTTGATAAAGTATTCCAGCAAATCCGGAATATGAAAAAACTAAGCCTTTACCTGGCCGGCTTTTTCTTTATGATGATGGGCCTGCTGACCACTATGTTTATGGCGGCTACTTACGGAGAAAAAGAGCTGGGACTGAAGGAGGATGTACTGATCCCCACCATCCTGATTATACAACTGGTTGGGATAGGCGGTGCCTGGATGTTTTCAAGGCTTTCGGGCAGAATCGGGAATCTGAAGGCTTTGCTGATCTCGGTATTTATGTGGATTTTAGTCTGCATCGGCGCTTACTACATCACCAATTCCATGCAGTTTATGATAGCCGCTTTCTTTATCGGTGTAGTAATGGGCGGATCACAGGCCCTTGCGCGGTCCACTTACAGCAAAATGCTGCCTGAGAACACCACGGATCATACAAGCTTTTTCAGTTTCTACGATGTAATGGAAAAGCTTGCCACCGTAGCAGGAACCTTCAGTTTTGGAATGATAGAGGCAATTACAGGCAGCATGAGGTATTCGGTGCTGGCAATCGGTATTTTCTTTGTGATCGGAATTGTATTTTTGTTGCTGACGTTGATGGTTGAGAATAAGGAAAGGAGGAACTTAAATTTCCAATTCCCAATTTCTAATGTCTAATATTCCAATTCCCAATTTCTAATTCAATTTCGTTGAGTTAGGATTCTGAATTCAAACTGCCCCCCCCCCCCCCCCCCGGGCCCCGCTTCCTCACCAAACCACCCCCCCTCCCACCCTGCTCCAAAACAAAGGATTTGACACCAAGTCTCCATGACACCATTCCTGCCTGCTGTATAGTATATCAATATATTAAAATTGGTGAGTTCTGGTGTTTTAGTGTCCTGGTGTCAAAAAATTAGTTTTCGGAGTGGACTCAAATTTCCAATTCCAATTTCTAATATGACTTAACTAGTTTAAGTGTGGTACTTAACCTCAACCTTAACCTTAACCTTAACCTTAACCTTAACCTCAACAACACCCTGATGGCGAATAAACTAACCCCACAGATCTTTATGCAGGCGCTTGACTTTGCTTACGAAAAAGCAATTTCGGGCTTACCCGGTACAGATACTGCTGCAGATCTCGCCAGAAGTTATCTGAAGCAGGAAGGCACCCTCACAGAACAGGTAAATTCGCTGATCCGCTGGCAAAATGCCAAAGCCGGTTCAAGCGGATTTATTACCGGCCTTGGCGGATTTGCAACTTTACCGGTGGCCATACCCGCCAACCTGATGAGCGTGCTCTACTTCCAGGTGCGTATGATCGCAGCCATCGCCGTTATGGGCGGACAAGATGTCCGCGACGACCGGGTAAAATCACTGGTATATGCCTGCCTTGCCGGAAATATGGCCAAAGACATCCTTCAGGAGATCGGGATAAACATTGGAACCCGGCTTACCGCCCAGATGATCGGAAGGATTTCAGAAAGCACCCTCATAGCCATTAACCGGAAGGTAGGATTTCTGCTACTCTCGAAAACAGGCAGCCGGGGAGCCATCAACCTCGGAAAAGCCATCCCGCTGGCCGGAGGAATTATCAGCGGATCCATTGATGTATATGCCACCAACCTGATCGGGAATATTGCACGGAATACATTTATTGGCAAGGAAACCAATCTATGAGTGCCGGTTGAAAAAGATCTGACAAGCCCGGCCCTGCAATTGAAATAGAAAAGCTCTGTGTATCTCTGTGATGCCTCTGTGTAACTCTGTGTAAATTTATTATTTAACTAAGAATCCACAGAGGACCACTGAGTTAATAATTATCAGCAGTACTTATCAACAGGATTCCTGGCAGAGCCAATTAAAATCCCTCTATTTTACTTGTTATTACCACTTTACCTTATACATTTGCACCTATATTCCAAACGATTTTTTAATCATCAAATCATTTATTCACCATGAAAAACTCCCTGCTGCTGATGCTTTCAGTTGCTTTACTGGCTTTCGCAAGCTGCAAAAACGGACAAAAAGCTGAACAGGATTCCTCCAATCCTTTCTTCGCCGAGTACACTACCCCCTTCCAGGTGCCTCCTTTCGATAAAATCGACACCTCACACTATCTTCCGGCCTTTATCGAAGGCATCAAACAACACGATGCTGAAATTGAAGCCATTACCGGCAGCGCCGATGCGCCGACTTTTGAAAATACAGTGCTGGCCTTCGACAAATCAGGTAAACTTCTTACTAAGGTAGGCAAGGTATTTTTCAACGTGAACGAGGCGAATACCAATGATCAGATGCAGGAGATTGCAAAAAAGGTATCCCCGCTGCTTTCGAAGCACAACGATGATATCTCGATGAATGCCAAACTGTTCGGACGGATCAAGGCAGTTTATGACAAACGCAGCGAATCGGGACTCGATGCACAGCAGGTGCGCCTGGTTGAAAAACACTACCGCGATTTTGAGCGTCAGGGAGCTAACCTGTCCGCAGATCAGCAGGCACAGCTGAGGAAAATCAATGAGCAACTCTCCATGCTGGCCATTAATTTTGGTGACAATCTGCTTGCCGAAACCAACAAAAACTTTCAACTGGTGATTGAAAACAAGGCCGACCTCGATGGTTTGCCCGAAGGCGTGATTTCAGCTGCAGCCGAAACTGCCAAAGCAGCCGGCAAGGATGGCAAATGGGTATTCACCCTTTCGAAACCCAGCATGATCCCTTTCCTTCAATATGCGAAAAACCGTGAACTGCGCGAAAAAATCTACACCGGTTATTTTATGCGGGGCAACAACGGCAATGCCAACGACAACAAGCAGGTGGTTACCGACATGATCAGGCTGCGCGCTGAAAAGGCAAAATTACTGGGTTATGATAACTATGCTGCCTATGTGATCGACGAAAATATGGCTAAAACAACGGCCAATGTGGATGAGTTCCTCAATAAGCTGATGGCTGCTGCCGTTCCGGTAGCGAAAGCAGAACTTGCCGAAATGCAGAAAATTGCCGACAAGGAAGGCGCCGGCTTTAAACTGGAATCGTGGGATTGGTGGTTTTATGCCGAAAAACTGCGCAAGCAGAAATATGATCTCGATGAGAACGAACTGAAACCATACTTCAGCCTTGACAATGTACGCGAAGGCATGTTCGCCGTTGCCGGGAAACTATACGGCATCACCTTTACCAAAGTTACCGATCTGCCGGTTTACCAGCAGGATGTTGAAACCTTTGAAGTGAAGGAAGCCGATGGCGCGCATCTTGGCATCCTTTACCTCGATTATTATCCCCGTGATTCAAAGGGCGGTGGCGCCTGGTGTACCGATTTCAGGGCTTCCGGATGGGAAAACGGCAAGAAGGTGGATCCGGTTATCTCCATCGTCTGTAATTTCACCCCTCCTACCGGCGATACCCCTGCCCTGCTTAACTGGGACGAGACTTCTACCCTGTTCCATGAATTCGGACACGCCCTGCACGGCTTGTTCACTACCGGAAAATATACCCGCACAGCCGGCAACGTTCCGCAGGACTATGTAGAGTTACCGTCGCAGGTAATGGAAAACTGGGCATCGGAGCCTGAAGTTTTGCGCATGTATGCCAAACATTACAAAACAGGGGAAGTAATTCCCGATGCCTTAATCAGCAAGATACAGAACAGCGGACTCTTTAACCAGGGCTTTGATAATGTTGAATACATAGCAGCCTCCATCCTCGATATGGATTATCACAAACTGGGTACCCCGGCCGAAGTCGGCGATGTGGTTGCATTTGAAAAAGCCGCCATGGACAAGATCGGCCTGATCAGCGAAATATGGCCACGTTACCGTACCACCTACTTTGCACATATTTTCGACGGTGGCTATGCTGCAGGTTATTATGTATATCTGTGGGCAGCCGTGCTCGATGCCGATGCGTTTGACTATTTCAAACAATCGGGCGATATCTTCAACAAAGACCTGGCTGCCAGTTTCCGCAAGAATTGCCTTTCTGAGAATGGCGATGATGAAGGCATGGTTCAGTACAAGAAATTCAGGGGACAGGAACCATCCATCGAACCTTTGCTCAGGAAACGGGGATTGAAATAGTTTTCAACCAAAGTTTCCTGATATGTGAAACGTATAAAGACGTCGTAGCAAAAAAGAGCTGTAGGGACACGACATGTCGTGTCCCTACAGCTCTTTTAATATAAGGCCAGGGCCCTTTTTCACGGACAATTACAACGTTGGTGCAAGTATTTGACCTCGGCCGCAATTTCTCAAAATGCCGGCGCAAGTCTGTGACTTGTGCCTATTCGTCCTATTTTCACCGCTTGACCTTCCATCAATATGCCCATTTTCCTAACTGGCGCCACAAATACACGGCAGATTCACTAATTATAGAACATTATCAGTTCTCACCGTTGAAATAGCATTCCGCACAATTACTTTTAGTTACCATTAAAAGAAATTTTATTCCGTCAAATAAAACACTCAAATTTCGAAAAACAACCGTTAACGAATCCTGTTCGTTAATTAACATTAAAAAAAAAAAATTCTTTCTTTTATATCCTGTAATCTTAGGAACATTTATGAGAATAAGTCATACAAGGTGTCTATTCATTTATTAATTCTTATTACGTGACTTGTAAACTTTCCAAATTAGATTCCTCAATCGTCATAAGAAATATAAGATTTGATTTCATCGGACTCAAATTATTTTTGTCCTGACATTGGATAGATGGCCTCCAAGGTTGAAAAATTTCTTTTATTATCCAAGGCCCAAAAGTGTGAACGGGGATTAAATTGGTATTTTAAAGATGGACAAAGGGAAACTGGTAATATTAAGACAATTTGGCTGACCTTAAAAAGTTCTGTTGTTGTGGACTCATCTCTTTTGTAAAATTTAAATTGGAATGGAAATTGGCTCACCTCATGCTAAATCAATTTGACAATTTTAGTAGCTTTAAAAAAATTTCATATAAGGAAACTTTGGATATGAAATAGCTGTTGAGGACTTAGTATTTCTTTTAAGCCAACGGCCATGAGCATCTTTTCTCTCTGATAACTGCGCCTGATCTTTATCTTTGTGGCAAAGAAGCTTTGACAATGATAGAGAAAGCCAGCCAGATGGCAACAAATTGAAAATGAGTACCATAAGGCAGTGTAAACTGATGCCAAGTCCAGACTGCGCCTTCTAAAATGATGGAAAGCCTCCGAACAAGAATTCAAGCCCCCTTCTGCACACCTACTTTTTGCTTCTTTTCCCGCTTCTAATCAGCCCCAGCACCCCATTGATAAAGTTCAGCGGATGTACCGGGTTTCCGGGAATATACAGGTCGATGTGGTATTTTTCCAGGAAGCTCCTGTCGAGGGCCGGGCTGCCGGCAAAGATTCCCCCGCTGATGGCATCCACACCGGCAAGGATGATGATCTTCGGTGAAGGCGTTGCATCGTAGCATATCTGTAAGGGTTCGGCCATATTCTGCGTGATTGGCCCGGTAATCACGATGCCGTCGGCATGGCGGGGTGAGGCCACAAATTCAATCCCGAAACGGCCCATATCAAACTGAACATTGCCCGCGGCATTCAGTTCCCATTCGCAGCTGTTGTCGCCCCCCGCGGAAACCTGCCTCAGTTTAAGTGAGCCACTGAACAGACGGGTGATTTCCCTGCGCACCAATGTGGGGTCGATGTACACCGGGCGATCCTCCCCTTCAACCACCAGCAATCCCTGGCGGGAATTGGAGGCAAGCTTGTAATCCCTGGTAAACCTGATTTTATCCGGAAATCTTTCGGCACACTCCCCGCAAAACAAACATTTTCCCAGGTCGAGGCTCAGCTTCGGTCCTGCTTGTATGGCTCCTGTGGGACAGCATTTCACCAATGCCTCCTGATCAACCGGGACCTCACTGATGACCGGTCTTCCGCGGAAAATGCCCGGGACTTCAACGGTGGTGACGTCCGGAATGTATTGTTTGCCCTGATGGAATAGTATTTTAAGTTCTGGCAACATGGCTGTGGGTGTTTAATTTTCCTGAATTCGACTAATTGTTATCTGAAATAGTCCGGCAATTTTTAAGAATCACGCAAGGACGCAAGGACGCAAAGTGTTGATTAAATTATTTAAAACTACAAATCAATTTTTAAATGCCCTGAAAATCAAGTATTAAAAACATTAACGGAGTATTGTTAATTAATTATCGGCCCTCAATCTCCAAACCACCAAAATTATAATAAATCAGATACATAAGTTGGTGTTTTTAGTGTTTTTGGAGAATTGGTGTCAAAAAAAGAAAGTCAGGTATTATTCGGGAATTATGCCCGGGTGCTATATTATCAGTTATTCCCCAATACTGAAATATTTTCCCCCGTACAATTGTGAGTTCTGATCATTTGTTAAAGATCGTGTCCGCAGTAACTCAGGTTAAAGCTCTTGTTACAGATCGGAAAGTCAGATATCTCGTTGTTGCGGACGGCCAGTGCCAACGCGAGCCAGTTATGTACCGACGGATCCTTGATTTTGTAAGCGATCAGTTTCCCATCCGGCCCGGTGAGGGCACAATGGCAGATCTCACCCCGCCAGCCTTCAACCAAAGTAATACTGAAGCTGTCGGAAGCAGGTGTTTCATTCAAAGCAACCGGCTGACTGACCGGAGGAATATTCTTCATCATTTCGCGCACATACCCGATCGATTGTCTTATTTCAAGGTCACGCAGCCGGGTGCGGGCATCCACATCACCACTGGTCAATAATACAGGGTTATGATCCATCTTGCTGTAACCAAGGTATGGATGCGATTTCCGGATATCCCGCTCAACGCCACTTCCACGCGCGCCCATTCCGACGGTTCCGATGCTCAGGGACTGTTCACGGCTTACCACGCCGGTTTTTTCGAGACGGGCCAGCACCGAGGGCAGGTCGATCATCCGGTCGAACATTTCGGTGTAATCGGGCAGGTAAGCATCCAACACCCTGGTAAATACAGCTTCCGTAGCCGGAGTAAACGGGAAACGGTTATAACCCGGTCGGATCAGGCTCTTGGCCAGGCGGTTGCCGCACCATTCCTGGAAAGCGTTGATGATGGGTGTACGCAGTCTCCCGAACACGCTGCTGCCCAACTGATAGGCAATGTCGGTCGCGATGGCGCTCAGGTCGCCGGAATGTATGGCGATGCGCTCCCATTCCAGGGCCAGGGTGCGTGCAAAAACAAGGTCTTCGGAGGGGGTGAAACCGCACAGGTTCTCCCAAAGGCTTGCAAACGCCGTAGTATGTCCCACTACCGTATCCCCGGCAATGGATTCAGCCAGGATGGTGCGTTGCAGCAGGGTTTTCTTCTGCAGCATCATTTGCTCCAGGCCGCGGTGTTGATACCCGAGTTGAATTTCGAGGTGCAAAATCTGTTCGCCATTGCAGATAAACCGGAAATGCCCCGGTTCAATTACACCGGCATGGATCGGTCCGACACCCACTTCATGCAACTCCTCACTATCCATGTGATAAAATGGATAATTGGCAATCTGTTGCTTCAGGTCGGCCCTGTTGTAGGAAAAACGGACGGGTTTTAACCAGGGGTGATCGGTGTATTGCAGCCCGAAGTTTTCGTGAATCTCCCGCTCGAAAAAATGAAATGAAAAATGGTGCCGGGTAAACGAAACAAGGTGCGCATCGGGTTTAACCAGCGACGAACTGACACTGATGTTGTGCTCATGGTCGTTGGCCATGCAGCAGATAAGTTTTATGGCTCCGGGCAGGCGATAAGCAAAATACTGCACACAATGACAGGTTTCATCTGCCATCAGGGCCGTGTTGAATTCAAGAAAATCAGCATACTCCAGCTCCGGGATTAAAGCAATGGGTATGGTCTGATTGTTTGTTATATCTATCGATTTTTTCATAATTATCAAGGCAGATTAGCAACGGCGGTTTGAATCATCTCAATCATAAAGGCCGGAGGATTGAAGCCAAGCCACAGAACCATAAAGAGTAGAAAAAACTGGCTGAGTGATTCTACCGGCCTGATCCTGACGAATTTTGATTCATCGAAGGCAACCGGTTTGGTGAACAGAATCCTGAACACATTCTTGCCGAATGCCCAGATGATAAAGGTGAGCAACAGGAGCACCACCACAAGCAGCCAGAGCTGGCGGGCCTCAAACAGCGAACGGAAGATCAGGAATTCACTGATAAACATCCCGGAAGGAGGCATGGCTGTGACCGTAAAAAAAGCAAGTAATAACACGATGGCTCCGGTGGGGTTCAGGCGAAAATATCCGCCCATCTGGTAGATATTTTTGCTGTTGAATGTACGGTTTAGTTGTCCGAACTGTAAAAACAACGCCGGTTTGGCAAATGAATGCAATACCAGGTGCAGAATCGCGGCATAAGCACCGATTCCCCCGGCAGCCAGGCCCAGAATGACCAGGCCCATATGTTCAACGCTGGAGTATGCCATCAGGCGTTTGAAGTTCTTGACTTTAAGCATGTAAACCGTGGCAACAAACACGGAAGCCAGGCCGGAAATGATCATCACATTGTTGCTCCAGCCATGGATGGAGGTATGGCTGATAATTTCATAAAACCTGAAAATCCCCAGAAACCCGATGTTCATCAGGACACTGCTGAACAGCGCGCCGGCCGGGTGGGGAGCCTTGTCCTTGGCATCGATTCCGGCTGTGTACATCGGCACAAGCCCTGCCTTGGACGTAAATCCGGTGAAAATAAACAGGAAGGCCAGCTTTAACCAGAACACATTGAGCAGTGGGGCATTCTGCATCAGGCTCACATAGGTCAGATCTTTCAGTCCTTCCTGCTGAATGGCAATACTCAGGAACAGAATTCCGATAAAGACCAGGGTAATACTGATCGAACAAACAAAGATATACTTCCAGGTGCCTTCAAGCGTGAGGATGTTACGCCGGTGATAGATCAGAGCAGAAGCACTCAGGGTTGTCAGCTCCACAAAGACCCAGGTTATTCCTATATGGTTGGAGACATAGGCAGCGCTCAACGCCGTGATCAGGATAACCATGGACGCGTAATACATGCCCTGCTCGCGCGGCAGGTAAGGATGATGCACAAAATAAAGGTAACTATGCACCAATACAGGTATGGTGACGATGCTCAATACGATCAGGAAGAGCGTCCCAAGGGCATCGGGCGTAAAATAATCCAGGTCGGCTATATTCTGGTGGGTAAATGCATAAACAGCATATCCTGCCTGTAACAATCCAAAGACGCCCAATAACACATATTTCAGCCCGGTATGCCGGATAAAAAAGAGCAGCAGGGCAATGACCAAAGCCGATGAAAGATAAATTCCAATCATAGTTCTGTTTTTTAGTCTTTTAAACTACTGAGCGATTCAACATCCTGTTCTTTAATCACATCTCCGATTTTATTGACGAAGATCCCCAGCAGCAGCACACTCACAAAAATGTCGAGCAGAATTCCGGTGTTCACAAGCATGGGCATTTCATTACCCACCGCCAGTGAAAGCACAAAAACACCATTTTCGATAATCAGAAACCCCATTACATGGGTAATTACCTTCCGGCGGCTGGCGATGATGTAAAGCCCGGTAAAAAGTGATGACAGCGCGATGACGAAAAACATTTTCTCAAGGTGTTCATCGTGAACGGTATTGGATAATAAAAATGATCCAATAATGATTGCAGTGATAATAACCACTGAGACGAAATTGGACACATAGGGCTCGGCTTCACGCTTGATCTGGTTTCGTTTGATGACCCTTCTGAGAAAGATCGGAATCGCAATTGTTTTAAAGATGATGGTCTCAAGCAACACAAAAACCAGGTTGAGGGTGTTGATTTCAATGAGTTTGATAAAGGCAATGCCAAAGAGCAGCACTCCCTGAAATGCCAGTACCGAAATATAGGTAAACAACCTGTTGGCCACCCCGATGTAGATCAGGGTAATGGCAAACAGGATTAAAAGTATATCCGACATAATTGATAATTTTCAGGTTAAACAATTTTTCCCAGCATCAGCAACACACCCAGAAAGATGAACAGGGCAATAGAAGTAATCATGAGGATAAACTGCGGGTTATGGTTCATCCTGAAACGCGCCCAGAAGGATTCGAGAACTCCGATGATCAGAGCAAACAAAAATTGAACGCCGATAAAAATCGGAATGGAATAATAAATTTCATAGCCGCGGGTAAGAAACATATTGGCGACAAGGGCGCCATACATGGCAAACTTAAGGTTGGTTGCCTGGAGAATCATTCCCAGGTCAAAGCCACTGTTATCGAGGATCATCACTTCGTGCACCATGGTAAGTTCGAGGTGGGTTTTGGGATCATCCAATGGCATGCGGCTGTTTTCAATCAGGGCAATGGCCAGCAGTACAAGTGAGGCAAGAGCACCTATGGCATATGAAATCTGCGAAGTGAAATGAAGCGTTCCGAAAATATCAGCAAATGAAGTCTGGCCGGTTAGCAATGCGAAAGAACCCATTAAAAGAAAAAAAGCAGGCTCAGCCAGCAATGAATACAGTGCTTCACGGCTTGCACCCATACCTTCGAAGCTACTCCCGGTATCGAGTGCGCCGATGATACTGAAGAACTTGCCCAGTGCAAGGACATAGGCAAAGAAAACAAAATCACCTTCAAATGAGAAAAGTCCTGGCTGATTGCCGAACGGGATAAACAGCATGGCCATTACTACCGAAGCAAAATAGACTGTAGGAGCAAGCTTAAATACAAAACCTGAAGTTTCGCTGTAAACACTCCCTTTTCGCAACAATCGCCGGATATCCTTCATTGGCTGAAAGATGCCCGGTCCCTTGCGCCCCGATAAAATGCTTTTTGTACGGATGATGATTCCCGTAAAAAAGAAACTGGCTGTAACAATCAGTATCAGACTTAACATAGTTGTTGATTATAATTGTTTTACAAGTTCAAAAAGAAACACCACAGCATCAACCAGAAGCGGGAAAGCGATGATGATAAAAATAAAAATGACCCCATACAACACGTAGAACTGAACGCTCCCGTTCTGCAGAAAATTGAATTTGCCGATAAATGCTTTTATCCTCCGGATCGGATGGTCTATCAGTGCACTTTCAAGCAGGTCGTAAACATGGGTTGAGGAATGGCCCTTTTCAGGAACAATGCCGGTAATTACAGATTTATGCTTTTTTATCGAAAGAACGGGTTCAACCAGTTTTCGATAGTTCCTGACGAAAGAACTTGCGGTATACTGAAGCCGGGCATCACTGGTCTGGTAGCCACATCCCCATGTGGGGCCGGTAACTACTGACGAAGATGCGGTCAACCGTTTTCTGACAAACCAGATGACCGCGACCAGCAGGATGAATCCCCAGGTAGCCCAGGTTAAATTCTGAATGGTTGAACTAACTGTCAGGTGTGTTCCGCTCACAAACACATCACCTGTAAATTGCTGAACCGGCAAACGGAGAAATCCTATAAAAAACTGAGGGAACAGGCCAATAGCAGCAATCAAGGCAACAACTGCAACCATTGGAATTAGTTTACCCGGTTCCGCTTCTGCCGGATGATGCTTGTATTCTATGCGTGCCGCACCCAGAAAGATAATTCCGAATGCTTTGGTAAAACAAAGAATGGCCAGGCCACCGATCAACACCAGACCCAGGGTGGACAGAATGATAAGGGCTGTAAACTCAAACTGTCCGGTATGAATGGCCTCAAAAAGGCCCAGATAAATCAGGAACTCACTTACAAATCCGTTAAACGGAGGCAATCCGCAGATGGCCAGGGCAGCAATTAAAAACAAGATCGCGGTGCGTGGCATTTGTTTTATCAATCCGCCCATGCCATCGATGTTTAATGTATGTATGGCCTGATAAATATTGCCAGAGCCGTAAAACAACAACGATTTGAAAAGGGAATGGTTGAGTACGTGCAATAAACCTCCTGCAAATCCTGCAAAAGCGAGAAAAGGATTCCCGATGCCTACACCAATTGCACCCAATCCAATGCCCATGCCGATGATTCCTATGTTTTCGATGCTGTGGTAAGCCAGTAACCGCTTCAGGTTATGTTGTACAATGGCCAGCATCACCCCATATAGTCCCGAAAAAAGTGAAATCACGAGCACGATGGTGCCAATTATCAGGAAATTTGTATTTTCAAGTAATATTACGCGCATTATACCATAAATTCCGGTTTTGATAATTACCCCTGACATCATTCCGGAAATATGGGCCGGAGCTGCCGGATGTGCGTAAGGCAGCCAGGTGTGAAAGGGAACGAAGCCCGCCTTGATCCCAAATCCGATAAAAAAAATTATAAAAAGCAGTATTCCGGCAGCAGGTGAAGCATGCCGGCTGTAAGCCGTAACAGCACTGAAGTCGTAGGTATTCTTCGTCCCTGCAACCCAGAGAAATCCGATCATCAGAAATACGATGCTGACATGGGATTGTATCAGGTAATTGATACCGGCCTTCAGGGTTTCGATTTTCCAGTGCTCAAAAATAACCAGCAGAAAAGCGGAAATCGCCATAACCTCCCAAACTACCAGGAAAGCCAGGCTGTTTTGAACCATATAGATGCCAAGCATGGCCGAATGGTTTATTAAAAAACTGATCCAGTGGAGGTTCAGGTTGGTTTTCATGCCATGATAGGCCTGCATGTATGACCGGCCATAAAATACAGCTGTGAGTACCGTAAAATTCATTAGCAGTATAAACCAGGCAGCCAGTGGATCCACCGCCAGCCTGATATTCCCAAAGACCTGACCACCATTGTAGATAAATTCAAACCCATTCCCCTGCAAAGCCTGAAGCGCGAGGAAGGAGCTAACCGATGCGCTCAGTAACATGCCGCCTGCTGCAATCAGTGCTTTGTACTTTTCACCCGAAAAGAGCAGGGCAAAAGCAGCAACCAACGGAATGAAAATCAGCAAAACAAAGGGCAGCATGATTAAAACAGATTTAGGACAGATCCAGCAAGAACCAGTAAAATAAAGAAAAATCCGTAGAGAATATAAGTTTGTATCCGGCCATTGTGGATGAAAAGGAACAGGTTAAAGAAGCTCAGCATCCAACGCAAAGCCTTGTCGATAATCATGGTTTCGAAGAATTCGTTGTACCGTGCTATGTAGGTTCGTTTCTTCGGAAAAATATTTCCCGGGGAAATCTCCTTATATTTTTTTTCCTCAATGGCTACCATGCTGAACAGCTTGGCCAGGCTCTTGGAGAATGATTTTCCGGTGTATTGCATGCCGGCATCCGGCGCTATATAACCGCAACCCCAGGTAGGTGAAACATCCACCTGAGCTTCACGGGTAATGAATTTCTTCAGCAATAACAGAATAACAACCAACACAACAACAAATCCCGATGCGAATCCGACTGAAGAAAGCAGTGAAAAGGTGGAATTTACAGGTTCCGACACGCCGCCCGTAAGACCCAGTGGAGCTATTGCCGCCATCAGGGGACGGAGTAGCAGCCCGGGAGCCAGCCCAATCGCAACGATCAGGGCCAGAATTAGTATCATCGGGGCCTGCATTATAGCGGGGACTTCCAAAGGCTCATGAGCTGTTTGCCTGCGAGGATTCCCAAGAAATACAACCCCGAAGGTTTTTGTAAAGGTAATGAGCGAAAGTCCGCCGGCCATAGCTAATCCCGCAATACTCATTATCATGAGGGTACTGATTTCAGGAGATGAACTCTTTATGCCTTCAATGAGACCTGAATAAATTAAGAATTCTGAAACAAACCCGTTGAAAGGCGGCAATCCCCCGATGGCCAGGGCTCCGATCAGAAAAGCGACTGCGGTGAATGGCATACGCCTGATCAGCCCGCCAAGATGTTCCATATTGCGGGTATGAGTCATTTTGTAAATATTGCCGGCAGCAAAGAAGAGCACTGATTTGAAAAGGGAATGGTTCAATGTATGCAACAATGCACCGCCAAAGCCGGCCAGCATGATGTAAGGGTTGCCTGTTGACTTGCCAACCATTCCCATGCCGATGCCAATACCAATAATGCCAATGTTTTCGATGGTGCAAAAGGCCAGCATTTTCTTAATATCGCGATGCACCGAAGCGTTTAAAATTCCATAGAGCGCTGAAAATACCGATACCGTCAGAATAATTTCTCCTATCAGCAATAAGCTTCCGGCACTTAAGTAACTGACTACTCTGAGAATCCCATAGATTCCCATTTTCACAATCACGCCCGACATAACACCCGATACATGCGAAGGTGCGGCCGGATGAGCGTATGGAAGCCAGGTGTGGAAAGGAATGAAACCTGCCTTAATCCCAAATCCGGCAAAGAAGAGAAAAAAGAGCAGCAAGGAGGGGTTATTGTCGAAAAAAAAAGCAATCTCCCTGAAGTCAAATGATTGCCGGCTGGCATATACCCAGATAAAAGCCACTGTGAGTAAAGCCACTCCCAGGTGCATCTGTATCAGGTAATTGATACCTGCTTTAAGGGTTTCGGCTTTCTGGTGTTCAAACATCACCAGCAGCATCGAGCTCAACGACATGAATTCCCAAAAAATGAGAAAAGCCAGGCTATGCTGAACCATACAGACCCATACCATGGAAAGGTGAAATATCACAAACAGGCTCCAGTGAAACGAGAGGTTCCGGGGCTGCTCGTGGTAACTCTTCATATAGCCCACGCCATACAAAGCACCCATGAGTGAAGTAAAGTTCACAATCAGGATAAACCAGGCGGAAAGGCCATCGATGCGGAGAGGGATTTCACCAAAAAACCGGCCTGCATACAAATATGTCTCAAGTCCGTTGGATTTTATTGCCATGATGGCAAAAGCACCTGTTATAACGCTGCTTACAAGAATGGCAAAAGTAGCAAACCAGGATTTCAGACGGACTTTCAGAACCGGAATAGCCACGATCGCTGCAATCGCGACGAGCCATGTAGAAGATAGCCATCCGGATATTTCCATCATTCGTCGGTTAAAAGTTCAAATCAGCGGCAAAGGTAGGTAAAAGTATCGGTCAAACAGGGATAACAGCGTTAAAAAGCCAACGTGCAAAATGCTATGGGGCGCAGGGCGCAGGGCGCAGAGCGCAGAGCACAGGGCACAGGGCTCAGGGCAGCGCACAGGGCACAGGGCGCAGGGCTCAGAGCATGTAGTGTGGAGAAGTGGCCTGGAGCAGAGCCGGGATGCCCGTCCCTCGTCCCCATCATCGTCCTCGCCCAGCGGCAGAACCCTTGGCTTGGCTTGGGATGGGCATGGATTTTGAAATGGAGGAGCTCTCCGGGTCCCTCCCTCCCTTCCTGGCAGGCCAGGGCAGGGGCATGGAGCATGGAATGTCGAATCTCCATTATCAATCTCCTTCATTATTCAATCTTACATTCGTCACCCCTTGCCCATATCAATTATTGAATAAACACAGCTGCAAGGATTGAATAGAATTAATCTTCATATCAGATTTGCAAAAACGAAAATGAGTCCATATATTAGCTAATGATAAAGTCCTAACCTCTCACACATTTATATGATCTGATTTATCACAGAATATAGCCCGTTGAACAAGCCTTTTATTGCTTCGCAAATTAAAAATAAAGGTTATGATGGATAAAGAACGCAGCAGGGAAGATCTTCTGAAAGAAATTGAAGATTTAAAGATTCTGGAACAGGAACTGAAGCAGAATCTTGAGGAGGAAAAAAAGAGACACTCAGAGGCAGAAGAAGCCCTCAAAAAAAGCGAACAGCAAGCCAGGGCATTGATCAAAGCTGTTCCCGACCTTATTTTCAGGATGAACAGCAGTGGGGTATACCTGGATTACAAGGCCAATAGGGAGGATTTATATTATCAGGCAGAATCCATAATAGGTAAAAACAACCGTGATATTACCCCTGTTGAATTTGCCGACCTTGTTGAGCAGAAAACCCGGCAGACCCTGAAGACAAGGCAAATGCAAGTATTTGAATACCATCTTCATTTGGGTGAAAACAGCGAGCCAAATGAATACGAAGCCCGCATGGTTCCCAGTGGCCCCGACGAAATAATCGCAATTGTCAGAGACATTACAAGTCGGAAAAAGTCTGAAAGAGATCTGTTAATTCGGGAAACCAATGTCAGAACCATTATTGAATCATCTCCCAATTATTTATGCCTGATTGATGTTGATGGAATGGTCATCGACTGTAACCAGACACTTGCATCCTCCTGCGGGTTAAGCCCTACTGAAATGACCGGAAGGTGCATTTTCGATTTTTTACCTCAGGACGAAATTGATACCCGCAGGAAGTTTGTAAAAAATGTTTTTGAAGAAGGTAAGCCGGTTGTTGGCGAAACAATCATACTGGGCCGGTCAGTCAGGTATTTCATCCACCCCATTCTGAATGAGAAAGGAATTGTGATCAGGGTTACTGTTCATGCTTACGATAATACCGAACACAAAGCTGCACGTAAAAGCCTCAGGGAGAATGAAGAAATATTCACCCGCTTCCTGGAAAACAGCCCGATATATGTGTTTTTTAAAGATGTGAACATCCGGCCGATTAAATTAAGCCGAAACTATGAATCGCTGCTTGGCAAGCCTATAGAAGAGATTCTGGGGAAAACCATGGTTGAGTTATTCCCTTCAGATCTGGCTGAGAATATGGTAAAAGATGATCTCAAAGTTCTGAGAGAGAGAAATATACTAAAAGTTGAGGAATCGTTTAATGGCCGGCTTTACTCTACAATTAAATTTCCTGTAATCATAGATGATGTTCCCAAATATCTGGCTGGCTACACCATCGATACAACCGAACAAAGCCTTGCTGAAAAGGCCCTTCGGGAAAATGAGGAAAAATTTAAAAAGGTTTATGCCGAAGGGACTCTGCCTATTGCCATGCTTAATGGGGACTTCCGGTTTGTTAGCGCAAACCAGGTATTTCAGGATACATTCGGTTATTCCGAAGACGAACTCAAAGAAATGACCTTTAAAGAAATTACACATCCCGAACATCTGGCGAAGGATATGGATAACCTTGGTCTTCTGTTGCAGCGAAAAATTGATATTTACCATACCGAAAAACGGTATATTACCAAAAACAAAGAGATTGTCTGGGGTAAAGCGCAGGTAAGCATCGTTCGTGATTCGTACAACGAATTCCTGTATTTTCTTGTTATGATTAACGACATAACCAGCTACAAACTGGCAGAATCTGAAATCAAAAATAAAAACAGGGAACTTGAGAAACTAAATGCAGAAAAAGATAAATTCTTTTCGATCATCGCCCATGATTTACGAAGTCCTTTCAATTCATTTTTGGGGCTGACAGAAATCATGGCTGAGGAACTTTATTCGATGCGACTTGATGAAATTCAGAGGATAGCAACTGACCTGAAAAACTCAGCAAACAATCTTTACCACCTGCTTGAAAACCTGCTTGAGTGGTCTATGGTGAAGCGTGGAATAAAACCATTTAATCCCACGCATTTAATTCTGAAAAAACTGATTACTGAAAACCTGCTGACTGTTTCAGAATCGGTTCGTAAAAAGTCCATTAAATTATATACTGATGTTCCTGAGTACCTGAGCTTAAGTGCTGATGAAAACATGTTGGGGACTATAGTCAGGAATCTGCTATCAAATGCGGTGAAGTTTACTCCAAAAGGCGGTAGAATATCCGTGAGGACAAATGAACCGGACGATACAACCATTGAGCTTATCATCGAAGATAACGGCATCGGAATGGATGAAAAAATGAAAAACACACTTTTTGATCTTTCAGGTCACAATAACCGGACCGGTACCGAGGGAGAACTAACCACAGGATTGGGTTTGCTGCTTTGCAAGGAATTTGTTGAAAAACACAAGGGCAGCATAAGGGTTGAAAGCGAACCGGATAAAGGAAGTACCTTTATCGTAAAATTAAAGCGTTAAAGCAGAACCAAAACTCAACCAATCTGGTAATACGATGCTGCAAACTCCGGCTTTCCCTTTTCATACAAAAACATATCGAAGATTGAAAACTTTGAGCACACAGGAATTTTCAGCAGTCCTGGACTGCCCGAAACGGCAACTTCTAAGGCAATTATTTATATTTATTGGTAACAAACTGCAACTCTGCTTGTTCTAATGAACAGAAGAAATATTATGGATGAACAGCAAAATCCTCCCGACAAACTGAATAGTATAACAGCTCTGCGGGACGCCGAACAATTGGCAATTAAACAGGAAGAAATGGTGGAAGCCATTGCGAATTATACTGCCAATTGGGAATCGTGGTTTGATAACAACGGTAAAATAATATGGACGAATCCGGTATCGGTTAAGTTTACCGGCTATTCCCCTGCTGAGATCCTTGCATTACCGGACTATGTGGAATCACTTGTCGCAGAGGCCGACAGGGAGCGAGTGTCAAAAGTATTGCATGAAGCGCTCCTTGAAAACTGCGATTCAAGTGTAGAGTTTCAGTGTATCAGGAAAGATCATTCCCTTTTCAGGATGTTGGTTACCTGGAAACATATCTATAACAAGGAGGGGATCTCACTTGGAATCAGAACCAGTGGGCAGGATATTACCAATTTCCGGAAAGCCGAAGAGGATAACTCCCATACTGAAAGCCTTTACAGGCAGATGATTGACAATGCACCATTTGGAATGCATTTTTATCAGCTCAATGATCAGGATATGCTGATTTTTACTTCAGCAAACCAGGCCGCCAATACGATTCTCGGCATTGACCATTTACATCTTCTGGGACTGCCTATCGAAGAGGCATTCCCGTCACTCAAAGGTACCGGTGTAATTGAACACTACCGCGATGCCGCCCTCAACAATAAAACCTGGGTTACCGACCAGATATATTATTCAGACCAAAAATTCTCCGGGGTATTTGAGGTGAAGGCATTTCAGACGGTTCCAGGAAGAATGGTGGCAATCTTCTCTGATATAACCAACCGAAAACAGGCTGAAGAAGCACTACAGGAAAGCCAGCAACTCTTTGAAACGCTCACCAGGGTTTCTCCCGTCGGAATTTTCCGGACCAATGCCAGTGGTGCAACCACATTTGTTAATCCTAAATGGACTGCACTCACCGGGCTAAGCTTTCAGGATGCCATGGATTATAAATATCTTTCCGCCATTCATCCCGACGACAGAGAGGAGAGAGTTAAGGAGTGGAACACTGCAGTTAAGAAAGGAAAGCCGGTTGTATCCGAATACCGTTTCCTGCGCAGCGACGGAAGTATTATTTGGGTTCAAGGTCATGCTGTGCCTGAAATTGCAGATGGCAGGTTAAAAGGCTATATCGGGACAATAACAGACATTTCTGAATTGAAGCTGGCAGAACAGGAGTTGTTGATAGCCAAGGAAAAAGCCGAAGCCAGCAATCGGTTGAAAACAACGTTTATGGGAAACATTTCTCATGAAATCCGCACTCCGCTGAATGGCATCATCGGGTTTGCAGAACTGATCAGTTCGGGGAATAATACTAAGGAAGAAAATGAGGAATGTATAGGATTTCTGAACAACAGCATCAACAGGCTTACCAGGATCATCGACAATATAATGGATTTGTCAATGATGATGTCGGGCAATATCCCGGCAACCAGTGAAAATTTCAGGGTTGACACTCTGATAAAGGAAATCATTCAACACCACGAATTGCCGGCAACGGGAAAAAACCTTCGTTTTATAAAAGAAGGGCTGGATCAGCTGGCCGGGAAAAGCGTGATCAGCGACCAGTCACTGATTAAACGCATTTTTAATGAACTGGTCAGCAATGCGGTTAAATTCACCAACCAGGGAAACGTGAGCATTTCGTGCTCAATAAACAACAATACGCTGATCTTCAATGTGAAAGATAGCGGCATCGGAATATCACAACACTTACTACCATATATTTTTGAGCCCTTTGTGCAGGAAGATGTTTACACAGCCAGGGTAAGTAATAGCAACGGACTGGGGTTATCTATTGTTAATGAAGCCGTTAACCTGCTTGGAGGAATAGTAGTTGCTGAATCCTCTCCGGAGACAGGCACCAGTATTACGGTCAGCCTGCCGGTAATTGAAGCTCCGGATGAAAAAGATGGTTCATTTTACCAGCCCGAAACTATAAGGCAAAATGATCCGCCTGTAATTCTTATTGTAGAAGATGAGGAGATCAATATGATTTATCTCAGACGTATCCTCAGCCTGAAGGATTACAAATTATTCCTCGCCAACAATGGCCTGGAAGCAATTCATCTGATTGAACAGGGAAACCACATTGATCTAATTCTGATGGACATGAAAATGCCCGGAATGGACGGTTTCGAGACTACACGACGAATCAAGGAAATAGCCCCGGATATAAGGATTGCCGCCATTACAGCCTACGCCAGCGATGCTGATCGAAAAGAATGCATTGAAGCTGGCTGCGATGACTACCTCTCAAAGCCTTTTCAGAAAAATGACCTTTATCAGTTGATTAAAAAAATGCTTTAGAAACTGTCGTCTGTAAAAGATCTTTTACCTGATAATTACCCGCGACCTGCCTGTCTCACCTGATCCTTCAACCTGCAATAAATACATGCCTGAAGGATAAACCGAAACAGGAATTTCTTTAACGATTCCTCCGCAGGATAACTTTTCCATATAGACCAGATGACCATCAGAATTATATAGTTTTATTACCAGAGTCTCTGCCTGGCTAAATGATTTCAGGTCAACACTCAGTCCGGTTGTTGCCGGATTCGGATACACACCGAGTGGGAGCTCATTTTGTATTTTTCCTATCCCAAACACCTGGCTTCCAAGTGCATTCCAGTTCTGAGTTATCTTTTCCTGCGACAACGGGTAATCGTAAAGTTTAATCATTGCCACAGCACCTGAAGAAGCTTCATTGGGAACCATCAGGTCATCATGGAAGAAGTTTAACATACCGTCTCCATCAATCAGGGCATCACCGTTGCTATCGGTAAAATTAATTTTAACTTCCGCATCGGTATATATCAATACATTGTTGTCATCCCCATTACGGGTAATTACATAATAGGTATACGCGCCTGCCAAAACGGGAGCTTCTTCGCTGTAGAGAATACTGTAAAAATTGAGCTTACCATTATAAACATAGGCACCCCAGTCGGTTTTTCTGTTTTTCCAGTCAACAACCCTCTTCCAGCTCGACAGGTTATCAAAAACAAAATATATTTCAATGGTATAATTGCCTCCAAGAAAATTTCCAGCTGCCTGATCATTGAACTGCAGACCTGAATTTGCTTCAAACCGGTATACGGTTTTGGTTGTTCCATTGATTTCATTGAGCGTTTCCACCACAAAATTTCCGGTATTTCCAAGCACGGTAAGGGCCGGACCATTTCCGCCTGTTTCATTCAGCGAGTTTTCAAAATTATAGGAACGCGTTTGTTGAGCATTGACAAACTGAAGAAAGCCCAGTGCAGCAATAAAGAGAAGTATCTTTTTCATTTTTACAGGTTTTTTGATGAATCAAAAGTAATCATTGATTAAATCAATGTCAATCAGTACTAATACTTAAAATGTCAGGGTTAATTTGCTACTTTCACTCAAATTTTCAAACATGAAAAACCAGCGTATTTCATCACTATTCCTGTTATTTTCCGGATTCCTGTTTTTTTTCAGCGGGTGTACCGGTAGCCGTCCATCCATAGAAACAGACGACCAGGTAATTTCAGAATTAAACACGTTCATCAGCCAATGGCATGAAAGCGCAGCAGTATCAGACCATGCAGCCTACATCGGAGCTATGGACATTGATGGCATCTACATCGGCACAGATGCCACCGAATACTGGACAACCAATGCATTCAGCACATGGAGCAAACCGTATTTTGAAAAGAAAAAGGGATGGAATCTGAAGAAAGTCAACCGCCATATTTACCTGAGCGAAACCGGCGAATTTGCCTGGTTCGACGAGCTGCTCGAAACCGGAATGGGATTGTGCCGGGGCTCGGGTGTCTTACAAAAAAAGGATGGACAATGGTTGATCTTTCAATATGTGTTGTCACCAACTGTGCCCAACGATCTGACAAACCAGGTTAAAACCCTTAAATCAGGGGCTGACAGCCTGCTGATCCGGGATTTAAGGTCTGAATCTGATCAGTAATACTATTTCATCCGTCAATCATTTTGATTTTAAAGGTCGGATGCCTGCCCGACGCAGGCGGGGAACCTGCCTGCCTGAAACTGGCAGTCAGGCAGGCCCACATGTTTGATAATTAATTACATAAGTGTTTGCGAACGCAATTCATGTGGGTTTCATTAGTTTTAAGTATCTGTCTCTGATGGCCTTGAGTTTGTCAACGGTCAGGTTCTCACGGTAGATCCTTACTATCTCAGTGATGCTGTGATTTTCGCAGAAAAAGGCTTTTGCTGAATCAAAAAATAAAAGATCTGTGTCGTATTTCACCTCTTTTGTAAGATCCTTAAAGTCTTCCCAGGAAACATACCGGGGTATGATGAAATAACCATGGTGGGGCTGGCTTTTGTCGAAATACATCAACTCTCCGACGGGCTCCAGGTAGAAAAATTTTGTAAGACTTATCAGGGCATTTTCATTGTCGATTTTCCTGATTTTCTTTTTAAAAACAATTCCTTCATCAAGAAATGCCTTTTGAAGCAAACCGACGTGGCTGAAATCGTCCAGGTTTCTGACCCTGATAACCTGATTTTGCTGCCCAAACAGGCTAACAGTACCTGCAACTGCATCGAAGGGATGTTTAAATGTCCTTTTAATTTTATGGGATGCCCTCATTGTTTTTTCAAATGAGCAGTCACCTTCCAAAACCAGATATAGGTATAATGGTTTAATGGATCCTGGCGCTTCGTTGTAATAGCCAAGAAAAGGGGTTACCGATTCCAGCACACAGGTGTTGGGTAACAAAATGCTGTGATCGACACATGACAATGGCTCTTCCTTCAACAAACCGCCGAATTTTTCGTATACAATATTTGCTTCCATATTGAAACCTGTTTGTGGGATGAATATAACGGTTAAATATACGAAGAACGGCAGCGGAATCCAAATAATATGCAAATATTCCGAAGCCTGATGTTCATATAGATTCCAATGTTGTTTAGTTTAGGTTCGTATCTGGAAAAAAATGAGAAAGTATCCTTTCCCACATATGCTGGACTCAGGATGTCTGTTAGTCTGAGGTGTAATTTATTTCATAAAAAGCAATATATATTGACGTTCTATTATAAAATGCCCCTCACCACTGTCATCCTGAGCGGAGTCGAAGGATAGACAGAGCGATGCGCTTCGACTCCGCTCAGCGTGACATCCATTAAAATATCAAGAAATTATTCATGAAACTACTAGTCCCGGGCAAAGGCATGCATCACACCATCTACATATGTATTTGATACGGGGATGGTTAGCAGCTCAGGCAGATCAAGTTCAAGCAACAATCCATCTTTACCCCTTCTGATCAGTTTAACTTTGTCGCTGTTAACCATAAACGAACGGTGACAACGCACCAACGGAGAATTTTCCAGCTCTTCACTCAGCTTTTTCAGATTGTTGCGCAGCAAATGTCTTTCTGGTAGCCCATTGTCGAGGAAGTGAATGTAGATGTAATTATCTGCTGCCTCCAGGTAAAGAAGGTGTTCGATTTTAACCGAAAGGCGCAGTATGCCTCTTTCATCATTGAAATGGATCATTCCTTTCTGTGACTCCTGAACCTGAGCCTGTCCGAATGATTCAAGTTTGCGTTTGTTTTCAGACCATGAAAAGTAGAGCCACAACACCGAATAGGGAAGCAACAGAACCAGGGCTGTATTCTGCACAGAAACGACCACAATATCCGGCAAAAAACGAACATCGGCCAGTATCAGTTTTTGATACAAACTATAGAACAGGCCCATAAAAAAAACCTCAGCCATCACCCATATCAGGTATTGCCAAAGCCGGATGGTAAACCTGTGCCTGCTGTGATACATAATAATCCTGCTGATGACCACCACCAAAACGCCGGTTAAAGTGATGATGCTCGAATACAGGAGTAGAGTCCATCGCGTGACATTAAACCATACATCTACCCCAAAAGGCGCATAAACATTGATAAAAATCAATGCAAAAGCAGCCGTAAACAGAATCAGCGTAACGATGTTCCTCTTTTCGAGAAGATAGGCAGGGATCGGTTTTTGCAGGTCGAACATACTTCGAAACGATGAATGATTCATACAAAGGTAGGGCTAAAAGCAGCAAAAACTTCAAAACAGTAAACCAGGACTAAAAACTTCTGTCACAATTTCACCCCAAAATACCCGGTTTTACCCCTGCATAGCCGCCTTTGTCCCAAAACCACTGCCTAAAACCCATTTTTTTGTATTCTGACCAGCTCTGAATTTCCTTTGTATAAAATTTCCCTTTAAAAATGAATTACACCGCAGCATATAAAATCCTGACAAACCGTTTCAAACCGGAAGAAACTGAGATAAGCCTTCCGGAATTCGGCGTGCAGCTCAGTCAGTTTGGTTTTTCTTCGGTGTTACCACCAGGCAACCATACAATCCGGCCCGGGACTATTACAGAATATTCGCTGGATGTACCCGATGATGAGCTTATTCCCGAAAACCTTTCATTTAACTATCCGGTCATTTATCCAATTGGCAGATCAGAATTTAACCGGGCTGTTATTTTGTTGCATGGCCTCAATGAGCGAAGCTGGTCAAAATACCTTCCCTGGGCCGTAAAGTTGGCTGAAGAACTGCAGCGCCCTGTGATTCTTTTCCCTATTTCTTTTCATATGAACCGTTCGCCGGCTTCCTGGAGCAACCCCCGGCTGATGTCGGCTATGCTGCCTAAAACCCGCTTACGCAATCAGCGAAACCGTTCGGCCACCTTCGCCAATCTGGCCCTGAGTATCAGGCTGAGTCAACAACCTCTGCGATTTTTCACTTCGGGCAGACAGAGTCTGGATGATCTGAAGAGTCTGGTCACTTCAATTCAGGCCGGGAACCATCCCCTGTTCATTAAAGGAACGTCAGCCGATTTTTTTGCTTATTCCATTGGCGCCTTTCTTGCCCAGATTATGATGCTTACGTATGGTGATGACCTGTTCTCTGAATCCAGGTTATTTATGTTGTGCGGAGGAGCCCCCTTTAACAGTATGAATGGAGTCTCGAAGCTGATCATGGATGAGGAGGCTTTTATAAAGCTCCGGTTTTATTACCTCCGGCAGTTCGACCGCGAGATGAAAAGCAAAGGGCCTCTTGCAGATATGATTACTAACCAGCAATCCGGCCAGGCCTTCAGAGCAATGATCAGCAGCAGTAATTTCCCCTTATGGCGGAAAGACCGCTTCATGAGAATGGCTGACAGAATCCACACCATAGGACTTAAAAAAGACCTGGTGATCCCGCCATCAGGAATTGCAGAATTGCTGGGAAGTTCTCAAAGGGAAATACTCGATTTTCCTTATGCCTATTCTCATGAAAATCCTTTTCCATTGATTGGAGACAGTCAGATGGTTGATCAGAGTTTCGACACGGTATTTGGGAAGGCAGTGGCCTTTCTGAGGTAATGGCACAGGGCGCAGGGCAGGGCAGGGCACAGGGCACAGGGCAGGGCATGGGGCATGGGGCATGGGGCATGGAACAAACCGGGAAATTTACGTCTTCGGTCTGGCTTGGTTAATTAGCCAATTAGCAGATTCGCCTTTAGCGACTTTCTTTACTTTTACTCTTCACTTTCCCTTTCTCTTCACTTTTCACTTTTTCTCTCCTTGTCCCCCATTCTCCTTGTCTCCTTGTCAGTTACATTATGGCAGGATTTTCCCTTGAATAGAACGTCCCTCGTCCCTTCCTGGCACAGGGCACAGGGCACAGGGCACAGGGCGCAGGGCACAGGGGCAAGGGGCATGGGGCATGGAACTAACCGGGAAATTTACGTCTTCGATTCGACAGACAGCGGGACTAAGAGATTAAGAGACTCGGAGACTAAGAGACTTCACCGTAATTTTGGGTCTGGCAACTGGTTTCTTGCTTTACTCCCTCCGAACTACTATATCACTTCGTCACCTGGTCACTTCGTTTCTCAGTCACTATGTCACCCTGTCTCTCAGGCACCATATTCTCCCTTCTCCATGTCTCCATGTATCATTGTATCTTCGGATAGTTCCGCCCTTTCAGGGCTTTTTTTCTTATTGGTTTGAGTATCCGTGGGCTTCGCTTCGCCCACGGTTAAGATGTTTCGCCCTTTCAGGGCTTCTCCTTTTCTCTCAGTCACACAGTCTCTTCGTCACTCCGTCACTCAGTCGCCTTACCTCTTACCTCTTACTTCCTACTTCTTACCTCCGACTCACTTTTTTCACTTACCACTCTTTCACTCTTACGCTCTCCCTTTCACTCCCAATCTCCCTCACTTCATCTCTAAGTCTCTTCTCACTACTCATTTTTTCTTCACTCTTCACTTTTCACTCTTCACTTTTTTCACTCATCTCATCTCTCACTAATACTTCCTTATCTCACTCTCCCTTTCACTTTTCACTCTTCACTCTTCACTTTTCACTGTTAACCCAGGCTTGAATCTCCTCGAGTTTTAAAGCCGGAATATCCAGTTTCATCTTCTTACGCAGGCCACCAAGGTCGTTCAGAAGTTTGTTGGGATTGGCTGCTTTTAACTCAACAACTGTTTTAAACCCGTATTTACGCAACGCGGGCACCCATGCTTCCGGCACTCCGATCGCAACAAAGGCATCGTCGGTATCGCCGGCAGGCGGAGCTTTTTTCTCCGGACGCATCTGCGGGAAGAAGAGCACATCCTGAATTGATGGCTGGTTTGTCATGAACATCGTTAAACGGTCGATGCCGATACCCATGCCTGAACAGGTTGGCATACCATATTCCAGTGCACGCACAAAGTCCATATCGATGAACATGGCCTCATCGTCTCCTTTTTGCGAAAGGTTCAGCTGGTCCTGGAAACGGTCAAGCTGATCGATCGGATCGTTCAACTCGGAATAGGCATTGCAGAGTTCCTTACCATTTACAAACAACTCAAAACGCTCCGTTAGTTCCGGGTTTGAGCGGTGGCGCTTGCACAAGGGCGACATTTCGATGGGATAATCCATGATAAAAGTAGGCTGAACAAGATGCTCCTCGCACTTTTCACCGAAAATCGCATCGATCAGCTTGCCTTTGCCCATGGCCGGATTGGTTTCTACGCCAAGTTCTTTACAGATTAACCGAAGATCATCTTCAGACTTTCCATTGATATCAATCCCTGCGTACTGCATGATGGCATCTGACATGGTGAGGCGACGGAAGGGACTCTTAAAATCGATTGACCTGTCACCAACCTGCACCGTTGTTTGGTTATGCAGGCTCATGGCAACACGTTCAAGCATGGTTTCGGTAAACTCCATCATCCAGAAATAGTCCTTGTAAGCCACATAGATCTCAAGAACAGTAAACTCAGGGTTGTGGGTACGATCCATGCCTTCATTCCGGAAGTCCTTGGCAAACTCGTAAACACCATCGAACCCGCCAACAATCAGCTTCTTCAGATACAATTCATCGGCAACACGCAGGTAAAGCGGCATATCCAACGCATTGTGATGCGTAATGAAAGGCCGGGCAGCTGCTCCTCCGGGAATGGGCTGCAGAATGGGAGTCTCCACTTCGAGGTAACCTTTTTCATTGAAAAAAGCGCGCATGGTATTGATGATGCGGCTTCTTTTTACAAACACATCACGGATTTCTGGATTTACGATCAGGTCAACATAGCGTTGCCGGTATCGTGCTTCAGGATCGCTGAAGGCATCGAATACCTGGTCATCCTTTTCCTTAACAACAGGCAATACGCGCAGTGATTTGCTAAGCAGTTTCAGAGACTTAACATGGATTGAGATTTCACCCATCTGGGTTATAAAGACAAAACCGGTTACCCCGATGATGTCACCAATATCAAGCAACCTTTTAAACACCGTGTTGTAGAGCGTTTTATCCTCACCAGGACAGATATCATCGCGCTTGATATACAATTGAATCCGTCCGGAGGAGTCCTGCAGGTCGACAAAGGATGCTGCACCCATGATGCGGCGGGTCATAATACGGCCGGCAATGCTGATATCCTGATAAAGCGTACTGTCGGTTGGAAAGTTTTTGTGAATTTCCGAAGTGCTTATATTTACCTCATAAGCTTCGGCCGGATATGCGTTGATACCAAGTTTTTCGAGTTCTTTAAGTGATTCCCTGCGGATTGCTTCCTGTTCGCTCAGTTCCGGATTCATAGGTTGAAATTTTTTGCAAAGATAGGGATTTTGCTTTTAGGGAAAAGGCAGGCAGACCCGGGTACCGGAACCACTTTCAGGTGTCCGGTTATGAAACAAAGAGCCTGTAAAACCGGACATAATTCTACCTTACTT
>JADJEQ010000045.1 GCA_016709025.1 Bacteroidales bacterium | reverse complement strand
TATACGAAAATGCCGATGTTTAATTGCAGAATATCAATTTGAAATCGATATCGGCAGTCTCGGTTTTGGAATCAGGTTGGCGGTGGTTTTAAATCCTTTCGTAACTGTATTTCACCTCCGGCTACATTGAGCGTGGTTTCGAAGGGCTACATTCTGCAATACAAAAACGCTTATGCCGGGGCGTACACCCAACAGACCGGTATATTTCAAGCGAATTTTTACGGGTTACCGTTTCGTTGAGATGGTTTGCGTAATACCTTGTTCTATCTGGTTCCACAATTCAATCTGTGTAATGATACTAAACCTTCCATTTTTATCTAACGGGGTGAGAGGTTTTTCAGAAACGGATTGAAGGAATACTGGTTGCCAAAAGTCTTCCGGAAAATATTTCACCATCACTGTTTTGACATAGTCCTGTTTTTTCGACTGCCCATACATCAGGGCCAGCCCCCAAAGTTTGGTCGGCAAATGCGTAAGCGCCATCAGCCCCTGATGGCAAAATCGTAGGTTCGTTTGCTTCCACGTACCGTATCAACTGATCCTGATCGCTGGTATTTTTCATTTTCAGCGATAAAGTACCGCCTGTCAGCCGGCAGCCCTTTTTGGTAAATTCCTTCATATTATCGAATCTTAGTGTAAGCGAATCGGTAACAGAAAGGTTAACCTGCGCGACACTATTATGGGAGAACAGTATTAGAATGATTAGCCATGCGAAGGAAAATAGTAAACGATTAGTCATGTCGGCTGAATTTTAAAGTTAGATATTCTCCATGTATAAACTTTTACTTTCATGTTAGCATGCTTTGTTTTAAAGTGCTTGTAAAAGTATATTTGAATTTTTCACTCTGAAATAGGTAAAGTTCTAATTTACACATAGGAATTATTCTTAGGTGTGACGGTAAAAACCTTATTCATTGTCACCAAAAAATCGATTCCGGGACAATTATATACCGAATGGACAATATTTCATTTTATTAACAAATGATTATGAAACAATACTGACTTCCCAACTTTCCTGACTTAACAATTGATTTGAATTAGTCTATATTTGTTCTATAACTCTTAATGGCCGTAACCATGAATCCCTGAACCTAGTGGGGATAGTATCAGCATCAGCACAGAGGAATATGCCCGGTTAAAATATACTGAGGAATTTTTTCAGGCCATTTTCGAGGAGAGCCCTTTACCTTGTTATAAATGATACTGAAAATGAGAAGTATATTAACGGGAACCATTTCTTTGCGAACTGGTAGGCAGCACCAAAGCCGAAATTATTGGCAAAACAGCCATAGAGCTTGGTCTTAGCCACGATTTGGAAAACCACAGGAGTTATTGCGCCAATTTCATCTTCACGGATGCGTCAATGGCTTTGAATGGACTTATAAGCATAGCAATGGCCAGGTTCTGGATTTTCTTATCTGGACCAAAATAATAGGCATTAAGGAAAAAATTATGCTTTCACTACCATGCAGGATATTACAGAGAGCAATCCCCGCAAAATGAACTGATTGCATCCGAATCCAAGTACAGGGGGTTGTACATGCAAATGCTTGATGCATTTATCCGCACCGATATGAAGGGAACCATCATTGAAGCAAATGAAGCTTTTCTGACGCTGACCGGCTACACAATGCCTGAACTGAATAAAATGAATTTCCGCGACCTCACACCGTTGAGTTTCCTGGTTGTGGAGCAGGATATTTTAGAGTCACAGATACTTACAAGGGGTTATTCGGATGTCTACCAAAAGGAATATATCAGGAAAGATGGCACCGTAGTTCCGGTTGAATTACGAACTCACCTGGAGATTGATAAGCAAGGGCAACCCTTATCTATGTGGGCTATTATACGCGATATAAGTATAAGGCAGAAAGCTTTTGCTGAATTAAAAGCATCGCAGGTACAGCTCCGGGCGCTGGCATCGCATCTTCAAAATGTAAGAGAGAAGAGAAGATCAGCATTGCGCGGGAAATTCACGATGAACCGGACATTTACTTACTGCTGTTAAACTGGATCTGGAGGGAAATCAGCGGAAGTCCGGCAACTACCAAAAATTTATGAAAATTGAATCCGATTATAAGTCTTGTTGACTCATGCATGGATACGGCCCGTAAAATTTCCTTCGATCTGCACCCCAGTATACTTGATCACTTCGGTCTTATTCCTGCGCTTGAATGGATGATTGAGCAATTTACCCTCAGGACAAAAATCAGGTGTAGATTTAATCTGCCCGCCATCCTTCCTGAATTCACCAAAACTGAATCCATCGTTGTTTTCAGAATATTTCAGGAGATTTTAACCAATATAACAAGGCATTCCAGGGCCAGTGAGCTTGACATTGCTCTTAGCCGGGATTCAGGCAAGGTATTGTTTGTAATATCGGATAATGGTGTAGGTTTCGATACAGGTATTTTGAAGAAAAATGCTTCACTCGGGCTGCTCAGTATGAGAGAAAGAGCCTTGTCAATTGATGCAGAGTTCAGCATTGAGAGCGCGCCGGGCGAAGGAACAACCATTATACTCCGGATCAAACAGCCCGGATCATCAATTGAAACAATCTAACCTATGAACCAACGGATTAAAATTTTGATAGCAGATGATCATACGTTGATCCGTGATGGCATGATAAATACGATCTCCAAAAGGATGGCAGATGTTTCATTTGGTGAGGCCAGTTCGGCTGCCGAAGTTCTGAAAGAAGTATTGAATCAGCAATGGAACCTGCTTATCCTTGATATTAATATGCCTGGCCGTGACGGTCTGGATGTTCTCAGAGAACTTAAAACAATTCAGCCTGAACTTCCGGTGATAATCCTTAGCATGTATCCTGAGAACCAGTTTGCTATCCGTACACTTAAAATCGGCGCGTCGGCTTATCTAACAAAGAAACATCTGCTGAAGAACTTCTGACCGCAATCCAGACGGTTTTAAGAGGACAAAAATATATAACGGCATCCATTACCCGGATTTTAACTGAAGAAATTACAGGCAAATCAGCTAATCCCACACACGAAACATTGTCGAACCGTGAATTTCAGGTATTCAAACTGATAGCTTCGGGCAAAAACATTTCGGGCATAGCGCTGGAACTTTCCCTGAGTGTTAAAACGATCAGTGTTTACCGCGCAAATATTCTTGAGAAATTAGCACTGAAAAACAATGCCGAAATGACGAATTACGCATTTAAAAATAATTTGATTGATTGATTTGGGTGAGACTAAAATACCTTTAAATTCCTTTTTGATTATTTATTCTGATCTTTTCGTTTAATGATTTTCTGATATCTGCAATCATTCATATCCGGACATTATAATATCTCTGCCTAAGGGATAAAATCAAGTCTTTAAAATATTGGGTCCACTCCGAAAACTAATTTTTGACAACAAAACACTAAAACACCAATACTCACCAAATTTAATATAATGATATACAATAATTTGTGTAAATTGGTGTCCTGGAGACTTGGTATCAAATCTTCTTTTTTGACTTTTCGGAGCAGGCTCAATATTCTATATTACGGTTTAGCAAACAACTCTTATTTGCGCATATTCTTATCGCACTCCTCCTATACCTAAGAAAAAATTCTAGGTCAAAATGGAATCTCACCTATTCCCAAGCTGTTTATTCAACTATAATTTTACAGCTTGAAAATTCTCTGGCTGTTATTGGAAATGAAAATTCTCATCATCGACGACTCTGTTTTCTTTCGCGAAAAGCTTAAAGAAGCTATTTTCAGTATGGATATTTCCATACTTATTCTGGAAGAACTTACCTACGAACGTGGAAAGCTTGCTTTCTCAAACCACACTTATGAAAAACAGACCTGGATCATCAAAATTCTTTCTTTCTGTATTAATGCTGTTTGCCCTTTTTATTCAGGCAAATTATGGGCAGAACAAAAAGAATGAAACAAAAAAGCCCAATATTCTGGTTATCATGACCGATGATGTGGGAATCTGGAACGTAGGTGCCTACAGTCATGGTATGATGGCACCCACTCCGAATATCGACAGGATCGCCAAAACCGGAATGCTTTTTACCGACCATTATGCAGCGCCCTCCTGTACTCCTGGCAGGGCAATGCTAATTACAGGTCAGTTGCCGATCCGCACAGGACTTACTACCGTTGGTATGGCCGGTTCTCCCATTGGTTTGAGTAAAGAGGATCCTACCCTGGCTGAAGTATTGAAACCACTTGGCTACAACACCGGACAGTTTGGCAAAAACCACCTGGGCGACCGCAACGAACATCTGCCAACTGTGCATGGGTTTGACGAGTTTTTTGGTAACCTGTACCATCTGAACACAGAAGAAGAGCCTTACCTGAAAGCATGGCCACAGGATTCAGGGTTTAATGCCCGCTACAAACCAAGGGGAGTGCTCGACTGTGTTGCAACCAATGTAGATGATCCGACGGTTGATGCACGATTTGGGAAAGTAGGCAAACAAAAATAAAGATACCGGTCCTCTTGATCCAAAACGGATGGAAACTGTTGATCTGGAATTTCTTGACCGCTCAGTGAAATTTATGCAAAAATCAGTGAAAGATGGAAAACCATTTTTTAACTGGTTTAACAACCCGCATGCATTCTTTTACTCATCTTAAACCTTCCTCGGCACATTGCTGGATAATTTCAGTTCAGAATTTGATTTGTATGGCAGTGGAATGATGGAACTAGACAGCATTGTCGGTGCTTTGCTCAATGAACTTGTACGCCTTGGAATAGCGGATAACACAATAGTGGTATTCACATCTGACAACGGCCCGATGTCCGACTGGTATCCCGATGGCGGCACAACACCCTACCGGGGCGAGAAAGCTACAACCTGGGAAGGAGGTGTACGCGTCCCCATGCTGATTTGCTGGCCGGGTAAAATACCTGCTGCCAGCGTTTCGAACGATATTCAGGACAATACTGACCTATTCCCCCACACTCGCCGCTGCAGCCGGAGATGCAAATGTAGCCGAACGTCTTAAAAAGAAAAAGGTCTGCATAGATGGGGTGAATAACCTTGATCATTGGCTTGGGAAATCTCCTTCAAACCGGAACTTCGAGATATATTACAACGAATCGCAGATTACTGCCATCCGTGTTGGAAACTGGAAATCACACATGCAGGTGCGCGAAGGCTTTTTTGACTATAACAGGCCTGAAGCCTACCTCTTTAACCTGAAAATGGATCCATTCGAAAAGCATGATGATTTCCGTTCACGCGATATGGCTATGAAACTTGGCATTGCATTCGGTGGGCAGGTTAATGATATTCTTACTCAACATTTTATCTCGCTCAAAATGTTTCCTCCCGGCAAAAAAGGTGCTTCATTAACTTTTGATCTGCAACGAATTAAATTTTCAATGCTGTTGAAAAGCAGAATTGGTTGTACAGCATTTATATAAGCAAAATGCGCAAATTTTTAACTCAATCTATTGGTATTATGTCAGAAAAAAAGGAATTGAACCCGTTGCCCCCGAAACCTGTTGCCCGAATCGCTTTGCAGGGAAAAGTCCTGTTAATTACAGGCGCCGCATCCGGCAGTATCGGAGGTTGCACTGCTATCAGGGCTGCGAGGAAGGCGCAAAAGTGATGTGTGTCGACATCAAAGAAGCTGAGCTTAAGCAGACTGTTGATGAGATTAACAAAATAGGTGGCGAAGCTGCTGCACTGGTAGCCGATATCCGCAAACCCGAACAGGCTGAAAGAGCAGTATTTGAAACTGTAAGCAAATATGGCAAACTCGACCTTGTTTTAAATGCCGCCGGGGTTATGGATGGCAACGACCCGTCGAAACCACAGGACTTCGGAAATACACTTCATTTATTACCAGCCTCCATTCACAATGCAACCGACGAATACTGGCATAATGTAATGGATGCCAATATCAATGGCATGTTTTATTGTTTGCGCGCCCAGTTAAAGCAAATGATCAGCCAGGAAAGGGGTGGGGCCATAGTCAACATTGGTTCAATCGCAGGGATTATTGGCTTACCGGGAAATTCGGCCTATTCAGCCAGCAAACATGCGGTAACCGGCTTGACAAGAAATGCTGCCATTGATTATGCCCCACATGGAATCAGGGTGAATTCAGTGAACATGGCGCAAACCGATACTCCCATGGTTTTCAGGGCATATGAATTTGTAAAATGGGCAATGGAACAGGGAATGGGTTCCGGCATGGCCGGATTAAAAAGCCAGAGCCTGCTTTCGGCCAACGAACCTTCCGGACGGGGTGCAACCCCATGGGAACAGGCGGCTATTATTTTGTTCCTGTTGTCGGATGATGCAAGCAACATTACCGGAGCAACCTATGCCACCGATGGCGGATGGACTACCTATTAATCAGCAAAATACTTAAAATAATCTTCATGAAAATAACGACGTTCATCTTCTGTATACTAATTTTCTTACAGGTAAGCTTTTTGCGCAGGTTGCAGATTCGACCGAAATAAAAAATCTTGAAAAGCTAAGGAGCGGATCCGGAGTTGATCCAACCCGTGTTCAGTCAAAAGCCGGATACTCTTTCCTGATCCTTGATCCGCAGGTAAGCCCGGGGCAAATCACCAACCGGCTTTCTGTGAACCTTTGGCGTTAACCGTTGGAGTTTCAGTGGGAGTATGAAATTGTTTCAAAGTTATCCGGGGAGCCTGGTAGTGGTTTTCCTCCGGGTGCCGGCGATATCAAGTTTTCGGTGCTGAATGCCTTTTATGTAAAGGTAAAAACGCACTCGCCGCTTCGGCTGAATTGGCTATGCCAACCGGTAAACCAGGTTTTGGCACACAATGCTTATCATAACACCCAGCATCACCTATTCTACAATCAACCCGTCGCTTTTCCTGGCCATACAACCACAGTATACTTTCCACCTGATGAAGGATTCCATCTATCCCAACCTGAGTGTAGTTACAGTCAGGGTTTTCCTTAAAAATTTACGAAAACCGGGTATTTCTTTGTTTTCGAACCCCGGCCGATATTCGATTTCGAAATGATAATTTCGATTTCATTGTTTCACCAATTATCGGAAAAGCGCTGGGTGCCGGATTTAACCTTCTTTTCCTGATGGAAATACCAACAAAGGCATCAACATTCGACAGCAGGGGGATAATGTACCAGTTTGGAATAAATAAAAGTTTCTGATTAAGCACCTGATTTGCGTAGTTTTAAGTGGCAACAGGTGTGTAATAATATCTGTTGCCTTACTTTTGTTAATCCCCAGGCTTATCAGGATAAATTCAATAAATACGAAATTGTTTTCAATCACGAATATTAACCTGAAACAGCCAATAAAAAGCCATAAATTGGACATTGAAGATTATATTGGTAACTCTTTATATCATACTGTTTTATTCATTATTTGAGTTCTGTGTCATACTGGTTACTTCAATTATTAAACCACCCTGTCTCGTTTGCTTTTATTCCCATCGACAAAACTTCTACTTTCCTTGAAATTGTGTTTCCTCTTTATCAGGTATTCTTGTATTGGTAATTGTTGTTGAAATGATAGAATCCATCAATGATTACATAAAATTCGATCGGTCGAGCTACATCTATATTATTACTGAAATTGCACTCATTGCCCTTATCCGCCACCTGATTACACTCGATTTCCATAAGATTGATGCTTTTGAAGTTATGGTATCGGGGTAGTAACACTTGTTATTACTGCTTTTACATAGGCTTAAAAGTGATAAAGAAAAAGGAATAAGCGTAGATTCAGTTTTTAAATCAATTTTCATACAATGGAATAATATGGGAAAAATGAAGATACTTATCGCATTCATGGTACTGGCAATCAGTCAGAGCTTTTATCCGGCTTTTGCGCAGAAAGCAGATAATACTGATTCCGTATCCGACGGTTCAAAATTTCAATCAGAAGCTGCCATACTTTACCAGCAGCAAGTGCTTGATTCGTTGATAAAAATCAGATTGCTGAGTGATCTGGAGAAAGCATCAGGGAACAACCGTAAAACCAGGGAACTTGAAAAAAAACTGAAAAATATTGAGACTGAAGACTCTTTGCGTAAAATTGAGCTCATAGCAAAACTCAAAACATTGAGGCAGAATTCAAAAGGCTCTGCAGTGGTCCCTTTCAATGATACTTTGTTTTTGATCTACTCAAAAATTGCTTCCTATACGCCTGAAGACAGGGCTTCAATTATTACCAAACGTATTCTTAAAGTTTATGATGATCCGCTTTTTAAACCGGATTCAATTTATTTAAACCAAACTGAAAACGGAACTGAGATAATTTACAAAAGCGATCTTGTTATTATGGCAGTTACCAAAATTGATGGGTTGCTTTATAACAAGGACGACAATCAGTTGGCTACAGAATATCTGACCATCATCAGAAAGAGTATTGTTGACGAACGCCAGGCAAACAGCCTGACCAACTGGATGCTCCGTATTGGGAAAGTCGCGTTGATAATTTTGGGGTTAAGCTTGCTTATCTACCTGATCAACAAGCTTTTCAGGCTGATCAATAAATCAATTACCTCTAACCGTGAAAGATACCGGAACGGAATCACTTTAAACAAAATAAGGCTATTATCGCCGGAGCATCTTGAGCTGTTTATACTACGGGTAAGTGGACTCTTTACGAATTTTTATTATAATGCTCACTGTGTACTTGTCATTACCATTGCTCTTCAGTATTTTCCCCGAAACCAGAGCCTGGACAGCAACTGCCTAAACTGGGTATTGAGCCCTGGCGCGTGATGCCTTAAAGGCATCATTGCCTTTCTTCGAATTTGTTCTCCATCCCTGGTTATTTTCTTTATTTTCAGGTATACCATTCGTGGATTCAAATATTTTGTTGATCAGATTGAAAAGGGAGATATTCAGATAAACGGGTTCCATGCCGACTGGGCTCAGCCGACTTTCCGGATTCTGAAATTCCTCTTGTATGCCTTTATGATGGTTTTGATATTCCCTTATCTGCCGGGCTCGGGTTCCCCCGCATTTCAGGGAATATCGGTTTTTATTGGTGTACTTTTCTCATTAGGCTCGTCAAGTGCTATTGCAAACATGGTAGCGGGAATGGTAATCACTTATATGCGTCCGTTTAAAATTGGTGACAGGGTGAAAATTGGTGAAATAACCGGTGATGTTATGGAGAAAAACATGTTGGTAACCCGTATCCGAACCGTTAAAAATGAAGATGTTACTGTGCCAAATTCAACAGTTCTGTTAAATAGCACCACAAATTATTCAACCAATGCATCAACAGGTAACAGCGGACTGATTATTCATACAACGGTTACAATCGGTTACGATGCTCCATGGAAGGAGGTTCATAAGACTTTGATTGATGCTGCATTACTCACCGACCTGATACTTAAAAATCCTCAGCCTTTTGTTCTGCAAACCAGCCTCGATGACTTTTATGTTTCCTATCAGTTAAATGCGTACACAAAAGAGGCTAATAGGCAAGCCATGGTTTACTCTGATCTACATCAAAATATACAGGATTGTTTTAATGAAGCAGGAATTGAAATTATGTCACCACATTACCGGGCGCAGCGGGAAGGGAATATGACAACTATTCCGGGTGATTACCTCGAAAAAAATTACGAGGCACCGGCTTTCAGAATAAAAGAAATCAAGGATAAAACTTAAAATGGGATAGTGCCTGTGGCTGATTGATTATCATGTACGATGGATGTTGCCAATACTACCGGTGTTATGGTTAATTACGGAAATACAATGTAGTTTATGTCCAACGGTTAGCATGGGATTCTGCTTAAACAGGAGTTGACCTGTTCTATGCAGAAAATTGAATAGATATTTCAAGGATAAATTAAAATCCATAGATATAACCTATATTGAAGGTCTTGACGAATATTCCGGTAATTCTGAGCCGCTTTTTTAATAGCAATGGGATTCATGCTAAAGAACCTATCATGAATTGATAAAAGAAAGATTGTACAATGAATCCAAAAAGAAATTGACTAGTCGAAGGGCCATTATTCCACCATTCCATTGTTCCATCATTCCAACATTCCAACATTCCACTCTTCCATCATTCGTCATTCTACAATCGTAAATCGTAAACCGTAAATCGTCCATCTAAATTCGTCATTCTACATTCGTAATTCTACATTCGTCATTCGTCATTTCTTCAACTCTTTCTCCGGGTTTTTCAACAGCGTGGATTTCATTCCTGAAAGTATAGATTTAAAAGTGTAACCAAACAGAAATCTTTCAGGATCCCTTTCATAATCGATGACTCCCTGCCTCACCTCCTTGCCCGGGAGCGGGTTTGAATTCAGGATCATATTGTTGGCAATAATGGAAATAATCCGCTCTTTTAAGGTGGTGGTATCATTCGTTTGTTTATTCTTAACGGCGATATCCAGCCCGTGATAAGTAAGGCCATATCACCGGTTGCCCGGTTATTGTCGGCCGTAATATTAAAATCCAGGGCATCGATTTTACCCGAAGTGGCATAGATAAAGGCCGTATGCTCAAGCATCGGATTCAGGGCTTCAGCGTCCAACTCCGAAAGACTTCCCTTCAACGTAAACTGGTCGTAGCGCTCAAAAAGCCTCGCCTTCAATACCACCGACAGATTGCTTTTCGCCATGAGCAGAGCCTGTGCGTAAAGCTGAAAATAGCCCTTTTGTTTTTTGTACAGGGTGTCGTTGGTTATCTGAAAAAGTTTGGCATTCAGTTCATTGAAAGTAATCTTTCCCTGTGCTCCGGCTCCCGGTGAATGCTCTGAATAGGTTATGTTGCCACCTGAAATACCGATCGAATCAATGTGGAGTTTACCGGGATATTTGTACATCATTTGCTGAAAAACCGGCTTTAACGTATGGTTGAATTTCTTTCGCTTATCGCGGAATACATCCAGCTCCGCATCACCGATTTCAATACTGCCAATGATTAAATCGCCTGATTGCAGGTAAACGGCCGGAGAAAAGGAATTAAAGGAAATATTGCTGATAACGGCGTCGATGCGGTCTGTTTGAAATTCATGGCGGGATGCAAACTCATAATCCGGGTAATTCGGCTGAATGATCAGACTGTCAACCCCGAACGTTTTTAAATCTGAAGAGTAGCGGATACCAGTTGCCTTAAACGAATACATGCTGTCGGCCGATACCATTGAAAAATGCTCAACGCCTGAGATGTCAAGCTCACTTACCATGGAAGGGGAGAGGGTGTCCTTTTTCTGAATCCGCAGATCATCCAGCCTGAATATGCCATTTTTTAATGAAAAGGTACGGGCCGTTGAATCGTAACTCAGGTTCCAGGTCCAATGTGTCCGAAAAGAATACTTCCTATCCGGATATTCTCACCTGAAATTATCGGAGGTGTTGTTTTTTTTGGAAATTGAATCCGGCCATCAATGCTGCAGTTGGAAACGATGACTTCACGAAGATAGATCCCGTTTTTAAACAGAATCCGCATCAGACCGATCCCGTTTATCCTGACAGAAGAGATTTTCCCATTCAGATGCCTGTCGACGCCCGGCACCGGCTGCAAGTAAGAGTAATATTTTTTAATACCAATCCGGCCTTAATAATTGAGAAATCAACTGCTTCTGCCTTTATCAGGTAGCCTTTGTTGTTTTCATTTAATGTGGACACGATTTTTCGTTCGATCCATGGTTCAACAAATACTGCCAATATCAGGACAGCGAGTATTGCCAATGCAATAATCCCCATCAGAATTTTTGACAATATTTTCCATTTCATGCTCTTAACTTAATGATTATCATTGTTGTCCGGAAAAATATTTAAAATATGAACAGAATGCTTTACTGCTGTGGGTTTCCGAAGATTTCAATAACACGCAGCTTACTTTCTTTTTTTCGCCACCAAGGGCACCAAGGCTCAAAGTTGCACAAATTTATTTTGCTCATTTAGTGTTACTTAGTGTTTTCGTGTCTTTGTGGCAAGTCTTTTTTATTTTTAACCGGACAATAGTGAATGATTATTGGAAAAAGAAAAAGAAGGATGAAATTGTCAGATGAAATGAATAACTTCGTTGAATTCATGATTAAAATACTTTGCCAACGAGCTGCTTCTTTATCTGAGAAATCATCCTTCCAACTAAACCGGATCATTACATTACAATCAGTATTGGGAGGTTAAACTTCTTTCATGTTAATATCCTGACTGGCAAGTACAAATATCAGCACAATGGGTGATCCCAAAACTACCAATTGCTCTGCTGCTGATTCATATGGATAGCAGCGCATCCATTATTCTACCCAGGTGATTTTTTCATCACCTTTGTCAGCCCGATCATTTCATATTACACACCGAATCCCGTGAAAATGGTAACAGAAAACTAAAACTCTTATCCGGAATGATGTTCCTTTTTAGGGTTCATCTGTTTCAAAGGTTTTACGCTATCGTTTATGAACGATTGTCAGACAACGCTTTTGCCCTGAATAAGACGAATGATCACTGCAATTACTGCAATTACGAGTAATATGTGAATGATCCCTCCGGCATGGAATCCAACAAATCCTACTGCCCATCCTATGATCAGGATTACAGCAATTATATACAGCAAATTTCCCATGGTTTTTCAATTTTTAAGTTAATACTTTGAGGATACAAAGTTGACTCTGCTATCGTTCAAAACCCTTATATAATTTTCCTAAAAAGTTCTATAATTCACACATAGACTGATAATTCGTGTTTTATTCGTTCATTCGTTACTGGTTACTGGTTGGTTACTGGTTACTGGTTACTGGTTGCTGGTTGCTGGTTACTGGGTTCTGGTAACTGGTTTTGTCAATTCGTTATTTTAAATTCGTCATTCGTCATTTTCCCAGGAACGAAAAGCTCCCGCCCTGCCCGGCCCCCCCCCCCTCTCCTCCCCCTGCCCCTCTCCTTGGCTTTCTTTTCTCTTTTTTTCTTCTTTCCTTCTTCCCCTCTCTTTCTCCACATGCTCCATGCCCTGTGCCCTGAGCCCTGAGCCCTGCGCATTCGTAAATCGTAAACCGTAATTCGTATTACCTCACCCCCGTGCCCCTCTCCACCTCATCCGCCCTTCGGGCACCTTCTCCTCGTTAGGAGAAGGATATCAGACTTTTCAAAAGTTTGATGAGGAGACTAATTCTGGTTCAAACGATTTTCATGCAATCGTAAATTCACATTCTAAAATTCTAAATTCGTCATTCGTCATTTTCTTGGAACGAAAAGCTCCATGCTCCATGCCCTGTACCCTGCAGCCAGTGTCCTATGAAGGGGCGGGGACGGAAAATAGGGATGAGGAACAACATTAGTAATTAGAAACCTGCCAGCCCGGCAGGCTGGTTAGAAAGTCTACCATGCTCCATGCTCCATGCTCCAGGCCTGCGCCCCGCGCCTGAGCCCCGCCCACGAAACGTAAACCGTAATTCGTATTACCTCACCCCCGTGCCCCTCTCCACCTCAGCCGCCCTGCGGGCACCTTCTCCTCTTGGGGGAGGATGTCGGACTTGCCAGTTTGATGGGAGACCTGGTCTGGTTCAGCGATTTTTCGTAAATCGTAAATTCTTTCTAAAATTCTAATTTCTGGATTTCTTCTTTTCTTGGGAACGTCTTCCTTGCTCCGGCCGGGGCCGGGGCCCGGGGCCCTGGGGGCGGGGACAGAAGAAGCGGGGGGAGGAACAACGAGTCAAACCCGCCGCCGCGGCTGGTTAATTCTACCGCTCCATGCTCCATGCCCTGTGCCCTGCGCTCTGTGCACTGAGCCCTGTGCATAAATCATTCGTCATTCTAAATTCGTCATTCGTAAATGTGTGAATGATGTAAACCCTTTCAAAAGTTATATAATAGTTATCGGAAAAGCTGAGTCTAACTTTGCCCTATGATTTTTAGTGAATGTACTTATAAGGCTTTCAGTTGGAACAGAACGCTGGAAAACAGGCTAAAAGACATGCTGATAATTTATAATCTGATCGTATGAAAAAAGTACTGGGTTTATTACTAATCACGGGTTTCCTTGCCGGATGCGCACTGAATCTGGTAACAGGCCGCAAACAATTAAACCTCGTTCCGGAATCAGAGTTACAAATGATGGCCCGGACTGAATACGGTAAATTTTTAACAGAGAACACTGTTTAAGTCCGGGCAGTAATCAGGATGCGGCAATGGTTGCCAGGGTTGGGCAAAGATTTCCGGGCGCGATAAAAAAATATTACGATGCCAAAGGGCAAACATCCATACTCGAAGGGTATACCTGGGAATTTAACACCGTCAGCAACAAAGAAGCCAATGCATGGTGTATGCCTGGTGGAAAAGTCGTTGTATACAGCGGGATCCTTCCCATAACCCAGAATGAAGCAGGCCTTGCCATCGTGATGGGACATGAGATTGCCCATGCCATAGCCAAACATGGCAATGAAGAATGAGTCAGGCAATGGTACAGCAAATGGGAGGATTGTGGCTTTGCAGGTAGGACTTGCCCAGCAGCCACAAAAACACAGGATTTGTTCCTGATGTCGTACGGTGTCGGAAGCCAGCTTGGCGCCATGTTGCCCTGGTCGCGTCAACAGGAAACAGAAGCTGACAAATACGGACTGATATTCGCAGCCATGGCTGGGTACAATCCCCAAGGAAGCAATTGCTTTCTGGCAAAGGAATGTCATCAGCAGGTGGAGCAAGCCCTCCCGAGTTTCTGAGTACACACCCTTCAGATGCAAACAGGCTAAAAAGCTGAACCAGTTTATGCCGGAAGCCATGATATTATGCCGGTAGCTAAATTACATCTTTCGGTATCCCAGGTCGTAATTCAGTTAAATTGACATATCAAAACAATGAATTCAATCAACTGTACATCAGTTGATTATATGCTAGTCGTTATACGTAATTACCAGCTGATTGCCGGGAGAAACGGAGGATTTTCCTCTAGTTTTTACCTTGAGATATCGGGTTCGGGGTTTCCTGACGATTTAATGTACAATCGTAAAATACAGAAAATGTGGTTTTCAAAATCTGTTGAAGAGTCTTGAAGAGTTTAAAGTTGATTTATCACTTGGACTTACCGAGGAGGAAGCCGCAGTAAGATTAAAAAAATGCGGTATCAATAAGTTGCATGCAAAGAAGAAAGAGCATTCTGAAGATGTTTATTTCTCAGCTGCACGACTGGCTTATTTATCTCCTTTTGCAGCAGTGCTTATCCCTTGTTTTTGGGCCGAATACATAGATGCCACCATTATTATTCTGGTGATTATTACCAATGCAGCGCTTGGCGTAGCTCAGCAGATAAGCAGACAGAGCAACTGAAGCCCTGCGGAAAATGTCATTTCCCAAAGCCCTGGTTCGAAGAAATGGCATTGTAGAGGAAATTGATTCAGGTCACGTAGTTCCGGGTGATGTTATTATCCTAGATGCAGGTCGTTTTATAGCTGCTGATCTCCGCCTGATTGAATCAACAAATCTTCAGATTGATAGTCTGCCCTTACTGGTGAGTCGATCCCATCGGATAAGATGCCTCCCTCATTCACGACGATCCCAAAACGCCACTTGGAGACCGCGCAAACACTGCATTTATGTCAACCCTGGTTACCAGGGGACGTGGCAATAGCCTGGTAATAAAACCGGCATGAACACCGAGAATGGGTAAAATAGCCAACCTTATCGTCGGCGCAAAAAGTCAGAAACGCCTTCGGAAATCAGGCTGGATCAACTGGGGAAAATACTTGGAAGGTTTGCCATAGGAACGTGTGTGGTTATTTTAATAGCCATGTTAAGGGCGTGATCTGGCAGAAATGTTCCTGATGTCTGTTTCACTGGCTGTAGCCGCCATACCTGAAGGACTGGCAGCCATTGTTGCGGTGGTTTTTATCGATTGGTGTAACCGGGTTGTCGAAGAAAAACGCCATTATGCAGAAATTGCCTGCCGTTGAAACGCTGGGGTCGGTCAATATGATTTGTTCTGATAAAACGGGCACCTTAACCCAGAACAAAATAGCGGTAACAACCTTTTACAACCTGGAGGCGAAATGCTGAGTTGAGCGTAATCAAAAGAACACGGCCACAGCAGATGCCAGATTGCTGGCAAAGCTTTGATTCTTGGTTCCGACGCCACTTTTGAAAAGGGCATGCCACCGGTGATCCGACTGAAATAGCCTTGTTGCTTTTGGGTGATGATCTGAGGGTTGACAGAAAGTCCTGAATGAAGGAGCAAGCGTATCAATGAGTTTTTCTTTTGATTCTGACCGAAAGCTAGTGTCGACGCTGGTCGGCGGAAAAGGCCATGTTACTGTTTACACAAAAGGATCCATCGCCGGTATTCCCATCTCGAATTTCAGACGCATGTTCTGGAAAAAGGACGGGTATTTCCTATAACAGAAGAGCATAAAGAACTATACAGGGCCGCTGCAAACAGCATGGCAAACAGCGCGCTTCGAACGCTGGGAGTGGCTACAAACCCGCAGATGCTAAAATTCCGGCTTCGGAAATGGAGCAGGGTCTGATTCTGGCAGGGCTGGTGGGGATGATTGATCCGCCAAGGGCCGAAGTCAGAGAATCCATTCAAAAAGCAAAAATTGCGGGCATCACAACCCTGATGATCACCGGCGACCATAAAAACACCGCATTCGCCATTGCCTTTGAGCTTCAAATTGCTGAAAGCATTGATCAGGTTATTACCGGGCATGAAATCGATGGCCTAACCGATCAGGAGTTTGCCGGCATTGTTTCGCCGGTACCGTGTTTTTGCCCGTGTTTCACCTGAACATAAAGTGAAGATTGTACGTCCCCTGAAATCTTTGGGAAATGTCGTATCTATGACCGGTGACGGAGTGAACGATGCTCCATCGTTGCATGCTGCCGATATCGGTGTGGCAATGGGATTACCGGAACCGACGTTGCCAAAGGGGCTTCGGATATGATACTGGCTGACGACAACTTTGCAACAATTGCAACAGCCATCGCGCAAGGCAGAATATATACAACAACATCAGAAAGACGGTGATTTTCTCGTACCTGTAACCTCGGGGAAGTTATCACCATTTTGTTGCAATTTTAATCGGATGGAGTCTCCCTTAATTGCCACTCAACTCTTATGGATTAACCTGTTGACAGATACATTTCCGGCTTAATTGCCCCTGGGCATGGACCCGGGAAGCCCGGATGTAATGAAGGAAAAACCGAGAAATTCAAAAAGGCTTCTTTGCCGGGGGTTTCGTACTGCATATTATCATGGGAGGATTGCTCATCGGGATACCGACTATTCTGGCTTTCTGCTATGGTTACTATGAGCATGGATTCAGCCCTTTTGATGATTCTGTGCCGGCAAATACGCTCGATTATGCCAGGACAATGGCCTTTCTGGTATTGGTCTTCTGCCAGTTATTCTTTTCGCTGGCAATCAGACACAACTCCAAATCGATTTTTGCAGATTGGCGTTTTCTCAAATAAATACCTCACTGGTGCCATTGTGCTGGGCATTCTTCTTCAAAATGATCATTCTGGTTATTCCAGTAACTGAAGTGCATTTCATCTGCAGATGCCTGATTTGAATGCCTGGATAATTGTTGTTTCATTCGGGTTGGTCCCGTTGGTGTTCAACGAGATTTTTAAAATATTCATTCGGGCACAAGTAAAGAGGCAAGGGTATAAGCTCCATTTAGCAAGCTCATTATTTAATGCCTGAAACTTGTTTAGCTTTCGTTAGGGAGTTTCTGCGATGTGTGAATGATGTAAGCTTTTCCAAACTTTTGTAAGTAAATCCGGGTAAAGTTATCTTATTTCGCAGGCTCAGAATACGGCGAATCATCACCGGAAAACCTCCGGCAAACAGCATTTATACTGTCCATTTTCCATACGCTGCTAAGAACAATCAATGAAAAATACCCTTTCCTTATTACAATGGTGGTGATAATGATTGCATTTGCCGGTGAGTCATGCCGGCAAGAAGAAACTCCCGGGTGATGCAGGCAGCAACATACCATTCGACAGTTTACTTGTTGCTCCTTTCTTCGAATCGTATCCGGTAATAAGGAAATACGAAAAGGTTGCGGATGATATACATGAATAATAACTTCAACCATATCTGGATCGACGAAAAAGGGATTGTAGAATATGGTAATTCCCTTTATGGCAAGGTTAAAGATATTGAAGATGAGGGAATTTCTGTTGTTTTTCCATACCAGAAAAATATTGACCTGCTATTTAAGGATGAAGCCAAGAAACTTGCGCAGGAATACCGATGCTGAATTGATGTTGACCTGTTTATATCTGTTCTATGTGGACAAAGTGTATAAAGGCATTGACAATAAGACTTCTGCTAACATCGGATGGTTATTGCCCCGCAAAAAGGTATCTTATGCCGGTTTGCTCGACTCAATTATTTCTGATCAGAAACTGCAGAACGAAGACAGCCTGATTTTATTAAGTCAATACTACAGATTGCGCGATGTTTTAAAACAATATCGAGCCATTGAGCAAAACGGTGGTTGGAAGCTTATAGCATTTGATTCCTTGGCAAAGGCTCTGAAACCCGGAGATACATCGGAAGTGATTCAGCAAATCAGGGAACGTTTGTTTATCTCGGGACATATTCAGCAAAACAACAGAAGTAAAAAGTACGATGCAGAGCTGGTTGCTGCCATCGAAAATATCAACTACAACGGTTTCAAACCCGATTCACTGATATTGCCGGAACACATCCGGTCGATGAATTTACCAATAACCGAACGCATTAAAATGATTGTGGTCAATATGGAGCGTTGCCGTTGGATTTCACCTGAGATTTTTAATGCAAAAGAATTCATTTTCGTGAATATTCCTTCCATACAGCATGAATTTGTACCGCGATGGCAAAATCGAATTCGAATCCCCGTCGTTGTTGGTGAAAGCATGACGAGGACAGTGATCTTCGGCGGAAAAATGAGCTATATCGTATTCAGTCCGTACTGGAATTTGCCTAAGACCATTGTTGAAAAAGAGGTGAAACCTGGCATTGAAAAGGACAAAAACTACCTGGAATCCCATAACATGGAATGGAACAATGGCAATGTCCGGCAAAAGCCGGGAAAAAACAATTCATTGGGATTGGTAAAGTTTATGTTCCCAAATTCAAATGACATCTATTTTCATGATACGCCCGCTAAAAAAGACTCTTTTCCAAGAAGACCGTGCTTTGAGCCATGGGTGCATCCGTGTGCAGAAGGCCAGGGAACTGGCTATAACAATTCTTAAAGATGATAAGAACTGGACCCCCGGAAAGATTGACGCCGCAATGAATGCCGGTGAAGAAGCACTGTGGGACTAAAAAGCAAAATACCTGTGTACATCGGTTATTTTACTGCCTGGGTGGACGATCAGGGTGAAATTAACTTTTATAAAGATGTTTATGAACGTGACGAAAGAATGGCTGCTTTGTTGTTTTATAAGGTAGGTTTTGATTAGCATTTTTTGATTAGCAGATTACACCGCCTCAGGGCTTTCCATCTCCCGTTAGCCGATCTGGACCAAATTAGCAAATTAGCTAATTAGCAAATTCATTCTTTCCGTCAGTATTCCCCACCCCGATCACCTCGCAAATTCGCCGATTCGCAAATTTCCTAAACAGCTAATCCCATCTTTCCTTCGTTAGTCTACTTCCCTCAATCCCAATCAATCACTTTAATCAGCGAATCAGCTAATCTGCCTCTCTTCCCGTTCATTCCGAATCCCGATATCTTAATTAGCTAATCAGCGCATCAGCGAATCTGCTAATTCATTCTTTCCCGTCAATCATTCCGAATCCAATATCTTAATCAGCTAATCAATCAGCTAATTTTATCTCTCCGGCTCAATCCTGCATCCCAATAACCAATCAGCTAATCGGTAATCAGCGAGTCGCTAATTCATTCTTTCCCGTCAATCATTCCGAATCCCAATATCTTAATCAGCTAATCAGCTAATCAGCGAATCTGCTAATTCATTCTTTCCCGTCAATCATTCCGAATCCCGATATCTTAATCAGCTAATCAGCTAATCGGCTAATCAGCTAATTCTATCTCTCACGTAAAGGAATTTGAATTCCAAGGTCTTAAAAAGCTAATCAGCTCATCGGCTAATCAGCTAATTTTCACCTGCCCCGGAAATAACATCAATACACTTATAAAACCGGCGGTTGTAATGTTCGGAGTTCAGTTCGCTGATGGTTACTCCGTAAGCTTTGCCCGATGATGAGTGAATGAATTTTGCTTTCATACCATTTGCTTCACAGATAATTCCGACATACCCAATTTGTCCGCTGTCGCGATGACCATAAAAAACCAGCACATCGCCCACTTTAAATTCTTCGGGTTTCTGGGCAGTGCCTAAAAGCTTATATTCTGCTGACCCGCGCGGAAGGTCAATGTTGAAATTCTTAAAAAACAAAATAAACATACCCTGAACAATCGAACCCTTGTTCCCGGGTTGATGCCAACATAATGATACGTAGTTCCAAGGTATACTTTGCATATTCAATCATCTTCTCTGACAACTTCAGCAGGTTTATTTACAGGCTTATCCGGCCCGGATTTTGTAGCTTCGTGTGGTGAATGCAGGCAGTTGGTGACCAGCGCGACAAAGGCAATGGTTGAGGTTTATACAGCATTTTTAAACGATTTGATTTCCTGGGTTTAATTGTTTACTAAAAATCAGCAGGATTTTATGCGTCGGGAATCCGGATAAATGAATCGCCCTGTTGATTCCGGCAAAAGGAGGCGTAAAAATTTCGTTATCAATACAAAAGTAGTCTATTAATCCAAAGAGATTATTTTTAACTCGTTGTACGGTTAATAACATAACCTTCAGAATGTCAGGCTGAAGCGAAGTCGAAGCCATATTTCGACTTCGCTCAATATGACATATTATCAGTATTTTAGCCTTTCAACCCCACAACAGGTTATTTTTAATAAGTAAAGCATAACTATCTGACCTGAAATCCGGAGTTATTTCTGAGCAGTCTGCGATCAATTTCATCTGATCCTGGAATTTACTGTTCTTATCTGAAAATTTCTTTCATTGACTAAATGCTACTTACTTTTCAAAGCTAACCGATAATTTCATGCCCGGGTTTTATTTAAATTTTGAAACCTTAACAATTACTATCTGTAAAACAAGTTATTACATTAATAGTAACCTCTAATTTCGCTAAGTGAAAAAATACGTATTCTATCTCATGCTCTTTCTCATCCCAGTCATAAACAGGGCAGGTCCTGAAAAACTTTACCCCGTTATTGAAGAAAAAGTGACATTTATACAATCTTGGAAACTTTCGCAATATGGTTTGTCAGATGAAGTATTCAGACTCACTGGCGGGTCGCCAAAAGCTGAGACTGCTACGGTCAGCAGAAATCGCCATTTTAACACATCGTTGATTTCTCCCAGTCGAGCAAACAGAAAGGATGTATGTGATTGATATTCGAAATCAAAGACTTTTGTTCAATACATTGGTAGCGCATGGCCGGAACACTGGCGAAGAATTCGCGCAACGTTTCTCAAGTTTCGGGCACACTGAAAAGCATGCAGGCTTCTTTGTCAGAAAAATCATGTTATGGGTGCAACTGTCGGGTTGTCTCTTATTATCCAGGAGTGTAGAGAAGGATTTAATGACAATGCTATCAGTCGCCAGATTATTATGCAGGGGCCGGGTATGCCACAAGATTTTATCAGGAAGACCGGCAGACTCGGCTAGAAGCTATGGATGTCCTTCACTTCCGCCCGATCTGAATTAAACCGAGTTATCGACATGAATTGACAAGTTTCCTGCCTCTTCGATATATATCCTGACCCGGATTATCTGAAAGAAATTCCACTTTGCTAGCTGAAAAATTAAAAATACAAATTCTATCGAGGGTCAGTTAACTGATCGGATATGGATGTCGTATATTGAATTAACAGGATTTCGAAGATTTTATACCTGTCTTCGAGGGCGAAAAGTAAATAAAGGACGGTTTCGTTGCGCTTCAATGTGGTTCGGCAATGGTTCGGCAATGGTTCGGCATATGCTCAACCAATGCTCACCAACCTCAGCGTGGCATTATTTAAACTATCTACCTAAAACCATCGTCCTGCGGAAATTCCAGTTATGAGTCCGCTCCGAAAAAGTCCTTTTGACCCCCTATTCCCCATAGAAGTTTCCTATTTCAATGATTTTCCAGATGTTCTCCTTTGGGTCAGGGATCAAACATCTGAAAACATTGAATTTTCTGCTTTTCGAAGCGGACTCAATTATACATTGCTATAAATGTGTGAATTATGGAATAATTGATAAATATTATATAATAAACATACTGGTACTGAATCCTATCTTAGCATACTGAAATATGTCAAAGAGCATTTGAAGCCAAGGACTAAGTTCGCTTTTGAATTTATGAAGCAGGCTCAGTTGAATCAAGCAAAATATGTGACCACGATGAATGATCAAGCCAACGGGCTGGGAGCATCGGGATATCCCGATGGTGGAATAAGCGATGAACTGAAGCAAGATCACGCAAACGGATTGGGTGCTTCCGGTTATAACCCCGATGATCTTCAAAATGAAAGTCAAACCGATATTCAGGAACAGGACAAGAAAAAGATAATCGATTATGAAGAAGCATTGAAGGATTTGAATTCAAAGATTCTTGGCATTACACTGGCCATCAATGATCAATGTCCCGGTGTCTGACTTCTGGATGAAATGCCGAACCATTCCAAACGATCACAAGTCCTGAGATGAGAAGCCTTAAGCCATCTGCTGGCTTAATATGAATCGCTTAATTCAATTTTGAATAACTACAAACTGGAACACCCGGCTGCGGAAGCATCCCGGGAACAATGCTCCCCGGTTAAAAGCGGTAAGATGGCAAAGCCTTGTCTGCAGGATGAATGTCTTAAGTTTCAATCAACAAACAAAAATTCAAATGAACAACTTATTCAGGGGTTGTTGTCGGGTTACGGAGCCTATAAATTAGGTGGTGGTTGTCTGGGTACTATAGTGGTATTTGGATTATCTGGCTTATTCTCGGGCAATGCGGCTAGAATCTGCTCGAAAACGGGATATCAGGATTTCAGTCAAGCCTTTTCAGAACAATTTCAAAAAGCATTTTATCCTGCATGTTTAATGAGGTGAAATGCTATTTAATTTAATAACGTCCTGTCAATCTATTGACTGTCAGGTATTGTTTAAAAATATATTCATTGTTAAATAATTTTAAATTTAATCAAATGAAAAGAAACAAACGATTGATTACAGTGCTGAACAAACTTGTTGAATTACAAACGATAGAATCGATGGATATGAAGGAACATCCGCAAGAGTTACGAACGATCCTGATTGCCCTGTTTACTCAATTGGGTGGTATAAGAAAGAAATGCAGACGGAATTGGCTGCACAATCAACCGGTTGGTCGAATCCCGAAGGAAATCCTAACCATATCGGACCGGTTTTTCAGAGCCTGGATGGACGTAAATGATGTGATTACCGGTAAAGACCGTAAGTATTTCCTCGACTCATGCGAGTATAAAGAGGCCGAAGCGATAAGCACCTATAGAACAGTTTTGGAACATGAAGCCGGTTATCAGGCCTGGGCAAAAAAGCATGATTTATATACAACAAACGCTCGTAGAAACCGGCTATGATCATGTGAAATCATTGAGTACTGCGAGGATTAGGAAATTTGGGTAGTGCTATGTCAGGTGTAAAATTCCGCATTGAAGGAAATGAAGGTTTCAACGCTCAATCGGATGCTCACTTTCTAACCAACAGTTTTTATTTTAACTTAAGACTTGATATTTAGACATTTGCAGGTTTTACAGTTTCAATCTTATAATACAGGAAGTGCAGGATTTACCCTATGGTTCTGCAGGAATATTAAAATAAATTTCGGGTCCGGATTCCATTATTTCGGGATCGGATAAATGGTTGCTATCAAGGCGTGCATAAATATATGTCAATTTCAATTGGAATTATCATGAGAACTGCGATAAGTTGTTATCAGACTCGATAAAAGAATACAGGCTTTCGCTTTTATGCATTTAAGCAGGAGTAGGCATTGGGGATTCTTGGTTTTATCAACTATTATGGTGATAGTCAGGATGTTGTTATTCATGCGGAAGGCAAAGACGATTGTTCTTAAGCAACTATCTAAGCATTCTAAGGCAGGGTACCCCGTTGAGTAAAGTTATCAGTGTAATGTCGGTTCCCGATCGGATGCTCAATTCCGGGTATTTCGAGATCTTACCAGCCATTATTCCTGCAACCATGCCGGGATTGTGGAACATTCTTACCTCAGATTTAAAATCGGATTGTTTAGTTTTAACGGTACCATTGAATACCGTTATCTGACTCAGGCGCCGGATGCTATCGCCTTCTCCTTTAATCACTTGATTTATAAATTGTTGTTTTGTGAAATGGAATGATCTGAAGTTCTCATCGCATTATCCTTTTACAGTTAATCAAACATTCATATTGTTTAAAAAATGTGTAAAATGTATAACTAACTTCAGAGGTTATGTAATGTTAACTAATATATAAACATCAACTTTGTTAGGTTAATCAATTATATTTACTAACATTAAAGGATGAGTATGAAAAGAATTCTTAAATTTTTGTTTGCAATTCCTGTGCTGCTTTGCTGTTCCTCTCAACCAGCGGTGCTGGCGCAGCCAATTGCACACTCAAGAGTCATGCCGATAGCCGGCCACCGGTTAATGGAGTACTGCCCTATCGGAGGGGGCTATTTATACTGCTCATCATGGCTGCAGGATTATGGAATGAAAAAAATCCTGATGCCAGAAATGGTATCGAGGAAGATGTTTCTTCAGAGTAATCAGATTTCCTTTTTCATCTGGTATTTGCCCGGATTTATAGTGTCATCTTACAGAATTATTTCTTCTCATTCGTGGCAATTCCATTCATGTATTTGTTAATATTTCGCAATCAGGAGTAAGACTGAGTGTGTTGGATTGTCATTGAAATCAGAATCGTCGAACTAATTATCTTACAGAACAGGGGCAGAAAAGAGATGAATTTATTCTCTTTTCTGTTTCTGCATCCCCTGATAACAGAGTATAGATTCATGATCACCGCTCCAAATGTTGAATGATATAACTCTTTTATGAAGTAATATAATACATAGCTAATTACGCGCATGCTTTGGGTTTGAATTAGAATTACTTCGTTCTACCGCGAAACCCAATAAGCCTGAAGAGATTTTCCTGTTGTTTGCGTAGGTGGATTCGCCGGTGGCCTCGACGCATACATCCGTTTGTTAAGAATCATCCTTCCGATATGGAGTGTCGCAATCGTTATTGAAATCACCTGAAAGTAGCGACTTTTCTGCACGAGATTCTGCCGCAACACTGACATGCCTGTCACACTGATCACAGAGAAGCTTGACATCAAGCCCAATAGGTTTTCCTAATTCCTGAAAAGCGGGTTTGCATGTACTCAAAGGGGAAATTTCGTCTGAAACCGATCTCAAAACCCGGGTTGGCCCGATGTGATCACTGTATTTATGCGTTCGATGACTAAAAACTGGGATGGCAAACTCATTGCAGTTATTGTATCGGGATACGATGGAGACGGAGCGGACGCATTGTGCGGCGCATAAAAAAAGCGGGTGGCATTACCGTGCCCAGAGGCCTGAAACAGCCGCCCGGCTTCAATGCCTGGAGTCTGCAATTGCTATCGGATGCATTGATTTTATCCCTTTCTCCGGAGGAATTGCCGCAGAGTTTGTGCGTTGCCGATGGGATGAACGCGAGGTAATAGCCAAAACAGGTTATCCACGGGAAGATAAGAAGTTTCGTGTCAGGCACTCCCGTTTGCTATAACATAAGCAATTTCGTGATTCCTGAACAGTTCAATAAACTACTGAAGAAATAGATTTCTTCGGTTTAAATAAGATCCCAAACCAAAAAGAAAGATAAACCCTGAGACACATTAACCAAAAAATTGATCATTGAATTACAGGCTGAAAAACACAAGGTTTGCCTTTCACTGTATATGCCCACTCACAGAAGCCATCCTGAAAATCTGCAGGATCTATCGAGTACAAAAATCTGGTAGAAGCAATTGGGAATTCTCTTTGCAAAAACACACTCCGGCGGAAGCGAGGCTTTTCTGGAGCCATTCGAAGCGTTTGGTGACGATTCTGAATTTTGGAATCGTTCAGCCGATGGACTTGCTGTTCTTAGCGCGGACGGGGTTTTCGAAACAATTATAATGCATGGGTCTATTTGAGGAAATGGCCACTTGGTAGCCGATAGTTTTCATACAAAACCGCTACGGCATTATCTGCAATCCGTAGGCCATTATCATGTGTTGGGCTTAAGCCTTCATGATATCAGGCCTTTTGAAAGGCGACCGTCACTCATTGGTTGAAGTTGAACCGGTTCTTCAAACCCCTAAAGACATTGAAGGTGCGCAAGGTGAAATGCAGAAAAGCAAACGGCCACCTCCTCGTCCGGCGGTTCCGTAGGCGAAGGCCGGGATACGCGCTCGGGCAACAATGAAAAAAAGGATGATATTGACAAGGATGCAGGCAGTATTTTCGTTTCGCAGCCAGCGTCATCTGCGAAAAAACTATTCCAGGCCAACCGTCTGGCCGCTTCTGCTGGTTGCTTTGCCCGAGCACCACAGCCTGTTTCAGAAGGTAAACAAAAACCCATTGTTATTGCCTGAGGGCATTGGCATAAGTCCTGCCGGGATTTCTATAGAAAAACTGGGATCTGGCCTGGGAATTCGTGGAGACCGGAATATCTTTCACAGCTCGGCAAACTCGTCGGCGGGTTTCTGCAGGCAAAGGCAAATGGCAAAGGCGGTGATGACATGAAGGAAGTTGCGATAGCAGCAACTGAAGAGTTGGGTTGATACGCTGATCATTGGAAGCAGACCGGACTGATTGCGGCCAGAATAGCGAACCTTGTGACTGGCAACCCCGAAGAAAGATTTACTAAATCCGAAAGTAGATGACCTGCTTGACGACATGAGAGGTTGGTTACAAAGATGGGTGGTCAGGTAATGGGTTTTCCAACCGGCAAAATGCCCTCTGAGACTGGTCTTGCAGCAATATTTCATTATTAATTAAAAAAAGGCGGATAAAAAAAGTACTTGAATGGCTTAGGCCTGGCAACCTGCCGGCCTGGTGCTCAGAGCAAACAGGCAGGCAGGTTGGCTGACCGATCGCTATTAAAAATCAGTTGCGATGAAATCAAATTTTATAAACCAAAAACGTCAATTGGCGCGATGAACTCATTGCACCGATAACTGTCAGAATATCAGGGGTACTGCACAGGTTTAACAATCAAGACGCCTGAGTGGAAGTCCATCTTTCGGACGACAGTGGGAAAATTGCCGGAGTAAATGATAAGCGATGTATGATTTTAGTTGAGGTTTCAGGACTTGCAGCCAATATCGATTACCCGGTCATACCGGTTCTTACGAAAAATGCTGTGAATGATGCCATCCTCAAACTTAAAATGTCGCTTTATGCAACGTGTGGTCGTTTGAGGTTTTTAAAAACGCCTGAACAAAAAGCCATCTGTTACAAAAGGGTGATTGAATCAGACCGGAGAAGTCCTTTCGTGCAACTTTTTGAAATGCAATAAACCTGAAAGATAATGAAATCGCTAAAAAGCATTCCGGGAAGAATCCCGGAACGGATGGATCAAACACTTCCGCAAAAAGAAATATATGCATCGGGAGTTCATTATCATCGTCTCTTTGAAACCTCACGGGATGGAATCCTCATTCTTAATGCAAGATCCGGAAAAATCATCGATGTGAACCCGTTTTTTAATTGATTTTAACAGGCTATCAAAGATGGGATAATCGGCAAAAAGTTATGGGAAATTGAATTCTTAAAGGAAGTTGTTGGCTTGTAAGAAAAGATTACTGGAATTAAGTCAAAAGGAATTCACACTATAAGGATTTACACTGAATCAGCCGCAGGTCACATGATAGATGTGGAATTTATCAGCAATTTATATACGGAAAATGGCCGGAAGCTTTACAATACTGCAATATCGGGATGTCGCCTAACGAAAGGTATTGAGACCGACCTGGAAACAATCAGGATAGGGCTTGCAGAAACAAAAAACGAAATGATGAGGTTGGCGAATTTGCGAAAACATCATCAATACCATCAGAGAGCCATTACTTGCTATTGAATAAAGATTTGCAGGTGATTAAGGCGAACAGGTCTTTTTACAAATTCTTTAAGGTAAACGAAGAGAGAAGAAAACAATCAGGAGGCTTATTTACGAGCTTGAAATAACCAGTGGGATATTCCTGAACTGAAGAATTGCTGGAACTATTTTGCCCGAAAAACAACCTTCGAAAACTACGAAGTACAACATGTCTTTTCGTAATCGGTAAACGGACAATGTTGATGAATGCCCGTCAGATTATACATTCCCACGGAAAAGAAATGATCATTCTACTTGCAATAGAAGATATTACCGATCGTAAAATTTCTGAAGATTCTTCAAGTGAAAGAGAACGCCTTACAAATGAATACCTTGCGACATTCTTTTTAATCACGCCCATGTGCCGATTTTAATATGGGATGCTGATTCTGTAATAACCCGATACAACATTGCTTTTGAAGAACTGATCGGATATAAACTGTCTGATCAGGGCGAAATCAAAGACTTCATATTCTTTTTCCTGAAGAAAAAAGTTGAATCTTACTTGATTTAATAAAAAGGTCGTTGAAGACGATGAAAGGCCTGAAATTATTGAGGTAGATTTATTAACGAAAGACAATATAATTAAGACCATTCTCTGGAATTCTACCAATATTCTTGATGCAGAAGGAAAAAAGTTGTTGCAACAGTAGCTCAGGATATTACCCATCGTAAGCTTAATGAGGATGCCTTATCCATATTGAAACCCCGCTACCGC
>JADJEQ010000044.1 GCA_016709025.1 Bacteroidales bacterium | reverse complement strand
CGTAGCCAAAACACAAATCTCTCAGGATCCCTTTCATAACCGATGACTCCCTGCCTCACTTCCTTGCCGGGAAGCGGGTTTGAATTCAGGATCATATTGTTGGCAATAATGGAAATAATCCGCTCTTTTAAGGCGGTGGTATCATTCGTTTGTTTATTCTTAACGGCGATATCCAGCCCGTGATATAGCAGGGCCATCTCGCCGGTTGCCCTGGTATTGTTGGCTGTAAAATTAAAATTCAGGGCATCGATTTTACCGGAAGTGGCATAGATAAAGGCTGTATGCTCAAGCATCGGATTCAGGGCTTCAGCTTCCAACTCGAAAGGCTTCCTTCAACGTAAACTGGTATTGGCGCTCGAAAGCCTCGCCTTTAATACCACCGACAGCTTGCTTTCCCCATGAGCAGAGCCTGCGCGTAAAGTTGAAAATATCCCTTTTGTTTTTTGTATAGGGTGTCGTTGGTTATCTGAAAAAGTTTGGCATTCAGTTCATTGAAAGTAATTTTTCCCTGTGCTCCGGCTCCCGGTGAATGCTCTGAATAGGTTATGTTGCCACCTGAAATACCGATCGAATCAATGTGGAGTTTACCGGGATATTTGTACATCATTTGCTGAAAAACCGGCTTTATCGTATGCCTGAATTTCTTTCGCTTATCGCGGAAAACATCCAGCTCTGCATCTCCGATTTCAATACTGCCAAGGATTAAATCGCCTGATTGCAGGTAAACGGCCGGAGAAAAGGATTTAAAGAAATATTGCTGATAACGGCGTCGATGCGGTCTGTTTGAAATTCATGGCGGGATGCAAACTCTATAATCCGGGTAATTCGGCTGAATGGTCAGACTGTCGACCCCAACGTTTTAAATCTGAAGAATAGCGGATACCAGTTGCCTTAAACGAATACATGCTGTCGGCGATACCATTGAAAAATGCTCAACGCCTGAGATGTCAAGCTCACTGACCATGGAAGGGGAGAGGGTGTCCTTTTTCTGAATCCGCAGATCATCCAGCCTGAATATGCCATTTTTTAATGAAAAGGTACGGGCCGTTGAATCGTAACTCAGGTTCAGGTCCAATGTGTCGAAAAGAATACTTCCTATCCGGATATTCTCACCTGAAATTATCGGAGGTGTTGTTTTTTTTGGGAAATTGAATCCGGCCATCAATGCTGCAGTTGGAAACGATGACTTCACGAAGATAGATCCCGTTTTTAAACAGAATCCGCATCAGACCGATCCCGTTTATCCTGACAGAAGAGATTTTCCCATTCAGATGCCTGTCGACGCCCGGCACCGGCTGCGAAGTAAGAGTAATATTTTTTAATACCAATCCGGCCTTAAAAATTGAGAAATCAACTGCTTCTGCCTTTATCAGGTAGCCTTTGTTGTTTTCATTTAATGTGGACACGATTTTTCGTTCGATCCATGGTTCAACAAATACTGCCAATATCAGGACAGCGAGTATTGCCAATGCAATAATCCCTATCAGAATTTTTGACAATATTTTCCATTTCATGCTCTTAACTTAATATATTGGAAAAAGAAAAGAAGGATGAAATTGTCAGATGAAATGAATAACTTCGTTGAATTCATGATTAAAATACTTTGCCAACGAGCTGCTTCTTTATCTGAGAAATCATCCTTCCAACTAAACCGGATCATTACATTACAATCAGTATTGGGAGGTTAAACTTCTTTCATGTTAATATCCTGACCTGACAAGTACAAATATCAGCACAATGGAGTGATCCCAAAACTACCAATTGCTCTGCTGCTGATTCATATGGATAGCAGCGCATCCATTATTCTACCCCGGTGATTTTTTCATCACCTTTGTCGGCCCGATCATTTCATGTTACACACCAGAATCCCGTGAAAATGGTAACAGAAAACTAAAACTCTTATCCGGAATGATGTTCCTTTTAGGGTTCATCTATTTCAAAGGTTTTTACGCTATCGTTTATGAACGATTGTCAGACAGCGCTTTTGCCCTGAATAAGACGAATGATCACTGCAATTACTGCAATTACGAGTAATATGTGAATGATCCCTCCGGCATGGAATCCAACAAATCCTACTGCCCATCCTATGATCAGGATTACAGCAATTATATACAGCAAATTTCCCATGGTTTTTTCAATTTTTAAGTTAATACTTTGAGGATACAAAGTTGACTCTGCTATCGTTCAAAACCCTTATATAATTTTCCTAAAAAGTTCTATAATTCACACATAGACTGATAATTCGTGTTTTATTCGTTCATTCGTTACTGGTTACTGGTTACTGGTTACTGGTTACTGGTTTCTGGTTACTGGGTTCTGGTAACTGGTTTTGTCAATTCGTTATTTTAAATTCGTCATTCGTCATTTTCCCAGGAACGAAAAGCTCCATCTCCATGCTCCATGCCCTGAGCCCTGAGCCCTGAGCCCTGCGCATTCGTAAATCGTAAACCGTAATTCGTATTACCTCACCCCCGTGCCCCTCTCCACCTCATCCGCCCTTCGGGCACCTTCTCCTCATTAGGAGAAGGATATCGGACTTTTTCCATAGTTTGATGAGGGGAGACCTAATTCTGGTTCAAGCGATTTTTTCGTAAATCGTAAATTCACATTCTAAAATTCTAAATTCGTCATTCGTCATTTTCATAGGAACGAAAAGCTCCATGCTCCATGCCCTGAGCCCTGAGCCCTGTGCCCTATGAAGGGGCGAGGGACGGAAAATAGGGATGAGGAACAACATTAGTAATTAGAAACCTGCCAGCCGGCAGGCTGGTTAGAAATTCTACCATGCTCCATGCTCCATGCTCCATGCCCTGCGCTCTGTGCCCTGAGCCCTGTGCATAAATCATTCGTCATTCGTAAATGTGTGAATGATGTAAACCCTTTCAAAAGTTATATAATAGTTATCGGAAAAGCTGAGTCTAACTTTGCCCTATGATTTTTTAGTGATGTATAAGGCTTTCAGTTGGAACAGAACGCTGGAAAACAGGCTAAAAGACATACTGATAATTTATAATCTGATCGTATGAAAAAAGTACTGGGTTTATTACTAATCACGGGTTTCCTTGCCGGATGCGCACTGAATCTGGTAACAGGCCGCAAACAATTAAACCTCGTTCCGGAATCAGAGTTACAAATGATGGCCCGGACTGAATACGGTAAATTTTTAACAGAGAACACTGTTTTAAGTCCGGGCAGTAATCAGGATGCGGCAATGGTTGCCAGGGTGGGGGCAAAGATTTCGGGCGCGATAAAAAAATATTACGATGCCAAAGGGCAAACGTCCATACTCGAAGGGTATACCTGGGAATTTAACACCGTCAGCAACAAAGAAGCCAATGCATGGTGTATGCCGGGTGGAAAAGTCGTTGTTTACAGTGGCATACTGCCCATAACCCAGAATGAAGCGGGCCTTGCCATTGTGATGGGACATGAGATTGCCCACGCCATCGCCAAACATGGCAATGAAAGAATGAGTCAGGCAATGGTACAGCAAATGGGAGGTGTGGCTTTGCAGGTAGGACTTGCCCAGCAGCCACAAAAAACACAGGATTTGTTCCTGATGTCGTACGGTGTCGGAAGCCAGCTTGGCGCCATGTTGCCCTGGTCGCGTCAACAGGAAACAGAAGCTGACAAATACGGACTGATATTCGCAGCCATGGCTGGGTACAATCCCCAGGAAGCAATTGCTTTCTGGCAAAGAATGTCGTCAGCAGGTGGAGCAAGCCCTCCCGAGTTTCTGAGTACACACCCTTCAGATGCAAACAGGCTAAAAAAGCTGAACCAGTTTATGCCTGAAGCCATGAAGTATTATGCCGGTAGTTAAATTACATCTTTCGGTATCCCAGGTCGTAATTCAGTTAAATTGACATATCAATACAATGAATTCAATCAACTGTACATCAGTTGATTATATACTGGTCGTTATACCTAATTACCAGCTGATTGCCGGGAGAAACGGGAGGATTTTCCTCCCGTTTTTACGCTGAGGGATATCGGGTTCGGGGTTTCCTGACGATTTAATGTACAATCGTAAAATACAGAAAATGTGGTTTTCAAAATCTATTGAAGAGAGTCTTGAAGAGTTTAAAGTTGATTTATCACTTGGACTTACCGAGGAGGAAGCCGCAGTAAGATTAAAAAAATACGGTATCAATAAGTTGCATGCAAAGAAGAAAAAGAGCATTCTGAAGATGTTTATTTCTCAGCTGCACGACTGGCTTATTTATATCCTTTTTGCAGCGGTGCTTATCACCTTGTTTTTGGGCGAATACATAGATGCCACCATTATTATTCTGGTGATTATTACCAATGCAGCGCTTGGCGTGGCTCAACAGATAAAAGCAGACAGAGCAATAGAAGCCCTGCGGAAAATGTCATTTCCCAAAGCCCTGGTTCGAAGAAATGGCATTGTGAAGGAAATTGATTCAGGTCACGTAGTCCCGGGTGATGTTATTATCCTGGATGCAGGTCGTTTTATAGCTGCTGATCTCCGCCTGATTGAATCAGCAAATCTTCAGATTGATGAATCTGCCCTTACCGGTGAGTCGATCCCATCGGATAAAGATGCCTCACTCATTCACGACGATCCCAAAACGCCGCTTGGAGACCGCGCAAACACTGCATTTATGTCAACCCTGGTTACCAGGGGACGTGGCATTGGCCTGGTAATAGAAACCGGCATGAACACCGAAATAGGTAAAATAGCCAACCTTATCATCAGCGCAAAAAAGTCGAAAACGCCTTTGGAAATCAGGCTGGATCAACTGGGGAAAATACTTGGAAAATTTGCCATAGGAACGTGTGTGGTTATTTTTTTAATAGCCATGTTACAGGGGCGTGATCTGGCAGAAATGTTCCTGATGTCTGTTTCACTGGCTGTAGCCGCCATACCTGAAGGACTGGCAGCCATTGTTGCGGTGGTTTTATCGATTGGTGTAACCGGGTTGTCGAAGAAAAACGCCATTGTAAAGAAATTGCCTGCCGTTGAAACGCTGGGGTCGGTCAATATGATTTGTTCTGATAAAACGGGCACCTTAACCCAGAACAAAATGACGGTAACAACCTTTTACAACCTGGAAGGCGAAATGCCGGTTGAGCGTAATCAAAAGAACACGGCCACAGCAGATGCCAGATTGCTGGCAAAAGCTTTGATTCTTAGTTCCGACGCCACTTTTGAAAAAGGGCATGCAACCGGAGATCCGACTGAAATAGCCTTGTTGCTTTTGGGTGATGATCTGGGGATTGACAGAAAAGTCCTGAATGAAGGGAGCAAGCGTATCAATGAGTTTTCTTTTGATTCTGACCGAAAGCTGATGTCGACACTGGTCGGAGAAAAAGGCATATTTACTGTTTACACAAAAGGATCCATCGCCGGTATTCTGTCAATTTCAACGCATGTTCTGGAAAAAGGACAGGTATTCCCTATAACAGAAGAGCATAAAGAACTATACAGGGCCGCTGCAAACAGCATGGCAAACAGCGCGCTTCGAACGCTGGGAGTGGCTTACAAACCTGCAGATGCTAAAATTCCGGCTTCGGAAATGGAGCAGGGTCTGATTCTGGCAGGGCTGGTGGGGATGATTGATCCGCCAAGGGCCGAAGTCAGAGAATCCATTCAAAAAGCTAAAACTTGCGGGCATCACAACCCTGATGATCACCGGCGACCATAAAAACACCGCATTCGCCATTGCCTTTGAGCTTCAAATTGCTGAAAGCATTGAGCAGGTTATTACCGGGCATGAAATCGATGGCCTAACCGATCAGGAGTTTGCCGGCATTGTTTCGCGGTACCGTGTTTTTGCCCGTGTTTCACCTGAACATAAAGTGAAGATTGTACGTGCCCTGAAATCTTTGGGAAATGTCGTATCTATGACCGGTGACGGAGTGAACGATGCTCCATCGTTGCATGCTGCCGATATCGGTGTGGCAATGGGGATTACCGGAACCGACGTTGCCAAAGGGGCTTCGGATATGATACTGGCTGACGACAACTTTGCAACAATTGTAACAGCCATCGCGCAAGGCAGGAATATATACAACAACATCAGAAAGACGGTGATTTTTCTCCTTACCTGTAACCTTGGGGAAGTTATCACCATTTTTGTTGCAATTTTAATCGGATGGAGTGCTCCTTTAATTGCCACTCAACTCTTATGGATTAACCTGTTGACAGATACATTTCCGGCAATTGCCCTGGGCATGGACCCGGGAAGCCCGGATGTAATGAAGGAAAAACCGAGAAATTCAAAAGAGAGCTTCTTTGCCGGGGGTGGCGGCCTGCATATTATCATGGGAGGATTGCTCATCGGGATACTGACTATTCTGGCTTTCTGCTATGGTTACTATGAGCATGGATTCAGCCCTTTTGATGATTCTGTGCCGGCAAATACGCTCGATTATGCCAGGACAATGGCGTTCCTGGTATTGGTTTTCTGCCAGTTATTCTTTTCGCTGGCAATCAGACACAACTCCAAATCGATTTTCCAGATTGGCGTTTTCTCAAATAAATACCTCACTGGTGCCATTGTGCTGGGCATTCTTCTTCAAATGATCATTCTGGTTATTCCAGTAACCCGAAGTGCATTTCATCTGCAGATGCCTGATTTGAATGCCTGGATAATTGTTGTTTCATTCGGGTTGGTCCCGTTGGTGTTCAACGAGATTTTTAAAATATTCATTCGGGCACAAGTAAAAAGGCAAAGGGTATAAGCTCCATTTAGCAAGCTCATTATTTAATGCCTGAAACTTGTTTAGCTTTCGTAGGGAGTTTCTGCGATGTGTGAATGATGTAAGCTTTTCCAAACTTTTTGTAAGTAAAATCCAGGTAAAGTTATCTTATTTCGCAGGCTCAGAATACCGGCGATTCATCACCGGAAAAACATCCGGCAAACAGCATTTATACTGTCCATTTTCCATACGCTGCTAAAAAACAATCAATGAAAAAATACCCTTTCCTTATTACAATGGTGGTGATAATGATTGCATTTGCCGGTGAGTCATGCCGGCAAAGAAGAAGCTCCCCGGGTGATGCAGGAAGCAACATACCATTCGACAGTTTACTTGTTGCTCCTTTCTTCGAATCGTATCCGGTAATAAGGAAATACGAGAAGGAATTGCGTATGATATACCGGAATAATAACTTCAACCATATCTGGATCGACGAAAAAGGGATTGTAGAATATGGTAATTCCCTTTATGGAAAGGTTAAAGATATTGAAGATGAGGGAATTTCTGTTGTTTTCCCATACCAGAAAGATATAGACGGGTTTTTTAACGAAAAAGTAAAGAAAATCCGCAGGAATACCGATGCTGAACTGATGTTGACCTGTTTATATCTGTTCTATGTGGACAAAGTGTATAAAGGCATTGACAATAAGACTTCTGCTAACATCGGATGGTTATTGCCCCGCAAAAAGGTATCATATGCCGGTTTGCTCGATTCAATTATTTCTGATCAGGAAATTGCAGAACGAAGACAGCCTGATTTTATTAAGTCAATACTTCAGATTGCGCGATGTTTTAAAACAATATCGAGCCATTGAGCAAAACGGTGGTTGGAAGCTTATAGCATTTGATTCCTTGGCAAAGGCCCTGAAACCCGGAGATACATCGGAAGTGATTCAGCAAATCAGGGAACGTTTGTTTATCTCGGGACATATACAGCAAAACAACAGAAGTAAAAAGTACGATGCAGAGCTGGTTGCTGCCATCGAAAAATATCAGCTACACAACGGTTTCAAACCCGATTCACTGATATTGCCGGAACACATTCGGTCGATGAATTTACCAATTACCGAACGCATTAAAATGATTGTGGTCAATATGGAGCGTTGCCGATGGATTTCACCTGAGATTTTTAATGCAAAAGAATTCATTTTCGTGAATATTCCTTCATACAGCATGAATTTGTACCGCGATGGTAAAATCGAATTCGAATCCCCCGTCGTTGTAGGTGAAAGCATGACGAGGACAGTGATCTTCGGCGGAAAAATGAGCTATATCGTATTCAGCCCATGGTGGAATTTGCCTAAGACCATTATTGAAGAAGAGGTGAAGTCCGGCATGGAAAAGGACAAAAACTACCTGGAATCCCATAACATGGAATGGAACAATGGCAATGTCCGGCAAAAGCCGGGAAAAAACAATTCATTGGGATTGGTAAAGTTTATGTTCCCAAATTCAAATGACATCTATTTTCATGATACGCCCGCTAAAAGACTCTTTTCCAAAGAAGACCGTGCTTTGAGCCATGGGTGCATCCGTGTGCAGAAGGCCAGGGAACTGGCTATAACAATTCTCAAAGATGATAAGAACTGGACCCCCGAAAAGATTGACGCCGCAATGAATGCCGGTGAAGAAAGCACTGTGGGACTAAAAAGCAAAATACCTGTGTACATCGGTTATTTTACTGCCTGGGTGGACGATCAGGGTGAAATTAACTTTTATAAAGATGTTTACGAACGTGATGAAAGAATGGCTGCTTTGTTGTTTTACAAAGAGTAAGGGTTTTTTGATTAGCAAATTAGCAAACCAGCCTGCTGGGAGGGCTGGCAGGTTAGCAAATTAGCAAATTAGTAAATTCGCCGATTAGCAAATTTGCTAAACAGCTAATCCCATCTTTCCCGTTAGTCTATCTGAATCCCAATAACTTAATCAGCTAATTAGCTAATCAGCGAATCTGCTAATTCATTCTTTCCCGTCAATCATTCCGAATCCCAATAACTTAATCAGCAAATCAGCTAATTCTATCTCTCCGGTTTGTCAATCTGAATCCCAATAACTTAATCAGCTAATCAGCTAATCAGCGAATCTGCTAATTCATTCTTTCCCGTCAATCATTCCGAATCCCAATATCTTAATCAGCTAATCAGCTAATCAGCTAATTCATTCTTTCCCGTCAATCATTCCGAATCCCGATATCTTAATCAGCTAATCAGCTAATTCTATCTCTCCGGTTTGTCAATCTGAATCCTAATATCTTAATCAGCTAATCAGCTAATCAGCTAATCAGCTAATTCATTCTTTCCGTCAATCATTCCGAATCCCGATATCTTAATCAGCTAATCAGCTAATCGGCTAATCAGCTAATTCCATCCCCCCCGTAAAGGAATCTGAATTCCAAGGTCTTAAAAAGCTAATCAGCTCATCGGCTAATCAGCTAATCAGCTAATTTTCACCTGCCCCGGAAATAACATCAATACACTTATAAAACCGGCGGTTGTAATGTTCGGAGTTCAGCTCGCTGATGGTTACTCCGTAAGCTTTGCCCGAAGATGAGTGAATGAATTTTGATTTCATACCGTTTGCTTCGCAGATAATTCCGACATGCCCAATTTGTCCGCTGTCGCGATGACCATAAAAAACCAGCACATCGCCCACTTTAAATTCTTCGGGTTTCAGGGCAGTGCCTAACAGCTTATATTCTGCTGACCCACGCGGAAGGTCAATGTTGAAATTCTTAAAAACAAAATAAACATACCCTGAACAATCGAACCCTTGTTCCGGGTTGATGCCGGCATAATGATACGTAGTTCCAAGGTATACTTTTGCATATTCAATCACATCTTCTCTGACAACTTCAACGGGTTTATTTACAGGCTTATCCGGCCCGGCTTTTGTAGCCTCGTGTGGTGAATGCAGGCAGTTGGTGACCAGCGCGACAAAGGCAATGGTTGAAAGTTTATACAGCATTTTTAAACGATTTGATTTCCCTGGGTTTGGTTGTTTACTAAAAATCAACAGGATTTTATGCGTCCGGTATCCGGGTAAATGAATCGCCTTGTTGATTCCGGCAAAAAAGGGAGGCGTAAAACTTTCGTTATCAATACAAAAGTAGTCTATTAATCCAAAGAGATTATTTTTAACTCGTTGTACGGTTAATAACATAACCTTCAGAATGTCAGGCTGAGCGAAGTCGAAGCCATATTTCGACTTCGCTCAATATGACATATTATCAGTATTTTAGCCTTTCAACCGCACAACAGGTTATTTTTAATAAGTAAAGCATAACTATCTGACCTGAAATCCGGAGTTATTTCTGAGCAATCTGCGATCAATTTCATCTAATCCTGGAATTTACTGTTCTTATCTGAAAATTTCTTTCATTGACTAAATGCTACTTGCACTAAAGCTAACCGATAATTTCATGCCCGGGTTTTATTTAAATTTTGAAACCTTAACAATTACTATCTGTAAAACAAGTTATTACATTAATAGTAACCTCTAATTTCGCTAAGTGAAAAAATACGTATTCTATCTCATGCTCTTTCTCATCCCAGTCATAAACAGGGCAGGTCCTGAAAAACTTTACCCCGTTATTGAAGAAAAAAGTGACATTTATACAATCTTGAAACTTTCGCAATATGGTTTGTCAGATGAAGTATTCAGACTCGCACTGGCGGGTCGCCAAAAGTTGGAGACTGCCGGTCAGCTTAAGAATCCCGCCATTTTAACCATCGTTGATTTCTCCCAGTCGAGCAAACAGAAAAGGATGTATGTGATTGATATTCTAAATCAAAGACTTTTGTTCAATACACTGGTAGCGCATGGCCGGAACACTGGCGAAGAATTCGCGCAACATTTCTCAAACGTTTCAGGCACACTGAAAAGCAGCCTGGGCTTCTTTGTCACGAAAAATCATGTTATGGGTGCAACTGTCGGGTTGTCTCTTATTATCCAGGGTGTTGAGAAAGGATTTAATGACAATGCTATCAGTCGCCAGATTATTATGCACGGGGCCGGGTATGCCACCGAAGATTTTATCAGGAAAACCGGCAGACTCGGCAGAAGCTATGGATGTCCTTCACTTCCGCCCGATCTGATTAAACCGGTTATCGACATAATTGAAAACGGTTCCTGCCTCTTCATATATTATCCTGACCCGGATTACCTGAAGAAATCCACTTTGCTAAGCTAGTGAAAAATTAAAAATACAAATTCTATCGTGGGTCAGTTAACTGATCGGATATGGATGTCGTATATTGAATTATCAGGATTTCGCAAAGATTTTATACCTGTCCTCAAAGACGAAAAGTAAATAAAAGACAGTTTCGTTGCGCTTCGACATGGTTCGGCAATGGTTCGGCAATGGTTCGGCAAATGCTCAACAACCAATGCTCACCAACCTCAGCGTGGCATTATTTAAACTATCCTGCCTAAAACCATCGTCCTGCGAAATTCCAGTTATGAGTCCGCTCCGAAAAGTCATTTGACCCCCTATTCCCCATAGGGGGATTTCCTATTTCAATGATTTTCAGATGTTCTCCTTTAGGGTCAGGGGTCAAACATCTGAAAATCATTGAATTTTCTGCTTTTCGGAGCGGACTCAATTATACATTGCTATAAATGTGTGAATTATGGAATAATTGATAAATATAAGAAGCATTGAAGGATTTGAATTCAAAGATTCTTGGCATTACACTGGCCATCAATGATCAATGTCCCGAATTGTCTGACTTCCTGGATGAAATGCCGGCCACCATTCCAAACGATCACAATCCTGAGATGACCTTAAGCCATCTGCTGGCCTATTATGAATCGCTTAATTCAATTTTTAATAACTACAAACTGGAACACCCGGTTACGGAAGCAGTCGGGAACAATGCCCCGGATTAAAAGCGGTAAGATGGCAAAGCCTTGTCTGCAGGATGAATGTCTTAAGTTTCAATCAACAAACAAAAATTCAAATGAACAACTTATTCAGGGGATTATTGTCGGGTTACGGAGCCTATAAATTAGGTGGTGGTTGTCTGGGTACTATAGTGGTATTTATAGTTATCTGGCTTATTCTCGGGCAATGCAGCTAGAATCTGCTCCCGAAAACGGGATATCAGGATTTCAGTCAAGCCTTTTCAGAACAATTTCAAAAAGCATTTATCCTGCATATTTAATGAGGTGAAATGCTTGCCTGATTTTAATAACGTCCCTGTCAATCCATTGACTGTCAGGTAAAGTTTTAAAAATATATTCATTGTTAAATAATTTTAAATTTAATCAAATGAAAGAAACAAAAACGATTACAGTGCTGAACAAACTTGTTGAATTACACAACGATAGAATCGATGGATATGAAACATCCGCAAAAGTTGCAGACGATCCTGATTTAAAAACCCTGTTTACTCAATTGGGCGGTAATAGAAAGAAATGCAGGCAGGAATTGGCTGCTGAAATCAGCCGGTTAGGTGGAATCCCGAAGGAAATCATAACCATATCGGACCGGTTTTTCAGAGCCTGGATGGACGTAAATGATGTGATTACCGGTAAAGATCGTAAGTATTTCCTCGACTCATGCGAGTATAAAGAGGCCGAAGCGATAAGCACCTATGAGGCAGTTTTGGAACATGAAGCCGGTTATCTGAGCCCTGAGCAAAAAAGCATGATTTATATACAACAAACGCTCATAGAAACCGGCTATGATCATGTGAAATCATTGAGTACTGCCAGGATTGAAAATTCAGGTAGTGCTATGTCAGGTGTAAAATTCCGCATTGAAGGAAATGAAGGTTTCAACGCTCAATCGGATGCTCACTTTTAACCCAGCAGGTTTTTATTTTAACTTAAGACTTGATATTTAGTCATTTGCAGGTTTTACAGTTTCAATCTGATAATACAGGAAGAGTGCAGGATTTATATAGTTCTGCAGGAATATTAAAATAAATTTCGGGTCCGGATACCATTATTTCAGGATCGGATAAATGGATTTGCTATCAGGCGTGCATAAATATATATCAATTTCAATTGGAATTATCATGAGAACTGCGATAAGGATTGTTATCAGACTCGATAAAAGGAATACAGGCTTTCGCTTTTATGCATTTAAACGGGGTAAGGCATTGGGGATTCTTGGTTTTATCAACTATTATGGTGATAGTCAGGATGTTGTTATTCATGCGGAAGGCAAAGACAGTGTTCTTAAGCAATATCTAAGCATTCTAAGGCAGGGTACCCCGTTTAGTAAAGTTATCAGTGTAATGTCGGTTCCCGATCGGATGCTCAATTCCGGGTATTTCGAGATCTTACCAAGCATTATTCCTGCAACCATGCCACGCATTGTGGAGCATTCTTACCTCAGATTTAAAATCGGTTTGTTTGGATTTTAACGGTACCATTGAATACCGTTATCTGACTCTGGCGCCGGATGCTATCGCCTTCTCCTTTAATCACCTGATTTATAAATTGTTTTAATGAAATGGAATGATCTGAAGTTCTCATCGCATTATCCTTTTTACAGTTAATCAAACATTCATGTAGTTTAAAAAAATGTGTGAAATGTATAACTAACTTCTGAAATTATGTAATATTAACTAATATATAAACATCAACTTTGTTAGGTTAATCAATTATATTTACTAACATTAAAAAGATGAGTATGAAAAGAATTCTTAAATATTTATTTGCAATTCCTGTGCTTGCTTTGCTGTTCCTCTCAACCAGCGGTGTGGCGCAGCCAATTGCACACTCAAGGAGTCATGCCGATAGCCGGCCACCGGTTAATGGAGGTACTGCCCCTATCGGAGGAGGGCTATTTATACTGCTCACCATGGCTGCAGGATATGGAATGAAGAAAATCCTTGATGCCAGAAATGGTATCGGGGAAGATGTTTCTTCAGAGTAATCAGATTTCCTTTTTTCATCTGGTATTTGCCCGGATTTATAGTGCCATGCTTACAGAATTATTTCTTCCATTCGTGGCAATTCCATTCATGTATTTGTTAATATTTCGCAATCAGGAGTAAGACTGAGTGTGTGAATTGTCATTGCTGTAATCAGAATCGTCGAACTAATTATCTTACAGAACAGGGGCAGAAAAGAGATGAATTTATTCTCTTTTCTGTTTCTGTGCCTGATAGCAGGTATAAATTCATGATCACCGCTCCAAATGTGTGAATGATATAACTCTTTTATGAAGTAATATAATACATAGCTAATTACGCGCACTTAACTTTGGGTTGAATTAAATTACTTCGTTCATACCATGAAACCCAATAAGCCTGAAAGAGATTTTCCTGTTGTTTGCGTTGGTGGTTCCGCCGGTGGCCTCGACGCATACATCCGTTTGTTGAAGAATCTTCCTTCCGATATGGGTGTCGCAATCGTTATTGTAAATCACCTGAGGGAAGTGGCGACTTTTCTGCACGAGATTCTGCCGCAACACACTGACATGCCTGTCACACTGATCACAGAAAAGCTTGACATCAAGCCCAACCAGGTTTTCATAATTCCTGAAAAGCGGGATTTGCACATACTCAAAGGAGAGTTTCGTCTGAAACCGATCTCAAAACCCAGGGGTTGGCCCGATGTGATCACTGTATTTATGCGTTCGATGACTAAAAACTGGGATGGCAAACTCATTGCAGTTATTGTATCGGGATACGATGGAGACGGAGCAGACGCATTGTGCGGCATAAAAAAAGCAGGTGGCATTACCATTGCCCAGAAGCCTGAAACAGCCGCCCGGCCTGATATGCCTGAGTCTGCAATTGCTAGCGGATGCATTGATTTTATCCTTTCTCCGGAGGAAATTGCCGCAGAAATTGTGCGCATTGCCGATGGGATGAACGCCAGGTAATAGCCAAAACGAATTTATCCACGGGAAGATAAGAAGTTTCGTGTCAGGCACTTTCCCGTTTGCTATAACACTTAAGCAATTTCGTGATTCCTGAACAGTTCAATAAACTACTGAAGAAATAGATTTCTTCGGTTTAAATAGAATCCCAAACCAAAAAAGAAAGATAAACCATGAACACATTAACCAAAGAATTGATCATTGAATTACAGGCTGAAAAACACAAGGTTTGCCTTTCACTGTATATGCCCACTCACAGAAGCCATCCTGAAAATCTGCAGGATCCTATCAGGTATAAAAATCTGGTGAAGCAATTAGAGGGCTCTCTTTTACAAAAACACACTCCGGCGGAAGCCAGGGCTTTTCTGGAACCATTCGAAGCGTTTGGTGACGATTCTGAATTTTGGAATCATACAGCCGATGGACTTGCTGTTCTTAGCGCGGACGGGGTTTTCGAAACAATTATAATGCATGGGTCTGTTGAAGAAATGGCCATGGTAGCCGATAGTTTTCATACAAAACCGCTACGGCAGTATCTGCAATCGGTAGGCCATTATCATGTGTTGGGCTTAAGCCTTCATGATATCAGGCTTTTTGAAGGCGACCGTCACACATTGGTTGAGATTGAACCGGTTCTTCAAACCCCTAAAGACATTGAAGAAGGGCCCGAAGGTGAAATACCTGAAAAGCAAACGGCAGCCTCCTCGTCCGGTGGTTCCTTAGGCGAAGGCCGGGATACGCGCTCAGGCAACAATGAAAAAAAGGATGATATTGACAAGGATGCAGAGCGGTATTTTCGTTTCATAGCCAACGTCATCTACGAAAACTATTCCAGGCCAACCGGCTGGCCGCTTCTGCTGGTTGCTTTGCCAGAGCACCACAGCCTGTTTCAGAAGGTAAACAAAAACCCATTGTTATTGCCTGAGGGCATTGGCATAAGTCCTGCCGGGATTTCTATAGAAAAACTGAAGGATCTGGCCTGGGAATTCATGGAACCGGAATATCTTTCACAGCTTGACAAACTCGTCGGCAGGTTTCTACAGGCAAAGGCAAATGGCAAAGGCAGTGATGACATGAAGGAAGTTGCGATAGCAGCAACCGAAGGTAGGGTTGATACGCTGATCATTGAAGCAGACCGGATGATTGCGGCCAGAATAACGAACCTTGTGACTGGCAATACCCAGAAGAAAGATTTACTAAATCCGAAAGTAGATGACCTGCTTGACGATATGGGAGAATTGGTTACAAAGATGGGTGGTCAGGTAATGGTTTTTCCAACCGACAAAATGCCCTCTGAGACTGGTCTTGCAGCAATATTTCGTTATTAATTAAAAAAAGGCGAATAAAAAGTACTTGAATGGCTTAGGCCTGGTAACCTGCCGGCCTGGATGCTCAGGCAAACAGGCAGGCAGGTTGGCTGACCGATCATATTAAAATCAGTTACGATGAAAATCAAATTTTATAAACCCAAAAACGTCAATTGGCGCGATGAACTCATTGCACCGATAACTGCCAGAATATCAGGAGTACTGCACAGGTTTAACAATCAAATAACCCGTGTGGAAGTCCATCTTTCGGACGACAGTGGGAAAATTGCCGGAGTAAATGATAAGCGATGTATGATTTTAGTTGAGGTTCAGGGCTTGCAGCCAATATCGATTACCGGTCATGCCGGTTCTTACGAAAATGCTGTGAATGATGCCATCCTCAAACTTAAAATGTCGCTTTATGCAACGTATGGTCGTTTGAGGGTTTTTTAAAACGCCTGAACAAAAGCCATCTGTTACAAAAGGGTGATTGAATCAGACCCCGGAGGGTCCTTTCGTGCAACTTTTTGAAATGCAATAAACCTGAAAGATAATGAAATCGCTAAAAAAGCACATTCCCGGGAAGAATCCCGGAACGGATGGATCGGAAACACTTCCGCAAAAAGAAATATATGCATCGGGAGTTCATTATCATCGTCTCTTTGAAACCTCACGGGATGGAATCCTCATTCTTAATGTAGAATCCGGAAAAATCATCGATGTGAACCCGTTTTTAATTGATTTGCTGGGCTATCCCAAAGATGGGATAATCGGCAAAGAGTTATGGGAAATTGAATTCTTAAAGGAAGTTGTTGGCAGCAAGAAAAGATTACTGGAATTAAGTCAAAAAGGGAATTCACACTATAAGGATTTACAGCTTGAATCAGCCGCAGGTCACATGATAGATGTGGAATTTATCAGCAATGTATATACGGAAAATGGCCAGAAGCTTTTACAATGCAATATCCGGGATGTCACCCAACGAAAGGGTATTGAGACCGACCTGGAAACAATCAGGATAGGGCTTGCAGAAACAAAAAAGCTTGATGATGAGGTTGGCGAATTTGCCGAAAACATCATCAATACCATCAGAGAGCCATTACTTGTATTGAATAAAGATTTGCAGGTGATTAAGGCGAACAGGTCTTTTTACAAATTCTTTAAGGTAAACGAAGAGAAAACAATCGGGAGGCTTATTTACGAGCTTGGAAATAACCAGTGGGATATTCCTGAACTGAGAGAATTGCTGGAGACTATTTTGCCCGAAAAAACAACCTTCGAAAACTACGAAGTACAACATGTCTTTTCCGTAATCGGTAAACGGACAATGTTGCTGAATGCCCGTCAGATTATACATTCCCACGGAAAAGAAATGATCATTCTACTTGCAATAGAAGATATTACCGATCGTAAAATTTCTGAAGATTCTTCAAGTGAAAGAGAACGCCTTACAAATGAATACCTTGACATTCTTTTTAATCACGCCCATGTGCCGATTTTAATATGGGATGCTGATTCTGTAATAACGCGATACAACATTGCTTTTGAAGAACTGATCGGATATAAACTGTCTGATCAGGGCGAAATCAGACTTCATATTCTTTTTCCGGAAGAAAAAGTTGAATCTTCACTTGATTTAATAAAAAGGTCGTTGAACGATGAAAGGCCTGAAATTATTGAGGTAGATTTATTAACGAAAGACAATATAATTAAGACCGTTCTCTGGAATTCTACCAATATTCTTGATGCAGAAGGAAAAAAAGTTGTTGCAACAGTAGCTCAGGATATTACCCATCGTAAACTTAATGAGGATGCATTATCCATATTGGAAACCCGCTACCGCAGGCTTTTTGAATCGGCAAAGGACGGGATCCTAATCCTGGATGCTGAAACAGGGGCGATCATCGATGTAAATCCATTCCTGGTTGAATTATTGGGTTATACCAAACAGGATTTTAAAGAAATGGATGTATGGGAGATCGGGTTTTTTAAAGACATAGCTGCCAATAAGGAAAAATTCCTGGAATTACAAAAGAAAGAATATGTCCGGTATGAAAATCTGCCGCTCGAAACGGCTGACGGCCACAAAATCAGTGTCGAGTTCGTCAGCAATGTCTATCTGGTAAACAATAAAAAAGTAATTCAATGCAATATCAGGGATATCACGAAACGTAAAAAAGCTGAACATGATCTGATTGTTTCGGAAACCCGCTTGCGGACGCTTGTACAAACCATTCCCGACCTTATCTGGGTGAAGGATATGGAAGGGGTATATCTTACGTGCAATCCAATGTTCGGCCGATTTTTTGGTGCCCCGGAGGCTGAAATTGCAGGTAAAACGGATTACGACTTTGTTGACCGCGAATTGGCCGACTTTTTTCGTTTAAATGATCAGAAAGCAATCTCAGCAGGTAAGCCTACCAGCAATGAAGAGTGGGTTACTTTTGCGGATGACGGGCATCGGGCTTATCTGGATACCATCAAAGCCCCGATGTACGATGAAAAGCACAATCTGATGGGTGTACTTGGCATTGGGCGCGATATAACTGAGCGCAAAGATTCTGAAAACAGGATTAAACAAAATGAGGAGAAATTCGAGACAATTACAGAGAACTCTGCTGATGCAATTTTCATTACCAATAAGGAGGGTAAATACATATATGTCAATAAACAGGCTGTTCATTTATTGGGTTATTCAAAAGAAGAATTTCTAACGTTAACAATTGTAGAGATAGCACCAAAAAACAGAGTTGAAGAGTATTTTCAAATTTTTCAGCAGTTGATTATTACGGGCAATTCCTATTCCGAAATTGAGTTGGTGCGAAAAGACGGAAGTGTTGTGGATATGGACCTGAATGCCGTTCTTCTTCCCAATGGATGGGTTTACGGTAGTTGCCGAGATATTTCAGGTCGAAAAGAATTGGAAAAGGAATTGATAAAATCCAAAGAAAAAGCAGAAGAAAGCGACAGACTTAAATCAGCTTTTCTGGCCAATATGAGCCACGAAATCAGGACACCCATGAATGGAATACTGGGCTTTACCGGGCTGTTGAAAGAGCCGCATCTGACAGGGGAGGAACAAATAGAATACATCGGTATCATCGAAAAAAGCGGCAACCGCATGCTCAATATCATCAACGATATCATTAGTATATCCAGGATTGAGTCCGGACAAATTGAAATTTCTCTTTCAGAGACGAATGTTTACGAACAGATGAAGGAAGTTTTCGATTTCTTTAAGCCGGAAACCGACCTGAAAGATATACATCTCTTTTTCAATAATCTGCCTCAGGATCAAGCCGCCGATGTAATGACTGATAAGGAAAAGCTATTTGCGGTACTGACCAATCTGGTGAAAAATGCGATTAAGTTTACCCGGGAAGGTTCCATCGAAATTGGCTATGAAAAAAAAGGTGATTGGCTTGAGTTTTTTGTAAAAGACACAGGGCCGGGAGTGCCAAAAGAACAAAGAGAGTTGATTTTCGACAGGTTCAGACAGGGTAGTGAATCGTTGAGCCGCGATTATGAGGGCGCAGGACTGGGATTGTCCATTTCCAGGGCTTATATTGAGATGCTGGGTGGAAGAATTTGGGTTGAAAGTGGCACAAATCAACATTCACATAATGATTTAGCCGGAGATACAGGTTCCACCTTTTATTTTACCATTCCATGGGTTTTGGCGCAGGGAGTCAAAGTTGACAAAATGGATGAAGCAGTAAATAAATCAGAAAAAAAACAGCCCGGCAATTTGAAAGTACTGATTGTTGAAGATGACTCGATTTCGGTAATATTTATGTCAACCATAACCAAAAAAATTTCAAAAGAAATTTTATATGCCCGTACCGGATATGAAGCGGTTGAGGTCTGCCGCAGCCATCCTGATATCGACCTTGTATTGATGGATATGAAGATGCCGAAAATGGATGGATATGAAGCCACAAGGCTCATCCGCAAATTTAACAAAGATGTGGTGATCATTGCACAAACAGCTTATGGACTGGCAGGCGATAAGGAGAAAGCAATTGAAGCCGGGTGTAATGATTATATCTCAAAACCGGTCAATCAGGAAATGTTCCTTAAAATTGTAAAGAGCAATTTGTTGAAGTGAATTTCCAATTTCCAATATCCAGGGTGAGGACGATAAAGTCAATTTCTAATTTCTAATGTCAAACCAGCCTGCCGGCTGGCGTTTCCAATACATTGGTTCTTCCCCGACAAAGAAGCGGGACTTCCCCGACTGAGGAACGAATCCTCCCGGTAGCAGACAGGGGGATCGGGAGACAAGGGAAATTTCATTTCGATTTCCATTTTCCACAGTAATTTTTAGCGTTGTAGGCTTCTCCTCCCCATTTCCCATTTCCCCGTGTCTGTTGCAAAGAACTGGCTCCATGCCCTGTGCTATACTGGAAAATCCCATTAGCAGACGAGGACAAGGGGAGACAAGGAATCCCATTCCCCCATGCCCATGCTATACTGGGAACCTGCCCCGATTATCAGACAAGGAACAGGTGACGGGGACAAGGAAATAATCTCCCGGTTAAGCTCCATGCCCTGCCTCTCCTGGACTACCCGATTTATCAGACAAGGAGACAAGGGGACGGGAGACAGGGGAAATTCCGATATCCGATTTCCATTTTCAACAGTAATTTATAGCCTGTTTGTAGGCTTCTCCTTGTCCCCATTTCCCCATTTCCCCGTGTCTGTTGCTAAAGAAACGTAATCTCCCGGTTAAGCTCCATGCCCTATGCTATACTGGATAAATCCTACCACGATTTATCAGACAAGGAGACAAGGGGAGCGGGAGACAAGGGGAAATTCCGATTTCCGATTTCCATTTTCCACAGTAATTTATAGCCTGTTTGTAGGCTTCTCCTTGTCCCCATTTCCCCTTGTCCCCGTGTCTGTTGCTAAAGAAACGTAATCTCCCGGTTAAGCTCCATGCCCCATGCTATACTGGATAAATCCTACCCCGATTTATCAGACAAGGAGACAAGGGGAGCGGGAGACAAGGGGAAATTCCGATTTCCGATTTCCATTTTCCACAGTAATTTATAGCCTGTTTGTAGGCTTCCTTCCCCCATTTCCCATTTTCCCGTGTCTGTTGCTAAAGAAACGTAATCTCCCGGTAAGCTCCATGCCCCAGCCCCTCCAGGCTCCCCCGGTCCCCATCCGACAAGGAGACAAGGCGAGCAAGGGAAATTCCTTCCATTTCCCACAGATTTATAGCCTGTTTGAGGCTTCTCCTGTCCCCATTGTCCCCGTGTCTGTTGCTAAAGAAACGTAATCTCCCGGTTGAGCGCCCTTCAATGTGTGAATGTTGCAATTTTTCGCGACAATTATGTAATGCATTTTTTGGCCGATAGAGCCAATTTTGTATCGTTAATAATCCGCTCAGATTTTTGATTAACTGTCTTTTTTAACATGTACACGATTTTGATGCGTTCCGGAAGAAAATCCCGTGAGGTAATATTTGAACCAGGTATTTACTTGATCGGTATCCGAATTTGAAAAATGAAAAAAATTGGTGCTATTCCGCGGAAAATATTGAAGGGTATCTTATGGGTGGCCCTCGGTTTTATGATGCTCTTTATTCTGATCGCCTTACTGATTCAGGTTCCTGCCATTCAAAATAAGATTACCGGCTATGCCATTGATTTCGTGAGCAGTAAAACCCACACGAAGATAGAGCTGGGTAAAATCAGCATTTCCTTCCCCAAATCTGTGGTCATCAAAGGGCTCTATCTTGAAGATGTTCAAAAGGATACATTGCTTTATGCAGGCACAGTCAAAATCAACATCGGGTTGTTTGCGCTGCTTAAAAACAAGATTGATATCAACTCTTTTGCGCTGGATGATGCAGTGCTCAACCTCAGCCGCACCGAAGCCGATTCCCTGTTTAACTTCAATTTCCTGCTCACTGCATTCAGCGATACAGCTGCAAAAAAAGCGGTCGGGCCTGAAAAAGCCAGTAAATGGGTCATCAGCATTGATAAAGTCGGTTTGAAAAATATCCGGTTTCTATTTGACGATCAATATGGCGGCACTTATGCAGCGCTGAAAATGGGGCAATTAAAGCTCACAATGGACCGGATAGACCTGGCAAATTCGGTTTTTGACATAGACGAAGTAACAATTGAGAAATTGATGGCTGATGTGCTGATCAGTAAAGCCTCACAATCGACAGAGTCGACGGGAAACACTTTGCCGAAAATATCGGCCAATAAAATTGAGATCAGCGATGCCCGCATCAGTTACGGCGATTCTGTTATCCGGCAGTCAGTGGTAGCTGCAGTTAACCGCCTCGGTCTGAATAGTTCTGCGATCGACCTGAACACGCAAACGGTGTCATCGGCAAAGGTTGTCTTATCAAAAAGTGAGGTCAGCTACAAAACCATAGAAAACAAACCAGTTCCTGAGGCACCTGTTATAACAGGCATTGCCCCGGCAGGAAGCAGCGACTGGAAGGTATCGGTCGGGCGCATTGAACTGGATGACAATACCCTGGCATACCATGTCGTAAATATGCCTGTATTGAAAAATGTTTTCGATGTAAATCACATGAATTACAGTAATTTATCGCTTAAAGCCAATGATTTTTATTATTCACCGGCAAAAACTGAGGTATCTGTTAAGGAATTCTCAACGGTTGACCAGCATAATTTTTCAATCAGTCATTTTGAGACTGATTTCAGCATGGATGCACATTCCGTAGCAGCCAAAAAACTGATTGTCAAAACCACCAATTCTGCCATAGATGCTGACCTGGATATCCGGTTCTCTTCACTGGCTGCGCTGAAGGATTCACTGCCATTTCTGATCCTGAATCTGGATATGAAAAAAGTACAGGTCAGGAATTCTGAAATTGTATATTTCAATGCAGGACTATACAAACTGCCTTTCTTTAAGAATGTGATGAATTCAACGACCGTTTCCGGAAAGGTAAGCGGACCTGTTAACAACCTGAGCGGAAAAGACCTGACTATCATAACCGGAAGTAACACCAATGTAAAGACCGATTTTACCATCAGAGGCTTGCCCGATGCGGAAACAGCCTGGTTTAATTTTCCGAATCTTGTCATAAATTCAGGCAGAAAAGATATAAAAATGATGGCGGGTGCTGCGATCCCCGATAGTATATCATTGCCGGAAATTATAGCGCTGCGGGTAAATTTCAAAGGCGAGATGAAGTCTTTTATCACAACGGTGGCCATGAACAGCAGTTATGGCTCGGCAGATGTTTCGGCTTCGGTGGATAAGAGTGAAAATTTCAGGAGCAAAATAAGCCTGGTTAAGTTCGATGCAGGACGACTGATGATGGACACGGCGATGTTTGGACCCGTATCGCTAAAAGCCGAAGCCAGCGGGCGTGGACTGGACAAAAATACGATCAGGGCAAAAATCAGGGCGGATGTTTCACAGGTATATTTAAACCGGTACAACTACCACAATCTGGTGGTTGATGGCGACATTACCGGCCGGAAATTTGAAGGGCAAATCAACCTGGATGATCAATATGCAGCCTTCGACTTTGACGGGTTGGTCAACCTGAACCCCAACGAGGAGCAATATAAATTCAAACTTAATCTGAAGGGTGCCGACCTTCAGAAGCTGAAAATCAGTGGTAAAGACATCCGGATCAGTTTGAAGGCGGAATCAGACCTCAAAGGAAAAACGGCTGATGAAATCAACGGAACGGCCGGAATAACAAAGATTTTCATTGCCCATGAAGACAAGGAATACCTCCTCGAATCCTTTATGCTGGCTTCTATCAACGAATCAAAAAAGAGTGAATTGACGGTCAGCAATGCACTGGTCGGTATCAAATACAAAGGGACTTTTTCACCGGCATTCCTCGCCAGGGAGATCAAAAAATTCCTGAACAATTATTTCCCGTTTTCAGAACCCGATCCGCTGGCAAGCGGCCATGATCCCCAGAATTTTGAATTTGAGGTGCAACTTCACAATCATCCCATTCTGGCAGATTTATTCGTGCCACAATTGAAGGAATTTGAGCCGGGACTGATCAAAGGAAGCTTCGACAGTGAAAAAGGTGATCTGAAACTGAATGCCGGAATGAAGAAAATCGTTTATGGCTCTACTGAAATCAGGAACCTTGTAATGGATGTGGGTTCAGATCCGAATTCCCTGAACTATAAAATGACCAGCACCAGGATTTCGGGCCCGCAATTCAACCTCGATAACTTCCTGTTTGCCGGTCAACTGGCCGATTCAACCATTGTTGCAACGGTGTCGTCCATCGACAACAGGCAAAACAAAAAACTACTGATCAATGCGCAGGTTGTAAAGGAGAACACCAATTACAAGCTAACACTCAATCCCGAAGAGTTCTACCTGATGAACGACCGCTGGGACATAGCTGCTGATAATTATGTTGCTTTCGGTGAATCAGGATTTTTAATCCACAATCTTTCACTCGAAAAAGCAGGCAGTCAGGTTGATGTTCATTCAGTAAATGATAAGTTTAACGATGACGTGAGCATTGCTATCAAAAATTTTGACCTGAACGATATTTCAGGAGTTGTATCAAAGGATACAAGCCTGATAAAGGGCACGGTTGACGGGAAGGCGATGCTGATCAGGGTAAAGGATGCTTATGGTTTGGTAGCTGATTTGAAGATATCTGATCTGGTTGTCCGTGAAATTCCCGTCGGAAACCTGACCATAATTGCGGATAATCCAACCTCGCAGCGATTTGATATTGATGTGAAATTAGCTGGCGCTGAGAATAATATATCGGCCACCGGGTATTATATCCCGAAAGGGGGGAGCAATTCAGTAAATATTAAAGCTGATATTGCCTCCCTTTCGCTGAAAACCCTTGAAGCATTTTCGATGGGAACCATCACGGAGGCATCCGGGAATCTGACAGGCAATATTTCTGTTGAAGGCAACACCGGTTCGCCCGACATTACCGGCCAGCTTACCTTTAACGATGCTTTTATCAAACCTCGGCACTGAACAACATGCTGCAGTTGAAAAATGAAACCATTCAACTGAAAACAGACGGACTCTATTTCAATTCGTTCACCCTCCTTGATCCCAATGGGCACACGGCAACCATCAATGGCACGGTGAAGATGAAAAATTTTCAGGATTTCATTTTTGCATTGGATGTGAAAACACAGGAATTTCTGTTGTTCAATACAACTGCAGCAGATAACAAGATATTTTACGGCCGCATGATCATTGATAGCCGGATCAGTGTTAAGGGGCCAATGTCGCTTCCGGTGATAGACGCCAGAATCAAAATGAGAGATGGGTCAAACTTCACTTTTGTGGTTCCCGAAGACAAGCTGACCACCTACAAAGGTGAAGATGTGGTGGTCATCGACAACAAGCACAAAATCAATCCCATCCTTTACCGGGATGAATTATTGGAAGTACAGGAGTCGGGTTTCCCGGATATGGATATCTCGTCCATCATTGAAGTCGATAAAGAAGCAACACTCAGGCTAATGATAGATCCGACTTCTTCTGACTCCCTGGTTGTAAGGGGTGAAGCTGCGCTGAACCTTTCTATTGACCGCAGTGGGAAAATGAGCCTGACCGGCGCCTATAATCTGAACGATGGTAGCTACATTGTTACACTCGAATCCATTGTAAAAAGAAAATTCGATATCGATCCGGGTAGTACCCTGATCTGGAATGGTGACCCGTTGGATGCTGATGTTTCCATCAATGCCATATATACCGTCAGGGCGGCTCCCATAGATCTGGTAAAAGATCAGATATCCGGCCTGAGCGATGCCGATCAGAATACCTATAAGCAGCGTTACCCCTTTCTGGTTTATCTGAAACTCCGGGGTGCTATACTGAAACCTGAAATCAGCTTCGATATTCAGCTCAGGCCCGAGGATAAAGGTATTTTCGGCGGGGCGGTAAATGCAAAGCTAAATATGTTGAATGAAGATCCGTCTGCATTGAACAAGCAGGTATTTGCTTTGCTGGTGCTGGGCCGGTTTATTCAGGAAAACCCCTTGCAATCTGAAGCAAATATGGGGGCATCCACGGTGGTGCGCTCTACTGTTGGAAAGTTTCTATCGGCTGAATTAAACAAATTGAGCGCAAAGGTAGTGCCCGGGGTAGAACTGAATTTCGACGTACAATCCTACGATGACTATGAAACCGGTGAAGCACAGGGCGAACCCAGGTGGATATCGGTGCGAAAAACAACTCTTCAACGATCGGTTGACCGTTCAGGTGGGTGGTGTGGTTGATGTTGAAGGCGAGCGGGCAAAACAGAATTCGCTTAGCAATATTACTACCGATGTTGATGTTGAATACAAATTAACGAGAGACGGCCGTTACTGCCTGAAAGGATTCACGCACAACCAATATGAAGGCGCAATCGAAGGGCAATTGGTTGAAACCGGCGTTGGAGTAGCGTATGTGCGCGACTTTAACAGATGGAAACAGTTCTTTAGGGCACCAAGGAAAAAGAGAGATTTATCAAAAACCGGAAAGCAATGAAAAACAAGTTTTTGGCGAAACACTCTCTGTTCATACTCTGCCTTTTTATGGCTGCATGTAGCGGAACAAAGCATTTGCCGGAAGGAGAAAAACTCTATACCGGTGCATCTGTCAAAATAATGTCGGATGAAAAAATCAGCAAAAAGCAGGAACGGTTTGCCGGAAAGACCGCTGAAAGTGCCTTGTATCCGAAGCCAAACAGTAGTTTTTTGGGTTTGCGCTTCAAGCTTTGGAGGTACATGGCAGCCGGTGATACAGCAGATAGTAAATTTAAAAAATGGATGAAAAGAACCGGGGAAGCCCCTGTACTCATCGGCAATGTGAAGCCTATGGTTACCTCTTCGGTGATCGATGCAAAACTTTATAACATCGGTTTTTTTAAGACCTACACAGGATACAGCATTGTAGAAAAAAAACATACCGCAAAAATCAGTTACATTAGTAATATTCACAGGCCATTTATGGTTAAGGAGTTGATCTATGCGATTTCCGACAGCGCTGTAAGTCGTGTCATTCTTTCTGAAAAGGAGAAATCGCTGATAAAGCCCGGTGAGGATTACAGCCTGGAGAAACTCAGAAACGAAAGGAACCGGATTGATGCGTTGCTCAAGAACAACGGGTATTTCTATTTCGATCCCGACTTTATGCTTTTTAAATCTGATACCACAGAATCAGATAAAACCGTCGTTTTCAGACTTACCCTGAAAGACAGTGTACCTCAGCAGGCGCTGACGGTTTACCGGATCAACAATGTTTATATTGATCAGGCTTATTCTCTGAATGAAAGAGCTGTTGCGAGGGTTAAAGACACCATCCCATTCGGGAATTATCTGTTTCTGGGCAAAGACAGAAGCGCATCAATCATGCCTTCGGTAATTGCACGGTCGGTCTTTCTGCGGAAAAATGAGGTTTATGCACGAAAGAACAACAATACCACGCTTAACCGCCTGATGTCGATGGGGAATTTCAAGTTTGTCAGTGTTAAATTTATTGACAGCGACACGACTGCTCCCGGATATCTGGATGTTATTATTTTGATGACACCTATCCCCAAATACTCATTCAAGGCAGAAATGGAAGTTGTTTCAAAATCGAATAACTATACAGGTCCGCGGATGAATGTCAGTGTGCTGAACAGGAATGCCTTTAAAGGAGCAGAATTGCTTACCGTTAGCCTGGCTGGTTCCTGGGAAGCCCAATTGAGCGGGAAAGACAAAAATCTGCAATCATACTCCCTGAACCCTGAGATTGAATTGATCTTCCCGAGATTTATCGTTCCTTTTAACATGAAGCAAACAAGCAGCTTATACCTGCCCAAAACGCGATTGTTGCTTTCCTATGACTATCTTAACAGGGGCAATTACTTCGAAATGCGCACATTGCAGTTTATATACGGCTATAGATGGAAAGAAGATATCCGTAAAGAGCACGAACTTAACCCTGTAAATGTCAGCTTCTCCGTTGTCGGAAATAAGTCAAAGCCTTTCTCGATCTCCTTGAATCCAATCCGTTCCTGGAAAAGAGTTATGAAGATCAGTTTATTGCCGGGGCAAGTTATTCTTTCACTTACAATGAACAGTTTCTTCCTGAAAAACCATACAGACCTATTTTCAACTCACGACTGAAGTTGCCGGTAATGCCTTTTCACTGATAAACAGAATTGCCGGCAATAAGTCAACTTCAGAAATTCCTATGCACGTTGCCGGATATTCCTATTCGCAGTTCGCGAGAATGAGTCTTGATGGCCGGGGTTACTACAATTTTCCGGATAAGAATAAACTTGCATTCAGAGCTTATGCCGGACTGGCTGTGCCTTATGGAAACTCTTCAAATATGCCCTATATCAAACAGTTTTTCAGTGGCGGGCCAAACAGTATCCGTGCGTTCAGCATCAACACCGTAGGACCGGGTACATACAACCAGAGCGATAGCCTCACATTTCTGCGGTTGGGTGGCGATATTAAACTGGAATTAAATGCAGAGTACCGGTTCAATATCTATCGCTTCCTGAAAGGTGCTCTTTTTACAGATGCAGGGAATGTGTGGTTGCTTAAATCAAGCACCTCAACCATGGGCAGCCCGTTCTCATTTTCCGGTTTTGTGGGTGAAATGGCTGTTGGAGCCGGTGTCGGATTGCGGATTGATGTTTCCTTCTTCCTGCTGCGGTTTGATCTGGCAACGCCTTTAAGAAAGCCATAGCTGGAAAAGAACAACCGCTGGGTGATCGATAAAATCAATTTAGCAAGTCCCTCATGGAGAAGTGAAAACCTGATTCTGAATGTGGCAATTGGGTATCCTTTCTGAATAGAACAAGCTCAAAGTCTAAAGTCTAAAGTAAAATTGGTTGTTAATGTTCAGCCCGGGAAATTACGCGGAACAAACAAGCTCAATGTCTAAACCCTGCCTGCGGCAGGCAGGCTGCCCACCCTCCTGAGGCGGGTAAACCGGCAGGCGGGGTTTGCTAATCCGCTAATTTGCTAATCAACAAATTCCCTCCCCTGAGAGTCGAGGCATCATTCATTTCATGTTCCATCATTTCTCGTATCCGCTAATTTGCTAATTTGCTAATCTGCTAATCTGCTAATCACCTAATCAACAAATTCCCATTATTCCACTATTTGTCACCCTGAGGTTCACTCAAGAAAATTGAGCTTATGACAGGTGTCTGAGGCCATCATTCATCATTCCATTGTTCCATCATTTCATCCGCTAATCCGCTAATCCGCTAATCCGCTAATTTGCTAATCTGCTAATCTGCTAATCTGCTAATCACCTAATCAACAAATTCCCATCATTCCACTATTTGTCACCCTGAGCGTAGTCGAAGGGCCATCATTCCATCATTCCATCATTCCAACAATCCATTATTCGTAATTCGTAATTCGTAATTCGTAATTCGTCATTCTAAATTCGTCATTCTCAACAGCAACCACCACTTAACAAATATGTGAATGATGCAATTCATTTTGCGAATTGTGTAATGCATACCGGAATTTCAGTGCTGATCTTTGTAAGGAAATTTGCTAACCAAACTTTAAAAAAACTACCATGAAAATAATTAAAATGATTAGAGATGCCGCATTGGTCAGAAACATAAACGGTTTAATGTACATGATAAGCTTTGGCTTACTTTTTCTGGGATTGGCATCCTGCGAAAATAAGGACGATGAAAACTCCGGAGGTAAATCCTATCTTTCAATTCGTATGACAGATGCTCCGGCAATGTATGACGCAGTACTTATTGACCTGGAGGCAGTAGAAATAACCGGCAACAGCGGAGGCACAGTTCTGCTGAATACCAATGCCGGAATTTATAACCTGCTTGATTTCTCGAATGGTCTGGATACACTGATTGCAACAGGCGATCTGGATGCAGGTACCGTATCTCAGATACGATTGATTTTAGGCCCCGATAACTCGGTTGTTGTGGACAATGTCGTATACCCGCTCAGCACACCCAGCGCCCAGCAATCGGGATTGAAACTTCAGGTTCACCGGACATTTGAGCCGGGCGTTTCCTATATGCTCCTGCTTGATTTTGATGCAAATCAATCCGTCATTCTGAAAGGCAATGGTGAGTATCAGCTTAAACCCGTAATCAGAGTGATTGATGCTGCCATAACCGGTTCCATAAAGGGAAGCATTGCCCCATTGGGTGTGATGTCTGTGATAACTGCCGTTTCAGGAGGGATAATTTACACATCTGTTAATAATACATTTGGTCAGTTTCTGTTACCGGGTCTTCCGGCAGGCGTTTACGAGGTTACAGTTTATCCGGAAATTCCATATGCAGATTTTACTATAAGTAATGTGACGGTTGCAACGGGTGTTTCGACTGACCTGGGGCTTATAGTACTTTAATTTAGAATTGTTATTGGTTAAAGAGGTTGTCTTTACAGGGCAGCCCCTTTTGCATATACATGACTCATAAATCTAATGTGTGAATGATGTAATTACTCCCCGTAATTGTGTAATGCTTTGTTGTTGGGATGCTGGTACTTTTGACCTGTGAAAACATTTTCACTTTAAAAATAAAGATCATGAACACTACAGAAGTAAAAGGAAACTGGAATGAGCAAAAAGGCAAACTCAAACAGAAATTTGCAACCCTAACCGATGATGACCTGATGTTTGCCGAAGGAAAAAAAGAGGAGATGCTTGGCAAGCTCCAGATTAAACTTGGGAAGTCAAAAGAAGAGATACACAAAATAATTACTGAATTGTAATTGCCATCCGATATAGAGTTATCGGCTAGTGTTTTAAACCGCCGACCGGTAACTTTTTAAGGATGAAAAAAATCACCAAAACAATTTAAAAACATGAAAAACACATTTTTTACACTTCTTTTTGCAACCTCGATGTTAGCCGGTACTCTATTAACAGGTTGTCAATCATCCGCAACAAAAGAAGAAGCAGCCAACGCCAAGGTAGACGAAGCACAGCAGGACCTGATGGAAGCTCAGCAGGATGCCGACATCGAAGCTCAGAAAGTAGCCACTGCAGATGAATGGAATGCATTCAAAACCGAAAGCGAGATAAAAATCAGCGAGTATGAAATCCGGATTAAAGCATTGAAGGACCAGATGAAGAAACCCGGAAAAACCTTTGATGACTTATATAAGAAAAGGATTGAGCAACTGGAGCAAAAAATCGCTGACCTCAAAACCAGGATGAATGATTATGAAAAAAATCAGAGTGGCTGGGAAGAATTCAAACGTGAATTCAATCACGATATGGATGAATTGGGTATAGCCTTGAAAGACATGACAGTTGACAATAAAAATTAAATCAATCACCTTGTCAGATCTGGCATACCCTGATTAGAATCCAAAATTGGTTCAAACTACAGGAATTGCTGAATTAAAATTGTCCGGTTATAAAAGGTTGCATTACTTTTTTATAACCGGACTTTGTTTATTGTTAAATTCAAAAGCAAGAGAAAATGGAACTGCATCTGCATAAAAGAAATCTTGAGGAATTCAAAATCAGGATGAGGAAGAGATTTCCACAACTTACCGAGTTGGACCTTCAGCACGAGGAAGGTAAGGAAGAGCGTATGTTGCGAATGATCGCTTATAAACTGCATAAAACAAAGCGTGAATTGCAGGCGATAATTTCAGGTTTGTAGTTCTTTAACTTTTCAGGTGGAATGCCTGAGCAGTATTTTTTATCAATTGGTAAACTTTGATTATGGAAGCACTAAAACCAAAAATTGCCATCATTGGTGTTGGTAATGTGGGAAGTACATTTGCTTTTTCGCTGATGATGAGCGGTTTGGCCCGGAAATAGTTTTAATCGACAAAAATGAAATTCTGGCCAGGGGTGAATGTATGGATTTGAATCACAGCCTTAGTTTTGTTCATCCAACCCGGATCTACACAGCCGGGTATGAAGGTTGCGAAAATGCAGATATAGTTGTAATTACTGCAGGTGCTAACCGAAAGCCAGGGCAAAGCAGAACTGACCTGGTGAAGATTAATGTAGCCATCTACAAAGAGATTATTCCGGCCATTCTAAGGTATTCATCGGATGCAATTCTTCTTGTTGTTACCAATCCTGTCGATATCCTTACCTGGGTCACCCTTAAATTGTCTGGTCTGCCGGTGAATAAGGTGATGGGTTCAGGAACAGTGCTTGATACCGCCCGGATGAAGTACCTGATCAGTGATTATTGCCAGGTTGATCCCGCCAACATACATGCATACATTATTGGAGAGCACGGAGAAACCGAACTCCCTGTTTGGAGCAACGGAACCATTGCCGGAATGCCAATCGGTACTTACTGTTCTGAATACGCCCTACTGAAAAATTCAAAAAATGACCTTTCGGAAATTTTCGAAAAGGTTAAAAATTCTGCACACCTCATTATCGAAGCAAAAGGAGCAACAAATTATTCAATTGCTCTGGCAATACTGAAAATAGCCAGATCAATCATCAGAAGTGAAAATTCAATTTTGCCCGTTTCGACACTTATTACTGATTATTATGGAATCAACGATGTATGTCTGGGTGTACCCGCACATGTAAGTAAAAATGGTGTGGGGCATTTCCTTAAGATAGATTTGTCGAAAAAAGAACAGGAACAGTTCAGGCATTCTGCCAATACATTAAAAGAAATAATCAAGACAATCCATATTTGAACAAACCTGCTTCTGATTCCTGATTTCATTGCAAGGGTATTAAGAGACTGTTTAATTTTTTTAACTCTATGAACAGGCCCGTCCTTTAGGGCTGGTTTGGGCTATTCAGTATTTGATGTGCTGGTGATTATCGTTATAAAAACGATGTCTTAGAAAATGCCAGACAAAGTTCTTCTGCTTTAATCGTGCTGGCTGAAGAACTCAATATAATCAAAGGCCTTTTACGTTACGGTGCTCTGCACCTTAAGATCCGCCTGGTCTTTGATACACTACCAACGTTTTGCCACTCTGAGGCTTTACATATTCAATTGAGGTAAAACTTACCATACAGTAGCTTTTTTTTGATATTGTCACAATATTCTTCTAAACTTTAAATTCCTTAAATCTTTTAATATTTTATTTTCAAAGCGAATGGGTGCATTTCAGGAAATCCTAATCAATCTTACGATGAACAACTGCAGAAGGACCGGCCTTGGAAGAATGGCGTTAAGAAATCAGGCCGCATAAAAGAAGGAAGAAATGCAACCGATGATGTGTAACCGAGCTCTGAAAATTAGTGTACAAGAAAGTTAAGTAGAGCGAGGTATGGTTCAACCTCATTTCTTTCTGCCAAAATTGCGCGCCTGATTTTAGCCATTCTTCCGAAGCCTTGATTTTTGGGTACCTTTTGATCAAGCAAAAGGTACAGAAAGCAAAAAAGTGCTCTTTAATAAATACTTGGGAGGTATTTTCAACGAAGCGGAGAGATTAATTCCAACACGGTTGAAATCACAGTGAATTTCCCTTCAGCACATCAATTACTGAACAACCCCATGTTTTGAATAAAAATATTACAAACACTGGTTTTCCTATTTACTGTAACACCCGCCCCCAAGGTCGGGCCTATTGAAAATGGAATTAAAATTTAAACAATCGCTGTGTCCTGCATTCAGCTTGTTTTATGAAATTTCGAAATGAAATGCCAGGTGATCATAACAGGATCTAATATTAAAATATGGTTGAATATTGAGTTGTATATCAGGAATTCAGATACAAATCTATTGTCTTTTTTATGCAGGTTTGTAATCATATGCCTATAGATGTGTGAATTATATAAATTCTTTAAAAAGTTATATAACAATTGGGCCCTTTCGCCACCTATCTTTATATTTTTAAATCCTTCCACTTGAGTCTGAAGTATTCTGATTGAAGTGCAGATTTCTTCGCTGGAGTTTATTCAGAGAAATTCAGTGTTCCTGTAAACGAACCCTGAAGGAAACTCTTTAATTCCGGCAGGACTGATTATGAAAGGATTGCATGAATATTGCAACAGGTTGCCCGGGCTGAAAAGAAATGACGATGGCTTAAGCAATGATAGATTTATATTCCTAAATTCATTAACATGAAGCCGCAACAAGTTTATCCGTTCAAATTAGTGAATTCTGCTAAAATTTCCGTGAATGGAAAGAATGGTAGTTCAAAATCAGCCATAAATTTGAATGGAGATACAAGAAGTTTCAAACTTCAGAATCAGTATATGAGTTTCCGGTTGGAAGAAATGAAGGAACGCAATGCCAGTCTGGAAAGCCTTTTAGAGCAGAATAATGCAAAACTGGCAGAGGTAATTACCGCCAACAGGAAGTTCATTTCCATCATAGGACACGATTTAAGAGGTCCTTTCAGTTCCATTCTGGGAGCTCTTGAAATGTTAAAAGAAGGCCTGGAAGAATACAGTATACGTGAAATAGAGAGGTATATTGACATTGCATCCAATTCGGCAAACAAAACCCTTAGTCTTCTTGATAACCTGCTGGCATGGAATACTTTACAAAACATCGATAAAAACTATAATCCCGTCAGATTAAACCTGAACGAATTGATTGATGAGGAAATTGAATTTCAGGGTATCAGGGCCTCTCAAAAAGAAATTGTCGTTTACAGTTCGATCGATCCTGACTTAATGGTAGTAGCTGATATTCAAATGATCAGATCAGTAGTCAGAAATCTCATCAGCAATGCTATAAAATTTTCAGATACAGAAAGCGAAATCACGGTAAGTGCTTCTGTTAAAAGTCAATTTGTGGAATTACAGGTAGAAGACAGTGGTGTTGGAATTTCTGCCGAAGACCAGCAGAAGCTCTTTAATTCCGGAATACGCCATTCAACGCCAGGCACCCGGAAGGAACAGGGAACTGGGCTGGGTTTAATTATTTGTAAGGAATTTGTTGAAATTCATGGCGGAAGTATTACTATCGAAAGCGAACCCGGAACAGGCAGCCGGTTTAAAATCACGCTACCACACCATAAGTAAGGTTGAGGTTAAGGTTAAGGTTAAGGGATGAATGTTGTCAATGAATAATTGGCAGATTTGCGGATTAGCATTCTGGTTTATTTGCCGGTTTTGTTGGAAATTCAATATGAGCCCGCTCCGAAAAGTCCTTTGACCTTCTATCTCCCCAAGGGGGACTTCCTAATTCAATGATTTTCAGATGTTCCACTTTTAGATTAGGGGTCAATCAAATGAAAATCATTGAATTTCCTATTTCCGGGAGCGGGCGCAGGATTCAATATTCAAGATTCTACATTGATTCTACATTCTGCATTTATACCCTGAGCCCCGATAGCTATCGGGATCGAAGGGCGTCATTCTGCACTCGTCCTGCCTTGATTAATGTGTGAATGATATAAAATTTATAGGGTTTTGTGTAACACCTTTACTTACAGAAGTGAGGAATTTTGTATCAAATCACAAATTCGAAATGAAAAAGAATATTGGCGGTAAAAACAGGGCTGAAATACCGAAAAACAAGCCTGCAACCATTGAACTTTCAGGTTACCCGCAATATCCGGTGGGCGATGATATCTACAATAAATTTTACGAAATAACCGATCTTGACCCTGAAGATTTATCCAGGGAAATAGATTCCAACCAGGCCAATGATTCAGAGAGTTTTATTCTGGATAATTCAATGGAAAAAAACGCCGGAAGTAATCTGGATGTTCCGGGCTCAGAACTGGATGATGAACTGGAAGATATTGGAAGTGAAGACGAAGAAAACAATTATTACAGTATTGGCGGTGATAATCACAACAATCTTGATGAGAATCAGGGACAATGATCGTCTGCACCAAAAGAAATGAATTATTAATCAATTAAAAAATTGAACAAAATGGCAGTCAATATTATCCACCGGGGCTATGAACCTGTAAATGATCCACAGGGCCATATTTCAGGTGAAGTTAAGAAAGGAACAGTCATGGCCCGTAAAACAGATTTGATTGAAGCGATGAATTTACTTCTTGAGGAATCGCTGGCTGCACAAAACCAGAATATGGTGCATGCTGAGATGTGCGGTGGCTGGGGCTACAAAAAACTTGAACTGGCTTTTCGAACGAAGATAATAATTCAAATGCACGAATCCGAGGGGCTCATCGACCGGATTATTTTTCTCGGTGGCTCACCCAGGATATCCAAACTCAATACAGTCATTAAGCTTGGAAAGACTGTAACAGAGATGCTGGGCAATGAGAAAGGTGAGGAAAAAGCAGTCTTAAAGGCATACAACAATGCCATTATACTAGCCCGTAAAATCAGGGATGAGGGGAGCGTTGAACTGCTGACCAGGTTGCTTAAAATGGAAGAACAACAATCCAGATGGGTAGAAACTCAACAAATCCAGATAAAACAAATGGGTTTGGAGAATTACCTGAACAATCAGACCGAAAATACTGTAAACTGAAGATCATCACGAATGTAATCCCTTGTATATATGAAAACTGAAACATTAGAAATTGAAAATCCGCTTACAAATGCCGGCACCGTAGTCGCCAGGGCAGAATATATTGAAGTTGAACCAAATGTCAGATTACACATTACCGATGGTGGTAAAGGAAGGCCTGTTGTTTTGATCCATGGCTGGCCGTTGAGTGATGAAATGTTTGAATATCAATACGGCGATTTACTGAAAGCGGGTTTACGTGTGGTTGGCATCACCCTGAGAGGCTTTGGTAAATCTGATAAACCATATGGTTCTTATGATTATGATGTACATGCGGCAGATATCAAGAGTGTGCTGAATAAGCTCGAAATCGAAGATGCCGTATTGGTCGGGTTTTCAATGGGCGGGCCAATTGCGATCAAATATGTGATTAAGGACGATGGAGCCCATGTTTCCAGCCTGGTCTTGTGCGGAGCAGCAGCTCCGTCGTGGACACAGTGCGACGATTTTCCCTACAACCTGCCTAAAAGTGCTGTTGATGAATTGATAGCCCTGAATTACAAGGACCGGCCCATGCTTCTGAATAATTTTTCAAAAATATTCTCCGCTACAGAAAACGCTTTAAGTGAGGGAATTGGTAAATGGCTGTTTGGAATTGGATTGAGCGCTTCTTCGTTTGCAACCGGTGAATGCCTGGTTGCATTACGCGACACCGACCTGAGGAATGATCTTCCTAAAATCACACTGCCAACCCTGATTATGCATGGTAAAAAAGATAAAATCTGCTCTTTTGACCTTGCCGGACAAATGAAAGCAGGAATACCAAACTCAACCATCGTGGCTTTTGAAAAAAGCGGGCACAGTTTGTTTCTCGAAGAAACAGAGAAGTTTAACAAGGAACTGATCAGATTTGCCGGAAAATAAGCCTGGTAACAGTAAATCAAAAAGCTTTACCAGGTGTTTTCTTTAAAACATGTTATCAGATATGAAAAAAATATTCATTCTTTCATGGTTTGACAAAAGCACCGTTAAACATCTGAGGCTGCCGTTTTCTTTTTATCTGATGCCTGTTTTTTTGTTTGCACTGAGCCAGGCGGGTAGCATCAACTGGCTAACCACTGCCATTGCCTTTATTATCCTGCATCTGTTTATTTTCCCTTCCAGCAACGGTTACAACAGCTATCAGGATCGCGACGAAACCAGTATAGGCGGCATTAAACATCCGCCAAAGGTTACACGGAATCTGTATTTTGCCACTTTTTTCCTTGATTTTGTTGGTGTTCTGGGCGCTCTGTTTGTTTCAGTTTATTTTTCTTTGTTTGTACTGATTTTTGTTCTGATGTCAAGAGCATATAGCAACCGGAACGTACGACTGAAAAAAAATATCCGGTCATCGGATTTCTGACAGTATTTATATTTCAGGGCGCATTTGTCTTTCTGATGGCCACATCGGCAATTGCTCCTTTTTCCGTTGAAACATTTTTTACACTCAACAATCTCATTTGTATGATCGTGGCCAGCTTGTTCATGGGCAGTGTGTATCCGCTTACTCAGATATATCAGCACGAAGCTGACAAAAAAGATGGTGTAATCAGCATCAGTTATAAACTCGGTTACATAGGAACCTTTGTGTTTTCCGCTGTTCTGTTTGCCATAGCAACCCTATTTTTGTACTATTATTTCAACCTGAGACATCAGCAAACTGACCTTTTGTTGTTTCTGTTGATTTCATTGCCTGTTGCTGCCAAACTGACGGTTTGGTTCAATAAAGTCCGCAAGGATACTTCACAGGCGAACTTCGAAAATACCATGTCGATGAACCTTCTGACTTCTTCATGTATGAATCTGTATTTCCTTATCCTCGTAATGAATAATCATTTCTTCTGGTTTTAGCGATGAGCAGAATAATTTCAATAGGAACTGCAGTACCTGAATATGCTACACCACAAAGTGTGATACTCGGATTTATGCATGCAGCTTACCAAAATAAAATTGCCTCGCGCAAGCTGAACATCTTGTTTCACAACAGTGGAATTGATACGCGTTATTCGGTGGTTCCTGACTTTAATAACGGTGATTCGGAGCATAACTTTTTTAGTCCGGACCAACCATTGCCTGATGTTGAAAAACGGATAGGCATTTACAAGAAAAATGCTGCCTCACTTGCCGTTGAAGCCATTCGGCATTCAGTCGGAAATTTAAAAACTACTGTTTCAGAATTTGGAATTACCCATTTAATCACAGTTTCATGCACCGGTATCTATGCACCCGGACTGGGTACAGATATTATGGAACAACTTGGATTGCCGGGCGATATTTTTACCACATCCATCAATTATATGGGTTGCAATGCTGCTTTTCCGGCACTGAAGATCGCTGACATGATTGCCCGTACCGATAAAAATGCACGGGTCATGGTTGTTTGTGTAGAGTTGTGTACCATTCACTTTCAACCAAAAGACAATCATGATAACCTGTTGTCGAATACAATTTTTGGGGATGGGGCTGCTGCAGTCGTTGTGGTTTCTGACGAAGCAGCGGTGGAAAACCGTCAAAGCGGCTTAACATTAAACGGATTTTATTCACTGCTGCTCAGCAATGGAAAGGATTTAATGGGTTGGAACATCACACCGGTCAATTTTGAAATGGTACTTGATGCCGGAATCCCTGCATTTATCAGTGATGAAGTGATGGAGATCCTGCAAAAAGCAGGAAAAAAACTGGAAATCGATCCTTCTTCGGTCGATAAATGGGCCATCCACCCGGGTGGGAAATCAATACTGGATGCTATAAAGAAGCGCATACCCCTGAATGAGTCAGACCTGCAGTATTCTTATAAAGTACTTGCCAGGTATGGCAATATGTCATCACCCACCATTTTATTTGTGTTGAACGAAATGCTTGAATCAGGACTCCGGCCGGAGGAAAAAATATTCTCCATTGGTTTTGGGCCCGGCATAAGTATTGAAACAGCCCTTTTTACCTATGCCGGATAAATTCACACATCGGTCGGTTGAAAAGGAATTGCTTGATGAAGCAGATATACCTGCAGGTTTGTTGTTCAAAAACCTGAGAGAACTGGATATCCTGAACCGAACAACGGGCGGTCATGCTATTTCATTAACCGGAATTAAGCAATTGGTTACCGATCCCCATAAAACATACCATATTGCTGACCTGGGGTGTGGCAGTGGAGATGCTTTAAAAGTAATGGCTGATTGGGCGAGGTCAAACAATTACAACGTAAAGTTAACCGGTGTTGACAGGAATCCGGATGTAATCGGTTATTTAAAGGATCATTGCGCCGGGTATCCCGAAATCACCGGAATCGCCGCAGATTACCAGGAGTATCTGAATGAAAACCGATCCATTGATGTAGTTCACTGTTCTTTGTTTTGTCATCATCTGACCGATGATGAACTAACCCGTTTATTTACCTGTTTAAGGAAAAATGTTGTAACAGGTTTTGTCATCAACGATTTGCAACGGCAGTGGCTGGCATATTACAGTGCATGGTTTTTTACAAGGTTATTGAATGGCACTGAATTATCGAAGAATGACGGGCCTGTTTCTGTGCTTCGCGGGTTCAGGCCAGGCGAGATTGAAAAGTTATTTGCCAACGTGGGTATAACCCAATACACTATCCGGAGAAAATGGCTCTTCCGGTATTTAATTGTTGGAAAAACTGAGTATAATGGGCCCATTTTCTGATAAAACAGAAGTGCTTATAGTCGGAGCCGGTCCTGTCGGTTTGATGATGGCTTGCCAGTTGGCCAACCATGGGATTTCTTTTCGCATAATTGATAAAAAGGAAACAGTTTCAACAAATTCCGGCGCGCTGATTATACAGGCGCGGACCCTCGAAATCTTCGGACAAATGGGAATTGCCTCTGAAGCCATCGTGGAAGGCATCATCGCTGATAAGATAAACATAATCTCTAAAGGAAAGAAAAACGCCATCACTTCGATTGGCGACATTGGTGGAAAGTTATCACCTTATCCTTTTTTGTTGATGCTTGAGCAGTCAAAAACCGTGAAGCTATTGTTGAAATTTATCAATGAACGCGGATTTAATGTTGAAAGAGGGGTAAGTTTTATAAGCATGGTTCGCGAGAAAGATAGCGTTACCACTCTTGTAATTTTGCCGGATGGGTCAGAAAAGCAAATCTTTTCGCAATATGTCGTTGCTGCGGATGGTGTCAGAAGTTCGGTCAGGGATTTCCTGAAGATCTCATTCGAAGGATTCACCTATCCGAAACCAATATTTATCATGGATTGTAAGGCTAAAACCGATATACCTCCCGGTGAGATAAGCTTTTCATTTACCAATGATTTAATTGCAGGATTCTTTCCGTTGCAGGGTTCACGCTGGAGGATAGATGGTGCATTCCCTTGCACAAATGTTGCCATGGAATCCGGAACCTTTAAAGAAATCGAAAAGAATTTTCAGTTGGGGTTAAAGGTGAATTTTATGCCTGAAGATGCTGAATGGTTCTCAGTTACCCGTTCGCAACAAAAAGTTAGCCAACGCCTTTCAGACCGGGAATATTTTTCTGGCCGGTGATGCTGCCCATGTGAATACTCCGGTGGGGGCGCAGGGGATGAACACAGGCCTGCAGGATGCTTACAATCTGGCCTGGAAATTGGCTTTTGTCATCCGGGAACGGGCAAAATCAGAGCTGCTGCAAACATATACAGCCGAACGCTCCGGCATTTCAAGGCATTTTGCAAGGTATGCCGATGCAGTCTTCCAGGTGGTTACGAATGAAAACGCAGGGGCCAGGTTCCTGAGGTCATCCATGATGCAGACACTTTTAAGTCATGTATTTTCATGGGTGGGGAAAAAGAAAATTTTCCGGCAAATGTTTTTTAAATCTATTTCTCAGATTGCGGTCAATTACCGGAATAGTATGTTGTCGGAAAAGGCTTCGGCAGGAAAATTTTCATCGGGGGCTCCCAGGCCGGGCGACAGGTTTCCTCCAATTGAATTTACATACCATGGAAGAATGACAAATACCTTTGAAATGCTGAACAACAATCGTTTTAGTCTCCTTGTTATGGCTGAAGCACTTCCATTTGAATTCAAAAGCCTTGCAACCAGATATCATCTGGCGGTTGAAACAATATTGCCTGTGCCTGACACCAAAATTGTTTACAGGATTTTAGGTATAAAAAATACAGGATTCTTCCTTGTCCGGCCGGATATGTATATAGCGTTTAGATCAGCTACCCTGGATACAAGTCAACTGATCAGTTATTTGAAGCGTTTTCTCGTACAACCATCAGATTCGCAACCATGAAAATACGGGATTATATTTTTGAATTTGAAGATCTTTCCTGGTTCCCGGCTGGTATCAGAGAAAGCATGACGGATTATTTGCGATACCTGATCACTGCCCTTGATTTTTACAAGCCTGTTACTCCATTAATCATAGAGGGATTAGACCGGACCAATGCCCACAATATTATTGATTTGTGCTCAGGTGGAGGAGGAGCCATTGAGCAAATACATGAGAATCTGGCCAGGCAAATGGGGAAACACGTAAAAATTACCTTAACAGATAAATATCCGAACAGCAGCGCTTATGAATTCATATCTGCAAAAACGAACGGCAATATTTCGTTTTCTGAAACATCAGTCGATGCAGCCAATGTTCCTGAGGCCCTGATTGGCTTCAGGACAATTTTCTCAGGCTTTCATCACTTCGATAAAAACTATGCAAAAACGGTTCTGAGAGATGCAGTGAATGCCAAAGCTGGCATCGGAATTTTTGATGGAGGTGATAAACATATTTTCGCTGTCTTCGCCATTATCATTATGCACCCGATTATATTTTTCCTTTTTACTCCGTTCTTCAAACCATTCAGACTTTCAAGATTGATTTTTACCTATCTTATTCCTGTTATCCCTTTTTGCACCGTTTGGGATGGAATAGTTTCCATTATCCGGTTATACAGACCCAAAGAACTTTTAAAAATGGCCCTTGAAGTTGATGACGAAACATACGTATGGAAAGCCGGCAGGATGAAGAGTCGGTTTGGTTTGAATGTTACTTATTTAACCGGTTATCCAAAATTAAGTTCTACGATTTAATTCCATACAGGCTTAAAATCTGGCTGAATAGTTATATGGTATCATATTTCAAAGGTGTGAAATATGTAAATATCAGGATTAATTGTATAACAAATTCCTCTGTAAAATGGTCAATCTTTGTTAAGGATGAAAATTTGTTTTTACAGAGTCTTTTCCGGTTTGTCAGATTGGCACAACGGTATCAGGGACATGGATATTTCCCAATCTTCCTTCCATGACCAACGAAAAGGTACACGAGCCTGTAACCCGTTAGCCGGTTAACCCTTTAGTATAAAAAGCAGAATTTAAGAACGGAGTGCACCTGGAATCTGGTTTTTTTTCATCAGAATAATTGGCTCGGTGGGCGTTGAGGGTTTCATTTTAAACGGGTTAAGAATTTGTAAGCCGGAGATTCAGCGAATCCGGTTATCCGGGTTGAAAGACCCCTGATCAATAAAAATTTGTCGGTTGAAATAACCATATCCAAAGTTTGAAACCTGATGTCAGGTAAATAAAAATAATCTACAATGAAAACTAAAAAGATCGAAAAAGTGCTGATCGCGCTTGATTATGACCCTTCGGCCAATAAGGTGGCAGAAAGCGGTTTTTCCATGGCCAAAGCCATGAATGCGGAGGTTGTTTTGCTTCACATCATTGCCGATCCTGTGTTCTACTCTTCGGCCGAATTCTCTCCGATAACCGGGTTTGGCGATTACATGGGGCTTGTTCCTATGCAATTTGACAACATTGATGAGGTGAAGAATGCTGCAAATCAATTTCTTGAAAAAATCAGGAAACACCTGGGCGATGAGTCAATTACCACCCGCATTGAGGATGGTGAAATGGCTGTAACTATTGTTAATACAGCAAAATCATTGCATGCCGATGTCATTGTGATGGGTTCCCACAGCCGTAAATGGCTTGAGAATATCGTCATGGGCAGTGTTACCAGTGAAGTATTGCAACACACAACCTTACCGGTATTTATAATTCCGGTCAGGAAGCCTGAATAGCATCTGCCTTCGGATCACGACTCTGGATTTCCAGGGTCGGATGTTTTTCCTGCCTCCAGGGCTTTTTTTCCTCCCCAGGCAGCAAACATGGCCAGCATAATGCCAAGGCCACTGCCAATCGGCGCTCCATTACCTACCGGGCCTGAATTTGCTGCCCCTGCATCGGCAGGAGGAGACGGTGGCTGCGACAGGACAATACAGTTACTGACAATGACCAGCGATATGATAAGTGCGAATTTTTTCATGGCTTGATTGATTTTTATGAATACTTCTGTTTCTGCAGGGGGCTATCACTTGGTAATGAATCCTTTGCAGACCATAGTTGCACCAGCAGTGGTAATCCTGGCTACAACCATACCCCTTGTATTAACTGTAACTGCTGTTAAGTCACTGAGCAGCAGCGAGTGTTCTTCAGTTTTCTGACCATTGGGGCTGAAGATCTCCAGTCTGGCTGTCCCGCCTGATAACCGGGGACTGTGTACGAAGACCTTGTCGTTGCTGATCCACAGTTCAAAGTTGCTCTTGTCCGGATCATCTATACCTGTAGTTTCCCCGAAAAGAAGTTTAAAACGCCCAGGCATTTGTCCGTTCTGATGACTGAATGTGTAAACCGGGTTCTCCCTTAGGTTGATGGTTTTTTCAGCCACTTCATCCAGCAGGTATATTGGAACCTGTGACGGGAAACTCTCCAGCTGGCTGAAATTAAGCGTTATCTGACCGGAGAAGGTAGTTTCAAAGTGCATCGGTATTGTAACTGAGCCCGACAATTCAGGCAAGGTATTGATGGATATTTTATGACCATCCACCAGCGCCGATAGCTGCGGTGCATCGGCATTCCCGCCGAGTTTGGCCACATCGCGCGCATCCTCACCTGATAACCCATCCGGGGTAAATCTCACGATGACTTCATCTGAATAATTGTTACCAATGGCCCTGATTCTGAGTTGATTTACTGCTGCATCTTTGTAAAATGCCTGACTGTTGTGTAACCGCACCCCGTTATCGCACCCAAGGTAAGAATACCAGTCAGTTGCTCTTACAAAGAAGGACTGCCCCTGCGGAATATAACGGCTTCCGTTGTTTATTCCGGCTTCCGACCCATATGCGGCATAATTCCCGGTTTCCGGATTCCATATCCAGATTGCATCGTATAACTGATTCTTGCTCCAGTCCGGTGAATCCCAGTCAATGGCTGATGGATATGGATTTGGAATCAGTTGGTATTCATCAGAATTCTGGTAAAGGTTAAAGCCTTTACTGCCATTCGATAGTGGCCCTGAAAAGGGGTAGGTTGTGGCGTCTCCGGGATAGTAAATCATATAGCCCTGGTTGTTGAAGAGTGGATTGTCCGGATCATTGCCCATTCCGGCCCAGTCCTGTATATTAGGATCAAAGCTGAACAGGTAAGATCCTGTGAAGAGCCCTGCAGTAAAATTGTCGCCTTCAACCGGTATTGAAACAAGGTGGTATTTATATAAAGTCAGATCTGCATCGCCTGTAATGTAGCGCTTTACGATAGCCTGAATATTATCTGTATGGTGAATCAGTGATCCTGTTCCGCTGGCATTGCTTTCCAGAACCAGACCGTTGTTCCCGGCCTGATTTGCCAGGTTGCCAAGTACTGTCAGTGCTTTGCCCGGATCGATGGTTACCGTTGCTCCCGGCTCTATGGTCAGGTTGTTGCATTGCGCCGGAGATCCGACTCCCAGATCAATATGCGGCTGATTTTCCGGGGAGGAAGGAATAACCACATCCTGTTCACCGGAAGGTACCTCTCCTTTGTTCCAGTTTGTTTCGTCTGACCAGGCTGTTCCTGTTGCTCCGGTCCATTGTAAGGCAGATGAATACCTGAATAGGATGCCCAAATCAGCTGCTCCGCCTTCCCTCGCCATGCCGTAAAAGTCATCACCAACCTTGATCAGGTCACCATATGGATACAAACCATTGTTGCCGGTGAAACTGGCGAGCGGAGTAAATAAATTCTGCGCTATACCGTAACTGAATACTGTTCCAGAATAATTGTCGCCGCCGTAGTGTGTAAGTCCATATAGGTTACCGTCACTCACAATAAGCGATCCCCGTGGTCCGGAAGCACTGTTGTCAAACTGCACCAGCTCGGTATATGCATTTCCGGTGGATTCAATGCTAAAGAGCGTCCCTCCGCTGTTGATTCCTCCCTCAGACGTCATTCCATAAAGTGTTTTTCCTGATAATACCAGACTCCCGGAGGGATATCTGCCTTCGTTTCCGCTGAAGTGGTGAAGCACGGTAAAGGTTGAACCCGTGAGGTCGAAGCTGAAAACGGTTCCTTTCTGATCAAGGCCTCCGTATGGAGTCATCCCAAACAGTTTATTCCCGGATTTAATCAGGGAACCGATGGGGTACCCGCCATCCGTGTTATAGTTAAAGGAATGAAGTGTTCCAAAACCTGTACCATCTGTGTTGATCTTAAAGATGGCACCTTCAACTCCGGAAGGGCCATAGCTTGTGAATCCGTAAAGAATTCCATCTGATAAAATGAGGTTACCCCGCGGGCCGCTTCCGTCTATAATTTCGTTGAAATGATGAAGTATGGTAAAGCCGCTTCCGTCGGGATTGATCCTGAAAACACAACCATATCCATTGTCGCCACCTTCAGAAGCTGTGCCATACAGCGCTCCTTCATTGTAAAGCAACGAGCCGTAAGGTTTCCTACCGTTTATTCCATTGAAATCAAATAGTTTGGTGTAGCCGGTGCCATCGTGGTTTATCCTGAATATACATCCCTGCTCGCCAGCCCCGCCTTCAGGGGTCATGCCATAGAAATATCCTCCTTCAGCTATCAGGTTGCCTTCAGGGAATCGTCCATCGGAAGTTCCTTTGAAAATAAGCCGCCTGGTAAATTCGGTCCCGCTCTTTGTAATGCTGAACATAAACCCATATTCCGACGGACCATTGGCCACCGTCGCATAAAGCAGATTGCCGATCACCAGCACAGAGCCCCCGGTCTGGCTGTGGTTTGCGTAATAGGTTTCATGCTCGAGGTCAATCAGCAGGGTTACAGCATCGGAATTGGCCATGTCCAGTTCACACACATAACTGGAAACATAACCGCTGCCATGATTTATAAAGTAAAGCTTGTCGCCTGATTGAACCAGATTTCCCATCGGCCGACCGTAATCGCCTGAAAATCCATGTACAACAATGTATGCTGAATTGATCAGGTTAAATTTGAAAATTACTCCGGCATCGTTGGGGTAATTCCCATTGGAAGCTGTCCCGTAAAGATAATTCCCAACTTTGGTAAGAGAACCATAGGGTGTAGCTCCCGTCGGATACTCGAAAACATGTAAAACAGTAAACGAATTATCACTCAGGTCAAACTTATATAGACAGCCAGTAGAGGACTCGCCGGCACCATATGAAAGTGTGCCATACAACAGGTTGCCATCGGGGGTGAGTTTGCCGTAAGGATTGGCACCTGATAAATAGCTGAAGTTGTACAATACCGTAAAGCTGCTGCCATCGGTATTCAGGCGGAACAGGGTGCCGTAATGTTCATCCGGGGTTAAAGGAGGGGTCCCTCCTTCAGTAGCAGTTCCGTATAGCATGCCACCGTAATATGTAAGTGTTCCTTTGGGGCTTTTACCACTCGTATCGTATTCAAAATTGTGTAATATCGTAAATCCGCTGCCATCTGTATTGATTTTAAATATACAGCCGTCATTATTTGCGCCTCCCTCGGTGGTCATGCCATACAAAATGCTTCCCACAAGCGTTAGCCCCCCCTTGGGACGGCTACCGTTGGTTATATTGTCCCAGTCAAAATCATGCAGTTTTAAAAAGTCAGTACCATCGGGCTTTACCCTGTAAATACCGCCACTGTTGTGAATGCCGCCATACTCGGTCATCCCGTAGATAAAAGTACCATCCTCAACAAGCTGTTCGTAAAATGCCGGATCCTGGAGGTCGTTGTTGAATTCAAAATCAAATAGATTTTGGATCTGGGCGTGACTTGTTACACCGAGTAAAATAGTGAAAGCCGCTAACAGTATAAGTTTTTTCATAGTTCAGTGGATTCTTTACAATACAGTTTAGTGAATTGATTTGCCTGTATTTTCAGCAAATGACAAAGTTATCATGAGACATCTGAGCGGTCAATACCTATAAGTACGGATATTTACATATGTTAATTAGCGTATACTAAGACTGGCAGATTCAGGCAGCCGAACGGTGCGATTATATGATTGATTTACCCCGATGTGGGATCAGGTTGTTTCTTCCGGAGAAGTCTATTTTATTTCCTTCCATCGGGTAACACATTAAATGATTTTGTTAATGTTACCGCACTGTATTGCAAGTCAATATCGCACCTCTTATCCATCTGTTGAAACCAGGTGGTCCTTGTTATTAAATGTGTGAAATATATAATTCTTTATTCCAATTGTGTAAAGCTTTCCCGGCTTTACTTCTACAACTTTGACAAAGCATATCTGATGTGACGTCTCCGGCGAAAAAGTGATCAATAACAAGGATTTCACATCCGAAACCAGGAAAACACAACTTCAGAAAAATGGAATTTGTTGATTATTATAAAATTCTCGGAATCGACAAAACGGCCGTTCAAAAGGACGTAAAAACCGCCTACCGGAAACTTGCCCGCAAGTTTCACCCCGATTTAAATCCCAACGATAAGGATGCGAAAAGAAATTTTCAACAGATCAACGAAGCCAATGAGGTGTTGAGTGATCCGGAGAAACGGAAAAAGTACGATCAGTATGGAAAAGACTGGCAGCACGCAGATGAATTTGATAAAGCCAAACAATACCGTCAGCAATCATCCGACCCTCGTGGACAAAGGTTTTCAGGGAGCCGGTCAGACGATGATTTTTCCGATTTTTTCGAAGCAATGTTCGGGGGATCTTCAGGTGCCGGCAGAAGCAGGCAGGTAAAATACCGGGGCGAAGACTTCAATGCAGAACTACAACTCGGACTTCTGGATGCGTTTAAAACCCACAAACAAACCTTAACGGTCAACGGGCAGAAGATAAGAATAACGATTCCTGCCGGGATTGAAAACGGCCAGACAATCAAAATTGCCGGGCACGGGGGGCAGGGCGTCAATGGCGGCCCCAATGGTGACCTGTATATCCGGTTTTCAATTGCCAATCACCCCGATATCAGGCGACTCGGCGACAATTTGTACATGACTGCGGAACTGAATTTATATACTGCGGTGCTGGGAGGTGAAATTACCCTCACTACTTTGAATGGCCAGGTAAAGCTTAAAGTACCTCCTGAAACGCAAAATGGAAGTAAGGTTAAGCTTAAAGGACAGGGATTTCCGGTTTACCGGAAAGAAGGGCAATCCGGCGATCTCTATGTAACCTGGGTTATCAGCATCCCCAAAAACCTGACCGAGAAGCAGAAAGGTCTGTTTATGGAGCTATCCAACACATAAATCATTACTGATATGCAAACGGAATATCTGATCGCCTTAAGCGATTTCTGCATCAGCCACAACATTGAACTTTCATTTGTCAGGTCATTGCATCAAACCGGATTGATCCGGATTTCCGACAACAGGGAGTCAGGCTACATCGAGGCAGATCAACTCTGCCGACTGGAAAAATTTATCCGTTTCTATTATGATCTGGATATAAACCTTGAAGGCATTGAGACCATCAGCCATTTGCTGGAGAGGATAAACAGTCAGCAGGATGAAATAAACTCACTCAGGAACCGGTTGAGCTTTTACGAGTCAAACGCCTGAAATGGAAAATTTCTGGACATTCCCAATCACCGTTTTTATGGCATTCTTTGCCATCATGAACCCCCTGGTCAATATTCCGATTTTTGTAAAGTTGACAGAAGGGATTGATGAAAAAGGGAAAAAACAAATTGCTAAAACGGCAAATGTTGTCGCCTTTATCATCGTTACAGCGTTTATTCTGGTTGGCAAATATATATTTGAGATTTTCGGCTTAACCATTCCTGCATTTAAAGTTTTTGGCGGAATCCTGATCTTTTTCATCGGATTTGAAATGCTTCAGTCAAAGAAATCAAGCATACACCAGAATGAAAAAGTGATATTTGACGATGGCATCGCCATTTCTCCCCTGGCTATTCCCGTTTTGGCCGGTCCCGGAACCATTGTTACAGCCATGAATTTCGTGGTTGATGTCACCATTCTCCATGTATTGGTCACCATACTAATCTTTGCCCTGATTATTCTGCTCACATACCTGGCTTTTATCTACAGTAAATATGTGATCAAATTTGTAGGACAAAAGAATTTCGTGATTATCGGCAAAATTATGGGACTGATTTTAGGTGTGCTCGGGGCAAATATGCTTATAGAAGGAATTAAACTGGCATTTAATATAGGATGATTCCCCCGGGTTCAATAAATAGGAATCCAATTCCATGCTTTACAAATTTCAACCGGTAACGATGTTTGCCGGGAGGCTGGTGATGTTCTCCACCAGGGAAAATATGGTAAGAACCGGCATCCGTCTAAATGTGTGAATAATGTAATATTGCCCCTGAATTATGTAACGTATTTTCTGTTCTTAAAAACTAATTTTGCTATTCGTGTAAAGACTGTTTAAAGCAGTGAATTTACCTCCGGGAATCTGGAGATCCTGCAATGAAGCGGGTCAGGAATATACTTCCCGCCTGGAATAACCACTTTTCCGGTTAATAACAATGGTTCCCGGGTTTCCGAAATGCTAAACCAGGAAATGCGATTGGCCTGGCCTTCAACAAATGATTTTAAAACCCCGCTAAAATGAGCAACCAGGTATATGGTGCTACCATTGTTTTGATTATATTATGGGCAATAGGATTTTGCGCAATAGGGGTTTATGCGATCGGTTTTGTACTCATCGCAATTGCAATGATTTGCATTCTGCTGGTATTTATGCCAATTAAAGTAAATCTCAGATATTGATCTGACCTGAAAAGGCTGGCTCATACAATACTCAACAACAAATATCTGGCATTGTAATGCGGGTTTTGGTCATCGGGGTTAGTGTTGAGTAGTTTGTCCCGCCGTGAAAACGGCGGGATTTTTATTGTCAGCATAACAATTCCCGTTGGCAAATGATTGAAACGGATCAACCAGTAAGTACGGGGATAAAACATTTTGACTTAACGCCGGGTATGTGGAGAACCAATAAAATGAAACCAGTGAAATGATTTACTGACAACAATAATTGAAATCCGGCGGGTTTCTTTTTACCTTTACTTTCTAAAAAATCATAGAAAAATGAGAATTGAATACGAAATCAAACTGGGATTTAAGGATGTAATGTTCAGGCCAAAACGATCCACCCTGAAGAGCAGGGCTCAGGTAAAGCTGGAACGTACCTTCAAAATGATGCATACCAAAACGGAATGGGCCGGTATTCCGGTTATGGCCGCCAATATGGATACAGTCGGCACTTTTGAAATGGCTCTGGCCCTGCATAAAATGAAACTTTTTACTGCGATTCACAAACACTACACACTCAATGAATGGAGCAGTTTTATGGCCCGTTCTCCGAAAGGGATCGAGGACTTTATAGCAGTCAGCACCGGTATCGGATCCAGGGATTTTGAAAAGTTGAATGCTGTTATCACTGCCAACCCCCAGCTCAGGTTTATTTGCATTGATGTCGCCAATGGATATGCCGAGCATTTTGTGGCATTTGTCAAACAAACCCGTAAAAAGTTTCACGATAAGGTAATTATAGCAGGCAATGTGGTGACCGGCGAAATGGTGGAAGAATTGCTGTTGGCCGGGGCTGATATCATTAAAGTGGGTATAGGGCCGGGATCGGTTTGTACCACACGGGTAAAAACGGGTGTCGGTTATCCGCAGCTTTCAGCCATCATAGAATGCGCCGATGCAGCACATGGATTGGGTGGACAGATCATCAGCGACGGAGGTTGCACCACCCCGGGCGATGTGGCCAAGGCATTCGGGGCCGGCGCCGATTTTGTGATGTTGGGCGGCATGCTCGCCGGTCACGACGAAAGCGGTGGCGACCTGATTGAAAAGGACGGGACGAAAGTGAAACTTTTCTACGGGATGAGTTCAGCAACTGCCATGGAAAAGCATGTGGGCGGGGTTGCCGATTACCGCGCCAGCGAAGGTAAAACAGTTGAAGTTCCTTACAGAGGTAATGTTGAAAATACAGTCCTTGATATCCTGGGCGGCATCCGCAGCACCTGCACCTATGTGGGCGCATCCCAGTTGAAAGAGCTGACCAAGAGAACCACATTTATCAGGGTGGATGAGCAGGAGAACCGGGTTTATTCCGAATAAAAGTGAAGAAAGTAAAGAGTGAAGAGTGAAAAGTGAAGAGTGAAAAGTGAAAAGTGAGTAGTGAGTAGTGAGTAGTGAGTGAAAAAAAGTGAAAAAAGTGAAGAAAGTGAAGAGTGAAAAGTGAAGTATGATTGAAAAGGGAGAAAAAAAAGTGAAGAGTGAAAAGTGTAGATTGAAAAAAGGGGGAGTTAGAAATGAAAATAAACCTAACAGGTTTTCTTTTAACCTGTTAGGTTTTATGAGAAAAATGCATTGTGAAGTGGTTATTAAAATAGTGAATAGTGAAAAGTGAGAAATGAGTTGTGCATAGCGTCCCTCGTCCTTCGCCCCGGCAACCCTTGAAGATAGTAATGAATAATGAAAAGCGTAAATAAATAGTATAGACATCAAAGAGGCCCCTTTCGGAGCCTCTTTGATGTCTATTTCTGGTTTTATCAGGAAGTCTTATTTTTCATACGGCTTACCATCTGCATAGAATTTGGTCGAAAATTCACCTTTTTCTATGCTCTTCAGGTTTACCCTGTAAACCTTCTCACCAGTAGAAAGAATTTTAACTTCAGCAGATTGAATGGTTGAAACCTGATCGTTTTTTAACGCTGCCGTTCTGACTTCGTCAGGCAGTGCAGTAAGTTCTATCATTTTGAAGTCTTTTTCATCCTGGGGAACAACCTGTTGTTTGCTTTGTTCCGTCTGGGCGTAAATTACCTGGTTAAAACCAGCAAAACTAAACCCGGCCATTATCAGAATTATTGTGAGCTTTTTCATATTTTCAGTGAGTTAAATTAAATTCAATATCAGATGGTATATTAAACATTATGCCGTTTAGTCATAACACGATTTTGTATATAGTAAATAACATATAATCAGTATACTATGTGTTTTAGGTCTGATATTATGGGGAAGGAATGTGATTGTGCTTGTAGGAAATCATCCACATCGTGAGGTATAAGCGCGATATACCTCCTCATTAAACTTCATTCGATCAATTCAGATTTTATGGGGCTGACCACTGCAGAACCGCTTTATCAACAACATGTTAATAGTTTTCCGAAAAACTTAACGAAAAAACCTTGTTTTCCTTCAATGAATCTACCTACTTTTGCAGAGCAATGGTTCCGGAAACGGATAATAGGGAATGCCGTGAAATTCGGCGACAGTTCCCGCTGCTGTAAGCTCTTTTAAGGTTTCAACTGATTGCCACTGTCCATCTCCAAACGGGCGGGAAGGCGTTGAAAACAAACGGAGTAAGTCAGAAGACCTGCCAATTGCCTTGTGGATTTTGTAGTTTACGGTGAATGAACTGCATATCGGAAAGCCTGGTCTGTTCCCTATTGTTCCGGCCATTTTTTAATTCAGGTTTTCATTTTTGCTGCAGAATCCGCGCAATGTTTCATTTAAAAAACAGCATCGATGAACACAAACCGGATTTCATTGCGCTTTGCGGTTATTACCGCCATCGTGGCAAGCCTGGCACTCAGCCGGCTGTTGCCTCATCCATTTAATTTCTCACCCATTGCAGCCATGGCGCTGTTTGGAGGCGCCCGTTACAGCAGCCGTTATACCGCCTACCTGCTGCCACTGGCTGCCGTATGGATCAGCGATTTATTTCTGAATTATGCATTCTACGGACGTTTCGTACCTCTCTATGATGGCGCTTTGTTTACTTATGCCGCTTTCGCGATGATCGTTTGGCTTGGATCGGTGGCATTGAAGAAGTTTTCCGCAAAAAACCTTTTACTTACAGGCCTTTCAGCGTCAGTGATCTTCTTCATTGTGTCAAACTTCGGAGTATGGGCGTTCAGCGGTATGTATCCCTTCTCATCAGCCGGAATCCTTGCCTGCTATGCTGCTGCCATTCCTTTTTTCAGAAACACCCTGGCAGGTGATCTGATCTACACCTTCGCGGTATTCTATGCCTTTGAGTATGCGCAGAATCGGATTTCTTTATTGAAAGTCCCCGCCCTCAAATTCTGATCCGGTTCATGAAACAATTGTCCGTAACCTGCTTTTTGTTGCTTATTGTAACAGCCTGTCTGTTTGCCCAACAGCCGGTTATGGATACGCTGAATATCAAAGGTATTGAAGTTACCGGCAAAAAACCGGGAGATGAAGAACGGTCTTCAACCCCTATGCAGCGTTTAACGGTGTTTGAGCTGAAAGTACTCCCGGGTTCATCGGTGGCCGATGCTCTTCGCGTATTTTCCGGCGTTACAGTGAAGGATTATGGAGGACTCGGAGGGTTGAAGACAGTGGTGGTAAGAAGCCTTGGAGCCAACCACACCGGGGTTTTTGTAGATGGGGTTCCATTGAGCGATGCAGCCACCGGTCAGGTTGACCTGGGTAAAATTCCGCTCGAGAATCTTGAATCCATTGAATTGTATATCGGCCAGGAACAGCAGCTCTGCCGCCCTGCCCGGGCCCGGGCGTCGGCGGGTATCCTGGAATTTAATACAGTTATGCCTGATTTATCGCTGAAAAAATTTAGTTACAAAGCAGGGTTGAAAGCTGGTTCTTTCGGTTTGATCAATCCTTTCGGCAGTTTATATGCCAGGGCGGGTAAAAAAACTACCGTTGGGATCACAACCGCATACAACCATAGCCAGGGTGACTACCCCTATGTGCTTAAAAACGGAAATCAGCGCGATACCACCCTGAAAAGGAGCAATGGTGACCTCGAATCGCTGAACCTGAACCTGAACACCGAAACCCGTTTCAGCGACAGTTCCGTACTGAAGGTGAAGTCCTGGCTCTACACTTCGGAACAGGGACTGCCGGGTGCGGTGATTTATTACAATCCCTACTCGGTGCAGCGCATGAATACCGTCGATTTTTTCGGTAATGTTCAGTATGCACGCACTTCCGGGAAGGTGAATCTGCTGAGCAATATAACCTTTACCGATGGTAATCTGCGTTACCGGGATCCTGCTTACCTGAATCAGGAAGGCGGACTCGACAACCATTACTTTCAGCAGGAATATTACCTGTCACAGGCAGTCTCTTTGCCGCTGGGTAGCATTTTTAGTCTTGGCGCTGCGGCAGATCTGATGTTGAATACGATGGAAGCTGACCAGTATTTCATCGCAGAGCCTTCCCGCTTTACCGGTCTTGCTTCAGTTATTCTGAGGGCTGAAACAAAGCGAACTGAAGCCTCCCTGGGGCTTGTTGGTACCATGGTGAATGAATCGTCAGAAAAGGGACAGGTGACCTCCTCCCGGCAGGCATTATCTCCCTCGTTTTCCTTCATCACCCGGTTGAGCAGCAATCCCCTTCTGCGCTTAAGGCTTATGTACAGAAACAGTTTCCGGATGCCCACCTTTCACGACCTGTACTACAACATCTCCGGCAATACCGGCCTGAAGCCGGAAATTGTCAATCAGTTCAATGCAGGTCTGATCCTGCTGAAGGAAACCGGAGCACTGCAATTAAACTTTCAAACCGATGTTTTCCTGAACAGGGTGAAGGATAAAATTGTTGCGGTGCCTTCTCATAATCTCTTTGTATGGTCGATGCGCAACCTTGGAAATGTTGAGATCCGCGGCATCGAAATTCAGGCCGGAGTGCTTACAGGGCTTTCGGCAACAACAGCGCTTTCAGCCAACCTGAATTACACCCATCAACAGGCGCAAGATGTTACCACTACGGGTAGCTCAACTTATGGGCATCAGATTCCGTACATTCCGTTTCAGACCTTGTCAGGGTTGTTCGCCCTGAACGGGAAACATCTGGCAATCGGCTATAGCCTGCTCTATAGCAGCCATCGATTTATCCTCGGCGAAAATATTCCGGTCAATATGCTGCCATCCTACTGGGTGCACGATCTGTCGGCTTCGTGGCAACAGCCATTAAAATCAGTTACCTGGAAAGTTAAAGCTGAAATCGTTAACCTCTTCAACGCACAATATGAGGTTATCAAAGGCTTTCCAATGAATGGAAGAGGATTTTTCATCACATTTTCAATCAATTACTAATCAAACATTTCAATGAACTACAAACTTTTTACACTGCTTTTACCGCTGGCATTGCTGGCCATTTCCTGTACCGATGAACCGGATGACAAACCGCAGACCCACGACACCCTGGTTCGGAGTACCGGAGTATATGTGCTGAATGAGGGCCTTTTTACGGGCAACAATGCTTCACTAACCCGGTTCACGTTCAGCGATTCGGCGGTTGCCGGTGATATATTCCTGCAACAGAATGGCCGCGGACTGGGCGATACCGGCAGCGATCTGGCTATTTACGGCAGTAAGCTGTATGCTGTGATCAATGTGTCGAGCCAGGTGGAAGTGATGGATGCCCGCACCTGTATGAGCCTGAAGCAGATCCCCCTGTTCGATGGGACAACCGCCCGTCAGCCCCGAAAAATTGCCTTCTACGGCAGCAACGCATTTGTCTGCAATTTCGATGGGACTGTTGCGGTCATCGATACCCTTTCACTGACTGTCACGAAGTATATTCCGGTAGGTCCCAATCCCGATGGCATCACCGTTGCCGGTGGTAAGATCTGGGTTTCAAATTCCGGCGGGCTGAATTTTCCCGATTACAACAACACCCTTTCGGTGATTGACCCTGTTACGCTTTCGGAGGAGAAACAGGTTACAATCGGTATCAATCCCTATGTGCTGAAAGCCGACAATTACGGGGATCTCTATGTGATTGCACGTGGCAATTACGGGGATGTGAAAAGCAGGCTCCAGGTGGTGGATGCTGCTACCGGTGCAATGAAACATACCTTTGAAGGATTTGAAGCCATCAACTTTGCCGTTGCCGGTGATACCGCTTTCGTTTACAATTTCGACTGGGGTACCATGAGCAGCAGCATCATGATGCTGAATTTGAAAACTGAAACCATGGTGTCAGAGCATTTTATTACCGATGGCACAGTGATTCAGACTGTTTATGGCATTGCTGTGGATGAGGCTACCGGCTTGATTTATATTGCCGATGCACTCAATTTTACCGGAACAGGCAAGGTTTACGCCTTTACCCCCGACGGTAAGCTGAATTATTCCTTCGATGCGGGTTTGAACCCGGCTTATTTCGCGTTTCTGAAGGAGAAAGTGTTGGCAGCTCAACCCTGACGAAGTGGTTTTTAATGCTTCGGAATGTAGATTTACATAGAGACTATTTAATTTCATTGAACTCTATGAATAGGCCCGTCCTTTAGGGCGGGTTTAATAATAATCAACATATCCGGGGGCAAAATCCTGAAAAATTTGTAAATTCATCCGGAATTAATTTTGTTTTTATCGGTCGGATGGAGCCAACATGTTTGAAAACTAATTGATACATGTGTTGTGTTTACAATTCATGTGGGGTTCATAATAAATTTTTCAGGATTTTGCCAGTGTCTGTGATTTATTTTCGAAACCCGCCCTAAAGGACGGGCCTATTGAAAATGGAATTCAAAATTTAAACAGTCTCTTAACGTAAAACTTTTCTGCCTGAAGGGACGAATGGCAGGGAGGTGTGCATTGGCCGGGGCTTTTTTGCAATTGGTTTTATTTGGTTGGAATAAATGCACAGAATCTGTGCGGAAATTCTGGTTTTCTGCACAGAAATTGTGCAGAAATTCTCTTTCCTTTTCGGGATGAGGCTAATGACAGATTACAACTTTAAACGAATTCAGGTAACTTCCTGATTTTACCTTTAAAATATAAATGCCATTCCTGAAATCCCTGACATGTAAGACAATTTCTTCATTATTACCAGTATTTGCCTGCCTGATGGACTTACCCTGAATATCAAACAGCTCAACCGACCACGCATCGGAAATAACATCTTTTCTGTTCACAATCAATAGATCATCGGCCGGATTCGGATAGATGCTGAATTCACGGGCAATTGTTTCATTGATTGATGCCGTCGGGCAGCTCCATACCAGCGAATACCCTGCCCTTGTAGTAGCGCCATCGCTGTTGAATCGGATGGTAAAAACATTGCCCGAGGTGATGAGTCCTGACGGGAGCTGATCCCCCGAAAGGGCTGCCATCAGGGGGGCATTGATATCCTGACCGTCATATATCCAGAGCGAGTCGAAGCCGGTTTCAAGACTGAATTGTTCAAAATGGAGGCTGAGGGGTCCGGGGTAGTCTGTTGAAATGGTTTCAATGTAGGATTCTTCGTCACCGTAGTTCCACCAGGGGCCACCGGGATCGTGCAGGGTGTCGCGGCAGGGAAATTCAGGGATTTGGGTGAACTTTTCCGCGATCAGGTCCCAGAGTTCGGAGTAGCCGTTGTCGTACCCCAATGCCCAGATCCCGATTCCGCCCGCATTCCGGCGGTTCACCAGGTCGTATTTCGCGCCCAGGCTGCTTACATCATCGAAGAAACATTGCCGCCAGTTGTTGTTGAAGTAACTGTAATAAGGGTTGTTGCTGAAATGATCCCAATAAAGGTTCTGAGGTGTGTAAAAACCGCTGCTGTTGCCGCGCACATTGCGATAGGTTACTGCTGTGCCACTGCCGCTGGTGCTTGCAGGCAATGTGTTGGAATTTACCGGCCATTCGCGGCCATAATAAGGGAGCCCCAGCAACAGTTTTTCGTTCGGAACGCCCTGTGACTGGTAATAGCTGAGCGAGTGATTAACGGCGTAATTGAAAGAGGAAGTCAGCGGCCAGTAACCCGATACCGGGCCGGCCAGATTACTGCCGTTCCAATAGTAGTCGTAAGCCATGATCATAATGAAATCAAGGGCCGGGGTAATGGCCGGGATGTCGAAGGTGTTGCTCCAGTTTACCGCCGGAGCGGCAATGCTGAGTTCAGCACCCGGCACGGCCGAATGCAATTCCTGCGACAACTGAACCAGGTAATTGGTTAGCCCCTGTTGCTGGGATGAGGGTACTGCTTCAAAATCGATGTTCACACCCTGTATGCCGCGTTGAATGAGCAATGAAATAATATTCCCGGTCAGGTTTTGTTGTGCCTGGGGGTTGGCGAAAAATGCCGCATGTCCTGAAAACAGGGTTACACAAAGATGAACCCTTACCCCGTGTGCAAGGGCCGTATCAATCACTTCAGCAGTTTCAAAACCATTGGTGGTGAGGGGATTTCCGGTAGCCGGATCGGTATCATACGAAAAGTAGCACAAATCACTCAGCAGTTCCCACTGGTAGTTTTGCCACGAATTGCCCATCCAGTAAGGGTGATAGCCAAAAACACGTTTATGAAGTTCCGAAGCAGATGTCTTTACCGGAATCTGGCCAGCGAAACCGTTAATACTGTCATACTGAATATTGCTGAGTGGTCCTAATGCTTCATGATAAGCGGATTGCTCTTGATGGACAGATGGTTGTTTGGCAAAAATCAATGAGTTGACCGCAAAATAGAATAGCAACAGAAAGTGTTTTTTCATAGGTTGATTATTTGTAGTCCCGGGCAACTCAGGACTCGACTCTTGGCCTGACATCAGGAGGAAGCCGGCTTTTGACGCCTGTTTAATCAGGAGAGCCAGTGCCTGTTTCAGCCCCAAATCCTGATCAGATTCCTGTTGATAAGTGTTCCGTTTCTGATCCCTGTCAGATCACGATAAGATGAAAATTCCCAATCTTCAGGGTTTGATACCAGACCAGCTTTTACAGGGTTTTGATGAATATAATCAAAGCAAATTTTTGTATACTGATTTTCAGGAATATCCCTTTTTAGAATGGTTATTCCCATCGATTCTACCCAGCTTTTCAGCGTCAGGCTATTATCATTAAGGCAGATGGCATTGGTCTTCTTTCTGAATAGTGAACCGGTGAATCCTTCCTGTAGATTGACGGCTCTTGTGTACGATGCAAGCAAAGTGCCAATAGATTGGTTAAGGGTTGTTGAATTGGAGATTCTTACCTTCTTTTCAACTTCCTGAATCCCTTCATTCTTTATTATAAACTTTTTGTTTGTTAGCTGTTCTTCACCACTAGGAGAAGAAAGTTCAGTTTCTCTGATATAAACCATCCAGTGAAAATGGTTAGGCATCAGGCACCATGCGAGGAAGTCAGCATAGGGGAGGACATGGGCATTCATTTTCTTCAGAAAGAATCGATAATTTCTTTCTTGAAAAAAGATTGGCTGTCGGTTATTCCCCTGATTGTAAATGTGAAATATGCGATCTCTTACCAGATTCATAAAGTGTTGTTTTGCAAAGAAACCCAGACTCTGACTTTTTAACAGATTTTCCCGCAAAGCCTGACAATAAATCTTCAGCTTAGAAAAAGAGTCGGGTTCTGAGTATTGTATAACTAAATTGCTCTTTTGCTATCATAGCATACGTGAAAAAAAACTCAGGGCTCGACTCATGGTAAGTGACCCCGAAATGGTTAGCCTAATCTGAATGCCAGGTGAAGAGTCGAACCCTGAGTTTTTTTACTCCACCAGCGTCATCTCTTCAACCAGGTGTCCCGCGCCGGCAAACTTATCGATGATAAACAGGCAATACCGGATATCCAGGCTGATGTTGCGGCATTGATCAGGGTCGTACATCAGGTCGCTCATGGTGCCTTCCCAGTTGCGGTCGAAGTTGATGCCCACAAGTTGTCCGTCGGCATTCAGAACCGGGCTCCCCGAGTTACCCCCGGTCGTGTGGTTACTGCCAATAAATGCGATGCGCATCGTTTGGTCCTTCGCTCCATAATGGCCATAGTTCTTCGCTTCATAAAGTTGTTTCAACTTTGGCTCCACCACATAATCGTAAATGGCAGGATCTTCCTTTTCGATAATTCCTTCAAGTGTGGTGTAATAACGGTAATGCACCGCATCGCGTGGTTCGTAGTCGTCAACCACGCCGTAGGTTACCCTCAGGGTGGAATTGGCATCCGGATAAAACCGCTTGTTGGTCTGAAACTCCATCAACCCCTGCATATAGATTCTTTGCAGGCTGTCGAGTTTCATGCCGATGCGCTGCGATTCAGGCAGGATGGTGGCAAAGTAGTGCCCGTAAACCGATGCCGACAATTTAAACATAGGGTCAGCTTCAATGGTTTTAAAGTTTTTTGCCTTGTAGGAAGCAAGGAATTTCTTAAGTCTGCCTTCGTCGGTGAATAAACTCTTTGAATAGACTTCTTCAGCCCATGCTTCAAAGTCGTTGTTGTAAACAATGGCCCCCTGCTCAATTGCCGGTGGAAGTTTTGACCCATCCTGGTGCATGACCCAATCGGAAATAAGGCTGGCGAATACCTTTTTATCAACAGGCTGATGATAATTCTTAAAAAAGCCTTCTGTGCCGCCCTGTAATTGTGTAAGCAGTTTGGTGATTTCTTCGGGTGGTGTGGTTTTATCCTTGCTCTTCTCCACCAGTTGATTGTAGTTATAGGCATATCGGATCGCTTCAATCCCGAGTCCGCCTTCGATCAGGTAGGTTTCTGTTTCGCTGAGCGGAATCAGTTGATTGTAAAGGGATTCAAACTCTGGTAATAACATGCCATATCGCTCGCTCCTGACGGCATCTGCATTCGACCACTCATTGAACCGCTGCTCAAGTTCTCTTTTCTTGTCAATCGCATCCAGTTTCCTGATTCCCCGGTTCTCGCCGATCATTTTCTTCCAGTAATTCGCGACTCCGGCATATTTGTCGGAATATTGTATCCTGATCAGGTCGCTTTGCTGCATAAAGCTCTCGAAAATTCCCAGTTTTTTTTCACGAAGCCTGATGGCAGGTGGGTTTTCTGTACCCGTGATCATTTCTATGGCGTACGATGGCAGGTATTCCTGGGTGCTTCCCGGGATACCCGAAAACAAAAGTAAAATCTCCTTTTTCAACCCCTTTCAGGGAGATGGGCAGGTGGCTTTTGGGCTTGTAGGGGACATTGTCGGGTGAGTAATTGGCCGGCTGGTTGTTTTTATCCACATAGATCCTGAACATCGAGAAGTCACCGGTATGGCGAGGCCACATCCAGTTATCGGTGTCGCCCCCAAACTTGCCGATGTTTGAAGGAGGGGCGCCCACCAGCCGCACATCGTTGAATGTTTCGGTGATAAATAAATAGAATTCATTGCCGTAATAAAAAGGCTTCACACGGGAATTGTACGTCGTGCCTTCAATTGCAGCTTTTTCAATCGCGCCGATGTTCAATTTTATTCGTTCGGCCCTCGCTTTTTCGGTCATTTCGGAGGTGATGCCTTCCATTACCTGCCTCGTCACATCTTCCATCCTGACCAGCAGTGTAACGCTCAGGCCAGGGTTGGGAAGTTCCTGCGACTTATCCATGGCCCAGAATCCGGTGGTGAGGTAATCATGCTCCAGCGAACTGTGTTTCTGGATCTGCCCGTAACCACAGTGGTGATTGGTCAGGATTAGCCCCTGATCGGAAACAATTTCAGCGGTACAGCCCCGCCCAAAAAGCAGGATTGCATCCTTCAGGCTCGATTTATTGATGCTGTAGATGTCTTCGGCACTGATCCGCATGCCCATACTTTTCATTTCGGGCTCGTTGAGCTGCTCAAGCAACAATGGAATCCACATCCCTTCGCCTGCAATACTGAATTTTACTAATAACAGGGTGAGAGTGAAGATGGAAGTCAGTTTTTTCATGGTTTAAACTTTAAGTGAAGAACGAAGAGTGAAAAGTGAAAAGTGAATAGTGAAAAGTTATCCTTTTAAATCAGGATTTTTCTTTTTCTTTCTGTTTTTCAAGATTGTTTTTGGCTGTTTTTACAGAGGAAGCTATCAAAAAGACTATTTCACGGGCATCCCTTTTTATTTCCTCTGCATCATCCCTGTTAATAAAATCAGTGTCTTCCAATAAACACAACCAATACTCAGCTTCATTGGCTTCCTTGAGTGCAATACTCATTTTGGAAATAAAATCCGGGGTTGATTGTGCAAATTGAGCTTCTCTTGTCAGCGCACCGGGAGCAGTGCCAGCTTTCAACAATTGCCTGCTCATGACATATTCCTTGTGCTCGCTTACTATTTGTTTATATAACCTGATAATTTTCAGGGCAAAAGCATAAGATTTGTCTCGTGTAACGCTACTTTTCATTTTATCGGTCAGTTAAAGTTTTTCACTTTTCACTTTTCACTTTTCACTTTTTTGTTTCACTATTTAGCTGCGATTGTTTCAATTTCAATCAGGGCTCCGAGGGGAAGCCGGACAACTCCATAAGCTGCTCTGGCAGGGGGATCTTCAGAATAGAAGCTGCCATACACTTCGTTCATTTCTCCAAAATTGGACATGTCGCTCAGCAGGCAGGTCGATTTTACCACATCGGAATAGTCATATCCGGCGGCTTTCAGGATTGACCCGATGTTTTTCATAACCTGGGCGGTCTGCTCTTTGATACCTCCTTCAACAATTTTACCTGTTGCGGGATCGATGGGTACCTGGCCGGAAATAAATAGCATTCCATTTGTTTCAATGGCCTGGCTGTAAGGGCCGATGGCCTTGGGTGCATGATCGGTAAAGATTACTTTTTTCATTGTAAGTGTTTTATTTTGTTAAGAAAAGATCATTTTAAGTCCAATGTTCAATAGGTGAGTTAAAATTAGTGTTTTTTCTTTGTTAAAGGGTGCGGGAAAGCGCAAAGATTTTTTACCGGGGTTCCAGTCCTTGTTTTAAAAATTTATATAGTTTAACGGTACATTCAAAATATCATCTAATCCCCGTGGCATTGATGAGTTGAAAATCCTTGAAAAGCAAGTCAGCAGCTTTTATTTTCGCTTCGGCAATCAAGCCACTTTCAATCAGACGCGCCCGGCAGGTTCCCGGCAAAAGCGGTTCAGAAGGGGTTAGCCAGCGCCGGCCATCCCATAGAATGACATTGGCGAAGGAAGTATCCGTTATCAGTCCGTTTTTAACGATCAACACATCATCACATTCGCCACGCATCTCATATAACAGGTCTAACTGCAGACGGTCAGAAAATTTATATTGGTAATCAATCCGATTGTCTTCTAACAGTTTCAGGCTTTTGATTTCTTTTTTATGATAAGGAGTAAACCGGATTTCCCTGATTTGACGGTCGTAATCTACCCTGCAACGGAAATGCCCTTTCATGCATTCATCCGGAATTGTTATGACATTCCCGAGGCTGAAATCTGGCGGGTACCCGAACAGTGCCAGGAAGGAAGATTCCAGCCGCTTCTGATGCCATTTCAGGTTTTCGGCAACGCCATTGCGGATGCTGATGGTTTCAAACAAATGGGACATAAACCTTATCTATCATTTCCCGGTATTCGCTTTCGGCCTGGCTGTTTATTGTAATGCCACCACCGCTGCGAAAAACCATTTTCCCGGCTTTTTGCTCAATAAACCGGATCATTACGCCCGAATCGAGCGTTGATCCGTCGAAAAGACCAAATACTCCGGTGTAATAGCCGCGTCCGGTTATTTCAGCCTGCCGGATGATTTCGGTCGTTTTTTTCTTTGGAGCTCCTGATATGGATCCGGCCGGTAACAATTTTCGCAAAATCCCCCCGATTTCTTTCCGCCAGCCTTCCGGTAATTTGCCCGCAATTTCTGAACTGGCCTGCAACAGGTGCTTCTGGTTTGTTTTAATCTCCTCGAGGTATCTGAAACGTTTTACCCTCACTTCACCGGCCACCATACTCAGGTCGTTGCGGATCAAGTCAACGATGGTGTGGTGCTCGGCCATTTCCTTCGGATCGTTGAGCAACTGTTTTGCAGCATCCGGCAAGGAAGCATCAATGGTGCCTTTCATCGGAAAAGAACTGATCACCCCTTCTGCATTTATTCTGACAAAGCTTTCGGGTGAGAAAACGGTGAATTCATCCCTGAAAAGCAGTTTGTAAGGAGCCTGGCTCAGATGAAAAATTTCTTTCAGACTGCGGTTGATGATAATCCGGGTGGGAAAGGTAAGGTTGAGCAAATAGGAATTGCCAAAGGTCAATCCTTTCTTAACGATATCGAAAGCCTTGAGATAGGTTGGGTAATCAATGGGCGTTTTTTCGAAAATCAAAGGTTGCAAAAACTGTATGGGAATGCTTTTAATATTGGTTTTCCCCCTGCAATCAAAATAGATTCCCTGATTTTCTGCTTCCGAAAAAGACAGTACTATAGGGTCGTTTGTTTCAAAATCAATGACAAAAAGAAACGGTTCGCCTTCGGAACCGAGGCGGTTCATCAATTCAAAGACGGAACCGGTTATATTCAAACTGCAGATTTGCGAAGGGCTAAATTACAAAAATTTAAACCGGAGGCCGACGCTTTATTTCGCAGGCAATGGAGTCGCGATCATCGCGTCTTTACTACCCAAAAACTAAAACTCTGTAATCCTGAAAAACGGAATCCTCTAATCCTGTAATTCTGCAACCCTGTAAACTAGCCTGACCGACATAAATTATGCTTAGTTTCAGCATAGTACAAGTCTGTCGGGCAGGCCTGGAACTCTGAAACTCTGAAACTCTGAAACCCTTGAACTTTTGAACCCTTTAACTCTTGAACTCTTAAATCCTGAAACTCTGAAACCCCAATATCCGGGTGGTCTCGGCTCCGCTCGACCACCGGACTCAGTACCCCTCAAACCTTGTAATATTTTAACCCTGAAACAATGAAATTCTGAAACTCTTGAACCTTTGAACCTTTGAACATTAAAACTTTTGAATCCTGCACCCCTATAACCCTATAACCCTATAACCTGAAACCCTGAACCCCAAAATCCGGGTGGTCTCGGCTCCGCTCGACCACCGGACTCAGGACCCCTCAAACCTTGTAATATTGTAACCCTGAAACTCTGAACCCTGAAACCCTTGAACCCTTGAACCTTTGAACTTTTGAATCCTGCACCTACCCCTGAACTCTGAACCTGAACCCTTTACCCTTTAACCCTGTAACCTGAACCTGAAACTCTGAAACTCTGAAACTCTGCAACCCTGAAACCCTGCAACCCTGAAACTCTTGAACCTTTGAACATTAGAACTTTTGAGCATTAGAACTTTTGAATCCTGCACCCTATAACCCTGTAACCCTGAACCTGAACCCTGTAACCCCGAACCTGACCAACCCTGAAACCCTGTAACCCTGAAACTCTGAAACTCTGTAATCAATCTCAGTGCTTTTCCGGAAAATAATCAACATCTTTGCTTTATGAAAATCCTTCTGATCGATAATTACGATTCATTCACATTCAATTTGTTGCAGTTGTTGCACGAAGCAGGTGCGGACGAAGTCAGGGTAGTTAAAAACGATGAGATCAATGTAACGGATGCGGCTGATTACGATGCGTTGGTTCTCTCGCCCGGGCCCGGACTTCCGTCTGAAGCCGGTATAACCTGTGAACTGATCAGGCATTTTGCCGGTAAAAAGAGAATCTTCGGTGTATGTCTTGGACTTCAGGCCATTGCAGAGGTGTTTGGTGGCCGGCTTTACCAACCCGGCGAAATTATGCATGGCGAAATGGTTAGGATTCAGCCTGTTGCTCCGATAAGCAATGTCTTTTCCGGACTGGAGCAGGGATTTGAAGCCGGGCTCTACCACAGTTGGGCCGTTCAGCGCGAAACCCTCCCCGCCCGCCTTCGCATCACAGCTCTCGACGAAAGAGGTGTAATCATGGGTTTAAGCCACAATGAATTTGATATCTGCGGTGTACAGTTCCATCCCGAATCAATCATGACACCCATGGGTGAAAAAATAATCAGGAATTGGCTGGCCGGGTGATATGGTGTAAGGAGAATATTCTGAGGCTATCAAGCTTAGCAATGGATTTGGTCATTGGTAGTTAAATTCACGTTACGCCCCTCTTGGGCTTAAATTTATTGTTGTTGTTCCTTGCTACCGCGTTCGCCCCAAGGGCATATGTGAATTACGTGTAATTCTCCATATGGTCTGAAAATCTGAAAAGATTTAAAAAAAGAAGGGAAGTCGCAAGTCTATACGCTGAACAATTGTTCCGAAAAGAACCGAGTTGGTAAAAGAATGATGTTTTTTAGCCCCGAAAATTAGAAAGAGTGGAGGTTTTAGCCCCAGAGGGCGCAACGTGAATAGCTAGAGGCGGGTAGAAAATGTAACGACTCAACCCATTAAGCTCTGCAAAAAATCAGCCTGCAAAAGTTGCTTCATTCTCGGATTTTAACTATATCAACCGGTTTCATCGCTCTGTTCAGGGGTTTCGGTTATTGGTAGTTAAATTCACATTACGCCTCTCTGAGGCTTAAATTTATTGTTGTTGTTCCTTGCTACCAACGTTTCGCCCCTCTGGGGCTATATTGTGAATTTTCTGTTTAATTCTGCGTGATTCTGTTTCTGAAAGCCGGAAAATTGTTGAATATGAAGAAAATCCTCGCAAGTTGACAGTGCGCCAAAGGTGCGAAACATGAAAAGAAAGAAATGATGTGTTGTTTTTTATGCCCAGGAGAGGGCGAAATGTTGGAAGAAAAGCAATGAAGTGATTTTAAGCACCAGAGGGGCTAAAAATGAAAGCCCTGCAGGAAAAGAAAACGTCCGTCAGAAATTGATAAATGAGTTCAGAAACATTCTTCAAAAGATTGATCAATTGAGCTTATTCCATATCCCGAAATTATAAAATCTAACGAAATCATTCTGTTTTTTTTGGCCCTACGGGCGAAATGTTGGTTGAAAAAATCCGGAGAATTATATTTTAAGCCCCAGAGGGGCGAAACGTTGGTAGAAAGATGGTGAAGAGATATACTCTAAGCCCCAGCGGGGCGAAATGTGAAAAAAGTTATGTATAAATGACCGAACCTTAATCCTCGTTATATGGAACATCAAAAAAATCAAATAGATATGGTGCTTTGAACTCAATTTCAAACTCTTTCAGAAAACCCATGTATTCCTCCTCAAACGTTTTTTTGTGATGGTGCTCCTGTTGGTTAATGATATAATTGATTACCGAGTTTCTATCACTATGGCTGTAAGAAAATGCGCCGTATCCTGACTGCCATTCAAATTTATATGGAGTAAATCTGTTATCTCGGATAAATTTATTGGATGATGACTTGATTTCTTCTATGAGGTCAGGTATTAACTGATTAACATTATACCCGATGAAGATGTGAATATGATCAGACATGCCATTGACTCGGAGTATTTTATGTCCGTAATTCTGAACAATACCTGTTATATATTGATTCAGCTGAGTCCTCCATGATTTGCCAATAAGACTGTTCCGGTTTTTTACCGCAAAAACGAGTTGAATATTAATATCAATATTGGTATTTGCCATAATCATAAATATTTTGGTTAATAATAATAATAATGGATATTACAAATATACGATAATTCAATATTGTATTGAACAGATCATCCAATGTAATCGCCCTATTCAAGTGTGTCGGTTATCAGTGGTTTAAATTCACTTTACGCCCCTCTGGGGCTAGTATTTAACGGATTGGAGCCATCACAATTTGAAAAAGTCTATTTAAAGCAAAAAGGAAGATGAAGAATAGGATGGAAAGCCCAGGTAAGTCTGATACATGGAACAATTGTTCTGGTTTTACGAACCAAAGCCTGATAGATGCGGAACGTAGGTAGAAAAATCGTTGATGTGTTATTTTGGCAGCCCCAGCGGGGCGTAATGTTGGTTGAGAAACGGTGAAGAGTAATACTCTAAGCCCCAGAGGGGCGCAACGTAGGTAGAAAAAAGTGTTAAGTGTTGTTTATAAGCCCCAGAGGGGCGAAACGTGAATAATCATCAGAAAAAGATAATGTCTGTCCCAAATTGATTATGCGTGATCTGTTAGAAGTAATATTTACTACCCCACCTGACTCTAAGATTTACAAACCGGGGCCATCGCACCCTGCAATGACCCCGTTATGCTGAAAATTGATTTACTGTTATATATAACCCAGGCCATGAACGTTGAAGACTGGTTATCTGGTTTGTGTACAAACAACTTACCTTAGAAGGTACTCAACCTTAACCTTAACCTCAACCTTTCAAAGCCATTTCGTCGAAGCCTGTTTACACAACTAATTAATAACCACCTTCTTCGTAACAACCCCACCATCGCTGATCAGGCTTACCAGGTATGCGCCGGCCGCAAGGATTGAACCATCAATGCTCAACAGGCTCTCTCCCATAGCTTTCATTCTCAGCAATTGCTTTCCGGCCAGACTGCTGATGACCACTTCACCGGAAATCGGTGATGCACTCTTCAGATAGATGGTTTTTCTCAAAGCATAGCACATCAGATCCACCGGAAGGTTGCTCTCATTCACACCCACTGTTCCGAAAATCAGCTCAAAACGAGCAGGATCGTCACCTTCTGCAGCGGTAAAGCTGTAAGTTGAATTCTCTCCGATGTTCTGAATGGCACCCGTTTTTTTATCATTCAGGAAAACAAGCATATTGGGATAAATATCCGGCAATTGAACCTACAAACTGAAATCGCCGGCATCATTTTTCACAAATCCGATGTTCAGTTGCTTTCCGCTTCCCAGAACCGGCAATGTGTTGGTTGAAAATTTAACCCCTCCTGATTCGGTGTATAGCTGTGGGGCAAAGCCCGGCAGAAACTGAGAATCAAAGAACTGGTCATAACCTTCCGTTGCTTCGGGGTTTATCCTGATCACCGATGTCTGGGAAGTTGTCGTAGCCGATTCAGTTACCGTTATTTTAATTACATCCTCTCCCGGAGAAGGAATGCTTGCCGGCAAATGTGTTCTGTTCTCCGGTGCAAACAAATAATAGGAGGGAGCCACATCGGGGTTCTGCACCCAGAAACCAGTCATTGCCGGGATAATTCCTCCAGGATAAAGGTCTGAATAAGATGCTGTTGTGGCATCCCATACTTTTGCTGTAAAAGAGAGAGTGGTATATGCCGGTTCCCAAATATAGGAAGCAGTGTAAGGATTGCCAAGCAGGTGCCAGCCATGTCCGGCATCCGTGGAATTTGTGAGGCCGGGCATTTCAAAAGCCGAGGAAGTAACCGAGCCTTCGAAATTCCTGGTTTCATTGGTATTAAAGCTAGCCAGATAACCGATTCCCCTGGTGAAATTCGTTCCGAAACTGTCGTTCCATGTACCGTCGTTGTTGTGGGCACTGGTCCAGTCTATAGCAGGTTCGTACCATTTATAGAATTCATTGCCTGCAGTGGCGGTCTCTGAAATAAACTCAGGCACAAATGGCTGGATGAGCACCGGTGAAGAAAGTAACTGCCATCCATGAACTCCTTCTCCTGCATTGTTGATATACTCTATGGTGCCGGTCATCAGCGGCGAATTGTGAATAAGTGTCGCAGATGATGTTTCATTTGCCTGAAGAATCAGGCCGGGAATGCCTGAGAAATTTTCAAATGAAAAGTTGGCTGTCACTTCCGCTTCAGGTCCGAGTACCATGGAGGCCCGGGCATGGATGGTAACATGGCTGTTGAATTCCGCTATTTCATTGATGTAAGGCTGGTTTTCGGCTTCGTAAATATGAATTTCACTCCCCTGTGCGGGTATACCGGTTCTCCAGTTGCCCGCTTCGTTCCAGGCTGTATTCACACCACCGGTCCAGTAATTGGTTGCCGGCTTTACCGACACCTGATCGATGGACAGGTTCATTCCGTTGCTCTGCTCATAAACGAATGCCACCCGTACTTTTTGTCCGTTGAAGGCATCGAGGTTGATGAAAACCGAGTCGGTAAAATAATTATCGGGCGATGAACCAGTATAGGTAAGCAGATTCTGCCATGTACCATCCGACAGAATGTTAACATGGAACCTGGTTTGTTCCTCCTCACTGTTGCCATAGCGCAGCATGAATTTCAAATCATTTTTACCTGTTTCAGGAAGGTTGAGTTCGCCGGTAACCAGCCAGTTGAAATCTGGCGCTGTGCCGGCAATGGCTGCCGATCGTGTGCCGCCTGCGATGTAAAGCTCACCCTGTCCTTCAAAAGATTCAGGTGTGCAAACAAACCATGAGCCTTCGGTAGCGGGCACCAGATTATTACCGTTTAATCCGCCGTCATCGGCTGTATTGGTCAGTACCTGCCAGCAATCGAAGCTGCTGTTCATGGCCTCGAAGGTTTCATCCCATGGAGCTAAAGCACTGCACAGGGTGGTGAAACCAACCGGACCGGCCCAGGTGCTGGTGTCGTCGGTAGCACAGGCTCCGCGGACATAAACATCGTAGGTGGTATTTTGATCCAGGTTTGTGAGTTCAGCCGACAGGTTGTCAATTACATGTATGATGGTTCCTGATCCTGGTTCAAATCCCTGCATCCCATATTCCACATCCCAGGCAGTAGCTGGCTCAACACCTGTCCAGCTAACCGATGCAGCATCGGAATTGTAGCTGTCAACAGCCAGATCGGTGGGAGGGAAGCAGTTCACCGGAACCTCAATGTGAACATCGTCCACAAACAGGTTGTTCCCCAGGTTGCTGGTACCTTTAAAAACCAGGTAACCCAGTTTATTGTGGAAGGCGGCGGGAATTTCAAAGGTATATTGATGCCAGCCGGCTTCAGTTTCAACCGGTGCCAGCTCTTTTGAGCGGTGAATGGTGCCCAGCAGGGTGGCGAAACCGGTATTCGGCGATATGTTGATGTAGAGATCCAGTTTGTCTGTGTTGGCCGCCATTTCGCTGTCGCGATAAACCCAGAGGCTGGTTTCATAATCATCACCGCCAAACTGAACAGGAGGGGAAACCAGGATGCTGCTGTTTCCGGCCTCAAATACATGGCTGTTGTAACGTGACATGCCATCACCTGATTGCGGCTGGCAATCGGGGTTGGTTCCGGCAGTTTGCCGGTCCCAGAGGCCGGTACCGCTCAACTGCTTGTTTTCCCAGTTTGCAGGCGGAAAATTTTCCGTGTCAAAGCTTTCGTGGTAAGGAAAGCTGGTAATCGGTTCTTTGAGGGTGGTTGCGCTGCCGGCAAGGCCCTGCGAATATTCAGGAACTTCGTTCAGCGACCAGGCCTTATAGTAATAAGGTGTATTGCTGGTCAGGTCAGCATGTATAAAAGCAGATTCAGGCCCTTTGTAGATGATGGTCCCACCACCTTCAATCACTTCACCGGTCTGATAGGCCTGGCCCTGGACAGGATCACCGAAAATATTGACCATCGAAGTCGCCACCATTACATCGTTATTTTCAGCGTTCTTTACCCAGTTAAGGTTTACGACGGTGTTACTTCCGGCAAGGGCTGAAAAAGCCAGCGGGTTGTTCACGTTGATCATCAGTTCCTGGGTTTCGGAAAGTGCCGCAAATGCATTGATCCTGCCTGTGCCGAGCTGGCCCACAAAACCGGGGTTGGCGGCATCAACATTGTCTGTGGTGTTTTTTATGATATCACCCACCTGCTGGGGGGTAAACTGACCATACGCAAGTGATACAATCAGTGCGGCGAGTCCTGATACATGCGGACAGGCCATGGAGGTTCCCTGGTAAAATCCGTAGGTATTGTTCGGGAGGGTGCTCAGCACACCACGGGCGGCCACATTGTCGGTTTCTCCGCCTGGTGCAGCAACCTCTACCCAGTCGCCGTAATTTGAATACCATGCTTTTTTATCCTGGTTGGTGAGACCGGCTACTGAAAAGGTTCCTGAATAAAAAGCAGGATAATATTGTGACTGAGAATCGTTGTTGCCGGCTGCGAAGATGGTAATTCCTCCGTCAATCAGGGCTTCCCCGCCGCCATTCACATTGAAGTAATCGATGGCATCGAGTACCGACTGGTCATATGAATTGGGCGAAGTGTACTGCCATGAATTCTGCGAAATGGCTGCACCGTTGTCGGCTGCCCAGATAGGGGCATTTTCAAAACCACCCGATCCGCCATTGGTGAAAACCTGGCACGACATAAGCCTGACGCCGTTGCCTGACCCATCGCCACCGGCTACTCCGGCTACCCCTACCGCATTGTTGCTCACTGCAGCTACGGTGCCGGCCACATGCGTACCATGGTCGTGTGTAGTGACGTTGGGCGAATTGTTGACAAAGTTATATCCAACGCCGGACCACATATTGGCTGCGATATCGCTGTGTGCATAGTTAATTCCGCCGTCTTCAATACACACAATCACTTCAGGATTTCCTTTGGTTATTTCCCAGGCTTCCGGCAGATCGATGTCGGAATCGGCCGTTCCGTTCTGCTGCCCTGTGTTGTTGTAATGCCATTGCTCGTTGTAACGAGGGTCGTCGGGCGTCCAGGCTACCGAACGGACAGCTGTTTCTTCAGGGGTATAAATGATGGGATTTTCCTGTGTCACCAACACCTTTATATATTCAGGTTCTGCGACTGCCACTTCGCCCAGTGCCTCATAAGCTGCGAGTATCGTTTTCACATCTGCAGTCTGGTCAAAATACAGCTTGTACCAAAGGTGAAATCCCCAGGCCCGGTGCCTTTCGGTAAATTTCGCAATGTGCGCCGGACTGCCGAATGGAAGCCCGAAATTGGTTACCCCGAACTGTTCGTTCAGTTGGTCGATGCTGCTGATACCAAGTTTTACAATGCCGTCTGCATCAATAAAGGCTGGATTTTCATCCAGCTGCCTCGTAAACGATTCATTCAGCTTTATTTTGATGACACCTTTGTAATAAGCACTCTCCGGAACTGATTGCAGGTTGATGACCGGACGTTCCCCGCGTTTTACCTTATAACTTGTTTGAGCAAAAGACGGACTAATCAGCAGAATAGTTAACAGTAGATACCAGAATCTCATAGTGAAAGTTATTTGTAAGTGTTTAATAATGCATTAGTTGGCAATACAGACTTATCCTCAGGATGTCAAAATTTAATGCGGGTAAGTAAAGATCACCCGGATTTCACTGTTTTTTTTTCAGTGCTAAATTATAATAAATCTAAATAGCTGTCCCGAAAGTCGATAAAAAGTATTTCCGGAAATATTTCCGGGCTTGTGAAATTTTTCCTTCTGTTGATTTTCAGCCATTTTTCCATATTATATCCGGTATTTCAGTCGCACAGAGCCGGTGATCCTGAATCCCAATCTTAAAATGGTCAAACACTCGGGGTATGTTTGTTGTTTAGTAATAGTTCGCGCTGATCTGACTCTTAAAACCAGAAGCGAATTTTGAATTCCTGAACTTTTCACTTTTTTTTGCCAACTGCAAGCTGCCAACAGGTCTTTTAACCTTGAACTTTGAACCATTGAACCTTCGGATGTCACTTTTTACTTTTCTTTTTTGCCAACTGCCAACTGCCAACTGCCAACCAGGTCTTTTGAACCCTGAACTTTGCTTTTGAACTTTTGAACCATTGAACCTTCGGATGTCACTTTTTACTTTTTTTGCCAACTGCCAACTGCCAATTTCCAATTGCCAATAGGTCTTTTGAACACCTGAACCTTTGAACTTTTGAACCATTGAACTTTCGGATGTCACTTTTAACTTTTCACTTTTTTTTGCCAACTGCCAACTGCCAACTGCCAACAGGTCTTTTAAACTCCTTGAACTTTTGAACCTTTGAACCATTGAACTTTCAGATGTCACTTTTAACTTTTCACTTTTTTTTGCCAACTGCCAACTGCCAATTTCCAATTGCCAACTGCCAACAGGTCTTTTAAACTCCTGAACCTTTGAACTTTTGAACCATTGAACCTTCAGATGTCACTTTTTACTTTTTTTTTGCCAACTGCCAATTGCCAACTGCCAACAGGTCTTTTAAACTCCTGAACCTTTGAACCTTTGAACTTTTGAACTTTTAACCTTTGAACTATAAGTCCCGCGAATGCGGGATGAACCTTTTCACTTTTCACTTTTCACTTTTCACTTTTCACTCTCTTCACTAAACTATTATGCCTAACCGCCTTATCCACGAAACCAGTCCCTATCTTTTACAACACGCCCACAATCCTGTTGACTGGTATCCTTATGGAAAAGAAGCCTTTAGCACAGCAAAAGACAACAATAAACCCCTGCTGATCAGTATTGGTTACTCGGCCTGCCATTGGTGCCACGTGATGGAACATGAGTGTTTCAGTCAGCCGGAGGTTGCCGAAATCATGAACCGTCTCTTCGTTTGTATCAAGGTAGATCGCGAAGAGCGGCCCGATGTGGATCACGTGTATATGGGTGCCGTTCAGTTGCTGAACAGCAACGGGGGCTGGCCGTTGAATTGCTTCGCTTTGCCCGATGGAAGGCCTTTCTGGGGAGGAACCTATTTCAGGCCTGAACAATGGTTGGATCTATTAAACCAGATAAGCAATTTATATGCAAGTAGTTACAATGAATTGTTAGCCCAGGCCGGGCGAATTCAAAAGGGGGTTGCTGAGTCCGGCCTGATTAAAATGCCTGATAATCCGGAATCAATGACTGCCGGAATAGCAAAAGATATATTCGATCAGTTGTCGTGGAGCTTCGATACTGAACTCGGCGGATTGCGTGGTGCTCCTAAATTCCCCATGCCTGCCGTGTGGCAGTTTGTATTGAATTATTACCATTTGAGTAAAAGCAACGAATCGCTGGAGCAACTCAAGACAACACTCCTGCGAATGGCCTGTGGTGGTATCTTCGATCAGATTGGGGGCGGGTTTGCCCGTTACAGCACCGACGCAGCCTGGAAAGTGCCCCATTTCGAGAAAATGCTTTACGACAATGCACAGTTGGTGAGTCTATATGCCAATGCTTTCCGGACGACCGGAGATGGTTTATATGCAGAAGTAGTAGAAAAAACGATCTCGTTTATTTTCAGGGAATTAACTTCTCCGATGGGTGTCTTTTATTCTGCGCTTGATGCTGACAGTGAGGGACGGGAGGGCTCCTTTTATGTGTGGACGAAAGATCAGATAAAAGAAATCCTGCCGGAATATGCTGACCTGCTATCTGGTTATTGGGGAGTTGACAGGTCCGGTTTGTGGGAGAAAGGCCTGAATATTCTGATGCGACCGGTTGACGATGGGTTGTTTGCTTCAAGGGAGCATCTCTCGGAAGAGGAATTGAATCAACTCGTGAAAATGGCCGGTAAAAAGCTTTTAATTGAGCGTAGCAAACGTGTAAGACCCGGTCTCGATGATAAAGCCATACTTTCATGGAATGCATTGATGATTAAAGCCCTGGCCAATGGCTACATGGCTTTGGAGAAACAGGAATGGCTCGTTGCAGCCATCGGTGCAGCCGGATTCATCCGGAATAATTTCTACGATTCAGGCGGGAACCTGAACAGGGTATGGAAAAATGGCAATTCCCGTGTTGACGCTCTGTTGGATGATTATGCTTACCTGGCCGATGCATTCATCGCACTGTACCAGGTTACCTTTGATGAAGAGTGGATTTTCCTGGCCGACGAACTGGTTCATATTGTTAATGAACGGTTTACGGATGAAACAGGACCTCTTTTCTGGTATTCACCTGCCATGAATCCGGTATCCGAAACGGTGCCGGCCATTACAAGGATGGTGGTGACCGCCGACGGTGTTGAGCCATCCGGCAATGCTGTGATGGCTGAAGTCCTGACTGTGCTTGGGCATTATCTTGAAAAACCCGGGTACCTTGCAAAAGCCGATGCAATGATCAACAACCTGCAGAGAAATTTTACCGCTTATCCTTCCGCTTATGCGGCCTGGGCAACACAAGCCTTAACCAGGGTTCAGGGTGTAACCACCATAGTCATTACCGGTCCCGATGCATACATGAATGCGGCACATCTGAACAAAAGATTTTACAATGCCGTTTTGATAGCCGCTGCAGAAAGCAGTTCGAAATTACCCGTTTTCACCAACAGATTTATTCCAAACCACAATTTAATTTTCAGTTGTCATAACAGTACTTGCGCTCCTCCGGTATCCTCAATTGATGATCTGCTTTTGTAAAAATGACTTTTTGCTTGTCCCACCGAACCCATTTTGGGACACTTTTTGCCCTGGTTTGAAATGATAAATCGGAAATATGAAGTACGGATTTATGATTTAGAACTTGTAAAGCATTGATAATAATGAAGTTAAGTATTTTTAATCGAAATTTTATCACGAATTTTCTGTAAGTAAAAATACTTACGAAATTATTTGCAATTTTAACAAAAAATTAGTATTTTAACCCATTGTAATTTCAATATTGCTACTTACCTTTACCATCGCAAATCAACTCGTCTGTCTCTTCCATTTGACATGCTGAAATAGAAAATGGTGCCGGCAATAAACATTGGACGATGTTTATAATAAACCGGCGGGGATTTGCTACCCTGTTAAATTGCGTTCTTTTAAAATTTTTTTACATATTTTCTTCGGAATCGCCTTGCAGAAGGTCAATGAGTGATGATTTTTTGAACCGGATTGTTTTTGACATTTGAATACCTTTCTGAATCCGGCAGAATTCCGGGTTTGGAATCTGAAAAACCTGATAGTTTTTTAAGATTGAGATAAACAGTATAAATAAACACCTAAAAGAAGAAAAAATAGATTTATTATGATGTCTGTTAATCAGGTTAGAATGAACAACTATTGTGATTTTAATTAGGAAAAATTATGAGAACTGCTATTAAAATAATTATTAGTCTCGACGAAAGGCATACCGGCTTTCGTTTTTATGCTTTAAAAAAAGGTAAGGCATTGGGTATCGTTGGATCAATTTCCTATTATGGCGATACCGGTGGCATTGTGATTCATGCAGAAGGCAAAGACAATGTTCTTCAGCAATATGTCAGCATTCTGCGGCAGGGTACTCCTTACAGTAAAGTAATCAGTATTATGTCGATTCCTGACCGTATGTTGAATTCCGTGTATCTCGAAATTTTACCAACCCTTATTCCGGTTGCCGGTTCACAGATTAAAAAGCCACGCAGCGTTGGTTTTAAAATCGGTCTGTTCGGATTGTAATTCATGGGTATGATGCCGGCAAATTATACCGGTAGGTTATTTCTTCAATGATTTTCTGATTTCTTCAGCACATCTTTTTCACCACCGGTCTGGCTGGCAGAAGCTTCCTGTGCGCATAGATTTTGGCCCGTTGCACAGAATAAAGCTGGAATGTTCCTGCTTATCTGGTTTATGTTGAAGTTCTGGCGCGGACAGTGATATTGGCTGCGTTACCTGTCCGCAATTTTCTGATTATTCAGCACGGTTTAAATTATTGGCTGTTTTTGCCCCTTGCTTTTTTCGACGAGATTTGGTCCTTTAAAGTTATTCTGTAACTTTTCCGGAAAACGATTACTTCGATACTTTTAGTGGATATATTAAAGACCGGGTTGAGTAATTTGAGCACAGCAAAAAATCACTCGTCACAGGTAAACATGGCTAACAAAAACCAACCATCGGAATAACAACTCTTTCACGATTTATTATGCGCCCTTTTATTACCTCTTTTTTTGTTTTTCTTTCTGTTCTTACAGTTGCACAGATACCTTCCGGATATTACAACACGGCCACCGGAACCGGCCAAACCCTTAAAACACAGTTGTATAACATCATCAACGATCATACGGTCAGAAGTTATGATAATTTATGGACCGATTTTCAGACCACCGACGACAGACCCGATGGAAAAGTATGGGACATGTATTCCAATTGTGTATTTACCTTTATATCCAACCAGTGCGGTAACTATAGCAATGAATGCGACTGTTACAACCGCGAGCACTCCTGGCCAAAAAGCTGGTTTAATGAAGGTACACCCATGTATTCCGATCTTTTTCACCTGATTCCCACCGATGGTTCGGTAAATGGTATGCGTGGTAACTATCCTTTCGGGACGGTTGCCAATCCAACCCTTATTTCCGGCAACGGCAGCAAACTGGGTCCCTGCAGCTATCCCGGCTACACCGGTATTGTTTTTGAACCCGTTAACGAGTATAAGGGTGACCTGGCGCGAAACTATTTCTACATGGCTACCCGCTACGAGAATGTTATTTCCGGATGGTTTGCTTTTGATGAGAATGCCGATGCCGTGTTGTTGGATAACGCATTCCCTGCTTTCGAAACCTGGTTTCTGAATATGCTGGCTGCATGGCATACAGCCGATCCTGTTTCTGCAAAAGAGACCGATCGCAACAATGCCGTGTATGCGATTCAGGGAAACCGCAACCCTTACATCGACCACCCTGAATACGTGCAGAGTGTCTGGGGTGTCGGGGCTTCACCAGTTCTGACAACTAATCCGACAGCTCTGTCAGGCTTCACCTATGCCGGTGGGACCGGGCCATCAGCCTCGCAAAACTATACCCTCAGCGGAACAAGTCTGTCGCCGGCGGCCGGAAACATTACCATCACCGGGACTGCTGCTTTTGAAGTTTCCTTAAACAATTCTTCTTTCGGAAATTCTGTTTCGGTGGCTTACACCTCATCTACCCTGGCAAATACGTTGGTTTATGTCAGGCTTAAGTCGGGGTTGGTTACCGGTAGTTATAACAGTAACCTTGTCACGAATGCCGGTGGCGGGGCGTCAACCGTAAATGTAAGCTGCAGCGGAACTGTCACCATTCCTGTTTTGCCTGAACCGTCCAATTATCCGCTCAGCTTTTCGGCGCACAATATCCAGTTACAATGGGTGGATGCAACCGGTGCCGTTCTTCCTGATGGTTATCTGGTCAGAATGAGCCCTGTAAGCTTTGACGCGGTTGTAGCTCCTGTTAGCGGAACGGTTTATCCCGATACTTCCACCGATCAGAATGTAGCCTATGGTGTTCAGGGTACCTGGTTTAAGAACCTGAATTCCGGCACAAACTATTTCTTCAAAATATTTAGCTACAAAGGTTCCGGTGCCGGCCGCACTTACAAGACCGATGGGGCTGTCCCGCAAATACAACAGGCGACCACACCTTAGTGCGATACGCCCTTTCAGGGCTACCTCCTTTGTGCCACGAACTATGCCCGGCAAAGCCCCGGGTTGCGACTCTTGTTAAGCATGGGGAGGCAGTTCAAAGGCAGGAGGGAGGCAATGAAGGGTGTCGCGGCCCGGGTTGGTTTGGCATGGGAACGACCAGCCGGGTTTCCCGGACATCAGCGAACCGTCCGACCTGCAGGGTTTTCCTGGAATCAGCGATAGAAAAACGAAACCTGGTTTAGGACAACCCGGCAGGTCTTCACCGGTTTTTGCAAGACAACCCGGCAGGTCTTCACCGACAACCTGGCAGGTCATCACCGGTTTTTTCATTGGTACATATCTTATTCCGCCCCTTCAGGGCTTAGAAACCAGGGGGTGTCTTCAACCGTGGGCTCGCTCTGTCTGCCCGGAAGTAAGGCAGCCAGGCTTCACCCACGGTTAGTATGTTCCGCCCTTTCAGGGCTGCCTCTCCATGCCCTGTGCGAAGAAGGGACGAGGGACGAAAGGTGGGGACGAGGGACGAAGCCTTATAAATTAGAAATTCTAAAAAGCCCTATGCTCTTCGTCTCTCAGTCTCTCAGTCTCTCAGTCTTCTTCCCCTTGTCCCCATTTCCCCTGGTCTCCTTGTCTGCCAATTCGAAGACGGAAATTTCCCGGTTAAGTCCATGCTCCATGCTCCATGCTCTACTCTATGCTCCATACTCTACGTCTCTCAGTCTTCTTCCCCCCACCTTCACTTCGTTGCGGCGGGCAGGCTTGTCCCCATATCCCCTTGTCCCCTTGTCTGCCAATTAGAAGACGAAATTTCCCCGGCGAAGCCCATGCTCCATGCTCCATGCTCCATGCCCCATGCTCCATGCCCTCTTCTTTACACTCAATTTTTTTTGTACTTTTGCATTCCCATTTCGCCGGGAACGAAGCCTTAATGGGGATTCTTTTCATGATAATTATAAAACAGCTATGAGAACACGTAGCATCTTTGCCATTATATTCTGGCTGCTTGCTGTAAAATCTTTGACCGCCCAGATTCCCGGTGGTTATTACAATCAGGCCAGTGGTTTAAGCGGATCTGCCCTGAAAACCACCCTGCACAAGGTTATCAGGAATCATCAGGTGATTTCTTACAACGGTCTGTGGACTGCTTTTTACTCTTCTGATGACAAAGCTTCGGGAAAAGTATGGGACATCTACAGTGATATCCCGGATGGAACACCTCCCTACGAATATGATTTCGGCGCAGACCAATGTTCCATTACACCGGGAATTGAAAACAGCTGTTATAACCGCGAGCACTCCTTTCCGCAAAGTTATTTTGGCTCTTCGTCGTCCGATACCATTTACACCGACCTGTTTCAGCTCTATCCGACTGATAGTTACGTGAATACCCGCCGCAACAATTATCCTTACGGCACCGTTGGCACACCTTCGTGGATTTCACAGAACGGTTCCAGGCTCGGACCCTGCAATGCCGCCGGTTACTCAGGAACAGTCTTTGAACCCCTCGATGCCTTTAAAGGAGACCTGGCCCGCACTTATTTTTATATCGCCACAAGGTATGAGCATGAAATGGTCGGCTGGACCATCCTCAACAACTATGGTGATGTGATTATGGACAGTACGGCCTACCCGTGTTATGAAGACTGGTTCCTTACCATGCTGCTTGAGTGGAATGCTGATGATCCTGTTTCACAAAAGGAGATTGACAGAAACAATGCTGTGTATGCCCTGCAGGGAAACCGCAACCCTTATATCGATCATCCTGAGTATGTTGATATTATATGGGCCGGTGCTTTGCCTTCCTTATTGCCAGAACCCAGCAACCATGCGGCTTCCTTCTCTGCACACAATATTTTGCTGAATTGGGTGGATGCCGGGGGTGCTGTTCTTCCCGAGGGCTATCTTATCCGGATGAGCACTGCAGGTTTTAGTAGCATTACCGACCCTGTTGACGGTCAGATCTACACTGGTCCTGCTGATTTTACCGTTCCTTTCGGATTGCAGAGTTTCCGGGTGCAGAACCTGAATCCGAATACCACCTATTATTTTAAAATGTATTCTTTCAGCGGAGAAGCGCCGGTAATTAATTACAAGACCGACGGCACCATTCCCCTGCAGAGCCAGATGACGACGCCTTAAGATTTCGGATTTCGGATTTCGGATTGCAGATTGCGGATTTCGGATTTCAGATTAGTTGATTAGCCAATTAGCCGATTAGCCGAACTCCTATTTTCCTACTTCTTACTTCTTACATCTTACTTCTATTTCTTATTTCATACCTCTTACCTCTTACTTCATATCTTATACACGCGTCCTCCGACCTCTGACTTCTGACTTCTGACTTCGGATTTCGGATTTCGGATTTCGGATTTCAGATTAGTTGATTAGCCAATTAGCCGATTAGCCGAACTCCTATTTTCCTTCTTACTTCTTACATCTTACTTCATACCTCTTACTTCATACCTCTTACTTCATATCTTATACACGCGTCCTCCGACCTCTGACTTCGGATTTCGGATTTCGGATTTCGGATTTCGGATTTCGGATTTCTGATTTCTGATTAGTTGATTAGCCAATTAGCCGATTAGCCGAACTCCTATTTTCCTACTTCTTACATCTTACATCTTACTTCATATCTTTACACGCGTCCTCCGACTTCTGACTTCGGATTGCGGATTTACCTTCGGTGAACTCCCCCCAAAAGTATGCGGGGCAGGTCTTCACCGAAAGCTTTGATAAGGAAATTCCGGCAGGTCTTTTCACCTCATCTGCCTTCGGCATCTTCTCCTCAAGGAGAAGACAATTCTATGCAGGTCTTCACCGAAAACTTTAATAAGGAAACCCCGGCAAATCTTCCCCTGACACCTGGATGAATCTGAGACGCAATCATTGCGTCTTTACCATCCATCCCATGATTCAAATGTGACTTCACTTTTCACTCATTTCTCACTACTCACTACTCACTACTCACAACTCACTACTCACAAGTCCCTTAGTCTTCGTCTCTAAGTCTAAGTCACTCTTCACTCTTCACTTTTCACTTTTCACTCACTACTTAAGTCGCATTCACTCTTCACTCTTCACTTTTTTCACTCACTACTCACCTCTCAGTCCCTTGTCTGCCGCTCCGAAGACGGATTTTCCCCGGCTAAGTCCATGCTCCATGCCCCATGCTCCATGCTCCATGCCCTGTGCCCTGAGCCCTGTGCCCTGAGCCCTGTGCCCTGTGCCCTGAGCCCTGCGCCAGGAAGGGACGAGGGACGCAAAAGGGACGAAGGGCGAGCATCCTGCTTCAACTGACATGGGGACTTGTCTGCCGCTCCGAAGACGGATTTTCCCCGGCTAAGTCCATGCTCCATGCTCCATGCCCCCCCCCCCCCCCGCCCCCCCCCCCCCCCCCCCCCCCCCCCCCCCCCCCGCCCCCCGCCCCGCACTTTTAACATTTTATTAACAAACCATCATTTATTTTTGGTAGTTACAATTAGCCTTTCTACATTTGATTCGTTGCTAATCCGCATTTGGCCGGAAACTACAAATAGCTTACCTACAACCACTTACACATTTATTACAAACTTAACAATGCCTTAACGCGGTTGTTAGGCCATCATTTTACCTTTGCCGTTGATGTTCTTTGAATTTTTTACATATTCAACGGTGATTTGGTGATTAGCAGCTTAGCCAATGAGCAGATTAGCAAATTAGTGGATTAGCAAATTGGCAGATTAGCAGATTAGCGAATTAGCAAGTCAGCGGTTTTAGTGGCCGGAAATGAATAACAAAATCTGGTAGAATGAAAACTACATACTACATACTACCTACTAATTACTTTTTTTTGCCAACTGCCCTTTGCCCATTGCCAACTGAACCCTTCAACTCCTGAACCCTGAAACTCTGAAATCCTGGAACTCTGGAACTCTGAAACTTTGTAACTTTTGAACTTTGCTCACTACTCATAACTCACTACTCATAACTCACTTTTTTTTGCCAACTTCTCTTTGCCTATTGCCAACTGAACCCTTGAACTCCTGAAACTCTGTAACTCTGTAACTCTGGAACCCTGGAACCCTGAAACTTTGTAACTTTTGCTCACTACTCATAACTCACTACTCATTACTCACTTTTTTTTGCCAACTGCTCTTTGCCTATTGCCAACTGAACCCTTGAACTCCTGAACCCTGAAACTCTGAAATCCTGGAACTCTGTAACTCTGTAACTCTGGAACTCTGTAACTCTGGAACCCTGGAACTCTGGAACTCTGGAACTCTGGAACTCTGAAACTTTGTAACCTTTGAACTTTTGCTCACTACTCATAACTCACTGCTCATAACTCACTTTTTTTTGCCAACTGCCCTTTGCTTTGCCAACTGAATCTTGAACTCCTGAACTTGAACTTCCACGCTAATTGCCAACTGAACCTTTGAACCCTGAAACTCTGAAATCCTGGAACTCTGGAACTCTGGAACTCTGGAACTCTGAAACTCTGAAACCTTTGAACTTTTGCTCACTACTCATAACTCACTGCTCATTTCTCACTTTTTTTTGCCAACTGCTCTTTGCCCTTTGCCAACTGAATCTTTGAACCCTTGAACTCTTGCACCTTTGAACTCTTGAACTTTTACTTTTCACATTTTTTTTTGCCAACTGCCAACTGCTAATTGCCAACTGAACCATTGAACTCTTGAACCTTTGAACCCTTGACTGTTGAATAGAATGCCCGAACCTGAAACCCAATGTCTTAGAAATTAGAAATTAGAAATTAATTTGCCTTTAAGCTGAATTTTGAAAAGACAACCAAACAAAAAAATATTATGAAACTTTTTTTACACAAAAACAAAAGCCTCACAATCTTCCTCGCACTGATTACCCTTTTGCTTTTACCAGGAATGGGGTGGGGGGCAGATAGTGGCTTGGCAATTTAGTAGTCCTGCATCTGCAGGGAATGAAGTAACTAATGCAACAACAAATGATGCTAATATAAATACATCAATTCTTTCAAAGAGGAAATGGAATAACAGCAACTTCATTAGCTCGCGCTTTTGCTGCTAATGCATGGGATGCTTCAGCTACAAAAGCTTCTGCTGTTAGTTACAATGAGTATTATCAATTTGCGATTAATGCAAAAAGTGGTTATCAGGTGTCGTTGTCAACATTAGACGTCAGGCTTCGACACTTCTTCTGCACCAAACGCATATATTTGGAAATATAGTATTGATGGAACCAACTTTAGTGAAATAGGATCAGATATAAGCTTTACGAGTACAGCTGATGGAGTTACTCAAACTCAAATAAATTTATCCGGAATTACAGCAATACAAAATGTTACTTCATCCACTACCATTACCTTTAGATTATATGCCTGGGGTGGCACAGATTTAGGAGGTACTTTTTCGATAGGCAGATATGGGACTGGTGTTACAACAAATAGTCTTGCTATCGGCGGAACAGTTGTTGCAGTAGGTGCAGTGCTAAATCCAGGCTCATTCACAGCTACAACAGCATCATCTCTCTCAAATAAACCTCACTGCAACAGCAAATGCAAATTCAGATAATATTGTAGTAGTTTATAATGCATCAGGTACATTTACAGCACCAACTAATGGCTCAGCTCCAACAGCGGTAGGTACAACACTTGCTGGTTCGGGCACAATAGTTTATTATGGCACTGTTTCTTCGCTCACTAACCATACCGGTTTATCTGCCAATACTGCCTATTACTACAAAGCATTTTCGTACGATGGTACAAACACGTATTCGAGTGGCTTAACGGCCAACGCCACAACCGCCAAAATTGAGCCATCTAACCAAGTTACAAATTTTGCAAAAGGGACACTTACTACTACAACATTACCTTTAACCTGGACTGCAGCAATTGCAGGAAGTCAGTTGCCTGATGGGTATCTGCTAAAACTAAGATACAGGTAGCATAACTGACCTATTGATGGAACGGATCCTGGTGCTGGCTCTTTAGCTATAAGTTCTGGGGCAGCATCGTATAAAGTAACTTCTGCGGCTACAACTACTGCAACATTTACGAATGCAGTTGCAGGAACTATGTATAATGTAAAAATTTACTCATACACCAATACGGGTAGTTTAATTGATTTTAAAACAACTTCGGTACCAACCGTGAATTTTGCAACTTTACCCGCTGTAGTAACAAGCCCAGTTTTAACGTTAACAGGATCTACAACTTCAAATATTACATGGACTTTCCCCGCACTTACGTTGCAGGTTACCAGCACCCTGGTCTTTATAAAAGCTACAAGTGCCATTACTGCCGGAACACCAACCAATGCACCTTCGGCTTATACTGCAAACACTGCATTTTCATCAGGAACAGTTTATCAGGGAGATGCCGGTGCTTACTGTGTTTATAATGGCGATGGTACAAGTGTTTCTGTAACTGGTTTAACGGGTAATACAACATATCATATTTTGATTTACACTGTAGTTGATGCAAGCAACTCAGATGTAACAAATTCCTATTCTGCTGGCGCAACAGCAAACGGAACCACGTCCAAAATAGAGCCAAGCAACCAACCAACCGCTTATGCAGTTGGAGCGGTGACGACTGCAAATATCCCATTAACCTGGGTAGCCGCAGTTGCCGGAAGCCAGGCGCCTGATGGATATCTGATCAAATTAAGTACTTCATCTGTTACCGATCCAATTGATGGTACAGACCCTTCCGATGTCACAAATGTATCTGGTGGTTCTGGAAATAAAAAAGTAACACCTGGTTCTGCAACAGGTTATAGTTCATTTACAAACTGGACGGCAGGCACCATGTACAACTTTAAAATTTATTCCTATTCCAATTCAGGAACAAATATAAATTTTAACCTTAATTCTCCGCCTGCAATAAATCATGCTACTCTTCCTGCGGCAGTCACCGGAACTTCTTTTACTGTAACCGGAACAACTACAGCGAATGTTTCATGGACACTTCCTGGTGCATATAACAGCGGAAATCATAGCACACTTGTCTTTGTTAAATCAGCCAGTTCTATAACGACCGGAACACCTACGAATTCACCCTCTGTTTATACTGCAAATACTGCTTTTGGGTCAGGTACACAGTATCAAAATGATGCAACTGCATTTTGTGTTTATAATGGTGACGGAACAAGTGTTTCAATTACAGGGTTAGCGGCTAATAGTACCTATTATGTATTAATTTACACTGTAGTAGATGCAAGCAATTCAAACTCAACCAATTCATATTCAGCTTCAGCTTCACAGAGTGGTACAACAGCCAAAATTGAACCTGAAAATCAGGTAACGAATTTTGCAGTTGGTGGGGTTACAACTTCTTCAATACCATTAAATTGGACCCCAGCTGTTGCCGGAAGCCAGGCGCCTGATAAATATTTGATAAAGTTAAATACCTCACCCAATGCGGTTTTTGACCCTAGTTGATGGCTCAGATCCTGCTGATATTACGACAATTACTGGCGGTGTTGCTAATAAGAAAACTACAGATGGTAGTACAGCCTCCACAACAACCTTTTCGGGAATGACTGCTGGCACCATGTATAATTACAAAATTTACTCATTAACAAATAGTGGCACAAATATTAATTTAATCTTACGTCACCTCCAGGTATTAACCACGCTACTCTGCCAAATGCAGCAACCAGTGCGGCTTTATTAGCAACGGAATCAACAATCGCAAATATAAGTTGGACTGCTGCAACCAGTTACAACAGCACTAATCATAGTACACTCGTATTTCTTAAAGCTGCCAGCGCAGTAACTCAGTTAACTCCAACAAATGCACCTTCAACATATACTGCAAATACAACCTTTGGTTCAGGGACTGCTTATCAAAATGATGGTTCCGCTAGCTGTGTTTATAACGGCGATGGCACAAGTGTTTCAATTACCGGATTAACTGCAAATACGACCTACCATGTATTGATATATACAGTGGTTGATGCAAGTAATTCAAATTCAACGAATTCTTACTCAGCAGCTACCACTGCAAATGGCACAACACTGAAGAATCCGGTTTCGGTTCCATACACTCAGGATTTTGAATCATCAACCACAGAATGGACTTTATCTACAGCCGGAATCAATTTATGGGCAATTGGATCCGCAACCAATAATGGCGGTAGTAAGGGCCTTTATATTTCAAATGATAATGGGGTAACAAATGCTTATACTATTACAGTTGCTCAAACCGGAACTGATGCTTCATTCAGGGTTAATCTTAGCGGACTAACTGCGGCATCATTAACATTTGACTGGAAAGCAAATGGAGAAGTTAATTATGATTATGGCGAAGTATATATCAATACTGGCGCTGGTGATGTTCGAATTAGTGGTACAAAGGAATTTAATAGCACAACCGCTTTTGCAAACAGGCGAATAAGCCTTTCGCCCTATGTAGGAGGAAATGTGACAATTAAATTCAGGTGGGTAAATGACGCGTCTACTGGAACTGCACCACCTTTTGCTGTTGATAATGTTACAGTTGCAGATGGCGATGTTGCAACACTTACTACAACAACTGTGAGTTCAATCTCGGTAAATGGTGCTGTTACCGGTGGTGAGATAACCAATGGTGGAGGTTCATCTATTACGGCCAGAGGGGTTGTTTATGGAACATCAGCCAATCCAACACTGGCAAATTCTTTTACAAGCGATGGTACCGGTACAGGTACTTTCACAAGTAATCTCACAGGCCTAGATGATAATACTATGTATTATGTTAGGGCTTATGCAACAAACTCGACAGGAACTGCTTATGGAAATGAATTTAGTTTTACTACAAGCTCTGTTTCTGTTCCAACTGCCTATACAGCATCCGCAACTGGAGCAACTGTTTTTTACAGCCAATTGGAATGCTGTAAATGGTGCAGAGAGTTATAGACTGGATGTAAGTACAATAGAAGCTTTTGGCACAGGAGTAGATGCGACTGATTTATTTATTTCCGAATATGTTGAAGGCTCAAGTAATAACAAAGCAATTGAAATATTCAAACGGCACCGGTAGCTCAATAAATCTCTCATCATATTCGCTTAAAAGACAAACAAATGGTTCTGGATCTTTTGCAGATGAACTTTCTCTTTCTGGAACATTGTCTAATAATTCTACATACGTAATAGTCTACAGTTCGGCAGGATCAACACTAAGCGCTTTAGCTAATCTTTTAACTGCTTCAGCTGTTGTTCAATTTAATGGTAATGACGCTGTTGCATTATACAAATCTGGAGTTCAGATTGATGTTGTTGGTGTTGTAGACCCAAACTTCGAACTGGGGTGCTGATATGACTTTAATCAGAAAGAGCTCAGTCACAGGGCCTACAACATTATATAATCAAGCGGGGGATTGGACGCAGTATTCAACAGATTATTTTACCAATGTCGGAACCCACACTTTTAATGGTTTTACTCCATCAATGTTAAGTGGTTACGAAGATTTAACTGTTAACGGAACTTCTCAGAATGTTGTTGGTCTTTCGCCTAATTCCAATTATTATTATCGTGTCCGTGCAGCTGGCTTAAACAGTACCAGTACAAATTCAAATGTAATTACAGTTAATACTGGGATTGCAAAAGTAAGTGCCGGTGATGGTGACTGGAATTCAATTACATGGTCACCAGCTGGTACACCTGTTGCAAAGGATGAGGTAACCATTGATCATGCGGTTACCCTGGCTGGTACAGCCGATTGCCATAATTTAACAATTGGGGCAGGCGGCTCATTAAACGTTGCATCTGGTGGTTCGATTATTACAAGTGGAACTGCAACTGGCGATGTTACTATACAGCGTACTATTGCCGGTGCAGAACAGTGGCATCTGATCTCTTCGCCAGTAGCTTCTCAGATTATAATTAGCGACGATTGGACTCTTCCGGAAACTATAGGTGATGGAACGGTTACGACTTCTATGCCTGGGAGGAATCAAATGTTGCAAATCCATGGCTCAATCAGAAAGAAGGTGCAAATTTAATTTCAAATTTTATTCCAGGTAAAGGTTACCTTGTGGCTTACGAAGTACCGGGTACCAAGGCATTCACCGGTATAATGAATTCCGGTAATGTGAGCTTTAACCTGAAAAAAAGTGTCGCCAAAAGCTGGACATACACAAGTGGGAATAACCTGATTGGAAACCCCTATCCATCCGCCATTGACTGGCACCTGGCTGACCGTTCGCAATTCCAGGATAACTTCGCTTATTTTTATGATGTTAACACTTACGCACCAATTGATGGTGGCGAAGCAGGTGCTTATATTGCACCCAACCAGGGTTTCTTTGTAATTTCAGCGGTTGATAACCTTAATTTTACCTTTACTGATGCTACCCGTGTTCATGGGGGTACATTCTATAAAACAACGGCCACGGATGATAAATTTGTGATTGGGTTGTCAAATGAAAACAATTCAGATAACACAACCATCCGTTACAGGGAGCAGAGCAATCCGCAACGCGATCGCATGGACGCGTTGAAGTTTTTTAGTTTCAGCGCGGAAATGCCACAGGTTTATACCCGAACTACTAATGGAATCAATGTCGCGGTAAATTCAATCCCTGGAAACGGTGAAGTGCTGAGCATTCCATTGTCAATTAAGGTTCCCGCCAATGGAACGATGACCATCAGCCTTGAGGATACAGAAGGAGCCTTTGCCAGCCAGGCGATTTACCTACACGACCAGCTAACCGGCATTGATCACAACCTGAGCATTAATCCGATCTATAGCTTTACGGCAACCCAGGGTGACGATGAAACCCGCTTTACCCTGCTCTTCAGCCCGGTCGGCATCGACAACCCCACCGCCAACGAAGCAGTACAGGTATATGCCCACAGCGGCATGGTCTATCTGAACGGCGCCCCGGCAGGTGCTGAGGTTCGTCTGGCAGATATCACCGGAAGGGTGGTAAAACAGGGTCGTACCGGCGGAGACAGTCTTACTACGCTGAATGTCAGTAATTTGCCACATGGAATGTATGTGGTAACAATTATTAGCGGAAAAGAGTTGTTAAGTCGCAAAATAATTTTGTAAATTTGCAGGTTAAGTGTGGAAAATGATTCCGGCACTAACCGGCGGGGGGCCAAAGTCTCAGATTTAAGTAAACATAAAGGAAACGAAGAAAAAAATATATTATGAAAAGGAAAATCAACCTGGTTCTTATCACGCTTGCCATGCTGCTCTTTGTCGGATTAAGTGTAAGTGTAGCCCAGGTGCCGCCACCGCCACCCGATACCCACGGAGCAACCGGAGACCAGCAGGCCAACGGCGCCCCCATCGGCACCGGCCTTGCCCTGATGACGGGTCTGTTTGCCGCCTATGGCGCCAAGAGGGCGTGGGATGCAAGGAAGAAGTTAGAAGAATAGTGAGGTGAGTTCTTCACGTTTCTTATATAGAGACAAGGGGACAAGGAGACAAGGGGTGGGAGAAGGGGAGAGAAGGGGAGAAGAAGAAATTTCCAATTTCCAATTTCTAATTTCCAAAGAGGATTGAGAGGAGTGGGTCTTTTTAGTTTGAGGGGGAAAAGGAATTTTTAATTTCTAATGTGAATTGAATGATCGCTAAACCTTAACCTCAACCTCAACCTTAACCTTTATCTTTTTAACCAGATTTAGTAATAAACGAAACTTTGATAGAAGGTATTTCCCCGGCAGGATCTTCGGATACTGGCGGGGATTTTTTTTCGGCCAACCTGCCGGGTTTCCCGGGAAACAGCGAATGGAAAACAAAGCCTCGTTCCGGGCAACCCGGCAGGTCTTCTCCGAAAACCCCGTTCAGGACAGCCGGGCAAAGCCCCGGGTTGCGACTACTGTAAGGCAGGGTGAAGATGCATACTTCAGGGGAGAGGTAAATAAAGCGTCGCGACCCGGGTTAGCCTGGCCTGTGGTCAACCTGCCGACCTGGATGGTTTTCCGATCATCAATGTTTGGAAAACCAAGCCTGGCACCGGGCAACCCGGCAGGTCTTCTCCGAAAACCCCGTTCAGGACAGCCGGGCAAAGCCCCGGGTTGCGACTACTGTAAGGCAGGGTGAAGATGCATACTTCAGGGGAGAGGTAAATAAAGCGTCGCGACCCGGGTTAGCCTGGCCTGTGGTCAACCTGCCGACCTGCCTGGTTTTCCGATCATCAGTGTTTGGAAAACGAAACCTGGTTCCGGGCAACCCGGCAGGTCTTCACCGAAAACCCCGTTCAGGACAGCCGGGCAAAGCCCCGGGTTGCGACTACTGGTATGGCAGGGTGAAGAGGCATACTTCAGGGGAGAGGTAAATATAGCGTCGCGACCCGGGTTAGCCTGGCTAACTGTTTGTTGTAGATTTTTTTGATTATGAAATTCTCCTCCTTCGGCAAA
>JADJEQ010000043.1 GCA_016709025.1 Bacteroidales bacterium | reverse complement strand
TGAAATGAGCCTTAAAACATCCCAGGTGAACGTGTTTCGCCCGCATACCGGGGAACAACAGAAAACCGAGATCGATTGACCAATACTGGTGAGAGATGAAGAGAGGTTTTAAAGACGGCACCTCTGCCTGGCACCGGCGCTTTGAATAATATTTTTTCCTGATAACCGAAAATTTCCCTGGCAATTGCCGGGGATTTTTTTTGCAATTTGGTTCGGTTTTTCACACAATCAATTCGTTAATTTCGAGAGTCTTACCCTCAGACGCGAGCCCGCGAAGCATTCATCCTTTTAGAAGTTTCTCGTCTTACCTTCTGAAGAGCCCAATTTTCCCAAACCTTGTTACCTTGTCAATTGTTTGCGAGATTATGTTCTGATGCATTACCCCGGCTAAAGAAATGTCGACCCCTGTTTTGCATTCTTATTTAATTGTTATACATTTGAACCTGAGTTGCGTATATTTCCTGACTGATCAAAACGATTTAAACGGTTGAAATGGGGAAAACAGAAGTTTGTCACACCCGGCCTTGAACTACAAGAGATTATAATTGAGAAAAGTATTTAACTTATGAAATGCAGCTTAACGCGTATAGCTACCGTTAGAGCTTATTATGAGAAACTTTGGGAAATTGGAATATTGCTTTTCTGTGTGATTTGATGAATAGTTGTTATCAAAAATGGCGAAAGATCTACTAATTCGATATAGAAGCCTGGATTCAGTAAAGAGTCTAACAAATTATTATGATTACTTTTAGTTTCATTATAGGGAATGAAGATTCAAGGTATTTTGATACTGCATTAATAAGATATTTTAAATACAGGAAATAGTTATTTGACTCCTTTGGACCTCCAATGTGGGATTGTTTGACAGATGCATTAGTGTAGTATTTACAAAATCTGATTCAATATTGTTTGAGGATGAGCCGATTCTAGTTGATGATTAAACAAAAAATCCCTTTACATATTTAATAATGAGAATAATGATGAATGGATGCCTGAACAAAATTAGTAAAAGATAAAACGATATGTAAGATACGTTTCTAATGGATTCTTTTATTTGCAAACAGATTTGGTACCAAATTATAAATTGAAAAAGGTATATCAAGAAATTAAATTATCTATAAAAATTACAAGAACTATCTTTTAGAGAAATGGTTTAGAGTGAAGTTTGGATAAATTGGATCGTGACAATAAAGAACTATTGATACTCTTGTAAAACAGAGATTTGAAATAGGGGAAATACTATAAATCTATTATAAACGAGGATGAACCACTAAAAATGAATAATGAGCCTCAACAAAGGCTAAAACGCTATAGGGCGCATGGTTGTAAGGGAGAAAGATTGTACATTTATTGAAAATTGTACTGGCTGGAAAAAGATATTTTCAAAAGTGTCCGCCAGTGTTACCTCGTACGGTATGCACACCTACCGAATCCTGAATAAAATAACAATCTGAAATGAAAATAGCGATAATCGAACTGAGGAGTGGGCGGATACTTTGGTGGAAAACTTGCCAACGCCGATTCGATGTAACTTTTGTTGCACGGGGAGAGCATCTGTTAAGCAATTCAGCAAAACGGACTGACAATAAAAAGTATTCAGGTGATTTTAAATTAGATTCTGTTAAGGTAACTGACAAGATAGATACAATCGGATTGGTAGATTTCGTGATTCTTGGAGTAAAAGTACGGCAGATTACCGATATTTCAAAAGATTTGAAACCATTATATAAGAATGATACGATAGTTCTTCCATTACAAAATGGTGTTTTTGGGCAGTTGAAGAACTAAAAGAGAATATACATCAGAAAAACATAATAGGTGGATTGTGCCGGATAATAAGGAAAATTGATTCACCCGGAGTAATTAATCATTCCGGTGTAAACCCGACGATTGGAGCCTGGTGAACCAGACACCAAAAACAGAGAGGCTCAACAAAATAAAACCATATTTGACAGCGCCGGTATAAATTCAGTAATTTGATGATATTTTAGCTGACCTGTGGAAAAATTTATCGCTATCTGTGTCAGTGGGTTGTTATAGTGGACTAAAACAACTTACGGTGAGTTGAGAGAACTAAAAGAAACCAGGGACTGATGATTGATCTGCTTTCTGAAATATATAATTTGTCGCAGAAGATCGGTATTAAAATTGAATCTGACTTTTGAGTAAAACAATATCTTTATGATCAGATTCCCTCATATGACTCAACTTCATCGCTGACCCGTGACGTTTGGGGAAGGAAAACCTCGGAAATTGAATATCAGAATGGAACATAACGTTAAACTTGCTTTTGAAATATGGGGTTGATACACTTATTAACAAATTTGTATATAATTGTATTCTACCAATGGAATTGAAAGCAAGAAAAAGATAATAAATGCTACTGCACAACAATAAGGCAAAAAACGCTATCGTACGCAGGTTTGAAAAGGCAAAGAATGTACTTTTATTGAGAAATAATACCGGCCGGAATGATACTTTAAAAAGTGCCCACCTGCCCAATGCCTCAACTGTTCTGGTAAAGTAATAACAGTCAATGAAACAGACTCTTATAATATTGCAATTTCTTTTAATTTTTCATGCCGGATATGCAACAACTCCACCATCCCCGCATGTGAGATATCTGATTGTTAATAAGACTGCATATCCTGTCAATAAAATAATTCAAATCCAATCAGACACAAAAGAATTTTCTGATGTTGATACTTTTGCTGTTAATTCCATGATCAATGGAAATGTATTAAATCTGATAATTGAGAATGGTAAGGATACAAGGAAATTTCAAAAATTAATCGTCTATACCAGAGATACGTCATTTATAACTCCATATTTTGAATTATTGCCTGAATGGATGGGGATATAAACTAACGATTCTGTCTGAGTCAATTACGCTTGAACAAACAAGCTATTTTAAGATCAGTAAGACTATTTCTGATTTGCTTATTGCGCTTCTGATTGTTTTTATTCTAAAAGGAATTGTTTATACGTTGGGATTATTTAGATATTTAAGACGGATTTTCGTGGAATTAATCTTCACGAATTTCATTTTGACAGCCTCATATATTTTTCACCGATTTATGGTTCGATTTACGATTTCCATTTTTTGGCCTTAATTTTAATCTTGTCTCTTTTTTCAGGCTTCTCTGAATATCTTTTACTCAGGAGAAAACTTGAGGAGAAAATGAGAACACGCATCCTGACTATCTCATTATTAGCCAATACTATTTCTGTAGTGATAGGCATACTGATGATGATCGTGGTGGGAACATTTGGAGGAGTTATATTTTACATGCCTTTATAAATGCTAAAAGCCAACAGGCGTAGGTTGACAGAGAAAAATGTACACTTGTTGAGAAATTCTTCTGGCCGGATTGTTGTTTATTCTTATTTGGCAACACGTATTTAACCTCAACTGAAAAAATATATGCTCACTGAAATCCATCCAAAGCTTCCCATGCGAAACAAGTCAGTAACAAGGGACTTTTATATAAACAAACTTGATTTCCGTGAATTCGGAGATGCGGACTTCGAGGGATACTTAATGGTTCAAAAAGACAGCATTCAGATTCATTTCTTTGAATTTAAAGACCTTGACCCTCTGGAAAATTATGGTCAGATTTATATCAGGACTGACAACATTGATGAATGGTATCAACAGGCTCTTGATCTGAAACTTAACATGCCGGTTGCTGGGATATTTGCAAACCAAACCATGGCGACAAAAGGAATTTTCGTTACTTGACCCTGACAACAACCTGATTACTTTCGGGCAACAACTGCCGTAACTAAAAAGAACAGGAACCGACAAGCCAGATAGTCTCATGAGGCAGGTAAGTCGGCAGGGTGGATAACAAAAACGCTCACTTATTTATTTAATTTAAAGAAGTTTTGGCGCGAAAATGAAACAGTTATTCTGCATTTTTTTCCTCCTGGGAATTTGTTCCTGTGATTCAAGGAATACTGTTGCGACGAAAGAAACCACGTCCAACATTGATCAAACTGAAAAAGATAATATCTGGGTTAAAATCGATCAAAAGAAAGTTTGGTTCCTTGAAGAAACAGAAACTTTTAATACCATAGACTCTTTACCCAATGATTTTAATGATTTTTACGCGAAATTCATTTCCGATTCTACCTTTCAAAAGAACGTATTGAATCTTCATTACTTGAGTAATTGGGGAATGTGATTCGACAATTATTCTCAGCGACAAGAATTGGGAATATTTAAACAGACTTCAGATCCGATTTTATAACCCTTGGATAGTAACACTGTATCAATCAGCAAATCAAAAATTCTGATTGAAAACTACAGAAAGGAAATCGGGTTGATTTACCAAATGGGATTTGAGAAGAAAAATAACAGATGGTTCCTGACACTAATCACGATAGATATTTGCTAAGTTTAATTACTGTTACCAATAACAGGACTTGAGTCGAGATGATTCATCAATTATATTCAATGTCGTTTAGTTAAGGTTTCGTATCTGAAAATAAAATGAAAAAGTATCCATAGACTTCGCTACCATTGGCGCAATTGAGAAAGTATCAGATTATCTGTTTATTACACATCATGTTTGGTTACCGAAAGTTTCATAAATGATTCCTTGATAATTAAATGAATGTCACACTGAGCGGAGTCGAGAGCCTGTCTATCATCCGCTCAGGATGACGATGTGTGGGAGCATTTGGATTAGGGAGACATTTTATCGCTTTTTATGAAATAACTTACACCCCAGGATGACTGTCAGTCTAAGCGTATGAACAAATAAAAATTTAAAATACCAAGGTTATAGTTAATCCATCTTCTTTCTGAAATAAAAACCATCTAACCCATCATATAATAAGTAATTATCCTTATATTTGCATATTATATGATAGGTTAAACACAAAATACGATGGGGAACAAACTTCCTGGAAAACTACAACTAAAAATGCAAACAGTCGGTGAGCAGATTAAGTTAGCCCGCCTGAGGCGTAATCTCAGCATTGCTCAAATCGCAGAACGGGCTACGGCTTCCGGAGTTAACCGTATCACGTGTTGAAAAGGCACTCCAACAGTATCTGTCGGTATCTATCTGCGTGTGTTATACGCATTGCAATTGGACGACGACATTCTTTGTCTGGCTAAAGATGATATGATGGGCAAGGCTTTACAGGATTTGGGTTTGAAAACAAGAAAAAGGGCTGCAAAAAAGTAATAATATATGATGAAATTGTGGGTCTATGGGGATTTCGACTGGTTAAAAGAGGTGGAGTTAATCGGCGAATTGAGCTTCGAAAATCTTCGTGGCTCAGAAACCTATGGCTTTCAATATAGCAGAGAATGGCTGAAAAATCATAACGATATCTTGTTAGGCGACGACATCAATAACTATCCGGGCATGCAATATACCCATCCGGGGAAAGACATCTTTGGTTGTTTTTCGGATGCGCTGCCCGATCGTTGGGGGAGAATGTTACTTAACAGGAGGGAACAAATTCTGGCGAATGAAGAAAATCGCCCTGTAAGAAAGCTCTCTTCATTCGATCATTTGATGGGTATTGACGATTTTTCAAGAATGGGAGGTTTCCGTTTCAGAACCGATCCCAATGGAGAGTTCATAAATCAGCACTCAGCACTCCGTATTCCACCATTGACAAACTTACGGGCGTTATTGCAGGCAAGTATGGAAATTGAGCACAGCGAAGAAAAAAATGAGTTACCCGACGGGAAATGGATTGACCAATTGCTCCAACCCGGATCATCTTTGGGAGGAGCACGCCCTAAAGCCAGCATCATAGATGAAAACAAAAGACTTTTTATAGCAAAATTCCCGTCCCGAAATGACGATTACGATGTAGGGCTTTGGGAACATTTCTTACATCAGCTTGCTCAAAAAGCTGGTTTACAAGCAGCTGTTACGCGATTGGTTTCCGGTGGTGAGAAATATCACACTTTGTTGTCGGAGCGTTTCGACCGGACTAAAGGAGGCAAACGCATTCATTTTGCATCGGCAATGACCATGCTTGGACGCTCTGATGGTGACAATTATGCAAATGGATACGGTTATCCGGATATAGTGGATTTTATACTTAAAGGGTGCACCAGTGTCGAGGACAATCTCAGAGAACTATACCGTCGGGTGGCATTTAATATTTGCACAGGCAATACCGATGACCATTTCCGGAATCATGGTTTTCTGCTGCAGGCAAAAGGTTGGACGCTTTCTCCAGCTTATGATATAAATCCTTCATTAAATGATTTCCAGAGTTTGCTTATCTCCTCTTCATCAAATGAATAGAGCTTAAAAAATATTACTGGATTCATGCGAAGAATACATGCTTGACCGGAAACAATGTTCAGGAATTATTCAGGAAGTGGTAAGTTGTTGTTAAAACCTGGAAGACAATGGCCATTAAACTTCAAATTCCAAAACCGAAATCGAAAAATTCAGTGCGCAATTTGATAAGCATACAAATTTATGGTTATAAATTGTGACTGTTTGGCGGGTAAATTAAAGGGATATTTTTCCAATAGGCGAGCATGTTGTTGTAAAAGATTTTCAACACTCCCATGTATCTTCAATTTCTTTTTCTGATTTATTCTTATACCAATAAAAAGCAGGTCTGATGATTTTAATTATATCCAATATTGGAATGATTGATTAAGAAGCAGAATCGAATATAATTCATGTAGATCGATCCACAGCCGATTGATTAGGCTCCTGATAAGTAGAATTAGTTTCGCAAAAAAAAATAAATCTGACGACTTTCAGAAACTTACTCTTTTTGCATTCAGCACTAAATATACACATAGGTCAAAAAAAGGCTGATTACTTCGGCGACAAAAAATGATTACTATAAAAGAGTAGAGTCCGCAAACTACACAAAAAACGGGGCGACACCGAAAAGCCAATGAGTAGGAAAATAAAAAACAAAATGATAAAAAACCCGGATATTTTACTGTCAAAACTCTACACTACACCTAAAAAGGCTATAAATTGTATTTTTGATTTGCAGGTAGTCATCTTAATCGCCCTGATTGTTGTAACCTCTGCTTCGGCAGTTGCTCAATCTTCGGTTAATTATGATCTTCCGCAGAATTGGATGTGTCATCCTATATTGAGATCTACTGATATTGCCCGACAGCAATCACTCACATTGGCTGTTTTGTCGTCAGACCTTACAGTGGATACTACCATAAATTACACCGCGGCTACAACAGATACAGGAGTAGATATATTTTATGTATATCCTACTATTGACTTAAATCAAACCTCCGGCAACACAAGTATGTCGGCAATTGATACAAATGCGGCGAAATTTGTATACACAGAGCAGGTGGGTATCTATGCCCAATTCGGTAGAGTTTTTGTCCCGTATTACCAACAAGCGACCATTGGCGTATTTATGCATCCAACACCCACTGAGCAGGATAAATTGCAACAGGCTGATTACATGGAAACAGCTTACCTGGATATTGAAGCAGCCTTTGATAATTACCTTGAGAAATACAATATGGGCAACAAAATTATTCTGATGGGTCACTCGCAAGGAGCAGATCTTATGAGGTTTTTATTAAGGAAAAAATTTGACAATAACCCTGCCCTTTTATCAAAATTAGTTGTTGCCATTTCGGGAGGGGAACCAAATTATTCTGCAATAGGAAGCAGAACCGGTGGCTCACTCGAACACATTAAAACATTAAGCTCCGAACCTGAAAGCGGATGCATGATCAGTTGGCGCACATGGGAAAGTGGGCACGATGGACTCGGTCTCGATTCAGTCTCATTTTTTTATAACCACTATTTTGCTGATAAAGGCCTTTTATACCAAACCTATGATAAACATACACCCTGTAAACATCAGGATTCGAATTATGATTTTAACTATCTCACCAATAAGCCGGTAACCCGATACATTTCTGTTTCGCCGGATAGCACGCAATATTGGGGATTTGACGATATGTTCAATGCCCGGTTTTCGTGTGATGCAACAAAACCAGGTTGCACCTATTTAATGATTGAAACGAATTCGATTCCCAACGACCTGAGAATCATACCAAATCCAAAAACACCGCCGGATATACTATTTCCTGAAATACCTATCCCTGATACAAGTTCTTTTTCTCATCAACCTAATATCAATTATCATTGCTGGGATATGCAATTCGTTCAGGGTGATTTATTACTGCTTCTGCCGCAATTGATTGATATAACCAATCCTATAGGTATTCCGGAAAATAATCATCTTGAAAATAATATACTTATTTATCCAAATCCAACAACGGATATTGTTCATTTAAGCAATCTCAACTCAAAAATTGAAAGTATCAGACTCTGTAACCTGCAAGGAAAGTTAATACAGGAGTTTTTTACAAACGATTTCTCAGTTTCAAATCTTTCGGCCGGAATTTATTATATCATTATTCAAACCGGTAAATCAACATTTACGCATAAACTGGTCAAACAACAACAGGGGCAAATGCCTGGTCATAAGATTTGAAATATACAGAATCTTAGGTAAATGCGAGCATCTGATAAATAAGGGGATTCTTATTCGGTAAAAATGGTGTTCCTGAAAGGAAAAACAATTACAGTAATCACCAGAACTTCAGACTAGCTTAATAAGGGCGTTTACATAAAAAAAGCCGGCAAAAACCGGCTTTATTTTCGGGTGGAATATGGGGCTCGAACCCACGACCTTCTGAACCACAATCAGACGCTCTAACCAACTGAGCTAAAACCACCATGTTTGTTAAGAGTGGCAAAAGTAATACATTTAGACGAATTACTAAAATTTTTCAAACAAGATTTTTTCATTGGTCAACCCCTTTTCTTTCTAAATTTGCTTTGACAAACCACCAAAACATCAATAAATATGGCAGATGTAATTGATTACAAGATTTTTGGAGACGATATGCAACTGATTGAGGTTGAACTTGACCCTTCAGAAGGCGTTCGTGCCGAGGTAGGCGCCATGATGTACATGGATGATGGCATCGAAATGCAAACTACCACCGGAGGTGGGCTTTTCAAAGGATTTAAGCGCATGCTCACCGGCGACGGATTCTTTATCACCACCTTTCTCAATTCGGCTCACAACCGGCGCAGGGTTGCATTCGGAGCGCCATATCCCGGCAAGATCATCCCGCTTGATCTCGACAAGCTGGGAGGAGAATTCCTCTGCCAGAAAGACTCATTCCTTTGTGCTGCCAATGGGATCGACATCGATATTGCTTTCACAAAGAAAATCGGAGCTGGCCTTTTTGGTGGAGAGGGCTTTATCCTGCAAAGGCTTTCAGGCCAGGGGCTGGCGTTTGTTCAGGCCGGAGGTGCAATCATACAGAGGAATCTTCAACCGGGCGAAGTATTGCATGTTGATACCGGCTGTCTGGTTGCGTTTCATCCCTCGGTAGATTATGACATTCGTTTCATCGGCGGTTTTACAAATGCACTTTTCGGTGGTGAGGGGCTGTTTCTGGTAAAACTAACCGGGCCCGGCCTCGTATACCTGCAGAGCCTTCCCTTTTCACGCCTTGCCGACAGGATTATATCCGCTTCCCGCACCAACCGCGAAGAAAGCAAAGGCATCGGCGGAGTCGGTGGTTCCATCCTCGGAGGCATACTGGGAGGAGGCAAATCTTATTAGTGAAGAGTGCCCTTGGCTTCGCTCAGGGACCAAAAAGTGAAGAGAGTGAAGTAAGTGAAGAGAAAAGTGAGAGATGAAAAATTAGAAGCCAGCCTGCCGGCTGGCAGGTTACAAATGAAAATAAACCTAACAGGTTTTAAGAAGAATGAAATGTCAAGTGGATTTTAAATCTTGAATCTTGCTTTATTTGCCAACTGCTCTTTGCCTCTTGCCATTTTTCTTGTTTGAACCTTTGAACTTTTTGAACCTTGAATCCGAACCCTTGAACCTTTGAACTCTTGAACTCTTGAACCCTTGAACCTTTGAACTTATTGCCAACTGCTCTTTGCCTCTTGCCATTTTTCTTGTTTGAACCTTTGAACTTTTTGCCAACTGCTATTTGCCAACTGCAATTATTCTTGTTTGAACCTTTGAACTCTTGAACCCTTGAACTTTTGAATCCTTGAACCTTTGAATCCTTGAACCTTTGAACTCTTGAACCCTTGAACCCTTGAACCCTTAGACCTCACCCCCCAACCCCCTCTCCAAGTGGCGAGGGGGAGCCGGAAGCATAGCAAGGCGTCGAAGCCACGGAGGAATACTGTAACTCTGTAACACTGAAACTTTGAAACTATTTGTACTTTTTATTTCACTTTTGCCAACTGCCTATTGCCAACTGCCAACTGAACCCTTGAACTTTTGAACCTTATCGATAACTTCCAACCAAGATCCATTTCCTAACCGAACCTGTTTTGTTTTTCAAAAAGAAACTCCTTCCCGAAGGAAGCCTGTCAGCCAAATCATGGGAAAAACTGCGTAAAAACAAGATTGCAGTATTTTCGATGGTCATTGTTCTGATTGCAACAGTGGTTGCGGCTTTGGGCTATCTGATTACACCCGACTCCTCCCCCTTTGCCAACGACCAGCACCTGGAGATTGCTGCCTGCAAACCCGGATTCAGGGTGCAGGTTCTGTTAATCAGAAAAAACGAACCTTCCGTTAATTGCAACCTGCTTAAACGTCTCGCTTATGGTTGTTCTCCGGAATATACAGTCCAGCCATTCAGTAACCGGCAATTTTCAGGAGATGAGATCCGGGTTATGCCATATGATAAAGCCGGATATTCTGTTGATTCAACATTTGCATTTTCATATAAACTTGCTGATGTATTGTATGCACTGGAAGATACCACCCGTCTGAAATTAGCATCTGAAAGTGTAACTGATCTGAATGGGAAAGCTATTACAGGCGATACAGTCCGGATGCGGAAAACAATCCTGAACGACAACATCAAAACAAAAGCTTACCTGCTTGGTACGGACAGATTCGGACGAGACGTGCTCAGTCAACTCATGATCGGGACCAGAGTCAGTCTTTCGGTCGGATTTATATCTGTGCTGATTTCATTGGTACTGGGAATACTGTTGGGTTCGCTTGCCGGGTTTTTCAGGGGCCGCACCGACGATCTGATCATCTGGTTCATCAATGTTATCTGGTCAATCCCTACCCTGCTACTGGTTATTGCCATCACTTTTGCCCTGGGGAAAGGGTTCTGGCAGGTTTTCATTGCAGTTGGATTAACGATGTGGGTTGAAGTTGCCCGGGTAGTGCGTGGACAGATACTCAGTCTTCGTGAAAAGGAATTTGTTGAAGCCGCCAGGGCACTTGGCTATAAAAACAGCCGCATCATCATCAGGCATATCCTCCCGAATACCATGGGTCCCGTGATTGTGATTTCAGCAGCCAACTTTGCCTCCGCCATCCTGATAGAAGCAGGATTGAGTTTTCTTGGCATTGGTGTTCAGCCACCCATGCCATCCTGGGGTACGATGATCAAAGAAAATTATGCTTACATTTTTCTCGACAATCCATGGCTGGCTATACTCCCCGGCCTTTGTATCATGATTCTGGTACTTGCTTTTATGCTGATAGGAAACGGACTACGCGATGCACTGGATGTGAAAGCCGGACCGGTAAGCTAACTTTACCTGCCGGATAATGGCTTTGCGCAAAAAGAAATCGGAGTTCCGGATAATAAGCTAAATATACTTTACAGCAATGATATCTAAAAGCACCTACACGGAAAATATTATAACTTCGATAAGGGTATAGGAAGGACACTACTCACTACTCACTACTCACTACTCACTACTCACTACTCACTACTCACTACTCACTACTTTTTACTTTAGACTTTAGACTTTTTACTTAATTCTTATGCTTATACTCCAGGTTACCACATCCGACCTTCTTGTCAAAATTCCTGCATTCTCCTTTCAGAAAACCAAATCTGAGCATCACATAAAAGTCGAGACCATAAAAATCGGAATAGCCAAAGAAACCGGCAAGTTTGTCGGTACCAATAACCAGGTTGCGAATTCTCAAACTCGCTCCCAGTCTGGGATATTTATAATCATATAGGATAAACGGCAAGGCGAATTCAAGATAATCGCTCTCCCACCGGGGAGTAATGGATACCTGAGCCGGGCGAACCGGCTGGGCTTTGCTTAAAATCAGTGGCTGAACCATGGTTGCATTGATATATATAGCCTTGTTCACCCTGAAATCGGCCTGTATGCTCATTGCAGCAGGCAACCAGATCGAAAAAGCATTCTCTTTAATCAAGGCTGTGGAATCTCCTGAAAATTCATAACTGGCTGTCTTCAAAAGCTTGTCGATGTTTGTGAAGGAATTCCTGCTGATGTCAAACCAGTAAGCATCCTGATCAATCAGAGTCATACTGCGGGTATTGCTTTTGAATTTTATCCTGCCTATATCTATCAGAGATAAACCAACCCTGTAATAATAGGGCTCATATGGATATTCACAGGGCATTGAATAACCCTTATTTGAGTGTCCCCTGACCTTTAACTGATACGTAATTCCGAGATCAACTCCTAATCCACTGCCATAGAACAATTTATCCGGAACAAGCACATCATTGTTGTAATAATCAACCGGAAGTGAGAGCCCCATTTCCCCATTAATGTTATATACAATAAGTGTATCCCCGTTGGGGACCATGTAATCAATATTATCCACTGAACCATACATTCCGGCATTCCCAAGCAGTCCTTTCAGGGTTATCCCGGCGCTCAAATGATCCCGGTTTCGTTTAACCAACACCCTGGAATAGGTAGCCGCTATTTCAGTAAATGCGATATCTGCAGTACTGAATGAATGCCCATTGGTGAAATTGATTCGCTGCAATGGGGTATAATTAAGCCCCTCAACGCCAAATTTTGCAATTTCGTAGGGAATATTCCTGCCAGAGGCAATATTGCGGAATGCTGTTGAAAAGCCAAAAGCCTGATCATTGTGAGCAAACATAACAGATGGACCAATCACCTTGACTTCAGAATAAACATTTTTCAGCTCCTCATTAAAATTGTCATAAAATGCACGATCGTCCTCCCCATGCACAGGAAATTCCGCCCCTGGTGTAAAAAATCTTGAAAATTTATAGTCTTCCTTTGCTATGTATATATAGTTGTTATCAACATTCAGATGCAGCCCAAACGGAACAATATCAAGAAAATACTTGGAATTGAGGATGGATGTTGGATTGATAGTGTTGCCCAAAATACCGGCATAGTTACTGTTAACAAGCCCATGCATATCCTGGGCAACTGATTGTCGGGTAAATAGCCAGAGCAATAATAAAGTAAGAAAGAGTCTAATTCCGGACACAAACAAAATAATTAGTTGGAATATTCTGACAATCCCGATCAGTAAACATTTTAGGATGTAAAGGTAAAAGTTTCTGAGTTAAGTCCCACTGCTTCGCTTATTTTTCTAATAAAACCATCAAATTAACGGGTAAAAGTTCCGCTTATTATTATTTTAAGGTCAAATAATAAAGCCTATTTGTATAAATGCCTTTAGATAAGATGAATACAAATTGACAAACCTGTTAATCTTTTTGTTAATATTGCCACGAAAAAGCTAAAAGTATCAGACCCACTAAAGTATTACAAATGAAAAGAAATACCATTTTCTGGATCATTACCATTTTAATCACACTTGCATCCGTTGTATATCAACGAACTACCGGCCCCACTTATCCTCTCGGCGGGAAAGCAACCATCGGGAGTGAAACAATAAAATATAAATTATTACGTACCTACGATGGCCCCGACAACGCCGAGATCAGTATAATAGATGCATCAGGCAAACTGAATGGCGAGTTTTCATATAAACGCTATAAAAGTCATGACGAATGGACCACAGTGCCGATGACACATCAGGGCGGTAAACTTGTAGCCTATCTTCCTCATCAGCCCCCGGCCGGAAAAGTCATGTATGAAATCACATTATCTGATGGCGTTAATAGTGTTAAAATTACCGAAAAACCTGTTGTGCTGAGGTTTAAAGGGGCTGTTCCGTCAGGAATTCTTATCCCACATATCTTATTTATGTTTCTTGCTATGTTGTTTTCAACACGTACTGGCATTGAAGCCCTGGCTAAAGGTAAAAACACTTTCGGTCTGGCCGTACTGACAACAGCTTTTCTGGTTGTAGGCGGGCTTATCCTCGGACCAATCGTTCAAAACTATGCATTCGGTGACTACTGGACCGGATGGCCTGTCAAGGGGATTTTTAAATTTGGTGATCTTACGGATAATAAAACAGCAATAGCATTCATCTTCTGGCCAATAGCCATTTACAGGCTATGGAAAAACAAGGAGAACAGGGGTTGGGCATTGGTTGCTTCGATTGTAATGTTGATGGTTTATCTGATACCACACAGTACCCTCGGTTCTGAAATTGATTATACGAATCCATCCGGGCAATAACAATCTGATGTTCGTTACCTACATCATCATTGCTGTAACAGCAGTTATTTCCCTGCTCGCTTTCAATAACCGTGGACTCAGTGAAAAGCTTCTTTTCAGCCCCTATATGATCCACAGTCACAAACAGGGGTATCGTTTCCTGACACATGCAGTGGTTCATGGCGACTGGATGCACTTGTTTGTGAACATGTTTGTATTGCTTTCTTTCGGGAACGCGGTAGAATCGTATTATAACATGTTTTTCGGGATCAAGGGAACTTACCTGTTTTCGCTTTTGTACCTGGGAGGAATTGTTCTTTCATCAACACCCTCTTATTCAAAATACAAATCCGATCCTTATTACAGGGCCGTTGGAGCATCCGGGGCTGTTTCTGCTGTTGTTTTTGCAAGTATCCTGATCCAGCCACTGGCGCCTATCAGGTTTGTTTTCCTCCCTTTTGATATCCCCGCTTTTATTTTTGGGGCACTTTATATGTTCTATTCAGCATATATGTCAAAAAAAGGAACAGATAACATCGGGCATGATGCACATTTTTGGGGAGCACTTTTCGGATTGGTCTTTACCGGAATGCTCAAACCTGCACTCTTTCCCGGATTTATTAACCAGGTAGCTGATTTTCTGGGCGCTTAATTCAGGGTAGGATCAGGAGGATAATTTACCCAAAGTGAGTATTCCCTGCCCAGTTTCTTCAATGTCTGACTCCATAATTCAAGGGGGTTGCTTTTTATTACCTGTTTAAGGTCGGTGAGGGAAACAACCCAGGATTTTTCCTCTAGTTCACGGTCAAGCTGTTTGGCAGACCATCCGCTGTATCCAACAAAAAATCTGATATCGTCTTTTTCCAGCAAATGCTCCTTAATCAGATCCCTGACAGTATCTATGTTGCCTCCCCAATACAATCCTTCCATAATCGGAACACCTTCGTCGATCAGATCCGGCCGGGTATGAATAAAAAACAAACTGTCTGTTTTAACCGGGCCTCCAAGGAAGACAGGAGCCTCGAACCCTTCGAATTCACTGGCGATCTCACCCAGCTTAACATCAACAGGTTTATTGATGATAAGTCCGAAAGAACCCTCACTGCTATGATCTGCAAGTAAAATAACAGACTTCCTGAAATAGAAGTCCTGCAGAAAAGGTACTGAGATCAGTATCCTGCCGGCAATTGGTTCTATTTTTAGTGATTTCATCCGGGTTGAATTTAGATTTTACCGTTCGGATGGAACCCAAATGTTTAATTACATAACTACCAGCCCAAAAAGGCATTCAGGAAGGTCATTCTACTTGTAGCAAACAGGTAGATTTGCTTATGCAATTCATGTGGGTTTCATCGATTTAAAGTCAGTCTGAAAGAATTAAAATTAAATCAAATTTTATTATACAGCAGTATTTGTCAGATAAAATCTGACATCAGAGTCACAGCTCGTTTAAATAAATCATCTTTTTGCTTAAAGGTCATAGTATTGATCTCCTCATTTTTATTACTACAGATAAACTGAACAACAGAAGTATTAACTTTTCATTCAGCATCCTCAGTTTAAAGGCTATTAAATACTTTTGTACTTTTAAGCACTGGTTTATACCCGCAAATTCTATACCATTAAATTCATGACAAAGTCAAAGAATGAAAAGTTGTTTCTCAGATTACGACAAGAATATCCTGTTTTCGTCTATGAATCCTACAGCATAGAAGCGATTGAGAATGAATTAATTATTGGGTTCAGATTTAATATTGACCGGACAATTGATTTTAATCCTAAAATCAGAATCAGGACCGGGCGGTTAATTCACAATCTCCCGGAAAAAGTTGATCAGATAAAGCCATTGTTGGAAAACATTGTCTTTAATATCGGTATGATCGAACTCATCAGTTACTGGAAAGCAGCCTGCCCGCCGGTAATCCGTATTATGCCTGCTCAACTTACCACCGGCCAGGCTGAATGGTGGAAAAAATTATATTTCAACGGTCTTGGAGAATTTTTTTACCTGAATTCCATTCATGCAAACCCATCTACCTTCATGGAGATAGAATCAGTCGGAGTAAGGGGATTTACTGTTCAATCCGTTGATCATGCTGATAATTACCTTATCCCGATAGGTGGAGGAAAAGATTCAGCAGTCACCCTTTCACTGCTGAAAAATAATGGTGAAAAGATCATGCCTTTGATCATGAATCCGCGCGGTGCTACCATTGAAACTATTAAGGCTGCCGGACTTGATCTGGATGATTGCATTCTGATATTCAGGACAATTGACCCAAAACTTCCGGAGCTCAATAATCAGGGATTCCTGAACGGTCATACACCGTTTTCTGCCATGCTTGCCTTTTACACATTGTTATGCTCGGCATTGACAGGGTACAACAACATAGTTCTTTCGAACGAAGGAAGTGCGAATGAATCAACGATTCCCGGAACCGGCATTAACCATCAATACTCTAAATCACTGGAGTTTGAAAATGATTTCAGGTCCTATTATGAGCATTATATTTCGGAGGACTTTAATTATTTCAGTTTATTGAGGCCTCTGAGTGAATTGCAGATTGCCGGAATTTTTTCGAAACTCCCGGAGTATCATAAAATTTTCAGAAGTTGCAATGTGGGAAGCAAAACAGATACCTGGTGTGGAAAATGTCCCAAATGCCTGTTTACACACATCATGCTGTCAGCATATATGGGGATCGGAGATGCCGATAGGATTATAGGCGCTGCTATGCTGGATGATGCGGAAAATGAACATACTTTTGATGAACTGACAGGCTATTCCGGGATTAAACCGTTCGACTGCGTGGGCACTACTCTGGAAGTAAAACAAGCCCTGGAGATGATCCTTGATCAAAAGAAGAACAGGCCTTTACCGTACCTGCTTTCACGATTTACCAGCCAGGTGACTGAAAAAATCATGCAGCCCGATTTCAGCAGAATTGAAGAGGCGCATTTTGTGCCGGATAAACTGATAAAACTCTTAAAGCTTAAAATTCAATGAAAAGCCTGATCAGATCGGTTACAAATGGAAAAAAGGTACTTATTCTGGGTTATGGCCGTGAAGGAAAATCCAGTCTGAGATTTATCCGCGAAACATGCCCCGGCCTTATTTTGACTATTGCTGACGGAGATCAGAAAATAATTGAGAAGAATCCTGAACTTGAGCAGGAAGGAATTTCGGTTGAATGTGGCCCAGGCTACCTCAATCACATCAACAACTTTGATATCATTCTCAAATCGCCGGGTATATCGCTCAAACCCACAGAAATTAAAGTTGATCCCCAAAAAATAAGTTCACAAACCGATCTCTTTTTAAGGGCATACTCTTCTCAGATTGTGGGTGTAACGGGCACAAAAGGGAAAAGCACAACGGCAAGTCTGATATACCATATTATGCGGTTATATTCCGAAAACACACTTTTTGCCGGTAACATCGGAATACCGCTTTTCAACCTGATTCCGGATATTACCCCTGAAACAAGAATTGTCTGCGAATTATCGTCACATCAGCTTGAATTCATCAGCAAAGGGCCGCGTATTGCAATACTCCTAAACCTGTTTCAGGAACACCTTGATCATTATGATTCTTTCTATGATTATCAGATGGCCAAATTGCAGGCAGGACTAAAACAGTCGGAAAGTGACTATTTTATCTGGACTGCAGGGGATGCAAATACCTGCAAACTATTGGATCAGCATCACCTGAACAGCAAAAGCCTACCCGTTTACCGTAGTACATTCGACGGCAATGGAATCGGATTTTCAGGAGATAACCTGGTTATCAGAATGGGTTCCGGTGAACGTATTCTGATACCAAAAAACACAAAAACAAAACTTGAGGGGGAGCATAACCGGATTAATATCAGCGTAGCAGCTGCAGCTGCTACATTAATGAATATTCCTGCCGCTGTGATAGAACAGGGAATTTCGTCCTTCAATCCACTTGAGCACAGAATCGAATTCGTCGGCACATATAACAACAAACGGTTTTACAACGATTCTATCTCAACGATTCCGGAAGCAACCATTGCTGCAATCAGTACTCTTAAACATACCGATACACTGATCCTCGGAGGTTACGACCGGGGAATTGATTACTCCGTGCTGACAAGGTTTTTGAAAGGACTCAGCAAAACGAAACTGATTTTAACAGGTCCTGCCGGGAAAAGGATATTACACGAATTAGATGCAGGGATAGAAAGATATGAAAATGCTGTATTTATAGAGGAATTCAAAAAGGCTGTTCAAACAGCAATTGCATTTACTCCTGAAGGCGGAACCTGTTTGCTATCGCCGGCGGCAGCCAGCTATGATAGTTTTAAGAATTTTGAAGAAAGAGGCAAATGTTTCAAAGAGTTGGTTAAAGAATAAAAAAGCCTTTATATCAATTGATATAAAGGCTTATATTTAACTGGAAAACTGATTTCAATTTTTAACCTCTTACTCTGTTGACACATCATCTTCAGGTGCAGATTCGGAAATTTCTTTGGATTTAGTTTTCTTCGGGGCTTTCGGTTTTGTTTCTTCCGTTTTAGCTTTAGGCTCAGAGGCTTTTGCTTTTTGATTAACTTCCGCTGTTTCAGCTTTTGGTTCTGTAGGGGCAATGACTACTCTTCCGCTTTTTTTTCTTTTAGGCCTGCTTACGCCATGTGAGCCTAAGATTATTTTGCCTCGCTTGGATTTTTTGTCTCCTTTTCCCATAATAACAGATATTATTTTGTTTTAAATGACGATGTTAAATTACAAAAATAACAGGAATTAGTAATGTTTTTTTTGCAAATAATAAAGATTTTTCAAGTTCAAAGACAATAATCTGATGAAAAGATAAGCAGTTTTTTTTGACCCCATCCTGCTATGTGTCGGATTGGAGTTATCTGCTTTTTTGTTCAGGGCTAAATTTTACTTAAGTTGACCGATTGGAGTGCAGTGAGAAAGTGCTTTACACAGGTAATCCCCGAACTGGAATTTGTTGCGATTGGATTCTTAAAATATTTTTAGAGAATTGATTGCAATTCCATTGTCAATTAAGCGATTTAGCCTTTCTAACCGCTCATTTTGGGTTAATGTATACTTCTTCTCCGGAACAATACATAAACAATAGTCCGGTTATTAATTAATCTGATGTGTTCGTTTCATACTCTGCGGCCAAATCCGCTAAAACCATCTGCCGGAATAATCATCAGAAGAATAAACCGGAGTGGAGACCGGCATCGTATGGCCTGACTGAAACTACGATAATTTATTAAAAATTGTCTGCACTTTTTCTTATCATAAATGAATGGGCAGAATAATTGCTAAATCAAAAAAAAAACTTACTTTTGCGCCACAAATTTAAGAAGCAATGGCAAAGAAATCCGATAACACTGAAGAAAAAATCATGGCCGTTGAGGAGGCCCTTAGTAAATCTGAAGTTTTCATTGAAAAGAACCAAAAATTACTGATTATCATATTGGGTGCCATCGCATTGCTTGTGATTGCATACTTTGGGTTTCAACGTTTTTATCTGATACCGCAGGAAAAAGAGGCTCAGTCGCAAATGTTTATGGCAGAGAAGTATTTTGAGCAGGATTCACTGAAACTTGCACTCAACGGTGATGGGATGTATCCTGGATTCATTCAGATAATCAACGATTATGGCATGACCAAATCAGCCAAACTGGCACATTATTATGTAGGTATAATCTCTCTGAATGATGGCAAATTTCAGGAAGCCATTGACCATCTGGAAAAATTCAACCTCAAAGACGAGATTGTTTCACCGATGGCTAAAGGTGCTATCGGGGATGCTTACATGGAATTAGGGAAAGTTGATAAAGCTGCTGAGTATTACCTTGAGGCTGCCGATCTGAATAAAAACGATTTCACAACCCCGGTATTTCTGCAAAAAGCAGCATGGGCTTTTGAAGAATTAGGCAATAAAGAAAAAGCACTTCAGGCTTATGACCGTATCCGTTTAGAATATCCACGAAGTGCTGAAGCGCGGGATATTGACAAGTATATTACCAGGCTAAAAGGTCAGTAAGAAATTAGAGAACTAAAAAAAACACCCTGAAACGGGTGTTTTTTTTTAGCCCGTTGTGAACAGAAATTATCTGTATCAATTAATTTTACACACAAATCAGGTTTACAAATCAGACATGAAAAAAGTCCGGATTGTTTTTATGGGTACCCCGGAATTTGCGGTGGAGTCACTCAGACAATTAGCAGAGAATGGTTATGAAATAGCCGCAGTGGTCACTGTTCCTGATAAACCTGCCGGAAGAGGCCTGAAGATGAAGGAATCGGCTGTTAAACGATTTGCGGTCAGCCAGGGCATGAATGTTTTGCAACCGGCTAACCTTAAGGATGCAGAGTTTATCAGCGAACTAAGCTCATTGAATGCCAACCTGTTTGTGGTGGTTGCCTTTCGGAAACTCCCCGATGTAGTTTGGATGATGCCGGAATACGGAACATTCAACCTGCATGCCTCGCTTTTGCCCGATTACCGTGGGGCGGCTCCAATAAATCACGCAGTTATAAACGGTGAACATGTAACCGGAGTCACCACCTTTTTTCTGAATTCAGAAATTGATACCGGAAGAATCATTCTCAATCGGTTGGTCAGTATTGGTCCGGATGAAACCGCCGGGGAATTGCACGACCGAATGATGATAACCGGTGCACAACTTGTTGTTGAAACGGTGAGGGCCATCGAACAAGAAACATTCAATGTATTGGATCAACCTGCTACAGCAAAAGGAATAAAACCGGCTCCACGCATATTTCGGGAACACTGTAAAATTGACTGGTCTAAAACAGCCGGTGAAGTCCACAACCTGATCAGGGGATTAAGCCCTTACCCGGGGGCATATTCAAGGATGATCTCAGGAGAGCAGATGATCGAGGTTAAAATACTCCGATCTGCCATCATCCGCACAGACGAAAAGTTAGTTCCGGGAGAAGTGACAATAGCGGATAGAAACAGGCTATTGGTTTCCTGTTCCGATTCCTATATCGAGATCCTGCAAATGCAGGCATCAGGAAAAAAAGAAATGAGGGCTTCTGATTTTTTGAGAGGAATAAGGAACAGTACACTGTTTTTTGAACAGTAATGAATGTCCTAACCTGCCCCAAGGCACCTTAAACACTGCTATTTTAGGCCATAGTTATTAACAAACGCCCGGTTTTATTAACTTTTTTGAGTGTTTTTTTCCAAACCTATTGATTTTACACAATTATAGCTTATATTTGCGTAAGGTTATCCAACAAAGTATTAATCTAAAATCAGGAAAAATGAACAAACAGGAATTGATTGTTGCAATTGCAGCAGATTCAGGTCTAAGTAAAACTGACTCTAAAAAAGCCCTCGACGCTTTCATTTCAGCAACTTCAAAAAGCCTTAAAAAAGGCGATCGTGTTGCTTTGGTAGGTTTCGGTTCATTCTCAGTCTCAAAACGCGCAGCCCGCAAAGGTCGTAACCCACAGACAGGTAAAGAAATCAAAATTGCTGCTAAGAAAGTTGTTAAATTTAAACCAGGCGCTGAACTTTCAAAGAATGTAAAATAAGTTCATACCGGTAAATTCTTAAAAGGCTGTACTCCAATGGGTACAGCCTTTATTTTTTCCGATCCGGGCTATATCCTGTAACTTACATTAACTCATAGACCGGAAGTCTGTTCAGTTTTCAACCCATTTAAACATTTTACCATCAGATATTTCAATCTTTTCATTATCGGCCAACCAGGCCACGGCCCTGATTACTTTTTCTTCACTGATATTCCGGCAGGCTTCCACCATTAATTCCATGGTCAGGCTTTGCTGCTTAAGCAAAGGCTTTATAATTTCTACAATGTTGTTAAAATCAAGTTCGCTTAAACCTGCCCGGTTCCGCTCAAGGCAAACATCGCATATACCGCAGCGTTTAATGTCGGTTTGTCCAAAATAACCAATGAGGGTTTTGCTCCGGCAGGTATTGGATGAAGTAGCGTACTGAATGATAGAATCCAGCCTTTTGTATGCATCCTTTTTACGGTTGAAATAATACTCCGGACTTATCCTTAAGTCAGCGGCCTTTATCAGCTCGCTGGAGAAGGTGAGCTGGGGTTTATCCCGCCGGGGCATGTAAGTCAGTATTTCCTGTTTCATCAGGAAGTTCAGTGCACTAACAATATCAGCTGACGACACAGATAAGCGGTTTGCAAGCTCTGATTCATTGATGGCAACAGGTTCTGTAAAAACGCCCCCATACGACCTGAGGATTGTTTTAATCAAGGGATCAAACCTGGCATTCTCAACCTGAAAACGATAAAGATCATCCTTTCTGGCATTGATCAAAATCCTTGATGGAGCTCCAATGGCTTCATTCAGCATAATAAAACCTTCACGCTCGATAAATTTAAGTGCATTAAAAACTGTTACCGGCTTAAAGTCAAACTGTTTACAAAAATCGGTAATCTCAAAGTCAAAGGCCAGATCACGCCCGCTGCCGGGTGTGAGTTGGTAGTAATTTCCCAACGACTGGTAGATCTTCCTGATCAGATCAGGTTCCGGATACGAAAGTTCGAGGTTATGCCTTGCATCCAAAATATCTGATTCTTCATAAAGTAAAACTGCAAAAGCCTTCTTTTCGTCACGGCCGGCCCGGCCTGCTTCCTGAAAGTAGGCTTCGATGCTTTCAGGAAGGTCGAGATGAACCACAAGGCGAACATCCGCTTTATCAATCCCCATTCCGAAAGCATTTGTGGACACCATAACCCTTTTCCTGCCACTCTTCCAGTTATCCTGTTTTTTTTCCCTCTCCCCTGCCGGCAAACCTGCATTGTAAAAGTCAGCGCTAATGCCGTTTTTAACAAGAAATTCAGCAATTTCGCGGGTTTTACGCCTGTTTCTCACATACACAATTCCGGTTCCGGGAAAATTGTTCAGTATCCTTAGCAGGCGTGCATGCTTATTTTCTTCCTTAAAAACAACATATGCCAGGTTATGCCTTTCAAAGCTTCTTTCATACAGGTTATTGAATTTAAATCCAAGCTTCAGCTGTATATCTTTAATGACTGTAAGGGTAGCGGTGGCTGTCAGTGCAAGTACAGGTACACCCGGCAACAACAGCCTTATTTCTGCTATCCGCAGGTAGGGTGGCCTGAAATCATAGCCCCATTGGGAAATGCAGTGCGCCTCATCAACAGCTATAAGATTTATTTTAAGCGAGGGAATCAGATCAAGAAAACGCTGGGTTAAAAGCCTCTCAGGCGACAGGTATAAAAACCTGACAGAACCATGAAATACATGATTAATAGCCAGGTCGATTTCCCTTGGGCTCATCCCGGAAAAAATTGCCTCTGCTGCAATCCCACGTTTGCGTAAGTTCTCAACCTGGTCTTTCATCAGGGCAATCAGCGGAGTGATTACCAGCGTAAGCCCATCAAACAGAAGTCCGGGAACCTGAAAACAAATGGATTTGCCACCACCTGTAGGAAGTAAAGCCAGGGTATCTTTTCCTGCTAGTACAGAGTTGATAATATCTTCCTGAACCGGACGGAATGCAGAAAATCCCCAGTATTTCGATAATACCTGATGTATGGTCATTCCGGTTGGCATGGTATATTCACTTGTGATTATTCAAAGATACTAAAATCAACTGAACCCCTGGTTGAGCGATTTGGCCGATCATGATTGAATCCGTTAAAACGGAGGTTCAATAATGGTTGGTTAAATAAAAAATCAATCAGGTAAACCATTTGCAAAAATTGATTAACAATCATTCACCATCATTTTCAAAGCTTATCTTTGCTAAAAAGTATTCTATGGGCAAACCTGTTTATATAATTGGATATATGGGAAGCGGTAAATCGACTGCCGGCAGGAAACTAGCCCGCAGTATGGGCTATTTCCATTTTGACCTGGATGAAGAAATTGAAAAGCTCGCCGGCAAAAATATCTCCCTGATTTTTTCTGAAGAAGGAGAAGATGCGTTCCGTTTGCTTGAACACTCAGTATTGGCTTCGTTAACCAGGCGAAAAAACATCGTAGTATCTACAGGGGGGGGCACTCCGTGCTTTTACAATAATCTCCAGTTAATGAATGAATCAGGTGTAACCGTGTATATCAGGATGAAACCTGAATCACTGGCAAAAAGACTGCAAACGGCAAAGATTAAAAGACCCCTGCTCGAACAGGTGTATCATACTGATATGACTGCATTTATTACGGAACACCTTTCCCGCAGGGAAGATTTTTATAACCGGGCACATCTGACGATCAAAGGCGAAAATCTTGATTTTGAACAGCTACTAAGTTCCGTTAAAGATTATCTGTAAGGAACACATTTTAAAAAATTAAATCAGTCCGCCCTGGCTTCATTGAGCACAAGCAGGCACACATTCTCCACATGATGTGTATGGGGGAACATATCAACAGGCTGAATAGCTTTAATGCTATATTTTTCACGCAACAAACTGAGATCTCTGGCCTGAGTGGCAGGATTGCAACTCACATAAACGATCCTGGAAGGTTCAGCTTCCAGAATTCTCATGACTACTTTTTCATGCATTCCGGCACGTGGTGGATCTGTTATTATAACATCGGGTTTCCCATGTTCGGCTATGAATTCCGGTGTCAACACTTTAACCATATCTCCGGCAAAGAATCGTGTATTGCCTATACCATTGATTGCTGAATTAATACCAGCATCCTTCACGGCTGCTTCCACATATTCAATACCTATCACTTTCAGTGCATCAGCAGCCACAAAGTTGGCAATGGTGCCCGTACCGGTATACAGATCATAAACGATTTCACGGCCTGTTAATCCGGCAAATTCACGGGCAATCCTGTATAAACCGAGCGCCTGAACTGAATTGGTTTGAAAAAAGGAGAGCGGACCAATTTGAAATTGCAGGTTCTCCATTATTTCAGTATTAAAAGCCTTTCCGGAATACAGCACAGGCTCAAGATCACTGATTGTATCATTATGTTTCTGATTTACAACATAGTATAATGAAGAAATCTCAGGAAATTTTTGAACCAGGAAATTCATGACCAATTCGATGATCCCGGTATCATCTGTACCAAAAACCAGGATAACCATCAGGTCACCGGTATTTGAATTCCTGATAATCAGGTTGCGGAGATCACCGGTGAATTTGCGGATATTATAAAATGACAGTCCGTTACTTTTTGCAAAAAGTTTGACTGCCAGTCTGATTTCATTGGTTGGCTCAGGTTGAAGATAACATTTATCAATGTCAATAATCCTGTCGAACATGCCGGGGATATGAAACCCAAGTGCATCCATATCACGTTCAGATGGGTCAGTCCCCATTTCGTCCTGTTTAAGCCATCGAAACGGAGAGAAGGTATATTCCAGTTTATTCCGGTAATATTCCGTATTTGAAGAGGCCAGAATCGGCCTGATCTCCGGATAGTCAAGATGGCCTATCCTGCTGAAATTGTCGGAAACCTGTTTTTGCTTAAATCGCAATTGTTCATCGTATGCCATTCCCTGCCACCTGCAACCTCCACAGGTGCCGAAATGACTGCAAACAGGTTCGACACGGGCAGATGAGTACTTATGAAATAGAATCGCCCTTCCTTCATAAAAACGACGTTTCCTTGAAACAATCCTGATATCACACACATCGCCGGGCACAACAAAAGGAACAAAGATCACCATATCATCGTGTCGCGCTATGGCATTGCCTTCAGCTCCTGCATCGAGTATTTCAATATTTTCGAGGATAAGGGGAGCCCCTTTTTCTTTTCTTCGCATTTACTTTAAATTTCCTGGCAAAAGTACAACAAACAGAGTTAACGGGAGGTATAAACAAAACAGGCTGCCGGTAAGGGCAGCCTGTTTCAAATTATTAGTTTACCTATTGGGCTACAACTTTATAAGTCATGCTGGCCAGGTCAACCGTAATTTTATATGTACCAACAGCAGCAGGACATGGCATTGCAGGAGGATCAGCAACAGTTTCATCAGGTCTGAATACCAGATTTCCGCCATCGCCGGTTCCACTGGCATCAGTTCCATACTGAGGAGCCCATTGGCCGAGTGTTTCGATACATTTGAAGAACTTACCAGTTCCGGCAAGGGTTGTGGTAATTTCGAAAAGTCCCGGACTTACCTTGGTCATGGGCAATGCAGCTGCATTGTCCCAGCCCGGAGTTGTTCCGTCGCCTAACAGATAAAGGGTCTCAGATGCCTTTGTAATGGTGTAAGTTAAATTATCAATATCAGCAAATATTCTGTAATCTCCAACTGCCACAGGTGCAGGAATTGCAGGAGGATCAGGTTCAGCTTCGGTTGATCTGAAAACCAGTGGCCCACTTTCGTTTGTTCCGGTAGCATCTGTTCCCCATTGCGGAGCCCATGCACCTTTGTTTTGGATAAATTTCAGAAATTTACCTTCACCGGCTAAATTCGCAACAATTGCAAATTGAGTTTCACTAAAAGCGAACATCGGCAATGGATTGGCGTTATCCCATCCTGGCGCTGTAGCATCACCGAGCATATAAATCGATGGATAAACAATCGCAGCTTGAAACGGAGTTACTGTGAACTTAACAACTTCAGAGTTGATATTATCCAATTCTGAAGTAATAGAAAGATCACCAACCACACGCAGAACGAGGTTATGAGCAGTTTCTGTAGCTAAGCCCATTCCCAGAAGTTTTCCGTTCAATTCACCGACTGTCATGGAAAAGCTGGTTGATGTAGTAGCTGTTAGCGCAATAGGACTGCTAAAATTATCGCTTTCTGTATCCAGTTGAACAGTGTAGGTGATTTCGCCTAACTTATCAGAATTCATGTATTCCCAGTTTCTGCCGGCATTAATATTATAATCTGCCGCGCTCCAGGTGAAGCTTTCGAAAGGGTCATTCTTTTGATCCTCAAGAAGCACATAGGTTGAATTGTTTGCCGGGGAATTAATTGCCGGGGCACCTGATTTCTCAAGCACCGGTTCATAACCCTCATTCTTACAGGAATTGAAAATTACAATTCCGGCAAGGGCTATCATGAAAAACAGTGTTTTTTTCATATTTATCGTTTTTTAAATCTTAATATCCTAAGTTTTGATCTAAATTCGGGTTAGCACCCAGGTCGGCTGAAGGAATCGGGTACAGGTTGCGGAATGATCCGGTTGCTGAACCTTCAGGAGTACGGCCTTTCCATGGCCACAGGTAATCGGCAGTGGTGAACCTGTTATACCTGATAAGGTCGGTACGTCTGTGTCCTTCCCAGTAAAGCTCACGGGCACGCTCATCGAGAATAAAATCAAGTGTCAGTTCACTGCTCGATATATTACCAAATTCGTCACCATATGCCCTGGTCCTTACCTGATTAACATAGTCAAGAGCGGTTCCGGCATTTCCACCGCCACCCCTGAGTACTGCTTCTGCATACATCAGGTAGATGTCAGCCAGGCGGAAAATAGGATAATCTGTACATACAAAGTCAGGATGTGGATGAACAGCTTCAGAGCCATCGGCATTCAGATTTGAAAACTTGGTAACAGCATATCCATCGGTAAACTGAGCAATATCCACAATTTCCAGTGACTGGCCATCTGACCAGAACATTGCACGCTTATCGAAGCTATTTCTGACAACTGTATAGGTATAATCAGGTGTACCGAGTTTCATGGAAATAACATAAGTACCTGCTTCTGGAATGACAATATCAGCTCCACCAGCTTCCAGAATTCCATCAGCCCCGGTATCGCCGTAATTAATATCCCAGCCATCATTGGCCCGGAATTTAATTTTTGCTGCAGTCAGATCTAACATAGCATTCCATGTTTTGGTTGCAGGATCATAGGTCATATTCTGATCGACGTCCCAGCCACCGGCTGTTGCATCACCAATGACTCCCCAATCGGTTTTTACCATGGTATAGGTAAAGTCATTCAGATTTACATTCAGTTTATAGTAACCTGTTTCAGCAGGTGCAATGTCTGATCCGCCAGGTTCCAGGGTTCCATCAAAATCAGTGTCGCCATAATTTACATCCCATGACGGGCCATCGGTAAATTTGAACTTCTTACCAGCCTCAACATAAATGTAGCCTTCATAATTGCCATCGGAAAGAACAGATGCAAGTTGCGTCGAATTTGCAGGATCCCATGTAGGTTCCTGATAATCACCAGGCACATAAATTACCGGATAATCGGCTTTCAGCTTACGGGGTTTAGGTGAAGAATATAGTCCTGAACTTGTAACATTAGGGTAAAATTTCTGAACCAGTGCTTTGGTTGTGCGGATACCGCCCCAGCCTCCACCAACACCAAATTGTGCAGGGTCCATACTTCCACCAATTGCAGCATGGACGAGGTAGACCATTCCACCATAGGTACGTGTGTATTCCCCGTCAAAGTTGATCGAAAAGATCATTTCAGGACTTGTGTGGTTATCGGCCACAAAGTTATTCTGATATTTCGGAGCAAGCTGATAACCGGCCTCAATAACCTTGTTGCAATACGTAATTACCTCGGCATTTTTATCCTGGCCGATGTATACCGGTGCATTCTGATAAAGCTTGGCAAGCAGTGTCCAGGCAGCAGCCTGATCAGCACGACCGTATTCAAAACGGGGAGCTCCGAGCAATCCTTCAATTGCCTTTAACTCGCTTTCGATGTAAGCAAATAGCTCTTCCTGGGTAGTTTGCCTCGGGAAGAATGATCCGGGAAGATCAGCCTCCGTAATAAAAGGAGGATTTCCGAACAAATCGAGTGCATGCCAGTATGCCATAGCCCTTATAAAGCGCGCCTCAGCATTATAGCGTTGAATGTTCGCATCGCTGTTGCCGGTCGTTGCCCTGATGTATTCATTGGAAACGGCTATTGTAAAGAAAATCCGTGAATAAACAGCCTGAATAAACACGTCGTTCGGCGACCATGTCTGCCAGTGGAAATCTTTGATGGTAGCATCGTTCCATGCAATGACTGCTTCGTCGGTTGATAGTTCCTGGGCATTCCAGTATTGGCGAAGGTAGTTTGAAAATCCTTCATCAATGCCGGCGATATCCGGGTCACCTGAAGGTCCTTTCTGACCACTGACGGCAAACGAAGCGTAAAGTTTGGCCAAACCCTGAAGATAAGCTTCAGGACTGTCGTAGACATTGTCAGAAGTAGATTTATTTTTATCCAAAGGTGTAACATCCAGATCCTTGATACAAGATGCTGTGATGACTGCCAGTAACAATGCAGCCAACGATATTTTAAGGTACTTTTTCATATCAATTAGCTTTTTATAAGTTAATGTTTATACCGAGAACAAAATTACGTGAACGGGGATAGAAGTTGTTATCGATACCGCCGTCAACCTCAGGATCCAGGCCGTTGTAGTTGGTAATTACGAATGCATTCTGCACGGTAAAACTGAAACGGGCATCAAATTTCTGGTTAAACAGCTCATTGAAACTGTAACCAACACTGATGTTATCCATCCGCAGGAAAGAAGCGTTCTCAATATAGAAATCAGACCAGTACTGAGGTGTGTTAAACCTGGTATTATTAACCTGGGTAGGCAGGTTATTGAAAAATCCTGACTGATTGTATAAACTGTTGTAGTTAGCCCTTTCGGATGCTACGTTGTTGTATACATAGTTGCCAAGATTTACGCGTACTGAAAAACTGGCGTCAAAATTTTTAACCTTCAGGTTTGAGGAAAGTCCCATCACAACATCGGGTGCGGGTTTCTCGTAATGATATTTATTGTTATCATTTCCTGAAACATTTCCGCCTTCTCCGCTGCGATCAATGTAAAGGCCTTCAATCGGCATGCCGCCGGCATCATAAACCTGCTGGAAAACGTAGAATGAATTGGCAGCATAACCAACGTTGTTGTTCTGGATATAGTTACCAACACCTCCTCCGATGGTTCCGACAGGAACACCGGGATATTCCGGATCATCGTTCAACGAAATCTTGGTAATCTCGTTTCTGTTGTAAGAAACATTATAACCAACTGACCACAAAACATCCTTTGTAATTACCGGCTTAAAATCAAGCATCAGCTCAATACCCTTATTTTCGAGGCTGCCGACATTGGTGGTAAGATAGTTGGAGAAGTTACTTCCAACCGCAATGGGAACATAACCGATCAAATCCTCAGTCAACCTGGTATAGACATCCAACGCACCGGTCACCCTGTTGTCATAAAATCCGAAATCCAATCCGATATTATAAGTTGTGGTTGTTTCCCACTTCAGATTCAGATCGTAAGGATTCGGCCGCAAAGTGGGATAAAACGAACTGCCAAACTGGTAGTAAGCAGCAGGATCGCTCATAGTATAAATTGCCAGATATGGATAATAATCGTTGAAATCATCACCAATGTTCTGCTGACCGGTAACACCATAGCCCAGGCGAAGTTTGAGATCTGATAGATTTCTGACATCCTTGGCAAAACCTTCCTCCTTGATTTTCCAGGCCAATGCAACAGCCGGAAACAGACCCCAACGGTTTTCTTCTGAGAAACGTGACGAACCGTCATCACGAAGAGTTACAGTCAGAAGATATTTGTTGTCAAGCGTATAATTCAACCTGCCAAAGAAAGAGACCAGGAAGTTTTCGTTGATATATTCTGAACTATCCTGAATAACTGTTTCGTCACCATTGCGTGAATAGTTGGTTCCTTCTCTCTGGAAATGTTGCCATGAGTAACCGGCTGTAGCATCTATTCTGCTTTTGATTGACGGCATTTCCTTCACATAATTCAGATAGAAATCGAGCAATTCCATGCTTTTATCCTGGGTATAATCAATTTTCTGTCCAATTCCCTGCCTGTATGTCCAGGCTGCTTCATCGGGCGCATTGTTAACACCCTCACTGTTTGATTTATCCATTGCCAGGTTCAGGTTAGCTCTCAACTCGGGAAGGAAATGGAATTTGTAGTCAAACTGGACATTACCGAGATAACGGTTCACCGTCGAATTGTTGGTGGTTTGCTCAAGCAATGCCACAGGGTTACTTACGCCGATAGGGTTGGGATATCCGTTGGGATCCATCGATCCATCTTCCAGGGTATCGGCCAGGTTAACCCAGGTGTGATAACCGCCAAATCGGGTATTCCCGTTCATAACAGGTTGGGTTGGGTCATAAGAAACAGCAGAACCAACAGCACCCTGGTTGCTGAAATCATATTTCGATTGGCTTCCCTTGAAATTCAGATCAATTTTAAGGTGATCATTCAGTAAAACAGGATTTAATCCCAATGCACCTGAAAGGCGGCTCATGTTGGTATTATTCAGAATACCATCCTGACTTGTATAACCAACGGAAGCACGGTAAGGCAGTTTGCTGGCATTCCCGGCTACTGCCAGGCTATGGTCGTGCGTAAATGCAGAACGGTAAATCTCATTCTGCCAGTCTGTATTTTCAGTACCCAATCTTGTCAGGGCTTTATCACTGAGACCAGAAAATCCCTGATTGTTCAGGTCAGTAAGCAGCGATTTGAATTCATCACCGGAAAATACTTCCATGGTTGCGGGAACTGTAGCCATGGAGAAAGTGCCGTTATAACTGATGGCTAATTTCTTTCCGCCTGCAGATGTACCTTTTTTGGTTGTAATGATAATAACTCCGTTCGAAGCACGTGAACCATAAATTGCAGTTGCAGAAGCATCTTTAAGAACGGTGAATGATTCAATGTCGTTTGGATTGATTGAAGAAAGTGCATTGGCTGAACCGGATATTCCGACATTATCAACTGGTATTCCATCAATAACAATCAGAGGGTCATTGCTTGCATCCAGGGATGAACCTCCCCTGATACGAATGGTAGAACCTGCTCCTGGAGCACCGCCGGAAGATGTGATTACAACTCCAGTCGACTTTCCAACGAGCAACTCCTGAGGTGAAGTAATAGCACCACGGTTGAAATCCTTGGAGGAAACAACAGCAACAGACCCGGTAGCATCACTCTTTTTAACAGTACCGTAACCGATAACAACAGCTTCTTCGAGGGTTGTTACCGATGGAACCATCACCACTCTGAGTGATGCCTGTTCTCCCGTTAACATCTCCTGAGTGTTGTAGCCGATAAACGAGAAGACCAGTGTGGCCCCTTTTGCTACATTAATAGAGAAATTACCATCAATGTCGGTAATAGTACCTGTAGTCGTGCCCTTTACAGCAATGGAAACCCCAGGCATGGTTGTTCCATCATTGGCATCTGTTACTTTTCCGGTTATTCTGACATCCTGGGCAAAACCCTGGTAAGCAAATGTCACACTTAGAAAAAGAAACAGAACTTTCAGCAATTTAACATGCTTCTTCATAATTCTGGTTTTGGTTGGTGGTTTAATTAGTAATTATATTTATGAACATAATTTTCAGTTAAGAATCTCCTGCTTTTCACAGTATCAAAAAAATACCGCTTTTTATCCCGACATCCGGAAAGGTCCGTCTCTGTTATGAACACTTTCAATATTGTCTGACATATCCAGGAATTGCCTTTTTGGCCTCTAAATATATAAATTAACAAAAGAAATTTCAACTTCAGCAGGGTTGAAATTAAAAGATTTCAGGTCAAAACCCGATTGGCTTAAGACTTGATTTATCATGAAAAAAAATAAAGATCGACAACAGGTAAAGAATTACAATTTCTTAACATAATTACCTGCTTTCGAGCTACAATGTTAAGAAATTATTAATTAAGAAACTATGGATTTTTCAAGGAATTCAACGAAAAAGTAAAAAAAAGAAATGCAATCGTCTCCGCAATCGTTTGCAGAAATAAAATTTTATAAAATAAAATAATTCCTGACGCCAGTATGTTCTTAAAAAAATTGCCCAAAATCACTGCTATCCGGTTAGATTGGAAATAGAAGTGACCAGATTTGGTTATAATCTCCCGGAACGCCCCGATTTTGAAATTATAATTTCAGGTCGTTTAGAGACTGTTTAAATTTTAATGATCTTTAAGGATTTGGAATTTAACGAGCGAAATAGTAAACGGAAAATTATACTTTTACCTTGTTGTCAGAATAATTCGCACTTTTAAGTCAGGGATTTGCAAATTATTCGGGCGATGTTCATATCTTTATCCGGAAAACGACTTAGTCAGTCACAAAACCCACATGAACTGTTTTGCAACATAATGGAGTGATCTCAAAGCTTGTTTTTGCATTTTGCCGGTAGCAATCCAAATAGAACTTTCTGATCGGTTTTACCAGCAATAATGCTTGTATTCAACTAATTCTAAAGCATTTGAAACAAATTGACAGCTCATCTCAGGCAACTGGTTTACCTGACAGACCGGGACAGGAATCTGACATTTGAAATGAAGATTAATAATAGATGAAACCCAATTGTATTGCATACAAACATGAATAAAATAATTTTCAAGCATGCGGGCATGCCTGACTGCCCGGATAAGACAGGCCGGTACTCCCGACAAAGGCAGAACAGGCATCTGACCTTTAAAGTTCATAAAGAGCGCGTTTGACAGTGCATGCAGGCTGGTTTGCCGAATTAAATAAAATCATTTACAAATGAAATCAACTCTTATTTCGATCAATGATATAGCCAGGGCTTTAGGCATTTCACCTTCAACTGTTTCAAGGGCTTTAAAGGATCATCCTGATATAAGCTCAGAAACGAAAAGAGTAGTTAAAGAATACGCCGAACAGGTTAATTACCGCCCAAATGCTCTTGCATTAAGCCTTAAACGGCAACGATCCAACACACTCGGACTGATAACTCCTGAAATTGTTCACCATTTTTTCTCGTCTGTGATCAGTGGCATTGAAGAACTTGCCTACGCAAAGGGCTACAGGTTGATTATATGCCAGTCAAATGAAGACTATCAGCGTGAAGTGATCAACACCCAGGTATTGCTTGATAACAGGGTTGATGGGATTTTTATTTCCATGAGCAAGACTACCACCGATCATGGTCATTTTAAAGATCTGATTGACAGCGGAATACCCCTTGTTTTTTTTGACAGGGTTTGTGAAGAGGTTGAAACTGACCGCGTGGTAACTGCTGATTTTGAAGGTGCATTAATTGCAACCAGTCATCTGTTGGAGAGAGGGTGTAAAAAAATTCTTCATCTGGCTTCACCCCAGCATTTGTTAATTGGGAAACTCCGCCTGGAAGGTTTTCAAAAAGCACTGTCAAACTACGGGATAACACCCAACCCGGCTTTCATTCTTCAGTGCGATACCCGCAAAGAAGTTTTTGACATGAAAGAACAAATACTCAGCCTGGCCCCGGAAATTGACGGAATATTTGCGGTTAACGATTTTACTGCAATTGCTGCAATGCAATTACTTCAGGAAAACGGCTACAAAATACCTGACAACATCGCAGTAACCGGATTCGGGAACGATCCTATTGCCAGTATTGCCAATCCCCCGCTTACAACGGTTGAACAAAGAGGTTTTGAGATGGGGCTGCAGGCAGTTGAAATCCTGATCAGGCGGATTGAGAACCCAGCTACTTTTATTGATTTTCAAACCCGTGTAATTCCGGTTTCGCTTGAAAAAAGGGCGTCAAGTTAAAGGAAAGTAAAAAGTAAAAAGTAAAAAGTAAAAAGTCTAACGTCCATTGTTCCAGTATTCAAAAGTTCAAGCGTTTCCCGCCGAAAAAGCAGGACTTCGCCATGAAGAACGAAGGGCTGGCAAAGGGACAAGACAAGATTTCAGGTTTTGTGGTCCTTCTCCTTGAGTTAATGCCCAAAGGGCGGATGAGGTGCGAAAGAGTTCAAGGGTTCAAAGGTTTAAAAGTTCAAAGTCTGAAGTTAAAGAGAACAGTAGGAATTGATGGCAGGCTATTGTTAAATACCCAATCATTGGCAAATACCTGATAATCTGAAGTACCTCATTGCCCGACCATCGAATTTTCCTGAGCAATAGCTTAAACAAGGATATCCAATGACAAAATCACCCCTTCTATGAAAAAATCAATCTTTCCCGGCCTTCTATTGCTGGTATTGGCTTTTGCAGCCTGCAACAACGATGTAAAACAATCCGTTTCTTCAGGACCACCGGAATGGTCAAAAAATGTAGTTTGGTATCAGATTTTCGTGGAGCGGTTCAACAACGGTGATACTACGAATGACCCAACCATCGCATCAATATCCACACCTTCATCCTCCTTTCCGGTTCCGGCTGACTGGGCCATTACTCCCTGGTCATGGGACTGGTATAGCCAGGAAGACTGGGCAAAAACCACAGGCAAGGGACTTCGCGAAACTTTGCAGCATCGTCGCTACGGAGGCGATCTTCAGGGAATACTTAATAAAATGGATTACCTTGTTGACCTTGGTATAACGGCAATTTACCTGAACCCTATCAACGACGCACCTTCATTGCATAAATACGATGCAAGAAATTACCATCACATTGATGTAAATTTCGGCCCCGACCCTGAAGGGGATATAGCCATCATGGCCACTGAAAACCCGGCCGACCCTTCTACCTGGAAATGGACTTCAGCCGACAAACTCTTTCTTAAATTGGTGGAAGAACTACACAAACGCGGCATTAAAGTAATCGTTGATTATTCATGGAACCACACCGGCGTTCTTTTCTGGGCATGGCAGGATTTGGTTAAGAACCAGGAAAAATCTCCATATAAAGACTGGTACGAAGTACTTTCCTTTGATGATAACACAACCACTGAGAATGAATTCAGCTACAAAGGCTGGCTCAACATAATGAGCCTTCCGGAATTAAAAAAAGTAAATGTTGAGGGAGAGCGGATATCAGGGAATCCTTATGAAGGAAATATAAATGACGGGGCCAAACAACACATTTTCGATGTAACAAAACGTTGGCTTTCTCCTGATGGCGATGTTTCGAAAGGAATAGACGGTTACCGGCTCGATGTAGCCGACCAGGTACCAATGGGTTTCTGGCGCGATTATAGAAAGTTCGTTGAAAATGTTAATCCCGAAGCTTATCTTGTAGGTGAAATCTGGTGGGAAAAGTGGCCTGACAAACTTATGAATCCCGCACCTTATGCCAACGCTGAAGTTTTTGATGCAGTTATGTTCTATCAGGCTTACCGGCCTGCCAGGGGATTTTTTGCACAGGCAGAACCTGTAGCTGATGCAAAGCAATTGGCTGACAGTCTTCAGAAAGAATGGAACCGCCTTGAAGAACCTTACAGATACGCTATGATGAATGTAAGCGCCACCCATGACAGCCCCCGACTTCTTTCATGTTTTGCAAACAAGGGAAAATACAAATTCCACGCTTCCCCGCACGAAGATACTTCATATATGAGCGGCAGGCCGGATGAAGACACTTATACAAGGGTCAGACTTTATCTTGCCCACCAATTTACCATGATAGGCTGTCCGCATATATGGAATGGCGACGAATTTGGCATGTGGGGTGGTGATGATCCCGATGAGAGAAAACCTTTGTGGTGGAAAGACCTGAAATTCGACCCGGAAACCAGGACAAATATCCTACCCGGGCCAAAAACCTATGATGTTGTTGGATTCAATCAGGAATTGTTCGACTATTACAAACAGTTGATTAAAATCAGGAAAGATAACATTGTATTATCAGACGGGAAGTTAGAATTTATTAAGGCGGAAGGTAACATACTGATATACAAAAGATTTAATGACTCCGACATAATTTATGTCCTGTTTAATATCGGAAAAGAACCATTCAAAACCAGCCTGGCCGATGGTACAAAATTTACAGACCTGCTTGATGGGAATAAGGTTTATCCAAAAGAAATAAACCTGCCTGAAATGACAGTTATGATCCTTAAAAAGGAGTAAATTCTGATCGTTCAGTCTGTACTGAATTAAAGCGCAAAAGGCCACATAAAAGATGGTTTGAGCCACATTTTTGAATATCAGAATGATTAATTTCCTGCAGTTACTCATCAAAAGGGTACGCTGGATAACTTTATTCAGGCAATTATTCATTTTGTCAGCAAAGGCTTTTATTTGTACAGATATTTGTAATGTTTTATAATTATATCATAGTTATATAAACTAAGGGCATCCCGGCCCCTTGGTTTAAGTTAATCCCACCTCATTAGATGTCGTTAGAAAAACCTGCTCATCCCGGCAGGTTTTTTTTTGCATAAAAAAGCGGCATTGGGAAATGCCGCTTTCAAAATTAAAAACAGGAATCTATTTTTTCTTATTCGGAAGCTCGAGGCCATAACCGTTTTTGCGGTCAACAGCTTTAAGCACAAAGCCAAGAATAAAAGCCAGAACGCCAAATCCGGCAAAAATCAATTCGGGAACAGTATAGTTGTATTTCACTCCTTCAACGCCGGCCGTAATCTGCTCTGATACGCCGGGATTTGAAGCTGTAAGTGCCCACCCTATGAGAATTGGCACTGCGAGTAAACCAATGTTCTGAATCCAGAAGATGGCGCCATAAGCTGAACCCAGATATCTTTCCTCCACGATTTTGGGGAGTGAGGGCCACATGGAAGCAGGAACAAGAGAAAAGGCTGTACCGAGTATAACAATGGTTCCGATAGCAATCGGCACATTGAAAACCTCAGCCGGAACCAATGCAAAAATAAGATGTGAAACAGTCAACAGCACGGCACCATATATCATCATAGTAGCTCCTTTGCCTTTCAGGTCAAGAAAATAGCCGATCGGAGGGGTTAGAATCATTGCTCCGATAGGAAAATAGGAGAAATATGCAGCAGCTGTCTTAACATCCACATCCAGCTTTGAAGCAAGCATGTCGGTAGCAAATTTCTGGAACGGGAAAATCGCTGAATAAAACAAAACACAGAGTCCTGCGATGGCAAGAAATCCGGGATTGGTAAATATCTTTTTAATGTCGCTGAGTTTGAATTCTTCTTCCGGATCAGCAGTGAGTTTTGAAACACCCATCTGCTTGTCAAGCTTGCGATCCATGAAGGTATAAATAAAGAAGGTCAGGAATCCAATACACAAAAAGCCCAATCCCATAAAGACTGAGTTAGAAGGGCCACCGTTCTCGGCAAAAATAGGTGTAAGACGGAAAACAGCAAAAACGCCCAGGCGAGCGACAGCCATCTCAAGACCCATGGCCAATGCCATTTCCTTGCCTTTAAACCACTTTACGATTGTTTTTGAAACGGTAATGCCCGCCATTTCAACACCAACACCGAATATTGCAAAACCAACAAATGCGAGTTTTGCTGATGCCGGAACCCAGGTAACAAATGTTCCAAGCCAGGTTGCAAAACCAGTTGCCTGAAAACCTGGTGTTAAAGCATAAAACTTCAGAAATGCACCGATTACCATAGTTAATCCGGCAGTAATCAAAGTAAAGCGAATCCCCATTTTATCCAGGATGATTCCGGAAAAAATCAGAAAGAAAGCAAAAACATTTAGAAAAAACTCAGAACCACCCAGCATCCCAAAAACTTCGGGTGTCCATTTATAATCTGTTTCAAGCATTGTCTGAAGCGGTGCAACCACATCAACAAAGAAATAGGCAAAAAACATTGTTGATGAAATCAACAGCAATGCAATCCACCTTGCAGTTTTTGACTCATTCAGCAGAGCCACAGTCTTTTCTTTCATGTTGTTTCGATTAAGTTTGATGAATTTACGAACATTTTGATTCAATTACCTGTTCACTTCTTCCCTTTACCGGGGTATCTTTTAAAACCTGTCAAATGTAATATAAATTTTAAGTTGCTTGCTGCCTGTTGAAATAAATTGCTATCTGTGTTCTTTGCGGCCCGGCTTCATTTACTTAACAATATATTAATGCTGGCTTTGACTGCTAATTTTTTACTTTTGCATCTGTAATCAGGGGAAACCCGGCATTCATATTTGTACATTAGTAACTTCCCGGATGAAAAATATTGTGTTTTTAACGGCATTCATTATATTATCAGCTCAATCAGCTTATGCCCAGAATAAAAGAGTAGTTAATTCCGTATCTCAGAAGAATCTCCCTAAAAACATCATTCTGATGATCGGCGATGGAATGGGCCTTTCACAAATGTACGCTGCCTATACAGCCACTCAGGATAAACTGGTGATGACCCGTTGCCCCAACATTGCATTGGTGAAAACTTTTTCTGACAGCGACTATATTACCGATTCTGCTGCTGCCGGAACTGCAATTGCAACCGGACACAAAACCACAAATGGCATGATTGGCATGCTTCCTGACAAAACTCCGGTAACCAGTATTCTGAAGTATGCTGAGGATAATAACCTCGCTACAGGACTGGTTGCTACTTCTGCTCTTACCCATGCAACCCCGGCTTCCTTTATTGCATCAGTCGAAAGCCGGAAAGAAGTTGAAAAAATTGCCCTTCAGTTCCTTTACACCGACATTGATGTTTTTATCGGAGGTGGTCTTGACAATTTCAATAACAGAACGGACAGCCTGAACCTGATAGATAGTTTGCTGTTCAGAAATTACCAGGTCGTTAAAACGATTCCTGAAATGATGGAAATCACCCGGGGAAAACTGGCCGCACTGCTATATACCAATCATGCCCCAAAGTATTCCGAAGGGAGGGGCGATATGCTGAGCCTGAGCACTTCAAAGGCAATTGATTTGCTTAGTTCCGGCCAAAAAGGTTTTTTTCTGATGGTTGAGGGCTCACAGATCGACTGGGGAGGACACGACAATGATCTTGATTATGTTATTAATGAAACTATTGATTTCGACAAAGCCTGCGAAGTAGCGCTGGATTTCGCGGAAAGGAACGGCGAGACACTGGTTATCATTACGGCTGACCATGAAACCGGAGGGTTGAGTATTCCGGCAGGCGATTTAACCAATGGCAAGCCTGAAGGCAAATTTTCAACCGGAGATCATTCAGCCATCCCCGTACCTTTGTATGCCAAAGGTCCGGGGTCAGAAGAATTCCATGGATTTATCGACAACACTGACATTTTTAAAACCATGTTTAAATTGTTCGGTTTTGAAAAACATGCCGGTAATTAATCAGTTTTATTTAATCATTCTGAATTCAATTCAATGATCATAGTTACAGGTGCCGCAGGATTTATAGGAAGTTGCCTGATTTCAGGCCTTTTAGAAAAAGGGTACAAAAACATCATAGCTGTTGATGATTTCTCAAAAACCGGGAAGGCCGGTAATCTTGAAGGCAAACAGATTTATGAGAAAATCGGGAGAAGTACTTTTCTTCAGTGGCTGGATAAAAACGGCCATAAGGTGCAATTCATCTTTCACATCGGGGCCAGAACAGATACCACCGAATTTAACATGGCCATATTCGATGAATTGAATACCGGCTATTCACAGAAAGTATGGGATCTGGCCACGTTGTTCCAGATTCCGGTAGTTTATGCTTCTTCTGCTGCAACTTATGGATTGGGTGAATTGGGATATGCCGACAATCATGATATTGTTCAAAATCTGCAACCTCTGAATCCTTACGGTATTTCAAAAAATGAATTTGATAAATGGGTGCTTGACCAGGATGTAACGCCCCCGTTCTGGGCAGGTATGAAGTTTTTTAATGTCTATGGCCCCAATGAATACCACAAAGGCCGGATGGCATCGGTCATATTTCATGCATACAGACAAATAAAGGACACAGGCAGTGTAAAGTTGTTCCGCTCGCACCGGCCCGATTTTGAAGATGGCATGCAACTAAGGGATTTTGTTTACGTTAAGGATGTTGTTGCAGTTCTGATTTTCATGATGGAAAAGCAACCGGAACCGGGATTGTATAACCTCGGAACCGGTAAGGCCCGTTCATTTGTCGACCTCGCTCTCGCTACTTTTAAAGCATCAGATGTGGAGCCAGCGATCGGTTTCGTTGATACACCGGCTGACATCAGGGATAAATACCAGTATTTTACAGAAGCGGAAATGTTGAAACTCAGGAATGCAGGATACAAAGCAGAATTCACCTCTCTTGAAGAAGGAGTTTCTGATTACGTAAGAAACTATCTGTCTAAAAAAAACTATCTCTGATTATTCCAGTTCTGATTTAAGATCAATCAGGAAAAGCCTGATCTTTTGAAGATTCCTGACGACTTCTGCATGATCGGTAGTCTCTTCCGGATTTGACTTCAGTTTCTCCCGTGCTCCCTGCAAGGTAAAACCACGTTCTTTCACCAGGTGGAAGATCAGGTGAAAGTTTTTAATATCCTGTTTGGTAAAAAACCGGTTTCCCTTTTTATTCCTGTATGGCTTGATAATATCAAATTCATTTTCCCAGAACCGGATCAATGAAGGATTAACACCAAACATCTTGGCAACTTCGCCAATCCGGTAATACACTTTTTCAATTTCCCGCTTTTTATAAGGCATCGGAATAATTTTTAATCGAGGGTCTGAGATGGCTGTTGTGAAAACTCTATCATCATTCTATATTCTTCAGGGGTAATATCATTGAAAAGAAATTAATGGGATCCACTGATTTACCTCCTTTGTGAACCTCATAATGCAGGTGAGGCGAAGTAGATTTTCCTGTGTTGCCAACCTGGCCAATAACCTGCCCTCGTTTGATTTTCTCGCCCCTGCGCACACCCATCTTCGACAAATGGGCATACACCGTTTGATAACCAAACCCATGGTTAATGGTAATACAATTCCCATAACCGCCATAGGAACGCTCAACCTGGATAACAGTTCCATCGCCGGTTGCATATACATCGGTACCTACTGTTGCCGTAAAGTCAATCCCTTCATGAAATTTAGTCACCTTGTAAAAAGGGTCGGTCCTGTATCCGAAATATGACCCGATCCTGCGGAGATCCTTGTTTGAAACCGGCTGAATGGCAGGAATGGCAGCAATCAGCTCCTCCTTGCGCTTTGCAAGACCAAATACTTCATCAAACGACTTCGACTGAACATACAACTGGCTGGTTATTAAATCGAGCTGTTGGGTAGTATTGGTGATTATTTCCGAATTTTTGAATCCTTCGAGTTTTGAGTAGCGGTCAGCGCCACCGAAACCTGCCTTTCTGACAGAAGATGGAATAGGTTCCGATTCGAAAATTACACGGTAAATGTTATCATCCCTGTCCTGAAGATCGGTAACCACTTTCTGAACCTGCTCTAACCTGTCGTTCAAAATTTTATATTGCAGTTCATACTGTTCAATTTCCCGCTGCATCATCCTTTCTTTTGGAGATTCGATGAAATTATAAGCAAGAATCAATACAGCCGTGGCAAAAACCAATCCACTTGCCAAAACATACAGCAAGCGGGTTAGCTTCTGCTTCATGGTCGTCTGAACTTTTTCAATTTTCAACGACTTTGTATTAAAATGGTATCTGATCTTCGCCATCGAAAGCAGAATATTCAAATTAAAGTAAAAGAAAACCGTTCTTTTTGACCGGGTGACGGCAAAATTAACATTTTCAACTAAATTTGCACCCTTTAACAAGTTAAAAATCTAAAATCAGCTTATAGCTGAACATTATAAACTTCTGCATATGAACGCACAACAGATCCGGCAAACCTTCCTCGATTTTTTCAGGTCAAAAGAACACCAATTGGTTGCATCGGCGCCAATGATTATAAAAGATGATCCAACCCTGATGTTTACCAATGCCGGGATGAACCAGTTTAAAGATATATTCCTGGGCAACTCTCCTGTGAAATACCCACGCATAGCCAACTCTCAGAAATGCCTGAGGGTTTCAGGCAAACACAATGATCTTGAAGAAGTTGGCCACGACACTTATCATCATACTATGTTCGAGATGCTTGGCAACTGGTCATTCGGCAATTACTTCAAAGAGGAGGCCATAGCCTGGGCCTGGGAATTATTGACCGGAGTCTACAAAATTGACAAAGACCGGATGTATGTAACCATTTTTGGCGGCGATAAAGAAGACAACCTCGATGCGGATATGGATGCCTATAATTTCTGGAAAAGCCATATTGCTGAAGACAGAATCATACGTGGCAATAAAAAAGATAATTTCTGGGAAATGGGCGATACCGGCCCTTGCGGTCCATGTTCCGAAATTCACGTAGATATCCGCAACGATGAAGATCGTATGAAAACAGATGGCGCCACACTGGTAAACATGGGTGACCCGCTGGTTATCGAAATATGGAATCTTGTATTCATGGAATTCAATCGCCTGGCCAACGGTAGCCTGCAACCATTACCAGCCAAACATGTTGACACCGGGATGGGTTTCGAGCGACTTTGCATGGTACTGCAAAAAAAACAATCGAATTACGACACCGATGTTTTTCAACCATTAATTGCAGAAATATCAAAAATTTCAGGAATAACCTATGGCACATCTCTGAAAAGTGATGTTGCTATGCGTGTAATAGCTGATCACCTCAGGGCTATTGCTTTCGCAATTGCCGATGGCCAGCTGCCCTCCAACAATAAAGCAGGATATGTTATCCGCCGCATATTAAGAAGAGCAGTAAGATATGGTTATACCTTCCTGAACCTGAATGAGCCTTTTATATACAGGCTGATCCCTGCATTGGCCGGACAGATGGGCTATTATTTCGATGAGTTGAATACCCAGAAATCCCTGATTGAAAAGGTAATCGCTGAGGAAGAAGCCTCATTTCTGCGTACTCTTTCACATGGAATCGGAAAATTCAACCAATACATTGAATCCAATACGGGCAAAGACCCGATCGATGGCTCTTTTGCTTTCGAATTGTACGATACTTACGGATTCCCGATCGACCTTACCAGCCTGATGGCCCGCGAAGCCGGAAGGGATGTTGATATGGAAGGATTCAGCCTTGGACTGCAAAAACAAAAGGAAAGATCCAGAAAAGATGCCAGTGTAGATGTAGATGACTGGGTTGTTCTGGAAGAAACAACCGGCGAATCATTTGTCGGTTATGATCTGCTGGAAACAACAACAAAGATTACCCGTTACCGTAAAGTACTTTCAAAGGGAAAACAACTTTTTCAGATAGTGCTGTCTGAAACACCATTCTATGCAGAAAGCGGAGGCCAGGTCGGTGATACCGGAACTATGGAATCGGGCGCTGAAATAATAATGGTGACAGATACCCGTAAAGAAAATAACCTGATTATCCATATCACTGAAGCACTGCCATCAGACACCGGGGCAACAGTAAAGGCCCGGGTTTCGGCCGGAGCCCGTCAGAGTTCTGCTAATAACCATTCTGCAACCCATTTGCTCCACCAGGCATTGCGGGCCATACTGGGAACTCATGTTGAGCAGAAAGGTTCTTATGTGCATCCCGATTACCTGCGGTTTGACTTTTCGCATTTTCAGAAGTTGAGTGATGCAGAAATAATTGAAGTAGAGAAAATGGTAAATCATCTGATCAGGGAGAACAATACCCTTATTGAAGCCAGGGGTGTTCCGATGGATCAGGCCAAAGAAATGGGAGCAATGGCCCTTTTTGGCGAAAAATATGGTGATTCGGTGCGCGTAATCAGGTTTGGACAATCTGTTGAATTGTGCGGTGGCACTCATGTTCATGCAACCGGCCAGATAGGATTGTTTAAAATTGTATCGGAATCTGCCATAGCAGCTGGTGTAAGACGAATTGAGGCGATTACTGCGGATAAAGCCGCTGAATTTTTTGCAAGCCAGACCAAACTTATTGAAGAAGTTAAAGAACTGGTTAAAAACCCGGTTGATCCGATCAGGGGTGTAAAAAACCTGTTAGAGGAAAACGCTAAATTGCGCTCCCAGATTGAGGAACTCAACAGTGTGATCGTTTCTGATTTGGCCCGCAAGCTTATAAATGAAGCAATTGATGTGAACGGGATATTGCTGGTACCTGCTAAATTAGCGTTGGATCCTGCAGTTGTTAAAGATCTTGCTTACAGAATTCTCTCATCAGGCGACAAATATCTGGCTGTATTGGTTAACCAGTTTGAAGGCAAACCGGGAATTACGGTTGCAATATCAGAACCACTCGTAAAGCTCAAAGGTTTAAATGCCGGGAACCTAGTAAAGGAGCTTGCCCGTGAGATTCAGGGTGGCGGTGGCGGACAGCCTCATTATGCCACAGCTGGCGGAAAGGATATTTCCGGTATTGACCGGGTACTCGAAAAAGCCAGGGTATTGTTCATGTAATTGCACAGATAATGTTCAGCAGAATAATAAGCCGGAATTACCTGATTTGTTAAGAAACTGCTGAGAATTATTACTTTCCGGGTTTATTTGTAAACTTTTTTAGAAATAGCTTGTTATAAGCGATGATCTAAAAGATTAAACAACATGTTTTACACCGCGAAACCCATGATTCAGTATTCTATCAAAGATCTTGAACAGCTTACAGGCATAAAAGCCCACACCATACGAATCTGGGAAAAAAGGTATCAACTGATTGAGCCTGAAAGAACTTCCACCAATATCAGATTCTACTCGGATAATGATCTGAAGAAATTATTGAATGTTTCAACCCTGAATCGCAATGGGTTAAAGATTTCGTCAATTGTGACCATGAACAATGATGAAATAAATGAAAGGATCATGGAGATTTCCGACACTTCACATGATTCAGACAATCAGATTGAGCAAATGATTGTTGCAATGATTGATCTTGATGAACAAAGGTTTGAGCGTGTTTTGTCAACTTCTGTTATTAAAATCGGCTTCGATGAAACTGTAATAAAGGTTTTATACCCATTTTTTGAAAAAATAGGGCTGTTATGGCAAATCGGAACCATTTACCCTGCTCAGGAGCATTTTGTTTCAAATCTCATCAGACAAAAACTTATAATAGCTATTGACGGCCAATCCGGTAACAGCAAACCAGCTTCAAAAACTTTCCTGATTTTCCTCCCCTCAAATGAATGGCATGAGCTTGGTCTTCTATTCTACAGTTATCTGGTGAAAAAGGCAGGCTTTAGAGTAATATACCTTGGACAATCTGTTCCTTTTGAGGACCTGATCGAGGTTTCATTAAAACACAGAATCGATTATCTATTTACATCCGTAACAACCCCGCTTACCCTGAAAAAGTATTCCGAATATATTCACCAGCTTTCTTTAGCTTTTCCAGACAGGTCAATTTTTGTAAGTGGATATCAAACACATGAATTTAAGATTGATTTACCAATCAATGTGAGACTGGCATTGAATCCAACAGATTTTATCGATGAAATCCGGACCATGTGATTCGTAGACTGAACTATACTGTAAAGGTGACTTCAGCCACTCATTTACAAAGGTGTTAAAGAATTTATAAATTAGTGTAATTCCCGGAAATTTAGCCAATTAGCAAGTTAATAATTTTTTTTATTTTCTTATTAAACTTTATAAATTATTATTGGCCCATTTTAGGCCAAATTTCTAACTGAGAAGATGACATTTCTATTTGTTATCGATTTCATTTTCAGGTCGAAACTAAATTGCGTAACCATCGAATTACGGCTATTACCATTTTGGGACATCAACTGTCCCAAAATAAAACTATTGCATGTAAATATTTTGTTTAACCTAAATCTCACAATCAATTAACACTTTATAACAATTCTAAATAGAATTGTATATGTCTATTTATCAATGTATTACATAGCTTTAACGATGTCTATTTATAATTATTCTAAATATTTACTATTTTTTTTGTCATACTGTTTAATTTTGCACTATATTTGTTAAACATCAGCGAAACCAAATTTTAATCGCGATGACAGCCATAGAATTTAACCACAGATTAATAAGTCTCCACGACAATCTTTCATATTTTGCCAACACGCTGACCAATGACAGGGAAGAGGCCAAAGACCTTATCCAGGATACTTACCTGAAGGCATTGACACACAAAGACAAATTTGCTGATGATACAAATCTCAAAGCATGGACATACACCATCATGAAGAATACTTTCATCAACAATTACCGTAGAAATCAGAAAGCCAATACAATTGTTGATAATACTGAAGATTTGTATTATCTCAATATACCCCGTAAATCAGATTTCGTTTCTCCTGAATCTGAACTTTCCACGAAAGAAATTAAGGCTGGTATTGCAAGGCTTGAAGTAGATCAACGGATGCCGTTTGAAATGCATACTGCCGGATTCAAATACAAGGAAATAGCTGAAAACCTCAATCTCTCGATTGGTACTGTTAAAAGCAGAATTTTCTTTACCCGTAAAAAACTAATGGAATCTCTTAAAGAATTTCAGAGTTAAGATATTTCAACCTGAAAAAGAAAAAGCCACCGTGTAGGTGGCTTTTTCTTTTTTTAATCTGTTTCGTTAATTCACCTGATGTTTATAAGGAAGTGAGATATAAAAAACGGAACCGGAACCCGGTTTGGATTCCGCCCGCATCTCGCCACCGATCAGCTTAATGAATTTTTGAGAAAGGGTTAGCCCCAGTCCAATTCCGCCAAATTTACGGGTTGAACTGTCGTCAGCCTGTCTGAAACGTTGAAATAAAACATCGAGTTTTTCCTGCGGGAAACCTATGCCGGTGTCGCGAACATAAAACTCAACACTTTCTCCATCCTTTAACTCGTAACCAATTTCAATACTACCTTCATTGGTATATTTTAGGGCATTCTCAACCAGGTTAAACAATGTCTGCCTAAGCTTTTTAGGATCAGTGTATATTGTAAAGCCAGCATCCTTATTGGATTTTCTTAGCCTGATCAGAATATCATCCTTACCGGTAAGACTCTTCTCAAGATTAAAAAATGTAACCAGGCTTGTCAGCAGTTCGTTAACGTGACAAGGTTCCTGCTGCATCTGGGCCAGGCCTGACTCAATCTGTGCAATGTCGAATATCTCGTCCATCAGGCTCAGCAGGCGGGTGCTGTTGTTGTGGATAATGTCCACGAATTGTTTACGTTCGCTCTCTTCTATTCCAGGATCAAGCAGAAGAGAGGAAAAGCCCATGATTGCGTTGAGCGGGGTTCTGATTTCATGCGACATATTTGCGAGAAAAGCTGACTTAAGTTTGTCAGATTCTTCTGCTTTATCCTTAGCCAGACCTAGTTCTTTCTGTGCCTTTAGTATTGATTTATTCTGTTCACTCAATAAGGCAATCATTCTGGTTTTTTGTGTTACCAGTTTCATATAATAAAAGAAGAAAGCCAGGGAAGCAATCAGTGCGACTGCCAATAAGATGTATAAAACCATTTCAGCCTTTTGTGTTAGTATTATCGGATCAGAGATTTACATTCGGATACCCTTAATTTGTAAAAATATACATTTTAGCAGGATCCAGGGACATTCATATTTTTTGATTCACCGCCAAATATAAATGAAAATTTGATCGGCAACAATTCAGGAATGTGATTGAATGCTCATTCGGATTCATCATGGAGTAATGGTATGCACACCCATGGGATATGAAGCCATTATTATTTCCTTCAACAACTTATAATGAGTAGGATTGGTAACAAAATCAATCTGGTTGGTATCCACAATTAATACGCGCATGTCAGCCTGTTGCCGGATATAATCAAAATAGCCGCTCTGAATTTTCTCCAGGTACTCATGTTCAATATCCTGCTCATAAGGTCTGCCCCGCAAAATGATATTCGATTTCAGGCGTTGCACTGAAACATATAGATATACAAGCAGGTCAGGTCGTGGAAGTGACAGGTTGATGATATTAAAAAGTCGCGAGTAAAGCGCGTATTCATCATCAGCAAGTGTTTTACGGGAAAAAATCAACGACTTGTTGATAAAATAGTCCGATATGATTTGTGGCCTGAAAAGGTCATTCACTGATAGTTCATCCCTGAGTTGCTGAAATCGGGCCGCAAGAAAAGAAAGTTCCAGCGGAAAAGCATATTTTGAAGGATCTTTGTAAAACTTAGGCAGGAAATCATTGTCTTCGAACTGTTCCAGGATCAATCTGGTATTAAGTTCATGTGATAGCATGGTTGCGAGGGAGGTTTTTCCGGCACCGATTGTACCCTCAATTGCTATATAATTATAATTCATAATGCTTATTCATAAGGAATTAACAAAAGTGTTAAAGGGCCGGACTTCAAGTTTATCAGGACAGCATCTGAGCAACTGACCTATGCTTTTGCCTGAAACCGGATGAATCAGTTCCGGAGCTATCTCTGACAAAGGAACCAGCACAAATCTTCTCAGTTGAATACGGGGATGAGGGATACTCAGCGTCTCGGATTCAAGTACCAAAGCACCATAAAATAAAATGTCAATGTCGATAATTCTGGCTGAATTCTGGTTATTGTTACGTTGGCGCCCGAGTTTTAGTTCAATTGAAAGAATTTTCTGAAGAATGAGTGCCGGATTTTCATTGCTTCTGAGTTTTAAAACCTGGTTCAGAAACAACCCCTGATTTTCATTTCCCCAGGGCTCAGTTTCATATAGGCCAGAGGAAGTCTCTATCTTACTTATTTCTTTAGATATTAAATCTTTAGCATTTGAAATTATCGTACAACGGTCGCCAAGATTACTTCCCAACAACAGATAAAGGTCATTCATCAGGGGTTCGATTAAAAAGCAAAAGTAATCAGCTTTCGACTAATTCAAAGCAACTACAGTAGAACAATATTAAAAATATTGGCCAATTTTGAGGTTGCGGCAATAAAAATCAAATAATGTAACATTTCAGCAGAGTATACGTCAAATCTCCAATACCTTTTCTACCGGTTAATGTATTGCATGCGATAAAATATTATCCTGGTAAATAAAAATTACCTGCAAAGCTATATCTTTGACCTGATTGTAAACTTAATCCCCAAATAAAGATGAGACAGTTTTTCAAATTCATGCTTGCATCCATGGCAGGATTTATTCTCACCGGAATAATATTCTTTTTTATTGCGATGGCAATCATAGCTTCGGCAATCTCTTTTGCCAGTAAAGAGGAAGTAAAAATTGAAGCAAAAACGGTGCTGCAATTAAAATTTGATGAAGCGATCCCGGAACGCAGTCCGGCCGGGCCGATAACCTTCAACCAGTCTTCATTGTTTTCATCAACAACCACCCCGGGGTTACTTGAAACCATGGATTTAATCAAACAGGCAGCCGAAGATAAAAACATAAGCGGTATTCTGCTTGACATGAGTGACATCCCTTCAGGAATGGCCACACTGGAAGAGATCAGAGATGCGTTGCTTGATTTTAAAAAATCAGGGAAATTCATTTTTGCCTATGGAGAAACATACTCACAAAAAGCTTATTACCTGGCAACTACAGCGGATGTTATTTGTGTTAATCCGGAGGGTAGTATTGATTTTAAAGGGCTTACCGGAGGAGTGGTTTTTATCAAAGGTCTGCTTGATAAATTGGATGTCAACGCCCAGATAATCAGGCATGGAAAATATAAAAGCGCCATCGAACCTCTGATAGGTGATAAGATGAGCGAAGCCAACAAGGAGCAGACACTTGGCTATGTAAATGCGATCTGGCAGCATATTTCAAGCGGAATCAGCCAGACCAGAAAGATCGATGCTGCACAGCTTCAGGTTTACGCCGATTCATTATTACTGGAGACTGCCAGCGATGCAGTGAAATATAAATTTGCCGATAAAATTGCATACCGCGACCAACTGCTCGATCTGTTAAAAGAGAAACTTGAACTGAAAACCGATGACAAGGTTGAAATGGTAAGCCTTGAACGATACAAAGAGGTTCCGGCAACCAATGATAAGAAGCGGGCAAAAAATAAAATAGCGGTTATTTATGCTGTCGGAGATATTGGCGGTGGTGAAGGTACCGATGAATCCATTGGTTCAGACAAACTCTCCAGGGCCATCAGAAAAGCCAGACTTGACAGCACTGTAAAAGCGATTGTATTCAGGATCAATTCACCCGGAGGAAGTGCTCTGGCTTCAGATGTAATTCTGCGTGAAATTAAACTGGCCCGGGAGAAGAAACCCGTAATTGCCTCCATGGGTGATTATGCAGCCTCGGGTGGATATTACATTGCATGTGCAGCCGATACCATCATCGCAAATCCAACCACCTTAACCGGTTCAATAGGTGTTTTTGGGGTAATTCCGGACTTCAGTAAATTCTTCGCCAATAAACTTGGTGTAACATTCGATATGGTTAAAACCAATCCGAATTCCGATTTCCCATCCGTTGTCAGGGCTATGACTCCCTATGAGGAAAAGGTAATCACCAGGAGCGTTGAGAATATTTATCAGACTTTTATAAACCACGTTGCTGAAGGCAGGGGAATTACTTCTGCCAGTGTTGACAGCATGGGACAGGGAAGGGTTTGGAGCGGAATTGATGGCAAAAGATTAAACCTTGTGGATGATACCGGCGGATTGAGAAAAGCCATTGAAATAGCTGCATCCATGGCTAAAATTGAAGATTACCGGCTTGTTTCTTTCCCTGAACAGAAAGATCCGTTCACCCAGATTATGGATGATATCTCAGGAAAACCATCAGAGTCGGTGATACAAAATGAACTTGGATCACTCTACCCCTATCTGAAGGAACTTAAATCATTTTCGGAAATGAAAGGCGTTCAGGCAAGGCTTCCTTTTATTCTCAGCATCTACTGATGACTCTTAATATTTAATTTGAAAGAGGCCACTATAAAAGGCCTCTTTTTTTTTATAAACGGTTTTCAGATTTTGGAGCTTAATTTTATTCTTAGTCTTAGATTTGCAAATAAACAATAGTCCGTTAGTTTTAAGAATCACGCAATGACGCAAAGACGCAACGTATTTATATTTAGCATTTTAAAACTTTGACTTAATATATGCTAATACTCAGATAACCAGTCGTTTGCAAATATTTAACGGAGTATTGAAATAAATGGAAGCTGAAACTATGATTCATGAGCAAAAAAAAGAGTACAGGAAGCTTGTTAAAATGATGAAGGACAAGCATAGCCTGGAATCATATTTTAAGGAATCTGAAGAAATATGTCAAACCATTGAGCAATTGCCTGCTTTTATCAATGCTTCGACAGTTATGGCATACTGGTCGATAAAAGGAGAAGTATTTACCCACAACTTTATAAATAAATGGAGTTGTCAGAAACGGATTGTTCTACCATCAGTTGATGGAGATAAAATGAAGCTTAAATTGTTTGAAGGTGACGGCAATTTAATACCCGGAGACCTTTACGCTATTCCTGAGCCTGATGGACCTGAATTTGACAATTATGATAGTATTGATATAATTCTGGTACCCGGAATAGCATTCGACGGTAATAACAACCGGATGGGACGTGGTAAAGCTTATTACGACAGGTTTCTCCTGGATCTGAGTGCGGTAAAAATCGGAATTTGTTTCCGGTTCCAGTTATTCGATGATATTCCTGTAGATGAAAATGACATGAGAATGGATATGATTGTCACCAACAATTTCAGAAAGCTGTGAGTGCTTGCCTGCGAATTCTATACTTCACTGAATCCGGTTGTTTCTGATCAAAATTGTAAAGAGCCAGTTCCCAATCACCATACATGGCATTTGGCAAAACAATATAGCGTTGCCCGAAGAGTTTGCTGGCATCATCTACCAAATCATTTCTTTCATCCGTTCTTTTCTTTTCGAACACATCTGAAAAGTCGTTCAGGTTATCCCCGAACAGAAGGGAAATGTGGTTTTTTGCCAGAAGTTCCTGTCGTCTTGGCTCCTTTGAGTCGAGTGTAGTACGCATAATTACATGTTCATCATCTGCATCAGGGAAACCAAGCACTTTTAAATTCTTAACAGTTACCTCCTTAAGGTGAGCTTTTCTGTTTGTGATATAATAGATACTTAGTCCGTTTGCTTTGGCATAAGCGAGAAAGTCAAGCGCGCCGGGAAGTGCCTTTGCACGAGCCAGCTTACACCATTCATCCCAGTTTATCGGATACGAGGTCCCTTCGAGAATACACTTTGCCTGAAAGGGGCTGTTGTCGAGCACTGTTTCATCAACATCCAGAACAATTACCCGGTGTTTATCAATGCTTTTGTCAGCGAGATCCTTATCAAGCAATAATTTACCGAGGTTGAATGCCTGGTAACACAACGCCCTGTATTCGCCGGCCTTTTGCTGAAACAATGTTCCAAGCACCATGTGTTCATTTCTGATGCCAGCCAATCTGGCCGAATCCCCACCTGAAATTGTTGAAAGTTCAGCAACTGGTTTATCTTGAGGCTGAGGTGTCCGGGCATCTTTTTGTTTGCAGGAAACAGCCAACACCAATCCGATCAATAAAAAAGCAAGTGGTCTCATAAAAATGGATTAAAAAAAAGCCGGGATCATTTCCCGGCTTCAAAAGTAATTAAACGATTCTGTAATTCAGAAATTACCTGGGAGAATAGTTAGCTTCGACCATTCTGCGGTAACTGTAGTAACGCCATTTAGCATTCTCTTCAGCAGCACTGAATAATTCGGTAGCTTCAGTCGGGAATGACTTTTTGAGAGAGGTATAACGTACCTCGCTTTCAAGAAATGCCTGGAATTTAGTAAAGTCGGGCTCTTTTGAATCAAGCTGGAAAGGATTTTTTCCTTCGTTCTCAAGCAGTGGATTGTACCTGTACATTGACCAATATCCGGCTTCTACTGCGTCTTTTTGCTGTTCATTCACTTTGCCCATACCAGCCCTTATACCATGATTGATACACGGAGCATAGGCAATAATCAGTGAAGGACCGGGATAAGCTTCAGCTTCGCGGAGAGCTTTGAGATACTGTGACTGGTTTGCCCCCATGGCTACCTGTGCAACATACACATAACCATAACTCATTGCCATCATGCCAAGATCTTTTTTCCTGACTTTCTTACCGCTTGTGGCAAATTTCGCAACAGCTCCAACAGGAGTTGATTTTGATGCCTGTCCACCGGTATTTGAGTAGACCTCAGTATCGAGAACCAGCAGATTCACATCTTCACCGGAAGCGATCACGTGGTCGAGGCCACCGTATCCAATGTCGTACGCCCAGCCATCGCCGCCGAACATCCAGATGGATCTTTTAACAAGATACTGTTTGATCGAAAGGATTTCTTTTGCAACAGGTGATGATTCTTTTTCCAGCAACGGCAATACTTTCTCAGATGCTATACGTGAACCTTCTGCATTATTCATGTTGGCAATCCATTCCTGGCAGGCTTCTTTCAATCCGGCATTAAAATCGCCACTGATAATGATGGCCATGCGTTCAGCAATACGAGCGCGAAGTTTACCTACACCGGTTGCCATACCGAAACCATATTCGGCATTGTCTTCAAAGAGTGAATTTGCCCATGCAGGACCTTCGCCCTTTGCATTGATGGTATATGGAGTTGACGGAGCAGAACCTCCATATATTGACGAACATCCTGTAGCATTGGCAACCATCATTCTTTCACCATAAAGCTGGGTGATCAGTTTGATATAGGGCGTTTCACCACAACCTGAGCAGGCTCCCGAGAACTCGAACAATGGCTGGGCAAACTGGCTGTTCTTAACATTTTGTTCTTTGGGAACAATGGTATCCTTGTAGGTAACATTTTTAGTAACCAGGTTCCAGAGATTGTCCTGATCCATCTGACTTTCCAGGGGTTCCATCACGAGTGCTTTGGTTTTGGCAGGACAAACATCCACGCAATTTCCGCAACCTGTGCAATCGAGCGGGCTCAGCTGTATACGGAACTGAAGTCCTTCGAATGTTTTTGGAATGGCTTTCAGTGCAGATATTCCTTCAGGCAGGGATTTCATCTCTTCTTCGTTGATCAGGAAAGGACGAATACAGGCGTGAGGGCATACATAAGCACACTGGTTACACTGAATACAATTCTCTGATACCCATTTCGGCACGTTTACAGCAATACCGCGTTTTTCAAAGGCTGTTGTGCCTGCCGGGAATGTACCATCTTCACGACCAAGAAATGCGCTTACCGGCAAATCATCGCCTTTCATGGCATTGATTGGTTCAACCACATTGCGGATAAAATCAGGAAGTTCACGTGTATCCACATGCTTTTCGACCTTAACATTTTTCCAGTCTGCAGGAATCTCGATTTTCGTAACATCACCACCGCGATCGATGGCGGCATGATTCATTTTAACGATTTCTTCTCCCTTGCGGCCAAAGCTCTTAACAATGGCTTTCTTCATATAATCAACCGCAGTATTGTAAGGAATAACCTCGGAGATTTTGAAGAAAGTTGACTGCATGATGGTATTGGTACGTCCGCCAAGGCCAATCTCTTCAGCTATTTCAGTTGCATTGATGATAAAGAATTTAATATCATTGTCAGCCATATACTTCTTCATGTGATCCGGTATCCTGCTTTTTGTTTCTTCAACATCCCAGATGCTGTTGAGCAGGAAGGTACCACCCTTTTTAAGGCCTTTCAGCATATCATATTTTTCAAGATATGCAGGTACGTGACAGGCTACGAAGTCGGGCGTATTGACCAGGTAAGGCGAACGGATAGGTTTGTCGCCGAAGCGCAGGTGTGAAGTAGTTACACCACCCGATTTCTTTGAATCGTAGGCAAAATAAGCCTGGCAATATTTATCGGTGGTGTCGCCAATAATTTTAATAGAATTTTTGTTGGCCCCAACGGTTCCATCGGCGCCGATGCCATAGAATTTCGCCTGATAGGTACCTTTGTCTGCAAGGTCAATTTCAGGGAGCAAAGGCAGTGAAGTAAAGGTAACATCATCAACAATACCAACTGTGAACCTGTTCTTTGGCTCAGCACTTTTCAGGTTGTTGATTACAGAAATAATCATAGCCGGAGTTGTATCCTTTGAGCTAAGACCATACCGGCCTCCAACCACAAGCGGTTTGTTGGGCTTGTCGTAAAAAAGGTCTTTAATATCGAGGTAAAGAGGTTCACCATTGGCACCCGGCTCTTTTGTACGATCAAGTACACAAACGCGTTTTGCACTTTCAGGCATTACCCTGAAGAAATATTTTGCAGAAAATGGTCTGTAAAGGTGAACAGATACGAGTCCGATTTTTCGCCTTTTGCATTCAGATAATCAATCACTTCCTTAATGGTGTCGGTGATGGATCCCATGGCTATAAGTACGTTCTCGGCGTCCGGCGCACCGTAATAAGTAAATGGATGATATTCGCGGCCGGTAAGTTTGGTGATTTGCTGCATATAATCTTCAACGATGTCAGGAAGCACATCGTAATAAGAATTAGCAGCTTCACGCGACTGGAAGTAGATATCAGGATTCTGGGCTGTACCGCGGGTAACAGGATGCTCAGGGCTCAATGCCCTGTCGCGGAATGCCTGCAAAGCGTCCCAATCCAGCATGGCAGCCATATCTTCATTTGAAGGTATTTCGGCTTTCTGAATTTCATGAGAAGTACGGAAACCATCAAAGAAATGAAGAAATGGTACCCTTGATTTAATGGCAGCAAGGTGAGCAACACCGGCAATATCAAGAATTTCCTGAACACTGCCGGTTGCCAGCATGGCAAATCCTGTTTGCCTGGTGGAATAAATATCTGAATGATCACCAAAAATTGACAGCGCCTGAGCTGCAAGACTGCGGGCTGATACATGGAAAACAGCCGGCAATAATTCACCGGAGATTTTATACATATTCGGAATCATCAGCAATAAACCCTGAGATGCCGTGTAGGTAGTGGTCAAAGCACCCGATTGGAGTGAGCCATGCAATGCACCGGCGGCACCGGCCTCTGATTGCATCTCTGTTACTCTAACGGTTTCACCAAATATGTTTTTACGACCAAATGCTGCCCATTCGTCAACATATTCAGCCATGGTTGAGGAGGGTGTGATGGGGTAAATTGCTGCTACTTCGCTGAACATATAAGCGATGTGTGCAGCAGCATAATTTCCGTCACAGGTAACAAAATTTTTCTTTTTTGTCATATCAGTTAGTATTTAAAATGCTCATTAACAATCACTCCCGGTATTTTCCGAAAGGCGCGACAAAATTACTTATTTATCTACTAACAGAAGCAATAATATAACAGGAATGAGACTTCATTTATTCTATTTATATTCATTTTAATTAAGAACCAAGTTAAAATGCTGCAAAGATTACTGACTGTTTTCTGAATATAAATTCTTACAACTTTCATTTCCTTCCCGAATGATTATTAAAATTTGGCAGTTTTCCTTTCTACTGGCACACAGAAAATCCATATCTTCGGAAAATCAGAAACTGTTCTGTGTTTCCGGCCATTCACCAAGAGCAAAGTATTGATTTTCATGTCCATATCAATCCATTTCAATTTCAGCAAGGACTTAAAAATTAAAGGTGCAAAAATTCTTGGTGAGGATTGGAAACAAAAACCGTTAATTTTTTGTTAATCTAGCCATATTCAGGAAAAATAAATCATTCAAGGAGGTCACAATATGTCAAAACTTGCTGTAAATTTCATGGGAATCAGCCTTAAGAATCCCATCATCGTTGGATCCAGTAACCTTGTTAACAATCTTGAAATGCTGCGAAAACTGCAGGATGCGGGTGCTGCTGCGATTGTATACAAGTCATTGTTCGAAGAACAGATCCAACTCGAAAGCATTCAGTTTCAGGATGAGATGGAATTATACAATGAGCGCAATGCCGAGATGATAAGCCTGTTTCCTGGTATGGAACATGCCGGACCGGAAGAACACCTTGCAAAATTGCGCGAAGCCAAAGCCGCTCTGAAAATTCCATTGATTGGCAGCTTAAACTGCGTTTTCACTGAGACCTGGGTTGAATATGCCGAACTAATTGAAAAAACCGGGGTTGACGCGCTTGAATTAAATTTTTTCTCAGTTCCCCGTGATTTTGAAACCGAAGCAAAATCAATTGAAGACGAACAGGTTTCAGTTGTTGAACAGGTTTGCAAAAAAGTTAAAATTCCGGTCAGCGTCAAATTGAGTCCATTTTATACCAATCCGCTTCAACTCATTAAACGCATGGAAAAAGCCGGAGCAAAAGGTTTTATACTTTTCAACCGGATGTTTGAACCCGATATTAACCTGGATACCCTGCAACACAGCACTCCGTTCAACCTGAGCAACGAAGGCGATTACCGTCTTGCTCTCCGGTATGCCGGCGTTTTGTATAAAAATACCAAAGCTTCCATCTGCAGTTCTTCAGGAATTTATACCGGCAATGATCTGGCTAAAATGATTCTTGCGGGTTCTGATGCCGTTCAGATTGTAAGTGCTTTATACAAACATAAACCGGATTTGATTGCCACCATTCTGGCAGATCTGGAAAAATTCATGGCAAAAAATGGCTTTGAGGACCTGAATGCCTTCAAAGGTAAACTTTCAAAAGCTATGGTGAAAGATCCATATACCTATAAGAGAGCCCAATACATCGACCTCTTGTTACACTCGGATCAGATTTTAAAGAAATATCCGATTGTTTAAAACATTCTTTAGCGATACAGCAAAAAGCCGGTAACAACCGGCTTTTTGTATTTTATAATCAATCAGTGCCGGCTAAAATTGATAAAAAACCTTGAATCCACTCCAAAAAGCAGGAAATTCAACGATTCTCATCTGTTTGAACTTCACCCCAAAGAGGAACATCTGAAAATTAGTGAATCAGGCCCCCCCCTTTGGGGGATATGGGTTCAAAGTACTTTTCGGAGCGGGCTCAACCTTTGACCATCTGCAACCACTAAATACTGTCAATTGAAGAAAGTCACATAGTATAAAGACGTGATAGCTGTTTTAAACCCTGCTAAATACATACCGGCCATTCCATAATGAGAATTGCAGGCTTTGGCCCGGTTTTAAGCATCAAAAAGGGAAATCCTCCTCTGTCTTATTAATGATAATCTTTTCCTGTACCGGTATGTCGGCCAGTTGATGGATTGAATTGCCTTCCACGAAGATTGCCCGGTAAGGCTTGGTTGGGCAGGCATATTCACAGGCACCACAACCAATACAGATTTTTTCGTCTACTTTCGGTATTTTAAGATGTTCTTTGTAAGGCACCATGTTGACGGCCTTGGTCGGGCAGTGTTCTGAACATGCCCCACAATCAGTATTATCAGTGTAGACAACACAATTTTTTTCAATAAATACAGCTTTACCGACCTGTGCCCGCTTTTTTTGTTCAGGAAGTAAAGATTTAATGGCATCTGTAGGACACACTTTCCCGCAGAGGTCACATTCGAAGTTACAAAAGCCTGAATGGTAATCCATATAGGGCTGCATAAATCCCTGAAGGCCAAACTGAAGTAAAGAAGGCTGTAAAACATGAGTCGGACAAACACTCACACACAGGTGACAGGCTGTGCAATGGCTGTTAAAGTGATCGTGGGTTTCCGATCCTGGAGGCGTGGATACCAATGTTCTGTCCTCCGGAATTTCTGTTGGCTTTTCGCCTCCGGTTACACGGATCGCGTAAGATTTTACAGTGAGGAATACAGTTGAAAACAAGAAGGCTTTTATCAGGGTTCTGCGTTTATTGTCTTTATCGTCCAAAAGGGGAGATATTTCCGTATGCTTCACAATCAATGGATTGATAAAAAGGACCCCATCAGAAGGACATACCCCCAGGCAATTAAAGCAACTGACGCATCTCGAATAATCAATGGTTTTGGCTTTCACATCAATGCACTGTGCCTTGCAAACTTTGCTGCAGGAACCACAACTATTACAAGCGTGTTTATCAAGTTTAATTTTATAGAATGAAAGCTTCGAAACAAGTCCGAGCAGGGCTCCTACAGGGCAGAGCGTATTGCAATATAATCTTCCGTAAAAAACAGACATCCATCCAACCAGTAACAAGAAACCAGTGGCAAAGGTTATTGATGCAAAATGTAGGCTTTTGAAATCCGTTTTTGAAAACCAGAAAATATCCTGTTTTTCCAGAATCCCTGCTAATCCATTACCGCCAAGCAGGAAGGCAGGTCTGACCAGGTTGGCCATTAAGCGGCCAAAATTGCTATAGGGATCAAATAGATTCAGCAGAAGTGAAAAACCGGAAAAAATTGATATTATAACCAGGGTGAGAATCGAATACCTGAGAATATTGCGGGCTTTGGTGTATCGGAGAGGCCTTTGTCTGATAACTTTTTTTCTGACCCATGCGATAACATCCTGCAAGGTTCCCAATGGACAAACACTTGAACAATAGATTCTTCCAAATATAAGGGTTAGAACAATAAACAAAAGAAAACCAGAGGCAATGATTGCGGCAGAAGTAGCAAACCTTATCAATGAAGGAACAAATTGCGGCCAGGTTACGAAATTGATAACCTTGACTGGAATCCACTGACCAGGATCGAGAAAAATTGCCCCTGACAGGAGCAGAAAAATCAGAGAAACAGCAATTCTGACTTTTTTAAGCCAGGATAACTTGTGCATATTAAATTTTAATCCTGTTAATTGACAGTTTATCCAGCGCCATGGTGCCAACTTTCATTTCATTGGCAATACGGATATGTGGAATATCATCGGGTTGACTCCCGAAAATTTTAGCAGCGGCCGCATCTGCAGCAACTATGTCGGCAGACACAATCATCTGTTTCATATTAACGATATCGGCTTCAGAAACCCCACGTGGGCCATTGCGCATCATAACCCTGTAACCATCAATGACATTGAGTGTGGGTTTACGCCATGTAGCAAAATCAGCAATACACTGCTGCAAATCGTTGCGATGCCAGTAACGCCGGTCCCAAACGATACCCATCAGATTTTTCATGGAAAGTGATACATTTGCTGAACTATGGTGCTTCAGTACCGGTACATTGATAAATACATCGGATGAAAGAATCAGTTCATGCACTTTAGCTTCCTTTAGTTTCTTTCCTTTGGGTATCTGTACTGTCTGATAATAGCCTTCGGTATTACCGGGTACAATCTTTCCACCTGCATCTTTTACTGCCTTTTCAATTCCACTGTTTTTGTAGCACAGGTTCCAGGCATCGCAGGTATTGTCGAAAACATATACTTCTGATGCTCCTGCATCCAGACAGTGCTTTATGATCCGGCCAACAAGCTTAGGATTGGTATTTCCTGCCCTTTCGGGTGAAACATCCCATCCAATATTGGGTTTAACAACGACTTTCTGACCTTTTTTCACAAATTTCGTCATTCCACCCAGTGAAGCAATGGCTCTGTCGAACATAACCTCCGGCTCGCCATCACGCACAGCTACGAGGTCATACAATGCGAAATTGGGCAAGGCGGCTGAAAGCTGTTCCAAATTTGCAAAGCTACCGGCAGTTCCGGCAACCAGTCCAGCACTTACACCCTTAACTAAAAAATCACGTCGTTTCATGTGCCAAAATTATAGTTTGACCATCAAAATATCCGTGTAAAATTAGGTAATTCATTGATCGAAACAAACATTTCCCTAAAAAGATATCACAGAATGAATAATGATGTATTTTTGTAACAATCTGATCCAGTGATTATCAGAACTCAACTATGACGGGTTAAAATTGAAAGAAATATGAAAGCATTAACTATTTCAAAATCAGAAACTTTAAGAAGTGTTATCATTAGTTCATTCGCTCTTTTGCTGATTTATTTTACCCCGGCAATTTCACATCTTATAAATTTCCCGCTTTATCTTATAGAACCTATGCGATTGATGCTGATACTGGCGATGGTTCACAGTAACCGGCAAAACGCATTTCTCCTGGCTATTTCCCTGCCATTGTTTTCATTCGCGGTATCGGGCCACCCGGTATTCTACAAAATGCTCCTTATTTCGGCAGAACTTCTTTTGAATGTCTGGCTATACTTTATGTTTCTCAGGATTTTTAAAAACAGTTTTACTGCTATGCTTACCGGCATTGTTATAAGCAAAGCAGTTTATTATCTTGTAAAAGCAATTTTGATTTCATTGGCTGTCGCCGGCCCCGGCCTGTTTTCAACCCCTATCTGGATCCAGGTTCTCACTACACTGATATTCAGTGGATATGCCTACGCCATGTTGAACGGAAAAGAGATGGAGACTTCAGCCAAAGGCAGTAAATAAATAATAACCGGTATCCGCGGAAAATAATTGGGTTCATTTGAAATGATTGACAATAGTGGATTATGGCCGTATTATCGTCCTGGGCCAGAGTGATTATTTCAACACCTTTGCACTATTTACCAACCTGTCTCACTGAAGGAAATCAGGCAGGAAAACACAAAATTAGATATCAGATTCAAAACAACCTTTCTGTTTGCACATACAGCCAGGTTTTGGGTTCCCGGAGCACCCGGTGTCGAAGTTTATACATATGTAACCCGACTACCGTGATAAATAAAGCGAGATTGGAGTTTTATAACAGAACCTAAGCTACAGAATCCGATTTTCCCCCGATTGTGAGCCTGACAATTGCCATTAGCATCACTGCTGCACTAACCCATTGAACCGGTGTCAGTATCTTGCCATGAAAGAAATAGTCAAATAAAATTGCTGAAAGAGGGAAACATAGCTCACAAATTGTCGCTACCATAGCTTTAACCTTACGTAAACCATAGTAATAAAGAAAGATTGCGCCAGATCCTGTAGTGAAAGTGATGATCAGAAATATAATCCAGTTATGTTGAGTTACAGTATTGAGACCGCTCAATGCTCCTGAAATCAGAACGAAAATAAGCATAATGACAGAAGTAAAACCATACCGGTAAAATGTTGCGGCCTGAAAGGAAATCCTTTGAAGAACCCCTTTACTCAGAACAGTTGCTGATCCGAATGAAAATGCGGCAAGAAGTGAATATGCTGCAGCCAGCGGAGTTTTTGAACCGGCATTAAAATCGGGTAACTGCAGACCGAAGGTTAAAAAATATCCTGCTATAATTGCAAGTGTAGCCCATAGAATATAGTTTTTCTTCATTCTTTCACGTAAAAGAATGGCTGCAAGAAAAATGGCAAACACAGGCTGGAATTTCTGTAATAGCACAACAACGGTAAGATCACGGAATTCAACAAGGAACAAAGCCTTTACGATAGCCATTGTGCCGATGGCTCCGCCCAAAAGTGCAACCAGAAAAATGTATATCAGATCTTTACGCGAGAAGCTCTTCAAAAGCCGATATTCTTTGTAAAGAAACAAATTCATTATTATAAACGGGAGAGCATGCAGAACAAACACAACCAATCCGAGGTCCAGGTTATAAAGTTGAGGCGTCAGAACAATCCCATCGAGGCCCCAAAGCATTGCAGAAATACAAATTGCTGTGGCACCAACAATTAAAGAAGATTTTTTCGACGTCATTTCCTGTTTGTGCGCTTTCAAAAAGAAGTGCAAAGCTATGAAATATTTAAACCCATTCCTGAAACACGAGTTCCAGCGCAGTTATGAATTAAAAGGTAAAATAACTATGATGTTTTTTCCGGACACAATAACGATTAAACTTTATCACTTCATTCGAAGCAAATAGCACATTATCAGTTATTAATCTTATCATGTTTTATGATGCCCTTTGTCAGAGACTTCGATTCCATGCTTTTCTAATGATGTAATTTAACAGTAAAACCGTTCAAAACCTGCTAAATTTCTTCTCTATCACCGCGCTCCGGAAATCAAATATTCCCTGAACCCGCTTCTGAACAATGCCCAACCCGAAAAATTCACCGAACTTCCCCAATGGAAGCTCATAATTAACCACATCCCGCATTTCCACTCCTCCGGGAACTTCCCTGAAGAAGTGCTGGTGATGCCACAGTCTGAAAGGGCCTTTCAACTGGTTGTCCACAAAATATTCATGGTCCTTAACCTGGGTTATTTCAGTGATCCATTCCAAAGGGATGCCTAAAAGCGGACTAACTGTATACCGTATGATAAGCCCCTGATACATCGCTGGCATAGGTTGAGGAAATTTAATCCTGAAATTCATTTCAGGAGGGGTGATCACTGAAAGGTTAGCCGGGTCGGAAAAGAAATCCCAACATGCTTCAAGTGAGGTATTTACAATCTGAATTGTCTGAAAAACAGGCATAAACTATGATTTTGTTATGTTTTTGGGTTCTGCAACCAGTCTGCCTCCTCTTACAGTTGCCCCAATGGCAATACCCGCAGAAATTAAAACAAGGTTTTTAATGATGTACTGGCCTTCAAGGGACGGAACAATCGGAAATATCGTGAAAGTTATATCCGGAAGTAATACGAGCGGAGCCAGCGTGCCGATCATTTGAAGGAATAACAACAGCAAAGTCTCACGTAAAAATTTTCCTGACATAAGGCCCAAACCTATCATCGTTTCCCACACCGCCAGCAAAATCATGGCAAACCTGCCATTTACAATCCCAAATGACAATTGTTCAATGGTTGTAGTAGCTATATTCTCTGCGGAACTGACAGAAGGAAAAAATTTAAGAATTCCATACCACAAAAATAAAAATCCGACACTCAACCTTAAAAACAGAACTCCATTTCTGGCCATCCAGGTTGTTATCTGAAAATCAATTTTTGAGAAACGACTTTCTAATCCTGACATAATTTTAGGTTTATCTTATAACGTTTCAATTCGGACTTTGTTTATTTTTTAATCATGTTAATTAAACTAACTATTAACAATAATTTAACATTCCTATATTTATCTACTTTATATATTTGATTATTAATTTATTATACATTTTTATTATAATCGGTCTCTATATTTTGTTTATTCTTTTATGCATTTGCTTAAACATTAATTATAATTCTTCGTTAATACTTCTGCGATTAAACTAAATCTAATAACCTAAAATTAACAATCATGAAACTCAACAGTTTTACTTTCCGTACATTTATTGTTGTACTGTTGTCATTGCCTGTTATGTTATTTGGCCAGGCCAGATTGCAGGTAATACACAATTCAGCCGATGCAGCAGCCTCTGTTGTTGATGTATGGTTGAACGACCAGTTACTGATCAATGACTTTGCTTTCAGGACTGCCTCACCATTTATTGATGCGCCGGCTGGTGTTGATTTCGATGTCGTTATTCAGCCTTCAAACTCAACTGACACCACCAATGCCCTGGCCCGATTCACCTACAATTTAACCGATGGTGAAACCTATGTTCTCGTTGCCAATGGCATTGTAGTTCCAACAGGTTATAACCCTGCAACTCCTTTTAATATTTATGTATATGCCATGGGACGCGAAGCTGCATCAAATCCAGCAAACTCCGATGTGCTTGTTTTCCATGGTTCAACCGATGCACCAGTGGTTGATGTTGTTGAAACAGGTGTTGGTGCCGGTACAATAATAGATAACCTTGCCTATGGCAACTTTGCAGGTTATCTTGAACTTCCCACAGACGACTATGTTCTTGCCATCAAGGATGAAACGGGAACAGTTACAGTAGCTTCATATGCTGCACCGCTTGAAACACTCGGACTACAGGGTCAGGCGATGGCAGTTGTTGCTTCTGGATTTCTGAATCCGGCGGTTAACAACAATGGTGCAGCATTCGGACTGTTTGTTGCATTGCCTTCAGGCGGAGCATTGGTTGAACTGCCTGTGTATACGCCGACTGCCCGTGTTCAGGTAATCCACAATTCTGCTGATGCTGCTGCAGCTCAGGTAGATGTTTGGCTTAACGACCAGCTTTTGATTGACAATTTTGCCTTCCGCACTGCATCCCCGTTCATTGATGCTCCGGCAGGTGTTGATTTTGATGTCGTTATTCAGCCTTCAAACTCAACAGATACAACCAATGCCCTGGCCAGGCTTACCTATAACCTGATGGATGGTGAAACCTATGTTCTCGTTGCCAATGGCATTGTAGTTCCAACAGGTTATAACCCTGCTACTCCTTTCAATATCTATGTTTATGCCATGGGCCGCGAAGCTGCTACAAATCCAGCAAACTCCGATGTGCTTGTATTCCATGGTTCAACCGATGCACCTGTAGTTGATGTTGTTGAAACAGGCGTCGGAGCAGGAACCATTGTCGATAATCTGTCTTATGGCAACTTTGCAGGCTATCTTGAACTTCCCACAGACGATTATGTTCTTGCCATCAAGGATGAAACGGGAACAGTTACAGTCGCTTCATATGCTGCGCCGCTTGAAACACTCGGACTGCAGGGTCAGGCGATGGCAGTGGTTGCTTCAGGATTTCTGAATCCCGCAGTTAACAACAATGGCGCCCCATTCGGACTTTATGTAGCATTGCCTTCAGGCGGAGCTTTGGTTGAATTACCTGTTTATACACCAACAGCCCGTGTTCAGGTAATACACAATTCTGCTGATGCTGCTGCAGCCCAGGTAGATGTTTGGCTTAACGATCAGCTCCTGATTGATAATTTTGCATTCCGCACTGCATCCCCGTTTATTGATGCTCCGGCAGGTGTTGATTTTGACGTCGTTATTCAGCCGTCGAACTCTACAGATACAACCAATGCCCTGGCCAGGTTTACCTATAACCTGATGGATGGTGAAACCTATGTTCTCGTTGCCAATGGCATTGTAGTTCCAACAGGTTACAACCCTGCTACTCCTTTTAACGTATTTGTGTATGCCATGGGCCGTGAAGCTGCTTCAAATCCAGCAAACTCCGATGTGCTTGTTTTCCATGGCTCAACCGATGCACCAGTAGTTGATGTTGTTGAAACAGGCGTCGGCGCAGGAACCATTGTCGATAATCTGGCTTATGGCAACTTTGCAGGTTATCTTGAACTTCCGACAGACGATTATGTCCTTGCTATAAAGGACGAAACGGGAACAGTTACAGTCGCTTATTACGCTGCGCCGCTCGAAACACTCGGACTACAGGGTCAGGCTATGGCAGTGGTTGCTTCAGGATTTCTGAATCCCGCGGTTAACAACAATGGTGCATCATTCGGACTGTTTGTTGCATTGCCTTCAGGCGGAGCATTGGTTGAACTGCCTGTGTATACACCTGCGGCCCGTGTTCAGGTAATACACAATTCTGCTGATGCTGCTGCAGCCCAGGTAGACGTTTGGCTTAACGATCAGCTCCTGATTGATAATTTTGCATTCCGTACTGCATCCCCGTTTATTGATGCTCCTGCGGGAGTTGATTTTGATGTCGTTATTCAGCCGTCGAACTCTACAGATACAACCAATGCCCTGGCCAGGTTTACCTATAACCTGATGGATGGTGAAACCTATGTTCTCGTTGCCAATGGCATTGTAGTACCAACAGGTTATAACCCTGCTACTCCTTTTAACGTATATGTATATGCCATGGGCCGTGAAGCTGCTTCAAATCCTGCAAATTCCGATGTGCTTGTATTCCATGGTTCAACCGATGCACCTGTAGTAGACATTGTTGAAATTGGAGTTGGTGCCGGAACTATTGTGAATGACATCGCCTATGGAAGCTATGCCGGTTATCTTGAATTACCCACAGAAGATTACCGCTTACAGGTTCGCGACCAGAGTGGAACAACAACCGTAGCCGAATACCTTGCACCACTTGAAACGCTCGGACTCAGTGGATACGCCGCTGTAGCACTAGCTTCAGGATTTCTGGATCCGGCTTCCAATAACAATGGCCCGGCTTTTGGCATTTACGTTGCACTTCCTGCCGGGGGCCCACTGGTAGCGTTACCTGCCGTTGAAATTTCTACTGCAAGACTTCAGGTTATTCATAATTCGGCCGATGCTGCCGCTGCTGTGGTAGATGTTTGGTTAAACGATCAACTACTGATTGACAATTTCGCTTTCCGAACTTCTACTCCTTTTATTGATGCACCTGCAGGAGTTGATTTTGATGTGGTAATTCAGCCTTCAAACTCTACAGATACGACCAATGCTCTGGCCAGGTTTACTTACAATCTGAACGGAGGAGAGAAATATCTGCTCGTTGCCAATGGAATTGTGGTTCCAACCGGTTACAATCCAGCTACTCCGTTCTCATTATACCCTTTTGCTGGCGCCCGTGAAATGGCTGCTTTATCCGGAAATACATATGTTGTTGCTTTTCATGGTTCAACCGACGCACCCACTGTAGATGTGGTAGAAACCGGCGAAGGCGCAGGAACCATTATTGACAACCTCTCCTATGGAAACTTCGCAGGGTATCTTGAACTGCCGACCACTGATTATATTCTGGAAGTCCGCGATGAAACCGGAACCGTTACCGTGGCATCTTACAGCGCACCTCTCGCTGCTCTGGGACTCGAAGGCCAGGCTCTTTCAGTGATTGCGAGTGGATTTCTGAACCCGGGCAATAACAACAATGGCCCTGCCTTTGGGTTGTATGTTGCATTATCATCAGGAGGCGCGTTGATTCCACTTCCAGCTTACACAGCGCCTACTGCCAGGGTTCAGGTAATTCACAACTCTGCAGACGCTGCTGCAGCGCAGGTGGATGTATGGTTGAACGAACAGCTTTTGCTTGACAATTTTGCCTTCCGCACTGCTTCACCGTTCATCGATGCTCCGGCTGGTGTTGATTTTGACGTAGTTATTCAACCTTCTAATTCAACCGATACCACCAACGCCCTCGCCAGGTTTACTTACAATCTGATGGCCGATGAAAAGTATATTCTGATTGCCAATGGCATAGTTTCTCCAGGTGGATATTCGCCTGTACAACCTTTCAATATTTATGTCTACGACATGGCACGCGAAGAAGCGACCAATCCATCGAACACCGACGTACTTGTATTTCATGGATCGACAGATGCACCTGTTGTAGATGTTGTTGAAGTTTATGCAGGCGCTGGAACGATTGTAAACAACCTTGCTTATGGACAATTTGCTGATTATCTTGAGTTGCCGACGGCCAACTATCAACTGGACATCAGAAATGAAGCCGGTGATGTAACTGTAGCTACATTCAATGCTGCTTTGGCAGGACTTGGTTTGCAGGGACAGGCCATTTCAGTTCTGGCTTCAGGCTTCCTAAGCCCTGCGAACAACAGCAATGGGCCAGCGTTTGGGTTATATGCATTTTTATCTTCCGGAGGTCAGTTTGTTGCGCTGGAAAATACAACAGGGATAGAAGACAACATCTTAAATCCTGACGCATTCGCAGTATATCCGAATCCTGCAAAGGAAAAGCTCAATATCAGCTATAAACTCACGTCAACTGGTGAAGTCAGTTACAAAATTTTTAACTCAACCGGAATGGTAATCCGGGCTGCTGAACTTGGCTATCAAGCTGAAAATCAGCATAACTTAATTATCGATACCAGCAATCTACCTTCCGGACTTTATGTAATTTCGTTGGTAGCCGGAAACTCTTCCATAACTTCAAAAATCCAGGTTGTCAATTAATTTGGTTTAGTTTAAATTGGCCAACTTGAATAAGGAACTGTCCGATTGGGCAGTTCCTTTATTTTTTTTCGAAAGATTCTGTTCAAAATTAGTATGGTTTTTAGAATTCAACAGATATATGTCGTTTAGGTAGGGGAAATAGATGCTAAAATGGTTCAAAACGCAAAGTGAGCGAAGGACACACAAACCGCCTGTTGGCAGACAGGGAGCCGCAGAATAGTAAGATTCGCATTTCTTTGCGATTCTCTGCGGTACAATTTGCGATACTTTGCGGTTAATATATTTTCATACCCTTTAACGAAACAACATTCTAACATTCTAAAATAAATTAATAAATCATTAAATTTTAATTCCATTTTCAGAAGGCCAGTAATCTAAAGTGCATTACAGATAGGATATCACACAGGTGGCAAAACCAGAATTAATTTATTAATAGCATCAATTTCATCTGCGATATATCATGGAATTATTTCATATATTTATAGCATTAGTTTATTAACAGGGTATTTTCTGCAAAAAACAAGCTGAAACAAGTTACACAAAGTCATATTTGTAATTAATCTATTTATTGATGATGGGCTTTTTAATCGTTATCATCTTAATTTCCGAAACAATATACTTCGCATTTCATTATATGATCCAGAATCCCATACATTTGAAACAACACTTAAACACGTTCTCCATGAAAAAAATTTACCTGTTAACAATTGCAATGATGTTCGCATTTGCCGGCGTTTATGCTCAGTCACATCAAAAAGCAGCCGGTAAAGCAGCATTGCTTCATGAAATCTCCGGCAGTGAATCAGAATCGCCCATGATCAGAAGCGTTAGCAACCTGAGCGATGATTTTGAAACATATGCTGATTTCAGCATCAGCTATAGTCCCTGGACGTTAGCTGATGTTGATGGTGCTGAAACCTGGGGCATTGAAGGAGAGGAATTCACCAATCAGTATGCCCCGATGGCATTTATGATTTTCAATCCTTCCGCTACTGTACCACCAATGACAACTACCCCCATTCAGCCGCATTCAGGCTCAAAATTTGCTGCCTGTTTTGCCGCCAATGGAGCTGTAAACAACGATTGGTTAATTTCACCACCACTCATTGCCGGCACAAACACATCGGTCTCCTTTTGGGTAAAATCATACACTGCCCAGTATGGACTAGAAAGGTACAAGGTTGGCATTTCAACTACGAACACACTTCCTGCAAGTTTTACAATTATTTCAGGTGCAAATTACCTGACAGCCCCGGCTACTGCGTGGGAGCAGAAAACTTTTAATCTCGATGCATACAACGGTCAAACGATTTATGTTGGGATTCAGTGTATCTCGGATGATGCATTTATTTTCATGGTTGATGATTTTAATTTTAATACAACCGTAGCCCAGTCCAACACGCTTACTGGCCTGGTTACCGATGCTTTCAACGGCAATCCGATTCCAGGAGCAACAGTGACCATTGCCGGATTAAGCACTACTACCGATAACAGTGGCAATTATACCATCACCAATATTCCGGCAGGCACACTCAACGCAGAGTTTAACGCCAATGTAACCCAGGGGCAGGCACCACTGGCAGTCAATTTCTCCGACCAGTCATCGGAAGGATCCAATACGGTTTCATGCTCTAAAACCGGATATATAACCTATGTAAACAACCAGGTTGTCATCGACCCCGGCCAGACATTAAACCTTAACATCTCTCTTTCTCCGACACTTGCAGCCGGAGCTATGCGCTTCGTACTTAACTGGGGGGCATCGCCGGAAGATCTTGATTCACATCTGAATACACCATCAATCAATGGCCAGAGCTATCATGTTTATTACGACTCCCCGGGTAATGCAACAGCAGATCCTTTCGTTGCGCTTGACCATGATGTGACCACCGGATTCGGTCCCGAAACCATGACGATTTATCAGATGTTTAACGGAACCTACCAGTATTATATCCACAATTATTCTGAAAACCCATCAATCACAACGTCTCAGGCAGTATTACAAATCTACAACCAGGACGGACTAATGCAGACACTTCAGGTACCAACTACCGGAAGCGGGCTATACTGGTATGTTGCAGACATTAATGGTGTCAATGGTCAATTAACCATCCGCAATGTTATTCAGGCTAATCCTCCCGGAGCATTAAAAGACTGGGTACCATCGAAAAAAAATACTGAAAACAACCTAAAGAGCAGAAATATAACCTCCTGGCTCTGGAATTTCGGGGATGGAAGTACAAGCACCCAACAAAACCCATCACACACATACACAACTGCCGGAGTATACAATGTTAGTCTGACAGTTGGAGGAACTACGGGATCGGATACTGAAACCAAAAACGGCTACATAACTGTAACCGGAGGAAGCACAGGCAACTCAACATTAACCGGACTGGTAACTGATGCTATAACGGGTCTGCCGATTGCCGGCGCTTCAGTTAGTGTGGCCGGATTGTCTGATATTACCGACAGTCAGGGAAATTACTCCATTGCCAATATACCTGCCGGAACATTGGTTGCGGGTTTTGCTGCCAACCAGACTTCCGGTTCAGCCCCTTTAACAGTCAGTTTTAATGACCAGTCAACCGAAAACTCGAACACGGTAATTTGCTCTCAAACAGGCTACATAACTTATTCAAATAACCAGGTCGTTATTCCTTCAGGAGGTTCATTAACCCTTGACATTTCATTATCTCCCACCCTTGCGGCCGGAAATATGCGATTTGTACTAAATTGGGGCGCTTTGCCGGAAGACCTTGACTCTCACCTGAATACGCCTGAAATTGAAGGGCAGATTTACCACGTTTATTACGATGCGGAAGGCAGTGCTCTTGCGGCACCCTATTCATTGCTCGATTTCGACGATACGGATAGTTACGGACCTGAAACCATGACCATTTACCAGATGTATAGCGGTACTTACCAATATTACATTGTAAATTACTCTGAGAGTCCTGCCATAACTACTTCTCAGGCTGTGGTGCAGATTTACAATCAGGCTGGTCTGCTTCACACTTTACAGGTGCCGACCTCCGGAACCGGACTTGTATGGTATGTTTGCGACGTGAACGGATCAACCGGTCAGGTTGTAATACGCAATGTTATTCAGGAAACTGCACCCGGTTCCTTAAGGGATAAAATGCCTGTAAAGAACCCAAGACCACAAATTCCGGTTGAACGTACAATCACTTCCTGGCTTTGGGATTTTGGCGACGGATCAACATCAACCCAGCAGAATCCAACGCATACGTATAATTCAAATGGCACCTATACCGTTGCACTTACCGTAAACAACGGAATCAATCAGGATATAGAAACCAAAGCAGCATACATACAGGTTGGTTCACAGGGAATTGAAGGAAACGACCTTTCAAAACTAATCAACCTTTATCCGGTTCCCGCCAGTGGTGATATGCAGATTGAATCACCGGAAGTAATTAATATGTTAAGGGTAACCAATATTACCGGCGTAGAGGTTCTCAGGGTAAGAGTTGATAACCTGAAATACAAACTGAACGTTGAACAGCTTCAGCAAGGCGTTTACTTTTTGCTGATAGACACTGATAGAGGAAGCGCTGTAAGGAAATTTACCGTCAGGTAGGAGGCTCAGTTACAATTGATTTAACCACAAATCCTGACATTCCGGGATTTGTGGTTTTTTTTTGAATTCATCAAGACTGAGTATTTTATTCTGCATAAAAAGAATTCAACAGGAAATTGCCCCAATAACCAAAGAACTGATAGGATACGGGCTAATTAATGGATTAAAAAAGCTGCCTGGCTTCATTTTTCAAAAACTCGAGTGCTTTATAAAGAGTAGAGTTGTTGTTTTCCATTTCACCCTGAAAAAGCAATTGTGCGAGTTGGGCAGCCGGAGCAATGGGATCAAGCCTGGCGGCAGCAGAATTAATTTCAGCAATAACCGACTCCCGGGCATTTTTAATTAAATCCCATGCATGTGAAGAGATGTAGAGTTGTTGGGAAAGATTATGGTCAAACTCCAACCTGATGTTGTTAACGAGTGAATGCTGGAGATCTGATGCTGTGGAACCAGGTACAACGTTGCGTATGATCAATTGTGAAGGCATCATTCTTTCCAGCAACATTACCATCCGTTCATAGGCCTGCATCCTTACCGGATTAGCAAGCCGGAGCCTTTCCATCCTATATTCCCTGTCAAGTCTTTCATTTTCAACCTTGTAATTGTGCCGGATCAGCAGGTAAACTGCAGAACCAGTGAGTAAAGCAGGAAGCATGATCAAAAGAATATCGCGAATTATGTCCATATTACAGGCTGGTTTATAAAATCAGGGCAAAGGTCGTAAATTTTCAATTTTTTCCTCTTTAAAATGCTTGTTTCCCGAAATTTAATTTCATTAAATTTGTCGTCTTCCAATGTTAACCGGATAACCTCAATAGCTAAAGACATGAATAAATTATCTGACAGGATTTCAAGGCTTGCTGAATCGGAAACCTTAGCCATGACAAGGCGCAGCAGGGAACTAAAAGAACAGGGATTCGATGTAATCAATTTAAGCATCGGGCAGCCCGATTTTAATACACCTGATTATATAAAAGATGCAGCCAGGGAGGCCCTGGACCAGAATTACACATTTTATCCACCGGTGAATGGATATCTGGATCTGCGGAAGGCCATTGCCTTGAAACTCAAAAGAGATAACGGACTGGAATACAGTCCTGAACAAATAGTAGTTTCAACCGGAGCAAAACAGGCACTGGCCAACACCATGCTTAGCCTGGTAAATCCGGGGGATGAAGTAATTGTTCCGGCTCCTTATTGGGTTTCATATCGCGAAATTGTAAAGTTGGCTGAAGGGACTTCAGTGGTAATATCCGCCGGTGTGGAGACTGATTTCAAAGTAACGCCGGCTCAGCTTGAGCAAGCCATAACGCCCAAAAGCAAGATATTTATCTTCAGCAGTCCATGCAACCCAACCGGATCTGTCTATTCACGGGAAGAACTGGCCTCTCTCGCCGCAGTTTTTGAAAAGCACCCTGAAATCTACATTATTTCAGATGAAATTTATGAACTGATTAATTTCAAGGGAAAACACGAATCAATTGCCCAGTTTGCCTCAATCAGAAACCGGGTTATCATCATCAATGGCGTTTCAAAGGGATTTGCAATGACCGGCTGGAGATTGGGTTATTGCGTTGCTGATCTTGAGATTGCCAAAGCATGTGATAAAATACAGGGACAATTTACATCGGGGGCAAGCAGTATTTCGCAAAGAGCAGCCATTGCAGCAGTACTAACCAATCCGGCTGAATCCGAAGAATTACAAAACATGATAGCAACCTTCAAAAGAAGGCGTGATTTATTTCTTAAGCTGATCAATGAAATACCCGGATTCAAGACCAATGTCCCCGATGGAGCTTTCTATTTCTTTCCGGAGGTGACCTGGTATTTTGGGAAAAAGAACGGTGAAACCGTTATCGCCAATAGTACAGACCTATGCAATTATCTTCTTGACAAGGCGCACGTAGCCCTGGTTCCCGGCGAGGCTTTCGGAAACCCAAACTGCATCAGGCTATCTTATGCAACATCAGACAAGGAACTGATTGAAGCGGCCAAAAGAATCAAAGAAACACTGGCATTGTTAAAGTGATTGGAAAATTAAATTTATTCCTGATTTATTACCATGATAAAAAAATCCCCGTTGAGCGGGGATTTTTTTATGAAATTACTATCTCAAACAGGGTCTGCTGAATGAATCGATGAAGCAACGGCCGTTTTATGTTACGATGTTCCTGTCTGCATGTATGCCTGGTTAATCAGGCAGGCTGCACCTTAAATTCCTCCTTGTCCATGATTTACCACCTATGTTTCGCCTCTCCTTTCTGCCATGGCTGGCAGGCAATCAGGCAGGCTGTAAACCTGCATAAAATGAAGTGTAATTCACAATTCAGGCGCAAGGTTTTTTAATGTGAATACCATATTTCTGTGCACCCGGAACTTTTTTCCACTTTGCAATTGCTTTACATTTATATATATGGTTGTTTCTGAGCAAGCCACATTTATTGTAAATCAGATTGATAATTACTAAAGATAGCCGAATATATCTGCCAGAAAAACAAGCAACAGGGTTAAGACAAATGAAATAATGGGGGCTATCAGCCACATCAGGAAAAACTTCCTTACCTCAGTTCTCTTGAATATATTCCGGGTACCCAGTTTTGCAACTCCGACTCCAAGGATGGCTGCAACATTCAATTGGACCAGAGATGTAGGAATGCCTTTAACAACGGATGCCATCAGCAGAAGACTGGCTGATACAAAAGCAATAATTACCGCTTCTATCTTTCCGAAAAGAATGATTTCCTTTCCAGTGTTTTTAAGGATTTTGTCACCGAAAATAGAGCTCCCGATCGCAAAACTCGGAGCTACCATCAGGGTGGATAGAATCATGATCAATAAAAAGTTCCGGTCGCCATGGATATTCATTTCATTTGCCGTCATCGATGCGATTGGGCCGGCAGCATTGGCAACATTGTTTGATCCGATCGAAAACGCAACATACAATGACATTAACAGAATCAGTGTATCAAGAACCGGTTTTCTATTAACATTACTTGAACGGGAAATGGTTAAACCCCTTTTCCGCATGGGCTTATAAATATATTTCCCGAAAAACAGGCTGATAAAAAAGGCGATCACAGGAAGAATAAACCATGTAGGAATGATTTCAAATAATAGCTTGTGTGGATTAAAATCGTTAAAATAGATGGCAGGTGCGATAACCGCTAAAACAGTCGATTGACTTGTTGACTGAGGAATACCAAACAGATTGGCAACTAACAACGAAATCGCAACAGAAAAAAGAATGATAGAAACTATTGTAAAATTCATCAGGTCAATGTTGATTAGCTCTTTCCCTATAGTGGTTGCTGTTGCCTTTCCGGCAAGGATTGCTCCGAGAAAAACCATAACACCAAACAACCCGGGAATCAGGCTTTTTCTTATTACATTTGCTCCGAAGGCTGCTGAGAATGCCGGGCCTGTTCCACTCCCACCCATGGTAACAGCAAGAAAAATTGCAATTATAAAAGGAATAAGGAGGTGGCTGAATAAAGGAGAAACCATGCTTTTCTGAAATTCAGTAGAAATTAGGGTTTTGATTTTTTACAGTTGTCAAATTTAAGCCACTTTTTTCTATTCATACTAAAAAGTCTTCAGGTTTTCTGCTTTTTAGTCAGTGGCCTGGTTTACAAATTCTCAGTCTGTTTTTCAATTAAGAAAGCCTGTGTTGTCCATTTTGATGTAAAGATCAAACCGGAATACTAATGGAACCACCACCTGAAAAATCGAAAGAATTCACAATCAGGGTGTAATATTTTAAAAGTGAATTACAATCAATCGCTCAGATAATTGGTCATTTCTTTTCAGAATCGCCCAATTAATCTTAAAATCCGGACATCTCCTGATCAATCTAACAAAACCAGGCCAAATAAAACCAATGTTTACTAACTTTGCCGTGAATAGCAATTACAAATCAGCATTTAAGAAATAAAACAGATAATTGGTTTGTACAGCATAAAGGTTGAACGAGTTGTGCTGTCTAAATATATACTTAATGAATAACTCTGAAAAAAAGATTACCAATTTTGCATTGATAGGTGCAGCGGGATACATAGCGCCCCGACACATGAAAGCCATAAAAGAAACCGGCAACAAACTGATTACTGCACTCGACAAATATGATGGAGTAGGAATCATCGATAGTTTTTTCCCCGATGCTGATTTTTTCACAGAGCCTGAGCGTTTTGACCGCCATCTTGACAAACTCCGGAGGAAAGGTGAGTACAAGATTGACTATGTCAGCATTTGCTCACCCAATTATCTGCACGATGCCCATATCAGGCTGGCACTGCGCAACGATGCCCACGCCATTTGCGAGAAACCTCTGGTGCTGAATCCATGGAATGTTGACGCCCTCAAGGAAATTGAAAAAGAAAGTGGCAAGCAAATTTTCACAATTCTGCAACTCAGGTTGCATCCGGCCATAATAGCACTCAAGAAAAAAATTGACGAAGGCCCTGCCGGAAAAATCTATGATATTGATCTGAGTTATATAACCAGCCGGGGAAAATGGTATTTTGTTTCCTGGAAAGGCTTCCCGGAAAAATCAGGCGGGATAGCCACGAATATCGGCGTCCATTTTTTTGATATGCTTTCCTGGATATTCGGAGATGTTGAAAAAAACGTGGTTCATCTTATGGAAGAAGACAAAGCTGCCGGATACCTGCATCTTAAAAAAGCCAGGGTCAGGTGGTTCCTGAGCATCGATGAAAAAGCCATTCCGCAAGCACTGCTTGATGCCGGCAAACGAACCTACCGGTCCCTCACCATTGAAGGAGAAGAATTTGAATTCAGCGATGGATTTACCGACCTCCACACCCGTTCTTACGAGCATATTCTGAGTGGAGGTGGTTTTGGACTTGAAGAAGCCAGACAGAGTATCAATACAGTTCACAGCATCAGGCACCTCAAGCCTGTTGGTCTTAAAGGCGATTACCATCCCTGGCTTAATTCCTTGCAACTAATTAATAAATAACAACTTATATTAAGAACATAAAATACTGTTTTATGAACGAATCAATAAACATTGGCGTAATCGGGCTGGGTTATGTAGGCCTCCCGTTGGCTGTTGAATTTGGAAAAAAATACCCGGTAACGGGTTTCGATATCCACCAACAAAGAATTAACGAACTTGTGGCCGGGCATGACCGTACACTTGAAACATCAGATGAAGATCTGAAGTCGGCAGTTCATCTGAAGTACACAACAAATCTTGAAGACCTGAGAGTCTGCAATTATTTTATTGTTACAGTTCCGACTCCCATCGACAAGCATAAACGCCCGGATCTTACACCCCTTTTAAAGGCTTCGGAATCGGTTGGAAAAGTACTGAAAAAGGGAGATATCGTTATTTATGAATCCACTGTTTATCCCGGTGCGACCGAGGAAGAGTGTGTACCTATACTTGAAAAACTCAGTGGTCTTAAGTTTAACAAGGACTTTTATTGCGGTTATTCACCCGAACGTATAAACCCGGGCGATAAAGTGCATACTGTAACCAAAATACTAAAAGTCACTTCCGGATCAACCCCTGAGATTGCTGTTAAAGTTGATAATCTTTACAAAAGTATTATAACTGCCGGAACCTACATGGCTTCAAGCCTTAAGGTTGCTGAAGCCGCCAAAGTAATTGAAAATTCACAACGCGATATAAACATTGCTTTTGTAAATGAACTGGCATTGATTTTCAACAAAATGGGCATCGACACCCACGAAGTATTGGCTGCCGCTGGAACGAAATGGAACTTCCTTAAGTTTTTCCCCGGTCTGGTAGGTGGACACTGCATAGGCGTTGACCCGTATTATCTTACCCATAAAGCCCAGGAGTTGGGTTACAATCCTGAGATTATCCTTGCAGGACGACGTCTGAACGACAACATGGGATTTTATGTCGCCAACAGGGTTATAAAGCGGATGATTCAGAACGGACATACCATAGCAGGCAGCCGTGTATTGGTACTGGGAATTACCTTTAAAGAAAATTGTCCCGATATCAGAAACTCCAGGGTGGTAGATGTGGTGGCTGAGTTTAATGAATATTCATGCAAGGTTGATGTATTCGACCCCTGGGCAGATGCAGCTGAAGTTAAACATGAGTACGGACTTTCAATGGTTGAAAAGCCCGGGTCTGACTATGATGCCATCGTACTGGCAGTTGCCCATAATGAATTTAAAGAAATGGATATCAGGAGCATGGGCCGTAAAGATGCCGTTTTATATGACCTAAAAGGCCTTCTCGATAAATCGATTGTTGACGAAAGGTTATAGAAATTTTGATTTCCTTACCAGAAAAATGGTCTTTGCGATTTCGCAGAGACCATTTTTTTTGCAGGCGCTTTTATCCGATTTCAGCCACTACAGTCATGTCAGGTGGATTGTGCAGGTGACGTTTCACCGCGCAAAGATTGGCAGAGTTTACAACTGCCTCACGGTACTTTTCAGGAAAGGACGCAGGAAGATTGATTCTGATGTCAATGTTGGTGATCAGATGGGTGGAAGTATCAAACTTCATATCCTGGTCCAGGGTTATCTCATCGGTAGGAATGCCCCGCTGATCGCAGAATGACTTTACAAAAATACCGGCACAGGTACCTATAGATGCCAGAAAAAGATCGAAAGGAGCCGGGGCTGAACCCTCTCCCCCACTCCTGACTGGTTGATCAGTTACAATCCGTTGTCCGTTGTGCTCAGCAACTACTTTTTTTGCGCCTTCAAAAGTTATCTTCATAAAAATTGATTGTTAAAAAGGTTTCGTGTATGTTCCAAAAACTAAAAATACCCTGTATTGCTATTGTTAATTCGTACTACGATTCATCAGACAAGGGGACAAGGGGACCGGGAGACAAGGGGAAAATGAGAAATTTCTAATTTATAATTTCTAATATCCAATTTCTAATATCCAAAGACCAATTTCCAATTTTCTTCATGGGATTGCAGAACATCTAATATTTGAGATTACAATCTCAAAACACCCAGCCGCTTAGAGACGAGCCCCGGCGACGGCGAAATTCTTTCAAGCTCCATGCCCAGCCCATGTCTTGTCTCTAAATCTCTCGGTCACTAATTTTTCCCCTTGTCCCCATGTCCCCTTCTCCATGTCAATGCCATGCTCCATGCTCCATGCTCTGTGCCCTGTGCTCTGTGCCCTGAGCCCTGTGCCCTGAGCCCTGTGCCTTCTTTATATAAAAGTCACACTTACTTCCTTCAAAAACTTGTCTTCCAGCAACCGGGCTATACGTTTGACGACTGTGCGCCTGATTTCCAGCTCAACCGGAAGGCTGGGATCCTGGTGGGCAATGTTGATACGGGTACCGATGATGAAATGAATTTCATCGCTGTCGATCAGCATTTTAACAATCCTGTCAGCAGGGCCCTTCGTTAACCGGGTACTGTTGTTGTAGGTTTTCAGGATTTCCGTAACTTTTCCCAGTGTAAGAATCCCTTCAGTAACGAGGTCTATTCCTTCCATCATCGAAACAGGTGGCAGGTCGGGGTCTTCAAATTCAAATGAGTCCTCAATATGCCGGTTTAATTCCCTGGAAATAATATCGGCGGTTGTAGCTCCGCATACGATCTTTCGCCCTTCAAAATCCCTGACAATTCCCGCAAGTTTGGTATCGTTTCCGTCTTCGAACGGCGGACCGGTACAAACCAGCATCCGGCGGGGATTTCTGAAATAAATTACTGCACAACTTGTATCGTCTTTCGACAGATAGCCATCGTTTACATGAGCCATATTTACAACCTTGTGCGACAACTGCAGTGCCGAAATCTCGGGTTCATGGTTTACCAGCTCAGCAATGTACTCTGCTGCATTATCGCGCCCCCAGCCAAACAGGAATTTTCCGCTGCCCAGGCCAGACTGTGCCACACCGTCACTGAATATAATGATCCTGTCCTCCTTTTCAGGGATAAACTCACAACTCTTCAACTCTTTTCCAGAATTTTTCTCTCCGCTAAGCATCACGCAGGTCCACTCAGGCTCAAAAATCTCTTTTCCCCGCATCACAACGGCCTGAGGATTATCATATTCCAGGATTCTTACCTTCCCGTCAAACTCGATATCGAGTATTGTAAAAGTTGAATAGCTCATTTTTCGTTCGCTGCAAACAGGCAGGGTATTCATGATAATCTCGGCAATCCGGTTTACCTCTTTGTGCTCAAGCGTAAAATTTAAAGCCATGGTTGCGGTTAGTGTGCCCAGCAGGTTCGCCTTTACACCATGCCCCATCCCGTCCGACAAAACTGCAATTATCCTGTTTTCCTCATTGATACGTCTCGACAGAAATACATCGCCGCATATCCGCGACTCATGATGATTCTTCAATTCAGCATTGACTTCAATATAGAACCTGTTCTCCATTGCTGACTATTTTTTGGCTGCTTTGTGCGATTCGATGATGGAATTGAGCATACGCTCGGTTTTGGCAGCCCCTTCCCCCAGCAGGAAAGCAATTTTCTGAACAAGGTCAAGGTTTTCATCGATGACTTCCGTCACCCTGTTGATCACCTCTTCTTTACGCACTTCGGGCAAATACATATCGCGCAACACAGCTCCTGCTATTTTTCCCTTTTTAATCGAGAATACGGAAACGTTCAACAACTTATCACCGAGATGAACATCCCTGTTCACAAGATTTTCATTGTTGGAGATTACTCCGGAGAAAAGTTTATAAAACTGGAAAGGCAACAGTGTTTTCAGATCTGCGCCAACCAGGCCGGGTATTATTTCATTGATATCGGCGGCATCTTCACCAAGAATATTGATAAAACTCTGGTTCGACTCAATGACTTTAAGATTTTCATCAACAATAACAATTGCACTTGGAAGCTTTTGAAGCATGGAGGAAGTACGCTCCAATGCTTCCTGGGCCAATTGCTGCTCTTTCCGTGCCTTCTGCTCTGATTCAACAAGAGCTTCCTGGGTATGGGCAAGTTTTTCGTTGGTAAGCTTCAGGGTCTTGATAAAATCCTGCTTGCTTTTTTGTGAATAGGTAATGCACATATCCGTTTTGGTCAGGCCCTGGGCTACCGCCCTGGCAAAATCGCGGCACGATTCATATCCGCAGGCGCCACAACCCAGTTTGTCTTCAGAATTCAATTTACCGATAATCTTCAGAATCTCATCCGTTTTACCTTCCGGAGGTACAGGCAAACGCTGGTCATCCAGTTGGATAACTGCCTGGAAATTTGTCAGGGCAATGTGCTTCTTGCAGGCTTTCTGCCATGTTCTCACGTTAAAATTCTTCAGTTTTTTATTGGCGTAATCGGTTACCAGTGTTTTCCTGACATATTTTTTACCGCCGTGTGAAGTACCCGGGCCCATCAAACAACCTTCACAGTAGAAAAGGTTGAAATGTTTCCTGATAAAATCAACCGATGATTCAAATTCACGAATGGCTTCCAAAACATTTTCTTTGCCCTCAGCAGAAATAATGCTACCCTCCATGAGATCCTCACTCAGATTTGCTGCCTGCAGAATTCCATTACTCACAGCATAAAGAGAGCCTTTATAGCCCAGAGGAGGATCAAAATCAGAGTACTCAACTGTGCTTTCCTTTATCTCAAATTCATTGAAAAGCTTGCGTAATTCAACAAAAGTGAGAACAGCGTCAACTTTTGAAGTTCCATCGTAGCGGAGTGCCTCATCTTTGGCTGCGATACAAGGACCGATATAAACCACTTTAAGGTCATTACCATAGAGTTGCCTGACAAGTTGTGCAGTTGCGATCATGGGCGTAATAACCGGAGCCAGGTTATCGATGATTCCCGGATAGAATTTCTCGATCAGTGCTATGATCGGAGGACAGTTTGCGGTAATATAGTACCTGCCCATAAAATTGGTGAAAAGTTCGTGGTATTGCTCAGCTACCATGTCAACACCAAAGGAAACTTCATTGACATAGGAAAATCCAAGTTCCCTGATCATTCTGACGAATTTCCTGTAATCCGTTATATCATCAAATTCACCCGAAATACTTGGCGCAACAATCGCGGCAACCTTGCTTCCTGAAGCGAGTAGTGCCCTGGTTTCTTCACAGGCATCACGGTATGAAATAGCCAGCGGAGCACAAACCTGAAGGCAACTGCCACAGCCTATGCACCTGTCGTGAACTACAAGCGGCGCTTCAGTGTTCGATTTTACCTGTATTGCATTTACAGGGCAAGCCCTGACACAGGCAAAACAAACCATGCATTTTTCGTTATCTATTGCGATGAGTGGTGGTTTCATCCGTAATTTGGTTTACATCGGGAAATAACCGATAATTTTTTGTTCACGCTGACTCTTAAAGATTTGATGAGTTATGGCCGAAAAGATCCTTCAGAATAGCCAGTACTTTTTCCTCATCCAATTCCTGATATTCCTTACCATCTATATGAATCAGAGGGCCTTTTTCGCAACTACTGAAACAATGTGCGCCATGGTAATTCACCAGGTGCCTGAGGTTGTTTTCGGTCAGATATTGTTCAATCACTTTTACGAGTCTTTTATTGCCCCTCGAAAAGCATGAACTTCCAAGGCATATCTGAATGTCAACTTTTTGTTCCATTCCAGCTTTTGTAATTGATTGAGGGAAGTCTTCTTACCATTTTATTCCGTTTTTTGCAGCTACCACGTGTTGTTTCATGATCATGCTTATTCAGAAGGAACAAAAATAGTATTTTTCGACAAAAATATCTGTTAAAGAAATAACATTGTTATGAAAATAACAGTAATTTTATCAGCGAATTTTATTCAGGGCTCCTTACGATCCGGAGCCTTACAAAGATACAACGACTTTAATCATCTGAACCAGCATTTTCCATGTCAGATAAATTAGATGAAATTATTAAAAAGCACCAGAATGTTCAACGCGACAGCCTGCTTCCATTGCTGCAGGAAATTCAGCTGGAGCTGGGGTACCTGTCAGAAGAATCGATCAATCGGATAGGGACTTCACTTGGGTTACCAACGAGCAAAATATATGGTGTCGCCACTTTTTACGATCAGTTCAGATTTGAGCCCAAAGGCAGGTTTCATATTCAGATTTGTCATGGAACTGCATGCCATATTGAGAAATCAGCAAGGATCATAGCCGAAGCAGAGAGATTACTTAAGATCAGACAAGGTCAGACTACACGTGACGGATTGTTCAGTATTGAAGTGGTCAATTGCATGGGTGCCTGCGCCCTGTCGCCTGTAATTGCTGTTAATGATAAATATTACCCTGGTATCCAGGCCCGCGATTTAAAAGGGATTATTGATAACTGTAAAGCAAAAACAGCTTAATCATGACGGCGCTCAATCATTTCAGCACAGCCATACTCAGGGATCTTGTATTACTGAACAAACCATCAGAAAACCCTGTATTGACCGAAAAGCAGCTTAGCCTGCTTAAACGCGATACTGTGTTAAAGCCTGTTATTTATATCGGTACAGGAACCTGCGGGATGATAGCCGGTGCCGGAGAAACCCTCCGGGCGGTTAACAATTACCTTAGTGAAAAGAACATTGATGCTGAGGTTGTTGAAGTCGGATGCATTGGACTTTGTATCCATGAACCGTTGGTTGACATTCAACTGCCCGGAAAGCGACGGATTTCATTTTCAAAAATAACTTCAACCAAAGTTGAAACTTTACTCGATGATATCCTGAATGCAGTAGTTCCCGAGGGACAGGTGCTGGGCCAATATTCGCATCCGCATCACGAAGCCTGGGATAATGTGAGGCTTTTGAACGAAATGCCATTTTTCAGATTACAAAATCGCCTGGTACTGAGGAACTGCGGTATTATAAATCCATTTTCGATTGAAGAATACATTGCAAGGGGTGGCTATAAACCGCTTACCCGTGTACTGCGTAATTATTCATCTGAGAAAGTATGTGACATCATCGAGGAAAGCGGTTTGAGAGGGCGTGGAGGTGGAGGTTTCCCTACCGGAAGAAAATGGAAGACAGCCCTGAATTCAGATTCAGACGAACGCTACCTGATCTGCAACGGAGATGAGAGTGATCCGGGTGCTTTTATGGACCGGGCATTGTTTGAAGGCGATCCGCACAAGATTATTGAAGGCGTGGCCATTGCTTCATATGCCATTAATGCCCGGAAAGCATATATTTACGTTCGTGCCGAATACTTCCTTGCAGTCGAAAGGTTAAAACACGGTATAAATCAGGCAATGGAAGCCGGATTGCTTGGACATAATATTCTTAACAGTGGATATAGTCTCACTATTCATGTGCGCGAAGGCGCCGGTGCTTTTGTATGCGGTGAAGAAACAGCCCTGATCTCGAGTCTCGAGGGTAAAAGGGGAACACCAAGGCCCAAGCCGCCTTTTCCTGCATCCAGGGGACTTTTCGGCAAACCAACGGTAGTTAATAATGTTGAAACGCTGGCCAATGTGCCTGCCATTCTTGAACATGGCCCGGCCTGGTTTTCAGGCATTGGCACCGCCTATAGTAAGGGAACCAAAGTATTTGCCCTTGCAGGAAAGATAACCACCACCGGACTTGTTGAGGTTACCATGGGCACTTCACTGAATGATCTGATTTATCACATTGCCGGAGGTGTGCGTGATGGGAAACGAATAAAAGCTGTTCAGCTCGGTGGGCCTTCAGGAAGCTGCCTGCCCGAACAAGCCCTGGATGTAAAGATAGATTACGAATCATTGCAGGAGGCCGGAACCATTATGGGATCCGGAGGGTTGGTCGTGATGGATGAAGATACCTGCATGGTTGATATCGCTATGTTTTTTACCGATTTTCTGCAGCGTGAAAGTTGTGGAAAATGCATTCCCTGCCGGGAAGGCTCGCGAAGAATGCATGAAATACTTGAAAATATTACCCGCCGGCCGGTAAATGAAACCGGGCATGAAACCCTTGAACGATTTAAGGGAGTTATGCAGTTGGGGAATCTGGCCGAAGTTATACGCGACACATCTCTGTGTGGCCTGGGACAAACAGCTCCCAATCCGCTTATCAGTGCGCTCAAATACTTCAGGGAAGAATTCGAAGAGCACATTTTCGACCGTAAATGCAGGGCAGGAGTTTGTAAAGACCTGAAGGTTTATTACATAGATATTGAAAAATGCACCGGTTGCACTGCTTGTGCCAAAAAATGTCCGACCACCGCCATCATTGGCTCACCCCGCAATCCGCATTTTATTATCGAAGATAAATGTATAGGATGCGGAATATGCTATGATGTATGCAAATTCGTGGCTGTTTTTGTCAAATAATCAAAAGTCAAAAAAAAGCAGAACATGAACTTTCCGATTGAAGTCAACAATAAAACCATAACAGCCCGAAAAGGCGAAACCATTCTAGAAGCCCTTGAGAGGAGCGGTATAAGCGTACCTACGCTGTGCCACATGCCCGGGCTATATCCCACCGGTTCGTGCAGGATGTGCGTTGTTGAGGTTGAAGGAAAAAACAATCTTATTACGGCCTGTTCATATCCGGTTGAGGAATGGATGAAAATTAAAACCCATTCACCCCGTGTGGTAAATGCCCGTAAAACCAATGTGGAGCTGCTGTTGAGCAACCATCCCGACGACTGTTTGTATTGTGAAAGGAACGGCAATTGCGAGCTTCAGAAATTTGCTGAAGATTTGAATGTCAGAGAGCGCAGGTTTCCCGGTAAAAAAAACAAGTATAAAACCGACCCGTCAGGCTCAAGCATTGTCAGGGATCCGGCCAAATGCATTCTCTGCGGCAGATGTGTAAGAACCTGCGATGAAATAGTAGGTGCCGTTACCCTGGGATTTATAGGCAGGGGGAATACCACCATTATCGGCCCACCTTTCAACAAGCAGATAAACCTTTCAAGTTGTATCACCTGTGGACAATGCATTATGGCATGTCCTACCGGTGCACTCCACGAAAAGAAACATTCATCGGACCTGCAAAATGCTTTGCACAATCCTGATATTCACGTGGTGCTGCAGTACTCTCCGACAGTATCGGTAACTGTAGGTGAAGAATTCGGTCTGAAAGCCGGAAAAGACATGAACGGGATATTGAATGCAGCATTGAGGAGAACCGGGTTTGATAAAGTATTTGATACTTCATTCGGGGCCGACCTCTACATTACTGAGTTGGCGGCGGAAGTGGAGCATCGTTTAAAAACCGGGCAGCAGGTACCTGTTTTCAGCAGCGATTGTCCTGCCTGGGTAAAATACATGGAACAATGGCACCCGGATATGCTGCCCCATCTATCGGCATGCAAATCACCCCAGCAAATGCTTGGAGCGGTGATCAGTAGCTATTACACCGGGTTGTTTCATATAAATCCTGACAACCTGTATACGGTTTCTGCAATGCCCTGTACTGCCAAGAAGTTTGAAGCCCAACGCGAGCAAATGACCCATAAGGGAATTTCGGATGTGGATGCAGTATTAACTACCCGTGAATTAGCCCAGTTTATCAGGTTAAATGGCATTGACATACAACAAATGGATTCGGAACTGGCAGATAATCCTTTTCATGTACGAAGTTCATCCGGAAGGCTTTTGAGTGTTTCGGGCGGAGTTACCGAAGCATTGATACGGTCGCTCCATTTCAGGATAACCGGTAAAGATCTGAGCCAGCTAAAAATTGCCGAATTGCGGAATGCCCGTGAATACAAAGAATATAAACTTAAGATCGGCGATTTCAAGCTTGGGTTTGCAGCCGTTAATTCGGTCAGGCAGGCTTCAAAACTGATCAGCGAGATTAAGGCAGGACGCAACGATCTTCACTTTATAGAAGTGATGGCATGCCCCGGCGGTTGTATCAACGGAGGTGGCCAACCCATCGGAAGTGATTCAGGTGTGGTTAAAGCCAGGGTCAAGACTGTATATGAAATTGATGAAAAGGATCCAATCAGATTCGCCTATAAAAACCCGGCAATCGTTGAAATATACCGCGATTTCCTGGGAGAACCTATGGGACAAAAATCAATTGAATTACTTCATACTACTTATAAAAAACGTGAAGTGCCCCTTTAAAGGAAAACCATCTCACTGTATTGAAGCATGGAATCAGAAAAGCCCGGAATAAAAAAACATCTTGTCAGCACCGTTAAAGAGCGATGCAGGGTATGTTATACCTGTGTGCGGGAGTGCCCGGCCAAAGCCATCAAAATCAGCAACGGACAAGCAGATATTATTCCGGAAAGGTGTATAGGATGCGGCAATTGCGTTAAAGTCTGCAGCCAGAATGCCAAAGTTTTCCGCAAGGAGATTGATGAAGTGAAAATTCTTACCCGAGGTGATTTCAGGGTTGCAGCCATTGTTGCCCCAAGTTTTCCGGCTGAGTTCTCCGAAATTAAAAACCATCGCTTACTTGTTTCCCTGATCAGGAAGCTGGGCTTTGATTATGTTTCGGAGGTAGCTTTTGGTGCGGACCTGGTAGCGGAAGAATACAAAAAGCTAATGGGAGCCGGGAATTACCCTCCGGTAATATCGTCTGACTGCCCGGCAATTGTAAGTTACATTGAGCACTATCACCCTGACCTGGTTGATTCACTGGCGCATATTGTATCACCGATGGTAGCCATGAGCAGAGCGATGCGCAGCCGGTATGGGAAAGACCTCCGGATTGTTTTCATTGGGCCCTGCATCGCCAAGAAAGACGAATCTGTTCTGATTGACGCAGCTCTTACGTTTCGCGAATTGAGGGAAATGATTGCCCTGACGGGTCTGAAACCTGCAGATGTGGTTCCAACAGAATTTGATCCGCCACTGGGCGGTAAAGGCGCCATATTCCCGGTGAGCAGAGGTTTACTGAATACCGTAGGAGTTAAGGAGGATATTTTTGAACGGAATGTAATTGTTGCGGAGGGGCGGATAGATTTTCAGGAAGCCATCAAAGAATTTGAAAGTGGTCAGATAGCACAGGAGCATCTCGAACTGCTTTGCTGTGAAGGTTGTATTATGGGGCCCGGCATGTCGCCCTATCCATTCTTTTCATCCAGCAGCAGGCGTTACCGGAAACAAGCCAGTGTCAGCGATTATGTGATCAACAAACTTGAAAATCTGGATCACGACCAGTGGCAAAAAGATATGGAGGAGTTCAGCAGCCTGGACCTCTTCCGTGAATTCAGAAACCGTGACATCAGGGTAGCCCGTCCGGCCGATGAAGAGATCACCAAAGTGCTGCAAAAGATGGGGAAATTTGAACCGAAAGACCATCTTGACTGCGGGGCCTGTGGTTACGACTCATGTCAGGACCATGCAATCGCCATAATCAGGGGACTGGCAGAACATGAAATGTGCCTTCCCTATGCCATTGAAAAGCTTCACAACTACGTCAGGGAGTTAAACATCTCGAACGAGAAACTGGCCAATACCCAGGAAGCATTAAAACAATCGGAGAAACTCGCCGGACTTGGACAGCTTTCGGCCGGTATTGCCCACGAACTGAACAATCCCCTGGGCGTCATTACCATGTACAGCAATATCCTGAAAGATGAAACCACTGCAGAAGACCCCATTCGCCAGGATCTTGAGTTGATTGTTGAGCAGGCTGAACGTTGTAAAAAAATAGTGGGCGGACTTTTAAACTTTGCCCGAAAGAACCAGGTGAATTTCTCTGATATCAACTTCATCAACCTGATGGAACATTCGATCAGCTCGGTAATTTCACCCGCCAATGTTAAGATTTCGCTCGAAAATCACGTGAACAATCCGGAAGCCAGTCTCGATTACGACCAGATGGCCCAGGTATTTACCAACCTGCTGAAAAATGCAGTGGAGGCAATGCCTGAAAATGGCGGAAATATTTTGATAAAGGCTATTGATGATGCTGAAGAAATAACAGTTTACATCATCGATAATGGCTCAGGGATAGCCAAAGAAAACATGGGAAAATTGTTTACTCCTTTTTTTACCACCAAAACCATTGGAAAGGGAACCGGATTGGGATTGCCGATTATTTACGGAATTGTGAAAATGCACAAAGGGAGTATCACCGTAAAATCGAATGCCGATCCACTGAAAGGCCCGTCGGGTACCACATTCACGATCACAATTCCGCGAAGGCAGGCTACATAAAAAACCGATTTAAGTAATAAGCAGAAGACAAAAAAGTTGCAAAAATGAAGAAGACAGTACTGATTGTTGATGATGATATGGATTATCTGTTTCAGATGAGACTTAAAGTGGAACAATTTGGTTTTGAAACCATTACAGCCGAAGGACAGAAGGAAGCTGAAATGATCATTGAAACCATGAAACCCGATCTGGCCATCCTTGATCTGATGATGGAGAATGAAGACAGCGGATTTATACTTGCATACAAAATCAAGCGCAAATACCCTGATGTCCCGATTATCATAGCAACAGCCGTAACAGCAGAAACAGGGATGACCTTTGACATCAATTCCGACGAAAACAAACAATGGATCAAGGCCGACCTGTTTCTCGACAAAGGGATCAGGGCTGACCAGTTGCAGAAAGAAATCAATAAATTGCTTAAAATCTGATAGATGGCCGAATACAAGATATTGGTAGTTGATGATGAACCTGGCATTCGCATGGGCACAAAACGTATTCTGCAGAATTTCAAGGTTGATTATCCATTTATGGATGAGCATATTGAATTCGTAGTGCTTGAGGCCGCAACAGGTGAAGAGGGGATCGAAATTATTGACCGGGAAATGCCTGACATTATCCTGCTCGACAATAAACTTCCCGGCATTCAGGGTGTTGAAGTGTTGGAGTATGTTAAAAAGAAATTATACGACATTGTAGTGGTGATGATCACTTCGTATGCATCACTTGAGCTTGCCGTAAAAGCAACCCGGGACGGAGCTTATGACTTTATTCCGAAACCTTTTACCCCGCAGGAACTCCGCTCATCGATGGAAAACATCACCAAGCAACTCTTCCTGAAAAGGATGACCCAAAAAATGAACAAGGAAGGAAAACTCATCAGGTTCCAGTTCCTTTCTGTTCTTTCGCATGAACTTAAAGCCCCGATCAATGCGATTGAAGGTTATATTAAAATGATGAAGGACAGGCAGTTCGGCGAAGACATGACTGCCTACCAGGAAATGATTGACCGCTCTCTTGAAAGAATAAACGGCATGAGGAGCCTGATTATGGATCTGCTCGACCTTACCAAAATTGAATCAGGCAAACCTGTTCAGCACCTGGAAGCGGTCAATATTACAAAGATAGCCCAGATATCTGTTGATACCATGCGGCCTTATGCCATACAGAAGGATGTTGACATCTACCTGAATACAAAGGAAAATGTAACAATGGAAGCAGATCCCAATGAAATTGAGATTATTTTCAACAACCTGATATCAAATGCTGTTAAATACAACAAGAACGGTGGACGGGTTGATGTATTTATTGAATCTAAAAAGGATGAAGTCGTGCTTCAGGTTTCTGACTCCGGTATAGGAATGACTGATGAAGAAAAAGGGAAGCTTTTCCAGGACTTTGTAAGAATTAAAAATCAAAAAACCAGGAATATTGCCGGTTCAGGTCTTGGACTCTCGATATTAAAGAAAATTGTTGATATGTACAAGGGTGAAATTGAAATCCAAAGCATACCTGACAAAGGCACGTCGTTTATCATAAAGTTACCGCTTAATAATTAAATCGCCAAATTAACTGAAATGAATAAAAAGTTACCTGACAAAACTGTAGAAAGACTGAGCCAATATCGCAGGGCCCTGTTAAATTACCTTTCCGGTGGTAAACAGCACATTTTTTCACACGAGATCGCAAACCTATTGCACATTACAGCAGTGCAGGTAAGGCGTGATTTAATGCTGATCGGATACACAGGTACCCTCAGGCAGGGTTATGATGTGAAAGAATTGATTGAAATCATCGGCAAAATCATTGATACCCGCGATGGGCAGAAAGTAGCCGTAATAGGGATCGGAAATCTTGGCCGTTCTATCATGGGTTATTTCAGTGGCAAAAGAACCAGACTGTCAATTGTTGCGGCCTTTGACAACAATCCTGAGAAAACAGATAAAATATATGCCGGTGTTCAATGTTATCATATTGATCAGATGGCTGAGATCATCAAAAAGGAAGGAATTTCAATCGCTGTTATATCCGTGCCGGGAGAAGAAGCTGTAAAAGTAGCCGAAACCCTGGTGATGACAGGTATCAGGGGAATTCTTAACTTTTCGCCAAAACCACTGAATGTACCTGCTCATGTTTATTTGCAGGAGTATGATATGATTACCATGCTGGAGAAAATTGCTTATTTCGCAAAAAAAGGCTAACCCAATACTTTGCCGCAATAGCATGAAAATCTTCTACAATCTTGATCAGATCGGAAAAATCAGGAACCCGGTGGTTACGACCGGTTCATTCGATGGAGTGCACATCGGCCATAAAACCATACTCAACCGCCTACACGAAATTGCCTCATCAATTGATGGTGAATCTGTTCTTATCACTTTTCACCCACATCCCCGGAAAGTACTCTTTCCTGACACGGCAGGTAAAACCCTGCTCCTGATCAATTCGCAGCGTGAAAAGATAGAACTTTTGAGAAAAACCGGGCTCGATAACCTGTTCATACTGAATTTTACCAAAGAGTTTTCCGAAATCTCATCCATCGATTTTATCCGGAATATTTTGGTAGGCAAGTTAGGTGCAAAGAAGGTAGTTATCGGATTCAACCATCATTTCGGCCATAACCGGGAGGGTAACTTCGATTACCTGTATGAGTTGGGTCAATATTACGGTTTCGGAGTTGAGGAAATCGCCGAACAAGACATTCACAATGAAACCGTCAGTTCAACCCTTATCCGTAAAGCCCTGCTTGATGGCCGCATTCAAAGGGCCAATGCTTATCTCGACCATCATTACATCATTATGAGTGAGTTGTTTGAAGGCAGTGCAACGTGCCGTGAACTGAACTTTCAGACTTTACGAATCCAGATTGACGAAGAGAACAAACTGGTACCTTGTGACGGGGTTTATGCAGTGAATGTTATGATTGAAGGAGAGTTCTATAAAGGAATACTAAATATTAAAAACTCGCTTCCGGTTGAAATAAGAAAGATTGAAGAGATGATCATCGACATTCACCTGTTTGAGTCAATTCAGGGAATGACGGGGAAGCAGGCCATTGTGTTCTTTGCCAAGCGGATAAGGGATGAACTGCAATTTTCGAATTCTGAACAAATGCTAAGGCAACTCAAGTCAGACCGCGCTGAAGTTGAAGAACTTATTTATTGATTTTAAAATTTTATGCAAAATACCGGTAAATCACCGATTCAAATCACTTTTCTGGGAACCGGAACCTCAATAGGGGTACCTGTAATAGCCTGTAACTGCCCTGTTTGCAAATCGCCGGATGCCCGCGACAAGCGATTCAGAACTTCTGCCATAGTAAGGGTTGATAATCAAAGCATTGTGATTGACTGTGGACCGGATTTCCGTTTTCAGATGCTAAAACAAAATGTTGAAGACATCGATGCCGTAATTTTCACCCATGAACACCGCGATCACATTGCCGGGCTGGATGATATCAGGGCTTTTAACTATATACTGAACAAGAATATCCCTATTTATGGATCAAAGAATGTAATGGAAGCCATACAGACTGAATTCCCTTATATTTTTTCTGAAAGCAGATACTTCGGAGCCCCTCAGCTTACCATTCACGAGATCACCAACACTCCGTTTACCATCGGGGAAACCACCATTCAGCCGGTTCAGGTGATGCACAATAAGCTTCCGGTTTTTGGATACAGGATCGGTGATCTGACCTATATTACCGATGCCAGCCTTATTCCGGAGAGCGAAAAGCCAAAAATCACCGGTTCGAAGGTTTTGGTGCTGAACGCATTGAGAAATTCGAAGCACATCTCCCACCTTTCGCTCGGGGAAGCACTTGACCTCATCGAAGAATTGAAGCCTGAAAGGGCTTACCTGACACACATAAGCCATTTTCTGGGGCTACACGAGGAGGTTGAAAAGAAGCTGCGCAACCTGCTGCATGACAACCTGATTGTGGATGTCTGAGTTACTCCGTAATTCTGATTAAGGTTGACTCTTTGAGGCCGTTCAGGGTGACAGGCGAATGACGAATGACGAATGACGAATGACGAATGATGAGGAATAATTACTTTTGCAACTTATTGCCATCTTCTTGACGAACTTTGAACACACTAACTTTTAACCCTGACTTTTGAACTTTGGCTGAAATTCAATGTCATCCTGAAATTAATGAAATTCTGAAATTCTATAACCCTGAAACTTTGAACTTTGTTGTTTTGCCAACTGTCAGCTTGTTGCCAACTGAATGACGAATGACGCCCTTCGACTCCGCTCAGGGTGACAGGCGAGAATGAAGAATGACGAGAATTACTTTTTCTTTACCAACTGCCTATTGCCAACTTCTTTTGAACCCTTGAACTTTTGAACCCTTGAACATTTGAACTCTTGAACCCTTAACCTGTACTGTCTGAATCTAACGAAACTCTTGAACTTTGTGCCAACTGTCTACTGCCTTTTGCCAATTGAATGATGAATGAATTACGATATTACTGGCTTTAGAGCTGGTTATTTAGTAATTTTGTACTTGAATTCGCTGAAATACAACTAATTAAATATCAACATATAATGATTTTCACACCTGAAAAATGCAGCATACCTGACCAACGGATGAAACCATTTATTGATCCGCAGGAACTCTGGGATTATATAAACAACACCCCCTCCGACATAGATTCTGTGCGCGCTGTTATTTCGAAATCGCTGGATAAAAAAAGGCTTACCCTACGTGAAACCGCCATTCTGATCAATGCAACCGATCCCGTGCTGATTGAAGAGATTAAAGAAGGAGCCAGGGAATTAAAAAAAAGGGTTTACGGTAACCGGATCGTATTGTTTGCACCGCTTTATGTTGGAAATAAATGTACCAACAACTGCAAGTATTGTGGGTTTCGGGCATCCAATAAAGAGGCAATAAGGAAGACACTCGACGACCAGGAATTGATACATGAAGTTGAAGCGCTTGAAGACAACGGACAAAAGCGGCTGATCCTGGTTTATGGGGAGCATCCGGAATATTCTCCTGAGTTTATAGCCCATACGGTTAAAACAGTTTACGGCGTTAAGAAAGGAAATGGTGAAATCAGAAGGGTAAACATCAATGCCGCTCCCCTTGATATAGAAGGTTTCAGAACGGTGAAAGAAGCTGCCATCGGCACCTACCAGATTTTCCAGGAAACCTATCACCCGGAAGCTTATAAAACTTATCATCTGGGAGGTAAAAAGCGCGACTTTGACTACCGCCTTACAGGGCTCGACCGCGCCCAGGAGGCAGGGATCGACGATGTGGGCATCGGAGCCCTCTTCGGACTTTACGACTGGCGTTACGAAGTTTTAGGCCTGGTCCGCCATACCAATCACCTCGAGGCCTGCTACCATGTCGGCCCGCATACCATTTCATTCCCACGCATTCAAAACGCTTCGAAACTCGACCTGGGAACCGACTATACAGTAAGTGATGAAGAATTTGCCAGATTGGTCGCTATCCTGAGACTGGCTGTTCCTTATACGGGTATGATCCTTACGGCCAGGGAAAATGCTAAATTGCGTCATGAAGTAATACAGTTCGGGGTTTCGCAGATTGACGGCGGTACCAAGCTCGAACTCGGGTCATATTCAGCATCTAAAAATGAAGAGCAAAACCTTAACCGGGAACAGTTCCAGATAAACGACAACCGGTCGCTGAACGAAATTATTGATGAGCTGGTGAGCAACGATTTCCTTCCCTCCTTCTGCACCGCCTGTTACCGCCGAGGCCGCACCGGGGAGCACTTTATGGAATTCTCGGTCCCCGGATTTATCAAGAGATTTTGTTCCCCCAATGCCATGCTGACCCTGGCTGAATACCTTGAGGATTATGCGCCTGCCGATACAAAGAAAAAAGGATGGGAAACCATTGACAAAAATCTTGAAGAGCTTCAGCAAAGCGATAGTTCAATCAGTCTCGATGAACTGAGAATCCGCTTGCTCAGGGTGCAATCTGGCGAACGTGACCTTTACTTTTAAAATATAAAAATCAAAAAATGAAAGAAACCAGGATTGTAGGGTTGCTGATCCGCGACAGGATTAAGGAAGCCGGACGTACACAGTTGATGCTCAGCAAATATGCCCACCTGATAAAATCGAGGCTGGGATTTCATGAACTGAACGAAAACACCTGTAGCCGGGCCGGGGTTGTAATACTTCAGCTTACCGGAAACCCGCAGGAATGGCAGGCTTTTGAAGAAGATATTGTCGCCATTGGCGGGGTAGAAATGCAAAAAATGTCGTTCATCTATTAAACTATATCAATATGGCAATCACCAGAGTATTGGGAATCAACGTGAGCGACCGGGTGGAAGTTGCCGCCAGTGTCCAGAAAGTATTGACCCTTTATGGGTGCTCTATCCGAACCAGGCTTGGCATCAACGATACCGAAGATGAAGGACATTGTGGTTCAGGCGGGCTGATTCTGATTGAATTATCAGGCGATCCGCTTGAATGGGAAAAACTGGAATCAGAACTCAGAAAGATTGAGAAGATTGAAGTCAATAAGATGGATTTTGTGCGGTAATGGGGACGTGGGACGGGTATCCTGCTATAAAAAAGTGACAAGGGGAAAAAATGGGGACAAGGAGAAGGTTCAATATCCAATATCCAATCCAATTTCCAATTTCTAATTTCTAGAAGGAGAAAGCTGGCGTTAATTTGTTAATCCGAAATCTGCCAATCTGCTAATCAGTTAATCTTCTAAATCTGCTATTCAATAGGAGTAATTTTTTAACACATAGAAACATAGGTTAGATCATAGACACATAGAAATTCGATTTTAAAATCATGATGGTAATTAAAGTCATCATTCCAATATTCCATCATTTCATCATTTCATCATTCCAACAATCCGAAATCCGCAATCGGCAATCCGAAATTCTCCTTGTCTCTTTCTATGAAATCCGAAATCCGAAATCCGAAATTCTCTACTCAAAACCACTCCCCTATTTTTCCCGAAGAATTGTAACCGCCCCCGTGTAGGATTTATCCTGATAGAACCCAAAAGTATTCAGACGGTAATAATAGGTACCATCGGGCAGATTTCCTCCGTCCCAGTCATTTTTGTAATTGCCATTAGAATAAACCTTTCGTCCCCACCTGTCGAGTACGATCAACTCCATGCTCTGATACTCATATACGATCGGGATGTACTCACTTCCAGAAGAAGATCCTTCATTCTTTTTCGCAATCCTGAAGTAACCGTTCGGATCAGTGGGTGGTGTAAAAACATTGGGAATAAAAATCTCCACCTCAGCAACCGGAATTTCGAGGGTGAATTCGTTGGTGCACCCCTGATCGTTGGTAGCGATCAGCGTAACAATATATTTATCGGCAATGGTTTCATTTTCATAAACCGATTTGGCACTCGGATATACATGGGCCGGGCTGCGTTCGATGGATTTTTCAGAACCATCCCCAAAATCCCACAGCCATTCAACAATGCTCTGATCCTCGGTAAATGAAAACTTTACCAGGGGATTCTGCATGTACACAGTATCCGGAAAGGTTTCTATCTCTAATTCAATGGCAGGCAGTTCAGAAACAACATAGACCGAATCAAGAATACATCCGTTGGCATCGGTAACCGTCAGATTGTTGTCACCCCCGCAGGCATTCTGCTTGACGGCGTTATCGAGGTTTATCAGCATTGGCTCACCGTTCCACAAATAATCATAGGGGGCCAGGCCTTCGGTGGCTATGACCACGATGTTGGCCTCACATTTATCTTCGCAGGTCTGATTAATCTCTTCTATATCAACAACGATGGCTGTATGAAATGTAATTTCACCTCCCGTTAAAGTAATTTCAATCGGAGTACCTGTTGTACTATGATAATAACAGGAATCTGCATCCCAGGTGAAAGAGCCGGGTTCTGAACCGGCTAAAAACACCAGGTCAAACAGTTTTCCTCCGCTAATACTGATCGGAGCCTCTGAATGCCAGGTTATAAAAACAGAACTATCTCTGCCTTCAATGCTCGAAAAACCGGTAACCAGTTGTGGATTCGGGTTCAGGAAGCCCAAATATTTCAACGTGTTGGCCGGAAAATTTAAGACAAGGGAAATTGAGTCAATGTCCTGCAGTCCGGTCACCAGAATCGGGGTTACAAATTCATTATCAGGACAAATCAATCCACCCTGAATACCGGTGGTGGCATTCTGCGAATAAACCGATGGAATGGAAGCGTAAAAAAAGATGATTACACTAAAAATATTGAGTAAAAGTTTCACAAAACGCTTTATCATGCTTTGATGGTAACTTTATTATCAACCCTGGGGTTGTGTGATTTTAATGAAGTGGCTAAATTACTGATTTTTATCCAAGCGACGTTGTGATAACGCAAAAAGAGGGACTTTCGTGTAAAAAACTGTAAATATTAGTGATCTCAGAAATAGCCACCAGATAACATCAGCAGGGTACACTTACTTTCCACAACTACACCAAGTTTGCCTGCCTTCTCCGCCAGCACCGGATTCCACGTACCCGGATTGAAAATTATGCGTTTGGGCCTGATTGTTTCAAGAATATAACTGATGTACTGTTCCTGATTCTGAGGACCTAAATAAAGAGTCACTGTATGAACATCCTGAAAAGCAGGAGTTCCTTTTTGAATCTGAACTCCAGCCACTTCTCCCTCACGAAGTCCGATGGCTACTACCGGGTAATCATACAGAACCAGGTCGTTGATACAGATATTTGAAAATCGGTCAGGATTTGTACTGGCTCCCAGAACCAGGGTCTTTTTGTTGGGATGTTCAGACATAGGAATGCATTTAACGGCAAAAGTAAAAAAAGCCCGGCTAGTCCAGGCTTAAATTATGTTAGAATGCTCAGTTATTATACTTCAGAAAGTAAAATATCGAGATTCTCAAATTTCTGCCGGTAATCTTCAATAGAAGCTTCGATCACAACATGAGCCTCTTCAGGACCATAAGTATGGGTGATTTCGATATCACGCTGATTACCCGGAAGATCCTTGTAAGTCAAAAAATAATGTTTCAAACGGTTCACGATCAATGGCGGTAATTGTTCGAAATTGGTGTACTCACCATAAACCGCATCGTTTTTCAATACGGCAATGATTTTATCATCGGCCTGGTTACCGTCAATCATTCTAAAACCACCGATGGGAATAGCCTGTACCAGGATATCTCCATGTGAAATACTTTTCTCAGCAAGAATACAGACATCGAGCGGATCGCCATCTCCAATGATATCTTTTTTCCCGGATTTGGAAGCGGCATACTCAGCTACTTTCTTTGAGCACAGGGTTTGAGGAATAAAGCCGTACAAAGCAGGCAGCACGTTAGAATATTTCTGGGGACGGTCAATCTTCAGATAACCCGACACTTTGTCAACCTCGTATTTTACTGTATCGGTCGTAACCATTTCAACATAGCAGGTAATAATATTGGGGGCATCGCTCCCGATTTCAACACCATGCCAGGGGTGCGATTTGTACCTTAAGCCCATCAGCCTGCCAATGGGGTCCATCAATCTGTTGGCCATAAAATCTGGTTTTTTAGTATTTATTTAATCCAATGCACAAAGGTAACAGGCATTTTTGATTTTTGTTAAGAAACCATCAAAAAATGGACGCCAAAATGACAAATCTGGAATGAAAATATATGTCTTTTTGTCAGATATTATATAAATCCGGCATCTGGCAGCCAATTTGATCGGTAGCAGAAGCAACGTTTTAAGATCAGGAGGAAAATCAATGAACATGAACAATTTCACGATAAAATCACAGCAAGCCATACAACAGGCACAGGATCTGGCTACTTCACGCGGGCACCAGTCTGTTGAAACAGCTCACCTGCTCAAGGGGCTTTTACTCGCCGACGACAATGTCAGCCCATTTTTGCTTGGAAAATTCGGAGCCAACATTCCGAACATTCAAAAAAGCCTGGATTCCATGCTCAACGCTTTCCCAAAAGTAACCGGCGGGGAACAGTACCTGGGCAATGCTGCCTCAAAAGTGCTGCAAAAAGCGGCTTCCTATGCAAAAGAAATGGGTGATGAATATGTTTCGGTCGAGCACCTGATGCTGGGCCTTTTAAGTGGTAACGATCAGGTTTCCGACATGCTCAAACATTCTGGTATGAGCGAAAAGGACCTGAAAACGGCCATCAATGAACTGCGTAAAGGAGCAAAAGTAAACAGTGCCAGTTCCGACGACACTTTTAATGCTCTTAACCGCTACGCACGCAACCTGAACGAACTGGCACGGGCCGGAAAACTCGACCCGGTGATCGGCCGCGACGAAGAAATACGGCGTGTACTGCAGATATTAACCCGCCGTACAAAAAACAACCCGATTCTGATTGGAGAACCCGGTGTCGGGAAAACCGCGATTGCCGAAGGACTCGCCCATCGTATCATCAATGGCGATGTACCTGAAAACCTGAAATCGAAACAGATCTTTTCGCTCGACATGGGCTCCCTGATTGCAGGCGCCAAATACAAGGGCGAATTTGAAGAGCGGCTGAAAAGTGTTGTCCGTGAAGTAATTGAGTCGGATGGCGAAGTCGTGCTTTTTATCGATGAAATTCACACCCTGGTTGGAGCCGGTGGTGGTGAAGGAGCCATGGATGCCGCCAATATCCTGAAACCTGCCCTTGCCCGCGGAGAACTCAGGGCCATCGGGGCAACCACACTGAATGAATACCAGAAGTACTTTGAAAAAGACAAGGCACTGGAACGCCGTTTTCAGATTGTGATGATTGACGAACCGGATACCCTGGATGCGATTTCGATTTTACGGGGACTGAAAGAACGTTACGAAACGCACCACCAGGTCAGGATCAAGGACGATGCCATCATCGCTGCTGTTGAACTTTCACAACGCTACATCAGCGACCGCTTCCTTCCCGACAAGGCCATCGACCTGATTGATGAAGCCGCCTCCAAACTGAGGCTGGAAATCAATTCGGTGCCGGAAGAACTGGATGAAGTTGAACGCCGCATCAAGCAACTTGAAATCGAAAAAGCGGCCATTAAACGCGAAGGCGATGAGAACCGGATAAAGGGCATCAGCCAGGAACTGGCCAACCTCACCGAAGACCGCAACGCATTGAAGGCCAAATGGAAGGCCGAAAAAGAAATTGTGGACGGCATTCAGCAAAGCAAAAAAGAGATCGAGCATTTCAGATTTGAAGCTGAGAAAGCAGAACGCGAAGGCGATTATGGTAAAGTTGCCGAAATCAGGTACGGACGGATAAAAGCTACCGAACAAAAGCTCGATTCGCTCAAACAAAAGCTCAACGAACTACAGGCCAATTCAGCCCTGATTAAGGAAGAAGTGGGTGCGGAAGAGATTGCGGATATTGTCTCACGCTGGACAGGTATCCCGGTTAGCCGGATGCTGCAGAGTGAACGCGAAAAACTGCTGCACCTCGAAGACGAACTGCATAAAAGGGTGGTTGGTCAGGAAGAGGCGATCGGCGCCATTGCCGATGCCATCCGCCGCAGCCGGGCAGGATTGCAGGACACCAAGCGGCCGCTCGGATCGTTTATTTTCCTGGGAACCACCGGTGTCGGCAAAACCGAACTGGCCAAAGCCCTGGCCGAATATCTTTTCAACGATGAAAATTCACTGGTCAGGATCGATATGTCGGAATACCAGGAACGGCATGCCGTTTCGAGGCTGATCGGTGCACCTCCGGGCTATGTGGGTTATGATGAAGGTGGGCAGTTGACCGAAAAAGTCAGACGCAAACCCTATTCGGTCGTGCTGTTGGATGAAATCGAAAAAGCGCATCCCGATGTATTCAATATCCTGCTGCAGGTGCTCGACGATGGCCGTTTGACCGACAACAAAGGCCGGACCGCCGATTTCAGAAACACCATCATTATCATGACTTCAAATCTTGGTTCGCAGATCATCAGCGACAGGCTTTCAGGATTGAATGGAAAAAATGCTGAAGATGTTTTTGAAAGCACGCGCAGTGAAGTGATGGCGCTGTTGAGACAGACCATCCGACCTGAATTCCTGAACCGGATTGATGAACTGATAATGTTCAAACCATTGACTGAAGCAGAGATCAATCAGATTGTACGTTTGCAGTTGGATCATCTGACCGGAATGCTGGCTACCAATAATATCAAAATCACGGTAACCGACCAGGCTGTAGCATTGATTGCCGCTGAAGGGTTTGATCCACAGTATGGCGCAAGGCCGGTGAAAAGGGTTATACAGCGCAAGGTGCTGAATGTGTTGTCGAAGAAGATTCTTTCGGGCGAGGTAAGTAAAGATTCTGAGATTACTCTGGATGTACAGAATGGTGAACTGGTGTTCGGCAACTAGAAAGGCACAGGGCTCAGGGCTCAGGGCACAGGGCTCAGGGCATGGGGCATGGGGCATGGGGCATGGAGTCGTCCATCGTCCCAATCTTTCGACCCTCGTCCCTTCTTTAGCACAGGGCTCAGGGCTCAGGACACAGAGCGCAGTGCACAGAGCGCAGTGCGCAGGGCAAGGAGCATGGGGCATGGATTTTAATTGGGAATTTTCGCCTCCTTATCATTTTAAGCAGGATGTTCGTCCCTCGTCCCTTTTGCGCCCATCGTCCCTTCTTGGCTCAGGGCACATGGCGTCCGGGGCGATCAAAGACTTCGCAGTTTATTGGCTAATTCGCTTCGCTTTTGTGGTATAAGCAAATGTAGGGGCACGACATGTCGTGTCCCAACAGGCGTTTAAAGCAGCGGGTTTATTTGCCAAACCCTTTTCTTCGGCCTCAGCTTCTCTAAGTTTCATAACTTTGCCGATCAATCTTCCCTGCGATGGAAAACATAATGAATTTAAGTTACCTGGCTCTCTTTATTATTATCAGTCTGGGACTTATGGTCGGGCGGGCCAGGTTTAAAGGTTTTTCACTTGATATTTCGGCCGTTATCTTTATTGCCATGTTACTGGGCCATTTTGGGTTCAGACTGCCTTCCGAATACCAAAACATCGGGCTTTTACTCTTCATTTTTACCATCGGGATACAATCGGGGCCGGGATTTTTCAGGAGCTTCAGACAGTACGGGAAGCAGCTTTTTATCATTGCCACCATCATCATTGCCAGTGGAGCCGCTGTTACGCTGGCGCTTACCCATTTTTTATCCATCGACAAAGCACTGGCTGTCGGACTCTTCAACGGCGCTATGACCAGCACACCCGGCCTGGCTGCTGCTGTTGAAATAAGTGGTTCACCATTGGCATCCATCGGCTACGGAATTGCCTATCCTTTTGGTGTGGTGGGTGTGGTTCTGTTTGTCAGCCTGCTGCCTAAGATTCTCAGGATCGATTTTAAAAAGAGCGAAAAAGAGTTTACCGAAAGTGTCCGTCAGAGCTACCCGGAATTTATCCCCGGCAACTTCAGGGTTGATAATCCCAATGTCAGCGGCAAATCGCTGAAAGACCTGAAATTCAGAACCGCCACAAACTGTGTTATTTCCAGGGTAAAACACAATGGATTGACTTTAACCCCTTCCAGTGAAACCATTTTGTATGCAGGTGATGTCATCAGGGCACTGGGGACGGCCGAAGACCTTGAAAATGTAAAACTGTTGATCGGTCCTGAAACCAATGAAGTACTGGAACTTGACAAGGGCCACGATGTACAATGGATATTGGTCACCAGCAAGCAGGTAATCAACAAACCGTTGCAGAAACTAAACCTTGGGGCCAATTACGATGCTACAGTTGTTCGTATCCGCAGAAGCGGCATTGAACTCAGGCCTATGCATTACACCATGCTCCGGTTTGGCGACCGGCTGATGGTGGCTTCCAGCAAGGAAAGCATGCGGCAGGTGGTCAAGCTGCTGGGAAACGACGACAAACGCCTGTCGGAAACCGATTTCCTGCCCATAACCCTTGGAATTGTGATCGGAATCCTTATCGGGATGATCAAAGTGCCGGTATTCGGGCTGTTTACTTTCAGCCTCGGCATTACCGGCGGAGTGCTGGCCGCGGCCCTGGTCCTGAGCGGAATCGGGAAAACCGGCCCCATCATCTGGTCGATGTCGAGCAATGCCAATCAGTTGTTCAGGGAACTTGGCCTGCTGATGTTTCTGGCTACGGTGGGTTGCGAAGCCGGTGGACAGATTGCAGGTACTTTTAAAGAATACGGAATAACTCTTTTACTGGCCGGGGCTGCCATCACATTAATGCCGCTTGTCATAGCCTTTGTAGCCGGCAGATATTTCCTGAAGATGAATTTCCTGACCCTGATGGGTGTAATAACAGGTGGCATGACTTCAACCCCGGGCCTGGCGGCCATCAACAGCCAATCCGACAGTGGCATTGCGCAGGTATCTTATGCAGCAGTGTACCCCATGGCGTTGGTGCTGATGATTGTGTTTTCCAATATACTGTTTAAGCTTCCGGTCTTTTGAGCACAGGGCACAGGGCTCAGGGCACAGAGCTCAGAGCTCAGAGCACAGGGCTCAGGGCTCAGAGCACAGAGCATAGTGCATGGAGCATGGAGCATCGTCCTTTGGGCCCCTGGGGCCTGGGCTCAGGGCATGCAGTGGCAAACAAAGAAAGAGGAATGTTGAAATGTTGGAATATTGGAAGATTGAAAGATGGAAACGATGTCTCACCGAGAAATAACTCTTGGTAAAATGATGGACAGTAAAGACGCGATGCTCGCATCTCAGAGTTTCAAAGGTATCTTTTAAAAATACGTTGGAAGGCGAACAGAAGTTTGAGATGTCCTGGTAACCCTTAGCGAGGACGCTAAGGGTAGTTATTTGAGAGAGGCAAAGCGTAATTTCCCCAGCCAAATATTAAAATCCAATCTTACTTTAAGCTTTAGACTTTAGACTTTGAACTTTACATTTCAATATCCAGGTTAAGTTGATCTTTCAGATTCCTGATTTCAGGGGCGTTGCGGGCCATTGCCTCAAACTTTTCGGTGTCGGTGTAGGGTCGGCGTTCCTCAACCGGCTTGTCTGATATCACCGTCTCAATTGAAATGGAGGTGTTTTTCAGCCTCTTACGAAGGAATAATGTCATTTCGGGACGATTATTAAAAACTTCACCGTCCTGTATCCGGTTATCAACCGTAACAACGATCCTGTTGTTCTCAACAAGAACCGGAACCCTGCAGGTAAGCGTGGTATAAAGGTTGGGCAGTTTTACAGCTATGGTTGAGGCCATTTCCTGCCAGATAGCCTCCACGTCAGCCTGGGTAAAGGCTTCCGATTGCTCCGGCAGTTCTTCCTCGGCTGCTTTGGCTGCTTCTGCAGGTTCATTCACGATACTCTTCAATCCTGAGCTCATCAGGTTACCAAGGTTGAGACCGGTATAACTCTGAGAAGGAGTAACCGGCGCACTTTTCAATGGTTGAACCGGAGCCGGGGCAACAGATTCAGGAGAAATAGCAGAAGCAGCAGGTGCAGCAGGAGCTGGTGAAACTACAGTTTGGGGTAAGAAAGGAACTGCTGGCTCTTCAACTTTAGCGGTTGTCGGTTCCTTAACCGGGGCCGGGATTGGCTGAACAGGTTCGGCTTTTTTTAACGGAACCGGCGCGGCTGCAGGCTTTGAAAGTGATGCTGCTTCAGGGTTGGAAAGAATGCACAACTGCATCAACGCAATTTCGAGGTGAAGCCGCTTGTTGTTGCTGTTGCGGTAGTCTATATCCACTCCATTGCACAGATCGAGTGCCTTCAGCAGGAATCCCTGACTGCACTGAGCAGCTTGTTGCAGATATTGGTTGCGGATATTGGCACTGGTATCGAGTAGTTTCACTGTCTCTTTGTCCTGGCTTACCAGTAAATCGCGCAAATGCTGTCCAAGACCGGTGATAAAATGCTGGCCTTCAAATCCGTTGTCAATAATCTCATTCAGGGTCAGCAATGAACTGCTGATGTCGCCCGACAGAATGTAGCTGGTGATCCTGAAATAGTAATCGTGGTCGAGCACATTCAGGTTATCAATTACCTGTTTATAGGTAAGTTCATGACCTGAAAAACTCACCAGCTGATCGAACATGGAGAGGGCGTCGCGCAGGGCGCCATCGGCCTTCTGGGCAATCACATGCAGGGCATCAGCTTCGGCCTCAATATGTTCGCTTTGTGCCACAAAAGACAGGTGGGTGGCTATGTCTTCCACACTGATCCGCCTGAAATCGAAAATCTGGCAACGCGACAGGATTGTGGGCATTATTTTATGCTTCTCCGTGGTAGCCAGGATAAACTTGGCATAAGCCGGGGGCTCTTCAAGTGTTTTCAGAAAAGCATTGAATGCCTGGGCTGACAACATGTGAACCTCATCGATGATATAGACCTTATATTTTCCGGCCTGGGGCGGGATGCGCACCTGGTCGACGAGGTTGCGGATATCATCCACTGAGTTGTTGGAGGCTGCATCCAGCTCGTAAATATTAAACGAGGAGGATTTATTGAATGAAAGACAATGAACACAGGTGTTGCAGGCCTCCCCTTCCGGTGTAACATTCTCACAGTTGATGGTTTTGGCCAGGATGCGGGCGCAGGTGGTTTTGCCTACCCCCCTTGGCCCGGTAAAAAGAAATGCCTGCGCAATCTGCTGGTTGCGGATGGCATTCTTCAGGGTGTTGGTTATTGATGCCTGACCTATAACTGTTGCAAAAGTGGCAGGACGGTATTTGCGCGCCGATACAATAAAACTGTCCATTCTGTGCTGTCTCTTTTTGGGATGTCAAACCTACATGAAATTTCTGAATTTTCGCACGAACAGCATGAAAAATCCTGAAGCAAACTTCAGATTTTTGCTTGCTTTTAAAAAATATATAGATATATGCTTGGTTTTATATATGTTAATTTATACATTTGTGGATAGCAATAGTCCGTTCAACCAATTTCATAATACTTTTTTCCTTCAACAGTCTGATGAATTATATAACAACTGGCCTGGATATCGGGCCAGACAGGGAGAAATCATTAAATAACCAATCGTCTTGAAAAAAATTTACCTTTCACTTACAGCAGTCATTATTTTGAATTTTGCTAGCTTGGCTCAGGTAGCAATAAATACAGATGGCTCGTTGCCCGACAATTCAGCCATGCTGGATGTTAAAAGTACAACCATGGGCCTGTTGATCCCAAGGATGACACTGGTACAACGCAATGCTATAACCAGCCCCGCAACAGGATTAACCATCTATCAGACCGATAACACACCCGGGATATACTACAACTCCGGCAGCAGTGCAAGTCCCATATGGGTGATAACCGGCGAAGGCACCGGCTGGGGATTGTATGGCAACAGCGGAACAATTCCCTCCAGCAACTTCATCGGAACCACAGATGATAAAGACATTATTATTAAGAGGAATAATATACGTGCCGGCTTCATTGGCAATACGACCTCAATCGGAGTAAATGCATTGAACCCGCTGAGCACCGGAATCTCAAATTCCGCGTTTGGGAATGGTGCACTTAGTGCAAACACTTCCGGAAATCGAAATGCTGCAGACGGGTACGAATCTTTATACAGCAATACTACCGGGAATCAAAATACGGCATTTGGAGTTCAGTCGGTTTATTCCAACACCTCTGGTTCTGAGAATATTGCTGCCGGATATCAGGCTCTGTTTTCCAATATTGCCGGTACCGGCGCAACTGCGATTGGCACCAGGGCCATGATGTATTCAGACGACAGGACCACAGTTTTTGGCAACAACAACGTAGCTGTTGGTTTCGAAGCGTTGAGAGGATCAATGGTAGCTGCGAACAATACCGGGAATCAGAATACGGCCATTGGCAGCAGCAGTTTATGGTCAAATACTACAGGATCAATGAACACAGCGACCGGATTTAACGCGCTGTACAGTAACACTTCAGGGAATACGAATACTGCAAATGGAAAATCAGCACTTTCTGCCAATACAAGCGGTCACGGAAATACAGCCAGCGGAGCTTCTGCCATGCAAAGTAATACAACCGGGAATAACAACACAGCCATTGGAGGGCAAAGTTTATCTTATAATACAACAGGCAATTACAATCTAGGGATAGGTGCAAGTGCCCTGTTTTTTAATACGACAGGAAATTCCAATACAGCCTTAGGCTTTCAACCACTTTATTCAAACAATATCGGAAATCAGAACATCGCCATCGGTTATCAGACGCTGATTTCCAATGTTGCCGGCTCCAATGCCACTGCTATTGGTTATCATGCCATGTACTATTCAAACAGCTCAGTAACCCCATTTGAAAACAGCAACATTGCTGTTGGGTTTGAAGCATTGAAGGGTTCTGATAATGCGAATGTCAATACCGGCAACCAGAATACATCGGTTGGTTACCAGTCTATGCGTTTTAATACAACCGGTCAGGCCAATGTAGCCTATGGTTATCAGACCCTGAATGCGAATACTTCGGGCGATTATAACACTGCTTTGGGTTCTTCTTCACTTAAAAGGAATACTACGGGAGGATTTAATACTTCCATCGGACTTGCTGCACTTATCAACAACACTACCGGCAATGAAAATACAGCCACCGGCACCTGGGCGCTCAATTCGAATACCACCGGTGGTCAGAATATCTCCATCGGATTTCAGTCGCTGTATTCGAATGTTGCCGGCTCCAATGCTACAGCCATTGGTTATCATGCGATGTACTATGCAAACAATACAGCAACACCTTTTGAAAACAGCAACATAGCTGTTGGGTATGAAGCCTTGATGGGATCGGTTGTAGCGGCTTCCAATACCGGCAATCAGAATACAACTGTGGGTTACCAGGCTTTGAGGAGTAATACCACGGGCATGGCCAATACAGCCAATGGCTATCTGGCGCTGAATGCAAATACTACAGGAGAATATAACACTGCACTGGGTTCTTCTTCACTTAAAAGGAATACTACGGGAGGATTTAATACTTCCGTCGGGTTGGCTTCGCTAATCAACAATACAACCGGTAATGAAAATACAGCCACCGGCACATGGGCACTTAACTCGAATATTACGGGTGGTCAGAACATCTCCATCGGCTATCTGTCGCTCTATTCGAATGTAGCCGGCTCCTATGCCACCGCTATAGGAACCAGAGCCATGTATTATGCCAACAATACCAGTTCCCCATATACAAGTTATAATGTGGCTGTTGGGTTTGAAGCACTGATGGGCTCCCCCTCCGCAGCAGCAAATACAGGTATCGGCAATACAGCTACGGGCTACCAGTCGATGTGGTCAAACAGCACAGGAAATTCAAATACTTCCAATGGTTATCTTGCACTATACAGCAATACATCCGGAAGTCAGAACACAGCTTCTGGAGTTAACGCACTTTTATCCAACTCAACCGGAAATTATAACACTGCCACCGGATCTGCGGCTCTTTCTTCAAACAACAACGGAAATTACAATACTGCGAATGGCTATGCCGCACTTAATTACAATACAACAGGAAATATTAACACAGCCAACGGAACAAATGCGCTTTACTCCAATACAACAGGAAATAATAACACAGCCAACGGAACAAATGCGCTTTACTCCAATACAACGGGGAACTTTAATACAGCCAATGGAGTTGAAGCGCTTGGCTCTAACACTGTAGGATATAATAATACTGCAAATGGAAATTTTTCCCTTTATTCAAATACTACAGGAATTCAAAACACAGCCAATGGAAACAACGCGCTTTATTCCAACACAACTGGCACTATAAATTGCGCTGTTGGAAATAATGCTCTTTTCAATAACACAACCGGCTCCAATAATATTGGCATCGGCTACAATGCCCAGGTACCCAATGCAACAGGGAACAACCAGGTACGTATGGGTGACGGGAACATTTCCTATGCCGGAATTCAGGTTGCATGGTCAATTACTTCAGACCGGAATCTGAAATCTGATATCATAAATTCTGAACTGGGCCTTGCTTTCATTCAGCGACTGAATCCTGTCTCCTACACACGTAAGAATGATGAAAGCGGAAAAAAAGAATTCGGATTTATTGCCCAGGAAGTAGAGGTTGCGCTGACCGATGCCGGAGCATCAGAAACCGGTATCATTACCATTGATGACGAAGGAACTTACAGTATGCGGTACAATGACCTGATCGCACCCATGGTGAAAGCCATCCAGGAATTAAGTTTAAAAAACGATGCCATGCAACAGACCATTGAAGAACTCAAAGCACAGAATAAACAATTATTACAGTTAATCGGGAAAGCAGAAAGCAACTAAAACAAAAACCATGAAAAAACTTATCTTCCTGCTTCTTTCCTTCACACTGTCAATCATTGCTTCAAGAGCCCAGGTTGCCATCAACGCTGATGGCTCATTACCTGACAATTCAGCCATGCTGGATGTGAAATCTACCTCGCAAGGCTTCCTGCCACCCGTATGACAACCGCGCAACGCAACGCCATTGCATCGCCAGCCACAGGATTGGTTGTATTTGATACAGATGTTAACAGCCTTTTCACCCGTACCAGCACAGCATGGGTGCAACTTGGCACCGCCAGTACGTGGGGATTAACCGGCAACACCGGCACCAATCCGGCCCTGAATTTTATTGGCACTTCAGATGATAACGATATAGTTTTAAAAAGAAATAACATTAGGGCGGGCTATGTAGGAAATAATAATTGCTCTTTTGGTATGAATGCTTTAAACCCTTCAAGTACAGGATCGTATAATGCAGCCATTGGCAATAACGCTCTATATTCTAATACGACAGGTTATAATAACACGGCTAATGGAGTTTATTCTCTTAATTCCAACACCACAGGATTTTCTAATACGGCCAATGGAGTTGATGCACTTTATTTCAACACAACAGGAAGTGAAAACACCGCGAATGGAGTTAATGCACTTTTATTTAACACAACTGGAAGTAATAATACTGCTGATGGAAAAGATGCGCTTGCAAATAATACAACAGGATATTCTAATACTGCCAATGGTTACAAAGCACTCTATTCCAACACAACAGGAAGTGAAAACACAGCGAATGGAGTGAATGCACTTTTATCTAACATAACCGGAAGTTACAATACTGCGAGTGGAAAAGATGCGCTTGCTAGTAATACGAATGGAGTCAGGAATACTGCCTATGGATTTCAATCACTTTATTCCAACACAACAGGGATTTATAACATTGCCTGTGGATATGTATCACTGTACTCCAACACAACCGGAAATTATAACACTGCTAATGGTTCCTATTCACTTTTTAATAACACAATTGGGGTTCAAAACACAGCAATTGGTTTCTCTTCACTTAGTTACAACACAACGGGAAACAATAACACTGCCACTGGTTACTTTTCACTTAATGACAACTTATCGGGAAACAATAACACTGCAAATGGTTACATGTCACTTGTTTCCAACTCAGCAGGAATTCAAAATACAGCCATAGGAGAGTCATCACTGCTTTCAAATACATCAGGTAATTATAACACGGCACTCGGATCAAATTCGCTTATATACAATACAACTGGTCAGCAAAACGTGGGTGCAGGTGTTTCTGCTCTTCGTTATAACACAACAGGTGATTTTAACACATCAGTCGGGACAAATTCTTTATTTAACAGCACCACTGGTTCATATAACAGTGCGTTGGGTGAATATGCCCTTTCGAACAACACCACCGGCTCCAATAATACTGGTATTGGGAATAATGCCCAGGTTCCAAGCGCTGTTGGAAACAACCAGGTTCGCATAGGTGACACTTTCATTTCTTATGCAGGAATCCAGGTAGCCTGGTCATATACTTCAGATAAGAGGTTGAAGGCAGATATAACGAAATCGGACCTTGGTTTGGAGTTTATCAATAATCTTAATCCAGTATCCTATGTTCGTATTAATGATGAAAGCAAAAAAACTGAATATGGTTTCATTGCTCAGGAAGTTGAGAAAACTCTTGCCAACGCAGGAACGGCCAATACCGGCATTCTGACCATAGATGATGAAGGCATTTACAGTATGCGTTATAATGACCTTATGGCACCCATGGTAAAAGCTATTCAGGAGCAGCAGGAAATCATTGAAAGGCAACAGTTGAAAAATGACCAACTCCAGGATGAGGTCAATTTGCTGAAGGAAAATGAGAAAATTACTTTAGCAAGATTGAAAGTCATAGAAGAAAAATTAAAATAACATAGTGTATGAAAAAGATCCTTCTGTCAATCCTTGCGATTTTGCTCATAGGAATTGTTTCTAAAGCACAGGTGGCCATAAACACTGATGGTTCACTTCCGGATAATTCAGCCATGCTGGATGTTAAAAGCACAAACAGGGGTATGCTGATTCCAAGGATGACACTGGCGCAGCGCAATGCCATTGTCAGCCCTGCAACAGGATTAATCATCTATCAGACCGACAACGCCCCGGGAATCTATTATAACTCAGGTACCAGTTCAAGTCCTTTATGGGTTATCACAGGATCCGTTTCCGGATGGGGACTGAGTGGAAACAGTGGTACAGTTGCTTCAGCCAACTTTATTGGGACAACGGATGACAAAGACCTTATCTTCAGGAGAAATAATGTAAGGGCTGGATTGCTTGGAACAGAACATACCTCCTTCGGGGTCAGTGCATTGAATCCCTTATCTACCGGACCTGCCAATTCTGCTTTTGGATATGGAGCTCTTTTAGTCAACACATCAGGTGGCTGGAATACAGGTATCGGATGGCGAACGCTATACAGCAATACAAGTGCGAATGAGAATACAGCCATTGGCTTTCAGGCTCTATATTATACCACAACCGGCTCTCAAAACACTTCCGTTGGTGCCGAATCACTTTCCGCAAATACAACAGGTTATATGAATACTGCCTTAGGCTCCCCTTGTCTTACCTCCAATACTACCGGAAATTCGAACACAGCAATTGGCCACAGCGCTCTTTTCTACAATGTTGCCGGCTCCTTGGCGACGGCGATCGGAGCTAATGCAATGTACTTCTCGAACAGTACAAGTACTTCATTCACAAACTCGAATGTAGCCCTGGGTTTTGAAGCCTTAAGAGGATCTCCATCTCCTGTATCCAATATCGGGAATTACAACACAGCGCTGGGTTTCCAGACACCATGGTTTAACTCCGCAGGAGACGCGAATACTGCGAGTGGATACCGCGTACTCTATAATAACACCAGTGGACGAGAAAATACAGCGGCAGGCTTTGAAGTACTTACAAATAATACCAGCGGAGTTGAAAACACAGCCAGTGGTTCTGAAGCGCTGAATGCCAATACTACCGGCAGCCTTAATTCTGCAATTGGCACCTACACACTATTTCAAAATACAGTCGGTTCATTTAATACAGCTATCGGACACAGTGCTCTTAAGAGTAATGTGGCTGGTTCCAATGCCACTGCTATCGGCACGAATGCAATGGTGTATGCCAACCCTACTTCCGTGGCGTATAACAATTATAGCGTAGCAGTTGGTAATGAAGCGTTGAAAGGTTCAAATTTACCTTCAGCGAATACAGGAATCAATAATACGGCCCTTGGTTCCCAGACATTATGGTCAAACTCCTCGGGAAACTCAAATACTGCCTGCGGATTCCAGGCCATGCAGGATAATTCGACCGGGGGGTTAAACACAGCATGCGGTTACCAGGCCATGCAACACAATATAGTTGGAAATAATAATTCAGCTTTTGGTATATGGGCGCTTTCAAATGTCACCGGGTCCAATAATATAGGCATTGGATATGATGCCCAGGTGCCAACTGCATCAGCTAATAACCAGGTGCGAATAGGTAACTCAGGAATATCCTATGCCGGAATCCAGGTAGGCTGGTCAATTACTTCAGATAATAGATTGAAAGCAGACATAACAAAATCAGACCTTGGTTTACAGTTTATCAATAAGCTTAACCCTGTATCTTATATCCGATTGAACGATGAAAACAAAAAAACGGAATACGGTTTCATCGCCCAGGAAGTAGAAGAAACACTTGACAATTCCGGAGCAACTCATACCGGTATCATCACTAAAGACGATGAAGGCATGTACAGTCTGCGGTACAATGATTTGATAGCTCCTATGGTTAAAGCTATCCAGGAATTAACCAAACAGAATGAAGAACTTTTGAAGAGAATTGAAAAATTGGAGAATAAATAATCATAACACTACACTTATGAAAAGCTTTATCTACACGAAACGACTAATTTTCACGATTACAGTTACTTTTATTTTAAATGCTTCATCCATCGCCCAGGTAGCAATCAATACGGATGGAAGCAACCCTTCAAATTCAGCTATGCTCGATGTAAAATCGACAGAGAAAGGAGTGCTTATTCCCCGGATGGTAACAGCTCAGAGAGACCTAATTGCATCCCCAACAATCGGACTCCTGATATTTAATACCTCAACCAATTCCTTTGATTACTATGCGGGAAGTGCCTGGGTTAAGTTGAATAATAACGTGTTAGCCGGAAACAATACAGGCGATATGCTGGAATGGAACGGATCGCAATGGCTACCGGTAACCTTCAGGTATTATTATGCCGACAGGGATCAGGATGGTTATGGAGATTTTTTCTCGGTGATTTATGCCAAGGGCGCGCCCTTTGGGTTTGTTGATAATAATTGTGATTCGGATGACAATAATTCGAACGCAGGAGGTCTGCCACCACAGCCAAAATACCCGGATGCCGATGGCGATGGCCATGGCGATCCCAATGGAATCCCTGTCATCACCTGTCAGGCCCCACCAGGCTATGCATCCTATTACCAGGATGACTGTGATGACTCAAATGCTCTGATATACCCGAATCATCCGGAATATTGCGATGGACTGGACAACAACTGTAATGGCCAGATTGACGAAATGGTGACCGTTTATGCCGATAATGATCATGATAATTTCGGAGATCCCGGCAATTCAATCGAATCATGTGTTCCTGTTCCTGGAGGTTATGTACTAAATAGTACCGACTGTAATGACGGGAATTCCAATATCAATCCCGGCATGCTATATGAGTCGTGTGATGGCTTAGATAACAACTGCAACGGATTAACAGATGAAGGACAAACTGCTGTTTTCATTGACAACGATGGGGATGGATACGGGAGCCTGCAATCTAATCCGATGGCATGGAGCTGCAGTGAGCCACCCCCGGCAGGATATGCCTTAAATTTTGATGACTGTGACGATTTTAATGACGCCATTCATCCAGGTGTGCCGGAAATATGCGACGGAATTGACAATGACTGCAATGGCGCTGTTGATGACAATGTCGCTACAGTCAACACCTTTTATATAGATACAGATGCCGACGGGTATGGCGTTCCCGATGTTACGGTAACCATAGCCGGGTGCTCCCCCCCTGCCGGCTACTCTCCTGTGAATACGGATTGCGATGACAACAACGTTGCTGTAAATCCCGGACTAAACGAATCGTGCAATGGCATCGACGATAACTGTAACGGACAAATTGACGAAGGTCAGGCCACAAACGGGACACCCTATTATTTTGATAATGATGGCGATGGGTTTGGCGAGTGGAGCAATATTATATTTATGTGTTCCCTGCAACCGGGGTACTCTTCAGAAGGCGGTGATTGCAATGACAATGATCCGGATACATACCCGGGCGCACCCGAAATCTGCGATGGCCAGGACAATAATTGCGAAGGAGTTGTTGATGAAGGACAGCCAACCTCATTATGGTATTATGATATGGATGGAGATGATTTTGGTGATCCATCCAATACAGTTTCATCATGTTTCCCTCCCAACAGCTCATTTATTGCAACCGGTGCAGATTGCGATGATTCTAATCCTGATGTTCATCCCGGTGCACCAGAATTGTGCGATGGAACGGATAACGACTGCAACGGCCTGATTGATGATAATGCAATAAACACATACTCATTGTACATTGATGCTGACAGCGATGGTTATGGCGATTCGGGTGCCTCTCCGGTTATAACATGCGATCCGTATCAATATATCGGCTATTCAACACTAAATACAGACTGCGATGATACCAAATACTGGGTACATCCGGGTGCACCGGAACTATGCGGTAATGCTACTGACGATAACTGCAACGGTGTTACAGATGAGGCCGGTTGTCAGTAGTATGAACTCACTTTCTTTAATAGAATAGGAATCAGACTGATTGAAGCTTATTTTTTTAACAGAACTATTACGGTCTCTGAAGTTGATAAAATTTCAGCTAACCCCACCGGATTGGCGGATTGTTTCTAAAACAATAAAACCAGAGGTCAAATCCTGAAAATTTACGAATTCTGAAAATGTTTTTCCAAATTTCGACAAATTCATCCCGTTCATTAAAATATCCTATTCAGAAGGATGAAGATAAATGCTGGTAGTCCACCCGCTTATGCGGAAATTAACCGACCGGAGAACTACCTCCGGAAGGATCGCAGAATTTTCTTCACAGGAAATGGGAAAAATTCGGGTGTTTCATTCCTGTACTTTAAATAATCATCACCAAAAACCAATTCCATCTCCTCATATTCAGAATGGATCTGTCTGCTGAAAACATAATATGCAACAAAAATGGCAGTGAGAACCAACCATGAATTCATCAACAGGGAAATTGCAGGCATCAACATCAGGATCAGTGCTGCATATAGAGGATTCTGGCAGCAAAAATAGGACCCGGAGGTTATCAGCCGGGTCTGTCGTAAACCTGTCAGCAACAATCTGACAGTAATCAGATAAAATATCAGCCCGGCAGTCATTAAAACAGCTCCTGCAATAAACAGGATTCCGGCGTAAGAGATGCTAAACACAAAGTGCTCCTTGTAATACACACTTATAAGAATAGTAACCAAAAGATAAGGAATGGCAATGCGGCCAATCTTTGGGCCTGCGCCAAGGAAACTGAGTTTTTTCATCCGTAATTTTATTGGAAGGCCAATCCTGAACAGGAATCTGATTCCGGCAAATCCCGGCGTAAAATTATGAAGAATTTAAAAAATCTGTACGGCTGAGGTTGCAATTCAATAGAATTTTGCATGCCTGGTTTATGTGCTGTCTGATCCGATGGAAATTCAGTCCGGCAATAAGCATGATACCCATAGGACAACTGCATGTTTCCGTGCTCAATAAAAGATGATTGAAATGCCACTTGCTTACCCGGCAATTTAACCAATGCCATGTCGTTTTATGGTGCAATCTGATAGCAGAGCGCGTTAATTCCAGAATGCATAGTCATCATTCAGGGAAATACGGACAAATTAATGCAAGGTGAACTTCATCCCTTCTTCAAGAATAGTAAACCTTGTTATATTTTTCTGATTAATGTGTCCTGTAAGTCACCGGCACGGGTAAAAGTAATACTCTTATAACCGGCAGTTATGAATATGATAGTTAATCATTTCGATAAGCAGCTTTATGTTGATTGGCTTCGAGATATAGTCGTTACAACCTGCCTTCAGCGCTTTTTCCTTATCGTCCGACATACCATGAGCAGTCTGAGCGATAATTACCACCTTTTATTAAATGCTCTGATTCTGCGGGTTGTTTCATAACCGTCAAATACCGGAATCTTGATATCCATAAGTACAAGATCCAAATCAGGATTTTCCTTCACGATATCAAGAGCTTCCTGTCCTGTTGCAGCATGTAAAATTCCCCTGCTTAAATTTTTCAATGTAATATTCAGAAACATATCGGAAATTTCATCGTCTTCGACGATCAGGATTTTAAAGCCGGCAGCCCTGGCATCAGAATCCTCAGAAGGGTTGACAACCCTCACAGAAAAACCTTCAGTTTTTTCTGCATTGTACGGAATGTTAAAATAAAATGCTGAGCCTTTGCCTGGTTCACTTTCCACCCATATTTCACCTCCAAGCAATTCTATGTATGCTTTTGAAATTGACAACCCGAGTCCGGCACCTTCATAATTCCTGATCAGGGACTCACTCCCCTGTCGAAACCGTTCGAAAATAAAGGATTTATGCTCATCAGGAATGCCGGTACCGGAATCACTGACAAAGAATTCAAGATTTTTGTCTTTTCTTATATAGCCAAATTCAATAAAGCCTGTTTTGGTAAACTTAATGGCATTTTTTACCAGGTTGGTGAGAATAGCATAGATTTTCTCACGATCTGTTTTTATAACAGCATCATCAACCGGAAGTCCTGCAAAATATGAAAACCGGACTCCTTTTTGTTCAGTTTCAGGTTTGAAAAAATTAAATATATATTCAATCACCTCATTAACATTTGTATCAGACACAGAAACTGACATCTGACCGGACTCGATCTTTGAAATATCAATAATATCATTGATTATATTAAGCATACGGTCACCACTTTTTTTAATGATCTGGATATATTCCTGTTGTTCTTCTCCGGTAAGACCCGGCGTTTTCAGCAATTCAGTAAATCCCAGTATCCCGTTCATCGGGGTCCTTATTTCATGGCTCATATTTGCCAGAAATGCAGATTTTAGTCTGTCGCTCTCTTCAGCCTGCTCTTTGGCGTTTATCAGTTCCTCCTTGATTTTTTTGGACGCCGTAATATCTGTTTTGATACCGACAAAATGGGTAATTTCATCTTTGGCATTGCGGATGGGTGAAATGATGGCATTCTCCCAGAATAGCTGACCATTTTTCTTTTTGTTTAAAAACTCTCCTTCCCATGTTTTACCATTCTGAATCGTTTTCCACAATTCATCATAAAAAACACTGCTATGAAAACCGCTTTGAAGGATGCCCGGACTTTTACCGGCGATTTCTTCCCATGTATATCCGGAAGTTTCAGAGAAATAAGGGTTTGCGTATTCAATCAATCCATTACCATCAGTAATGATAATAGAAGTTTTGCTATTCTTTATTGCGGTCTGGAATTTAACGAGCGCCTCTTCGGCTTGTTTGCTTTCAGTTATATCGGAAATAATGCCGTACCACAAAGTACTACCATCTTCCAGTAATTCAGGCCTGGCATCACAATGCCGCCAGCGTATCCCTTTTTCCGGCAAAACCACCCTGAAGTCGCTACGGAAAAGAGTTTGGGTTCTTGCTGATTCAAGGATCGTTTCAACTAAACCATCGCGGTCATCAGGGTGCAACCTGGTAAATACAATTGAAGCATCTGTTCTGACTTCTTCCGGGGTTACCTCATAAATATCGTACATACCCCGGCTGGAGACCGGGAAACAGGATCTGCCGTCGGGGAATAACTGGTATTGGTAAACAACACCGGGTACCATGGCCGTTAGGTTGTTCAGTAAATCATAGCTTTTTTGCAGCGCAGTTTCCGCCTTCTTCCGGCCGGTAATATCCCGTAGTGAACCGTCAACATGTGTTGGCTTACCTTCTTTATCGAGTATCATTCTTGCATTTAAAGAAGCAAAAACTTCTTCCCCTGACTTTGTTTTGAGTTTCAACTCATAATCGCGGAGTTCTCCGTGTTTAAATAAAGTTCCGAGCAGAATTATTCTTTCATCGGGATTGGCATACAGGTCTGCAACCTGCGAACCGAGCAACTCATTCTTGTCGAATTGAGAAAAATGCTTGATCGAAGGGCTTATTTCACAGATGATCCCGTCAAGATCCGTTTGAAAAAACACATCCTGTACATTTTCAAAAATGGACCGGAATCTTTCTTCGTTCTCGCGTAACAATTCATCTGTTTTTTTCTTTTCGGTGATGTCGGTGCCCATGTTGAGTGTAGCCGGGCTACCGTTCCATTCAATCCTGACTGAGTTGACAGATAACCAGCGTTCACCTCCCTTGTGGTTTTTCACTGAAAACAAACTACTATGGCTGTTTAGCCTTCCTTCGATGAGATCCAGGTGGTGCAAGGCAAGCTCCTTCCGGTTAACCTCATCTACCAGTTCCAGTATAGAAATACCAATCAGGTTATCATGATTAATTCCGGTAACTTCCTCACAAACCCTATTGGCAAAAACAACCTGCTGATCCTGCACTACATAAATGGCTTCGTTCGCATTTTCAATAAGCAGCCTGTATTTTTCCTCACTGAAACGCAAGGCTTCATCAGCGTTTTTACGTTCTGTTATATCAAGAAAAATAGTGGCAAACTTGCCCACTCCCGGTGAATATGAGTTTACCTGGTAATGCTTATTCAATACCTGGCTGAAATGCTCAAAAATAGCAGGTTTACCTGTTTTCGCCACTTCAGCATAGGTTTCAATCCAGAAGGGTTCGGTATCAGGCATTACTTCAATGGCAGTTTTTCCGATAACTTCTTCTGCTTTCAGGCCGGTCATTGATTCAAATGCAGAATTGACCTGAATAAACCGGTAATCAACTGCTCTGCCTTTTGAATCCAATATTATTTCATGAAGTGCAAAGCCAGTATTGAGGTGTTGAAAAAGAAAACGATATTTCTCTTCACTCTCGCGCAAAGCCTCCTCTGCCATTTTACGATCCGTAATATCCCTGCCAATCCCCACCAGCCCGGTAATTTCACCATCTCTCCCCCGCAAAGGAATTTTCGATGAAAGTAACCAGCGTTTCCGGCCATGTTCGTCCAGAAAAAACTCTTCACCGTTAAGAATTGGCTTTCCGGTTGCAACAACTTTTTTATCATCGGCAAGAAACCTGGCAGCCACATCTTCAGGATAGAAATCAAAATCACTCTTACCCAGCACCTCTTCTTCAGAATTTACACCCATAAACCTGACCTCTGCCAGGTTTGCCAGTGTTTTACGAAAATCAAGATCCTTACTGTAGATGGCATCGGGGATATTATCAATCAGCGTACGGAACAAAAGGCGCTCTTTTTCAATCATTGCCTCTGCCATCTTGCGCTCTGTAATATTGTGCGACAATAGCAATATACCGGTGGTTTCACCATCAGGTCCCTGGATCCGGGTATTGTTGGACTGGAACCAATAACTCTTTCCGTCAGGAAGCGAAACATGATCTTCATATTCAATACTATGCCCGCATGATGCTACTTCCCTAAACCGCCGGGCATAAATTTCAGCTATATCATTTCCAAAGACATCTTTTAAGGATTTGCCGATGTAATCTTCAACGATTCCCCCAAGAGGCTCAACCGCTTTCTGGTTGTAGAACAGTATCCTTCCGTCTGCAGAATAAACACCAACTGCGATACCGGCATTCTCTACAAGAAGTCTGTATTTCTCCTCACTTGCCCTGAGCATCTGCTCCGTCCGCCTGAGTTCAGTCAGGTCAACATCAATACAGAATAATTCCTGTGGCTTTCCCTGAACCTTTATTATGCTATGGCTTGAAAATACGGATACAGATGTCCTGTCTTTCCGCATCAGCATCAACTCAGAAGCAGGTATCGGCTGACCGGTCACCGCCATTTGAACAATGGCTTCTTCAACAGTTCCCACCATTTCAGGAGGTATAATCAAGTCAGTAAGTTTCCGGCCAATGGCTTCTTCTGCTGTATATCCGTACAACTCTTCAGAAGCCTTGTTCCAGTAAAAGGTGGTTCCATCGGGTTTGTAACCCTGAACGGAAATCCTGGGCATATTCTGGACAATGCTTTTGAAACGCTGCAGATCCTCTTCTTCATGAATACCGGCTTTCTGTGTTGCTGCCATCTTCTGTTTCAACTGATAACTGCTGTCTGCCTTTTCAGAAAGATCTTTTGCATAAATATTCAACAAAGCAGTCACTTTCGCAAACTGCTCCCGCGGCATAACCTTCAACTCTTTCAGCGCCTGCATATACTCTTCCGCGTCAATGCCTGAGTCACAAGCATACTCAGTCGCTTTCACAAAGTCAGGTTCAGCATCCCGAACAAGGCCAATATACCAGTTGGCAATATGGCTTCCACAAAAGGATATTTCAGCACACGCCTGCCATAAACCAAATTCGTTGCAGGAAGAAGAAAGTAAACTGTTTTGCGTATCAACACCAGCAAAATCACCGGAAAAACCACAAGCAGCATAGCCCGAATTATTTTCAGAAGATATTTTAATAAAGCGGCTGCTGAAATTACCCGGCTTTGACACAAATCCACCTGACCCGGCTATTAAAGAAGCTACACCTGTTGCAGCCGAAAACACATCCTGAATCTGCTGGATTTCATCCGGATCAAAGATATCAATGAACCGGATTACGCCGGGTAATTCAGCCGTCTTCCTATAGCCTTCTGATTCTGTATTCATCGTTGTACTGTTATGGTAATTTGATCTGAGAATAACCTCAGTATCAATGTGATAAAGTTTGAATTAAAGTAATGATGATTTTCCCGAAACCTGATTACAAACATTATTTTATTTAATCGTGAAATAGCCGGATAGTAACCAAAAATAAGCATGAATTACCACAAAAACTGTCAGACACCATAAATAGTTACGAAAAAGGATGTTCTCATGTTCTATAATAAACCGGAGCCGGCATCGATAATCCTGTTTTGTGCATTGCAGCACCCAATTTAAAGTTTCATATTCATCAAGCGGGTCTGATTGGGCGTTGGACTTAGTAGCTTTGATTTAATTGTTTTTGATTTAGGCAACATAAAGGTTAGCTCTTGCAATTGGTTTAATTCGCTCAGAGCTTTCTCAGCTGATAAAGCAATATTGTTCTTCTTCAATATTCGTTCAAGTTCTTTGTAAACCTTATAAGCACAGAAGCATATGCAAAGATGTGCCTCAATGCGTTTTCTTAATCGATGGTATATTGGCCTTATTCGTAAATCAGTTTTTGAGATTCGGAAGGCTTTTTCAATTTGCCACAATTGGCCGTAGTTGCTTATAATCTGATCTTTTGTTAGCTTGGTGTTGGTAATATATCCTTTTAACCCATCCCACGCTTTGTCTGATGCAAATTTCTGATAATCGATAGTTACAGCTATTTCCCCATCAAGTTTCAGATACTTATTGTATCCCCGGTTATTAATGTGCTCCTTTGACAATCGGCCGGTTTTTACTTTCTTTTCCAATCTTCTGAGGCCTTTCTCTCTGTTATAAAAATCATTGCGCGCCCTATCCTCAGAGTAAGTAATTATAAGCCTCCCGTTTTGATGTTGTAACTCACGGGGGATGCCCTGTTTAATTTGCAAATCAAGAATCTGTTCTTTTATTCTATCACTTTCGTTCTTTAACCTTCCACCTAAAATAAACTGATAGCCTTTTTCGATGAATGCATCAATATTCTTTTGAGATAACAAAGCAGCATCAGCAATAACAATCGGTTTGTCAATATTAAACCGGGACTGAAAAGTTTCAAGCACAGGAATAAGGGTTTTAGTCTCTGATGTATTGCCTTCAAAGACTTCGTAACCAATAGGATATCCATTAATTCCAACCAGTAAGCCAATGAGTATCTGAGGCTGTTGGTTCTTACCGTCTTTTGAAAAGCCTGTAATCCGAAAGTCATCCTCTTCTGATGCTTCAAAATATAATGTGGTCATATCATAAAAAACAACACCAATCTTGCCACTTAATAGCTTTCGCGTATGACTATACGTTATATCTTCAATGGTTTGCTTGTGCTTGGAATGTAGTTGATCTAGAAAGCGATATACTGTGTAAACACTTATCTCAATTCCCAGGTGCCTTTTGAAGTATTCAATGGTCTTTAGCTTGCTGCCTGGATATACCAAACGGCACAATACAAGATTGCGGAACAAATCTAACACTGCTTCAGTTGGATAACCTATTTGATCATATATCCGGCCCAACACCAATTCTGCCCCCACAATACGGAGGCTTTCCTGGGACAAACTATCTACGAAACCTTCAACTACAGCATCATCATGATCAACGAAAAGATACTGCAACCCTTGTAAACGCTCTAATTCAGTTCTTGCCTTGTACAGCAGGATCTCTTCTTCAGCAAATGTATTAGCGCAACCAATAGTCTGAACGACCTTGTTCTTCCGTCCGGATTTCATAATAATCTGGATGCTTACTGAACCGCTTCGGTTCCTATTACGCCTGATAAACATGCCACAAATATAGCTTGCAGCACCCAAAAGCACCCAAAATATTTTTAATCAGGACTGTTAATCAGATAGTTGCAATTTTAGCGTTCATGCGC
>JADJEQ010000042.1 GCA_016709025.1 Bacteroidales bacterium | reverse complement strand
TCCTTTGTTTTTGGCTTCGATCTTACCCCGGTGGATACATTCAAACTGCCCGTAAACCAGGTTGTGAGTCATTTGGGATATGTTAACTTTCCCGACTTCTCCGCTTGATTCCATGCGTGAAGCGAGGTTAACGGTATCGCCCCAGATGTCGTACTGAAATTTCTTGATACCCACGATACCCGCCACTACCGGACCGGTATGAATGCCCAGACGCAATTCAAAGTAAGGCCGGTTCTCACCGATGCGTTCAAGTTTCATAATGGCCATAAACTGCTGAATCTCAAGAGCAGCATTAACCACATCAATGGCGTTGGTGCGGTTAATCACCGGCAATCCACCTGCACACATGTAAGCATCACCGATGGTTTTGATCTTTTCAATGCCGTGACGCGTGATGATTTCATCAAATTTCTTAAAACAGAAATCAATCTCTGCCACCAATTCTCCGGGAGTCAGTTGTTCTGCCATGGTGGTAAAGCCTTTGAAATCGGTAAACAATACGGTAACCTCGTCAAAATGCCGGGCTTCGGCAAAACCCTTCTCCTTCAATTCTTCGGCTACCTCGGCAGGTAGAATGTTCAGTAAAAGCTCGTCAGAACGGTCTTTTTCCTTCTGAATAACAGCCCTTGATTTGTGAATGTACCGCAACCGGCTCCACAATCCCCCGGCCATGATTAACACGCCCAATCCGGAAAAGAGAAAAATGTTTTTCCGGTTTTTCTGCTTGTTGATTTCAAGTTCTGAGAGCAATTTCTCCTCTATCATTTTTTTATCAAACCCGTATTGTAACTCCTTACGTGCAATTTCTTCGATGTTTTCCTGGTTCAGAAGGGTATCTTTCAGGCTGGTAAAGAGAGACAGGTATTTGAAGGCACTGTCGTACTGCTTTGTGACAGTAAATAATTCCGTCAGGCCCTGCAACGCGTCCTTTTCGGGATACAGAGCGCCGATCTCCAATGCCAGCGCCCTCGCCTTACGGAGGTATTCTGCACTCTTCACAACATCACCCGAAAGCCTGCTGACATCTCCCAACCCAACCAGGTTGTAAATCATTGCATTTTTATCTTCCATCGAATCGTTAATGGCAACTGCGGCATTATAGTATCTGATGGCTTCCGGGTAATTCCCGGAATCTTCATTTACCCTGGCGATGCTGTTGTATGCCATAGCTACCCCTCCCAGGTCACCTGCTTCGGTAGAAATTTTAAGTACCCGGTTAAAATATTCCAGTGCTTTTATAAAGTTATTTTCAGCTGAATACGTGATCCCGATATTGCCAAGACTATATAACATTGCCGGTTCATTTCCTGATTTTGCCAGCAGGTCATATGCCCGGATAAAATAGCTGCGTGCTTTGGCATATTGCTCCATATCCAGGTATATGATACCTATGTTGTTGAGATTGTTGGACGTTTCAAGTTCATTTTTAATCCGTTCATTTATTTTCAGTGCGGCCAGGTAATATTCCAGTGCTTTGGGGTTATTGCCCTGACTGTTCTGAATATTGCCCAGGTTGTTCAAACATATTCCCGCCCTGTAATCATCGCCAATTTCTTTAAATTGCCCATACGCCTGCTGTGTAAAATCTTCTGCTGCCCGATAATTACTCAGATCATCATAAGAGCATCCAATGTGGTACAAATTGATGCCTATATCTTTCTTGTTGCCCAGGCTCTGTTCAATTTTAAGTGCATTCTGATAGCATGCAATCGCCTTTCCCGATTTACCTGATAAATCCCAGTTCCGCCCTATTTTAAACAGGAGTTTCGCTTCTCCGTTCGGGTCGTTTGCCTTCTGCCAGACATCAATGGCAAGGGTAAATACAGAATCGGCTTTTTTCTGTTGTTCCATAACAAGATAGCTTCTGCCTTTAATAAGCAGGGCTGCTGACAGGTACCGATTCTTATTGGATTTGTAATTCCCGTCGGGTTTCGAAAGAATCATTCTTTCAAGTTCTGCTGCATAGGCAATACTCTGTGCCGGATCTGACAGGCGGATTTTTTCAGCAAGGCTTACCAGTAAGTTTGCACGCGCAGAATCACTAACCTTATGTTTTTTCAGCAGGGCAGTCAGGCTGTCGGCCTCCTGCTGACAAACTGCCGGTTGATTGAAAAGAAGTGCCAAACAAAAAAGTAAGGCAGCATAAAGTTTAGGCTTATTTCTTTCCATGGGAGACGTTTTGTTTAAATTCAGAAATGGAAGTAAAAGCAATAAGGAGGGAGCGTTCTGAGTAGTCCGGGCCGGGTAAATCTACCATTTTGGTTGAGTTACTTTATTCATTGACAGACCTATAAAAAAACACGAAGTCCACATGGAATCATGTCGTCACGGGCTGGTTCTTAAGGCTGTTGTGTTCAGGAAATTGAATTAAAAACAACCGGTTGTCAGAATATGTTCATATGTAATTTCGTTGAATGCATATTTCATAGCTATTGGACTGTCAGGGTTTCCGAAACCTGATATCAACAAAAATCCATTTCTGATGTTAATTTACTGAAAAGCTGATAAACCTGGAATTATGGAAATAAAACTTACTGAATCAGGAAGCAAGGGCATCGTTTATATCAATGAGGGGCGTGGTAACCTCGCCGAGATGACCTGGGTAGAAGGCGGCGAAGGTTACATCATTGTTGACCATACCATGGTTGACGATTCCCTCAAAGGGCAGGGCATCGGGCGAAAACTGCTCGACCGGATTGTAGAACTGGCGCGTATGCGCAACCTGAAAATATTACCCTTATGCCCGTTTGTGAAAGCAACATTCGACAAGGTACAGGAAATCAGGATGTTGCTTATCAATAGGTTTTTAAATTTTAAAATGGACAAACAAATAATCAAGCACTACAGCAACGGGGAAGTTACTGTAAAATGGCAGCCCCATAAATGCATTCATTCAACTATATGCTTCAAAGGCCTGCCGCAGGTATTTGATCCGTCGAAAGACCCTGGTTGATGCCAATGGCGCTCAGCCGAAGAGATCATCGATTTAGTAAGCAGATGTCCGTCAGAGCATTGAGTTACTTTATGAATGAGCAGGAAGAACAGGAGAAACCGGCAGAAACCAAATCAAGCCCGTCAGTCAGGATAGATATCATGCCCGGTGGTCCGATGATTCTCCGTGGGGATTGCAACATCCGCTATGCAGATGGTTCTGAAGGAATTATCAACAATGTTAGCTCCTTCTGCCGGTGCGGACACACCACCAACAGCCCGTTTTGCGACGGTAGCCATTACGATGTGAATTTTAAGGGGTAAATGAAAGATGAATTTCTAATTTCTAATTGATATCTAATGGTTGATGGCCAGGCAATAGGATGGGTAATTTCAACACAATTATAATCAACACTATACGTCGCGTCCCTGCCAGCCGGCAGGCTGGCTTGCCTTCCTGTTTGCAACACGCAGAAAGGCCTACCTGAATGCTCAGGCAGACTGGCGTAATTCTTAAAATTACCGGACTATTGATTTAAAAGACATTGCAGAAAATGCGAAAGATCCTTATCCTGTTTGCACATCCGCGCTTCGAACACTCAGTGGTGAACCGGGCATTGGTAAAAGTTGCCCGCGAAGTTCCTAACATTACTTTTCATGACCTCTACGAGTATTATCCTGATTTTAACATTGACATCAGCCATGAAAAGAACCTTTTATTGAGCCATGATGTTGTAGTTTGGCATCATCCGTTTTACTGGTATAGCTGTCCTCCTCTTCTGAAGCAATGGATTGATCTGGTTCTTGAATTTAACTGGGCTTACGGGCCTTTGGGAGATAAACTATCCGGCAAATTCATTTTCAATGTTATCACCACCGGCGGGGCCCGCGGCGCTTACCTGGCCAATGGCCGAAACCGTTTTACGGTGAATCAGTTGCTTGCCCCCTTTGATCAAACAGCCTATCTCTGCAAAATGAATTACCTGCCACCCTTTGCGTCCAGGGGACACACCGGATCAACCAAGAAGAGCTTCAGCAACATGCTGATTCCTATGGACGTCTCCTGAAGTTTCTGGCTGATGAATCCAATGATTTGGAATTGTCGAGTGCCAGGGTGCTGGAATGTTTTTCAACAAATCATTACAATTGGGAAGTGAATTTCTACTTCAGGCATCAGTATACATGGGCGCGGCCATCGTTTGTGTGCCGCTGGCAAAACGGCTGGGCTGGATCTGTGCTGGGTTTCCTGATAGTGGGATATTGATCGGACCTTTCCTGCTCGGATTTATTGGTGATGAAGGCGAGGACATTAGCACTTTTGCCGAATTCGGCGTGGTGATGATGCTCTTTCTGGTGGGGCTTGAACTGGATCCCTTCCAAACTCTGGAAACTCCGCAAACCATTCTGGGACCGGATTACTCAAGTGTTCATCACGACAGAGTTGTCTAGGCTGGCACTTTGCATTGGGCATGCACTGGCAGGGTTCGCTGGCTATTGGTATGTCGCGGCCATGTCATCAACAGCCATTGCGCGCAATCGCTCAAAGAGAAACCAATTGGGAAGCGCTCAGGGAGAACAGTTTTTCGGTGTCGCTTTCCAGGATATTGCTGTAATTCCCATTCTTGCCATCCTGCCTCTGCTGGCCTTTCTGCCTCCGCAGAGCCAGGGAAAGAAGGAACCAACTCTTTTAGAGTGGATGCCGCCTGGGCACGGGCAATGCCCCCTGGGTTCAATTGTAGCAGTGGTGGCCCTCGGTAGATTTGCTGGTTCCCCAATTGCTCAGGCTAGAAGCACAAACCCGGATCAGGGAATTGTTACCGCCTCGGCTCTTCTGATTGTTGACGTCATTGCTTTTCTTACGGCCCTGGTAGGACTCAGCCCTGCCCTGGGAACCTTTCTCGCCGGGGTTATCTGGCAAACAGTTCCTTCAGACATGAACTGGAATCGGACCTTGAGCCTTTCAAAGTTGCTGCTAGGCCTGTTTTTTATGGCGGTAGGGGCTTCCATCAACTTCAACCTGATTGCAGGAAACCCGCTTACAAATATTGGCCTGACTTTAGAATAATATTTGTCAAGCATTGATCTTGTTTTTCAGTAGGCCGGGTATCTGAAAATGTCGGCTGATCAGAACCTGATCATGTCGCTGGGATTGGCCCAGGTAGGTGAATTTGCCTTTGTAACCCCTTGCGTTTATAGGACAATTGGATCCTTGATGTCAACAGACCGGACTCCATCATGTCTGCGACTGCCATCAGCATGGCCATGACCCCACTGATTACGTGCTTGTCACCGAAAAACTGGTGCTTCCACGCTTTGGAGTTAAGGAGAATGACGATCAACCCGCCGACGCCATCGACGAAAACACCGCAACACGCCGGGCCACATTTCGGCAGCACACTGCAGTTTCTCAGGGCCAACGGGGGTGAATGCGACCATTCTCGATCACGATTCCGACCGTAGAATTGTCGCGAAAATTGGGATTCGGTTTTTTATGGTGATGCTACCCGTCAGGACTTACTTGAATCAGCCGGAGCAGCAGATGCCCATATCCCCTGGTATCAGCCATCGACTCAAGCCTGAAAAACCAACCTTAAACCGCTTTTCGGAAACCGTCTGTGAAACATTTCTGAATCTTGAACTGATGATCAGGCCAAAAACCGGTTCGACGTTTAGAACCCATGAAACTCCGAAATATTAAAACCCTTAACTGCGAGCATTCGGACACTTCAGTAAGAATGTGGTGATGTGCTGAAAAATGGATACAGGGCTCATTCCTGCACAGGGCTGTGCACAGCAATTTATCATTTATGATGAAGCCGCATGCATGAATTGCACAAACTTACCCATGATCAGAGAACTCTTCACATTTCTGCATCGCGCAAGCAGATAGAGATGGAGGAAGAGTTACTTAACAACGACTCTCGTCATGGACCGGATATGAAACGACCATGCCTGGGACAGCGATGAAATGAAAAACTTGCTTGTAGATAAATGCAATGTTTACCTCCGGCTGGTAACATATTGTTCACCTTTTCTTGCATTCATTGCTTAAGAATAAAAATCACAATTTTGTTAAAATGACAAAATTGTCAATTCTATTGTTTACACCCATCAATATTTACATTTTGCATCATCCCTAAAAACAATTATGTCTGTCCCACCCACAGGAGCACTCATTGCAGGAAACCAACACATTATAGATCAAGCCTCAATCAGGCTGGTGCGTTCACAGAAGAACAGCCAGAAATACGGAAGAGCTGAATCAGAAAGCTCTGACTTCAAATAGACTGGTAAACTAGGTGTGTTGATGAGGTTTCTCAGCAAAGGTATTTCTCCATCGTGAAAATCTGGCTGTCTATCAGGTTAACAGGAGGAGAGTAATTATTAGCTATGCTTTTCATTTTTATAATAATTGTAATTACTTCGCTGCTAAGCCGGTAAAACGACTACATATAGCTGAATCGGGGAGTTTTAACCTCTGCTACATCCCTTCACTCGAATATTTCTAAGAAAAATGACGGTTAAAATGAACTGTAATGCTTAATCTATAAACCTTCATGTCACTTCAAACGACGAACAATCTCCATATGGATCCCGCTGAAAAACGATGATTGATAACCTGTTCAAAAACACAGCAAAACCCTGGACCACCGGGTTGAACCAAATGGTAAAAACTTAGCCAAACATGGTGAGATTATCAGTTTTCTGAAATCAGAACATGGATTCGGCCACGGATTTGCCAACCTGGTGGCTCTTAAATCAAGAAAGTCAGATGCCGGTTCAGCAAGCGACCAGGAATGACTGATTGAGAATCAGTGCATATGGGTAAAGAGCACTTCAAGCCTTTAGCCATGATAAGCTGTCGATGAAACATATTACAGCACTTGGCAACGATGTGAGATCGTACCGAAAAACGCTTACGTAGGGGGTACCAACGAAAAGACAGTTTGCCATTTTGCACCCTGTCACTAAACAAGGTTCGAAATCGGCCTCAATGCAAAAGGGCAGAAGCATCCAAAAGCCTGAAGTCATCATAACGGCAAATTCCATGTGTTCACACAAAATCAGTATTGTTGATGGTAGTTTTATATTATACCCGAAGTATTAAGCTGATTAAAGCAGCCTGGGAAAAAGCCATGATAATCAAAATCAATATGAAAAAATTACCATATAGGAGTTTAAATGGGCCCTGATCTTTGTGGCCATGACTGTATGGATGATACTTGAGTTGGGATTGGCAGGGCTCCACGACACCCACATCGACAAGCATCCGGTTTTACTAATTTATTGCCATTCCCGCCATTCTGGTATTGTTCTGGCGTTGGTTGGGCAAGCGAAAAGGGATTACAACGGAATAATGAGCTACAAGCAGGTTTTATCAGCGGGTTGATCATTACTGCCATCGTAATGGTTCGAGTCCCTCACCCAGGTAATCACCTCACGTTGATTACCCTGACTATTTCAGAAACGTGATTGAATATTCCGTGAGCCATGGATTGAAGTCAAGGGAAGAAGCTGAGAATTACTTTTACTCGGAAGGGAAATCATCCAGGGGCTGATCGGGGCTCCGGGGTGATGTGGGATCATTACGACTCCTGCTGTTGTTGCTGTATTCACTCCGGACTAAAAGCTGACTTAACAAATTAACTTTGAAAGTGAAATCGAACAGCATAATAGAAATGTCAAACGAAGCTTTCATCTCATTAATTAGAATTGGGATTATTTTCCTTTAAACCATTGCCTACCTGTTTTCAGACTCACCAAATCAGAGACGAAACGAAAGGTATCCAGCGCCAAGTCCCGGGTACTAGAAAGTAAAATCCATAAACTTGAATTGCAGTCGCTCGAATCTAGACTTAATCCGCATCTTTTCAAAACATTCTTAACTCCTGCTAATAACTTCACGCTTATCAGACGTATTATTCATTAGACAACTAAACAACGTGTTGGACTATGTATTGTATGAAAGCCAAAAAACGAATATGTAATGCCAAAAGAAGAAATTGAGTTTGCTTTTGAAATTGATTGAAATAAACAAAATTCAAGGTCAGTCCCTCATTTGAGTTGAAAGTAAAGACAAAATTAATGAATTGGAGCCATATTATTTGAACAATGACTATTAGCTCCTCTGGATCTCTATAGATTTAATTGAAAATGCGGACAAACACGCTGATTTGCTGTGTTTTGATTCATTTATATCAGTTACATTTGAATTTAAACAGTGTTTTTTTCATTAACTGTGGCCAAAATGTCAAATCCAAAACCAATGAAAAAGAAAAAGGTGGCTTTGCATAGAGAGACTATGGAACAGCGTTTGAAAATCATTTATTCCGACAATTTCAAACCTGACCGTTTTTTACGGAAGGAGATATTTATATAGCTCATTTAAAAATAAACCTACTTCTGAACACAAAGCTAAAACGCTTGCTGCTCGATGACGAGTTACCAGGACTTACTTTATCTGAAAAAGTCAATGAACAACTTCCTGATTTGGAAGTTGTTAAGGCATTTGACAACCCAATAAATTTTTGAATGAAGCTGATCCAACCTGGATTATGACTTCTTGCATAATTGACATTGAAAATGCCTGAATTGAATGGATTACAAATCGCCAATTTTATTAAATGGAAAACTCACGGTATTTTGCAACCGCTATAAAGAATATGGCAGAAGTTTTGATATTAACGCATTGGATTATATTAGAAAACCTATAAAATTGACCCATTAATACAAGCAATTATAAAAGCAAAAACCATATTGGTAATACTTACAATCCAAAACCTAAGACATTCATACAATCAAACACCAATAAAGGAAAGCCATTTTGCTTCAGACAAGATTGCCTACATAAAAACAAGTGAAATGATAGTCGGATAAGGTCGCCCGATTATTTGACGGTGAAGAATTCGTTCTGAAAATATAACATTTGACAAGCGACCGAATTAATCCCTGGCAATTGATTTTGCAGAGTAACAAAAAGCAAATCCTTTCTATCAAGGCAGTTCAGGTCTTTTTCATCGGATGAAAATCACATCAAATATTATTTCAGACCATGGTAAAATATCAAACTCTCTCTTTACCGAAAAATTAAGAACCGTCTGCAAGGCTAAAAATCTGATTTGTTATATACTTCTTTCTGTCTTGTTACATTTCATTAGCCGATTCACAGTCAAAGTTTTACCTTTGATAAATCTGCATCTTTGTATGGTATTTCTAAATTACCATGAATGCAAGATATCAAAATAAAATCTATTTTGGGAATCGGTAAGGAGGAAAACAACTCTTTTCTTATTCTCTTTTCGATATCAAATTGAAATCGAAAAAAATCAAGTATAAATCTTTATTGATTGCTAAAAGATGTGTAATGGAATATCACTAGCTTATTCGACAATCAAATCCTTGATATTTTCCATAGATATGGCTTTGATTTAAAACAGTGACGCTGATGCTGTTTTAGCAGTTTATCCTTTTTACCCTTCTAAAGTATAATGAAAGCCTTAATTGAATTCTCAGAGAAACCTGTAATTTGTGGTGTAGGTGGTGGCATGACAGTTGCTGAAGGGTTTCCATTGAAATGGCAATTTCAGCCGATGGAGATGTTGGTTGCTGCCATCATTGTGAATCAGCCCTATAAGAACAAGTACATTGAAGCAATAAAACGCAAAAAGTAAATATTCCACTGGTCTCAAGTGTATCCGTCAAGGAATTTTCTTTCCGTGACAGAGTAAACGCCGAGTAGATATTTTCCATGTAACAGGTGGTTTCCGAAACTGCTTCACTTATTGAATACATAAAACTATGCTGCACCTTGTTATTCAATACCCGCCAAGGGTGGCAAAACTATCGATAGTGTCGGAATTATCAATCGATTCAGGAGCAGATGCTATTGTTCTTACACCACCATCAAGCGGCGAATTGTTCAAAACAATTATGAATCAGTACAGAGCGGGGTACAATAAATTGAAAAACATTAAACCATTTTAATTGAATGTAATGCAATCATGTTTGAAGGCAGGAGACAAAGAATTGGTATGGATTCACCTACCGTTATAAAATTTGACTATTCAAATCTGACCATACGGCCTTGTAAAAGCATCAACGGAAAATGGCAGATGGCCCATATGTTTTGGTTAGGTTTACGTGACAAACAAAATAAACGACATGCAAAAGTTTAGAAATCGCATTTTTATGTTGGCGTTATCGGCGGTTTTACCGCATTGATGTATTGATTGTACGTTTGGGGCTAAATTAGAACAAGGAAGAAATATAAAAATTCCTGAAACAGAAAGAAACACAAATGGCGAGAGCTCCGATCTGCTTGTCCATAATTTAGAATACACCCATTGGCTATCCTGTTGGCACAAATTGTTACCATAATTTTAGTAGCAAGGTTTTTCGGGTGGATTTGCAAAAGATTGGCCAGCCAACTGTTATCGGTGAAATTATTGCAGGTATTGTTTTAGGTCCTATCTCTAATTGGGATGTATTTCTGAATTTTCCGCAACGCTGTTTTACTACTTTCATTGGGAATTTATACTTTTGAGTCAAATAGGTTTGATTCTATTTATGTTCATCATTGGGATGGAATTAGACCTAAAAGTCCTTAAAAGCAAAGCCCATGACGCGGTTCAGATAAGCCATGCAAGTATCATTATTCCTTTTTCCCTGGGGATGGGCTTGCTTATATTTTATATATCACTGCTCATTTGCTCCAAACAGGTGTCCAATTCATTTCGTTTGCGCTTTCTTTTAGAATTGCACCGAGTATAACTGCCTCTCTTGTTTTGGCAAGAATTGTTCAGGAAAGGGGGCTGCACAAACAGACATTAGTGGAAACAGTTGTAATCACCTGTGCTGCTGCTGACGATATAACCGCATGGAGTTTATTGGCTGCGGTGATTGCTATTGTAAGCAGGTCTATTTGTGAGCGCATTGTTTATTATTGCTTTGGCCGTTATTTATGTATTGATGATGATTAAAGTGGTTCGCCCATTTTTAACCTGAACTGGAACTTGCATTACACCAAAGAAAGTTTTACAAACCAATTGTAGCAATTTTCTTTTGACATTAATAATTTCATCTTATGTTTATTGGAAGGCTTCTGCATCTACGTACTTTTTGGAGCACGGCGGCAGGTGGCCCAATGCCGGATAACGTTAAGTTCAGAAATATATTTACCGAAAAGGTAGAAGACGTGGTACTGGTTTCATTTACTTCCTCTATTCTTTGTTTTCACAGGGTTGGTGAAATAGAAATCGGACTGCTCAACGATCCGTATCTGTGGAAAGTTATAGGTTTAACTTATTATCCTAGCAGTAATCGGGAAATTTCTATCGGTAGTGCCATAGCCAAATTTGTCGGGCAAACCTGGAAAGATAGTTTGACCATCGGAGCATTGATGAACAAGGAGGCTTGATGGAGTTGGTGGTACTGAATATAGGCTATGACCTTGGCGTTTTGACACCTTAGATTTTTACTATTATGGTGATAATGGCCTTAGTAATCACTTTTATGACAGGTCCCGCTTTGATTTAATTAATTGGGCTTTCAAGACAAAATAAGAAAAAACTGCAGGAAATTAGTCAAATTAACAAGTATAAGGTGTTGCTCCCATTCGCTAATCCTCAACGTGGCAAATCACTTTTGAGATTAGTCATAGTTTTATAAGAAAGCTCAATGGAAATGCTGCTATAACTGCAATGCACCTTTCACCTACAAATGAATTGCATCACGACAATATAGCGGAATACGAAAAAGATAGTTTTGCTCCGGTCATTGAAGAATCGGAAAACTTATATCAGGAAATTACCACTGTTGTTTAAAGTATCTAATGACATTGAATTGTGAAATCAAGGGAGTTGCCAACACAGGTGATTATGATTTACTACTTATCGGTATAGGGCACCTATTTTTTGAAGGAAGTCTGTTCGGGAAAATATTAGGCTTTACTACCCGATTTATCAATCCTGAAAAATTACTCAACTGGCACAGGTAGTGAAAGTCTGTTTGAAAACTCTCCATTCGATGAAAGAACCCGGAATATTTTAAACAAAAGCAAAGTGCCGGTAGGTGTTCTTATAGACAAGAATTTTTGAGTGCTGAAACAGTTTTTATCTTCATTTTTCGGAGTTTGACACTTTTAATTCAATTTGCCCAAAACTCATAAACAACTCAGAATCACAATTATAATGACGGATGTTTCAGGAAAAATCAAAACAATCCTGAATTAAAAGAGAAAAAAATCAGAAAGCTACTGAACAAAAGCGCCTCTAACCATATCAATGTTCTTAAAGAAAAGATTTTAGACAAAGAGTTTCTAAGTGGTCAAAAACTACGATTGTGAGTATTGAAAGTTGTTAATTAGTGGACTCGTAAAAGTCTCTGGCTGTCTGATATTCCATCAACACTAATTTTGAAAGAAAGTAGCACGCTGAATAAATCAGACTTATTAAAGCAAACTTATCTGGTAAACAGAGTCTGAAACAGGTTCAGGCACAATTTGCACGTGATTGACTTTAAACTGCTTTCAGGTAACTTGACAATGAAGTGATTATCAGTCGGTCACTACTCATAGCAGCTTTACGTAGAGAAACCCGGAAGTGGTGGGATAACAATATACTTATCATAATAAAACAGGCCTGCCTTCAACGAAGAAAGCAGGCCTGTTTTTGAGTGACATAGCCGGAATTTATTTAATCTCCTGTATCGCCGCAGTTTAACAAACGTCAACATTTTTAATTTTGAATTGACCTTGGCATAAGAAATTTGCTCTTCCACCATATCATCGTAGGTTGGATACATGGCAGCGCGGATTACACCCAGGCTACCGGAAAATGCGGATAAGCCATTTTGGCCAGCATCAGGTGCAATCCCGATCCTGCTGATATGAATCGTGAACGAGAAGATCGTCTTCTGTGATTCCATTTTCGCCTATGGTTACCCAGTCGTGTTCCGTTAAACGGATACCTTTGATCCTTGATTTCTTCCAAAGATCAGAGGTTCCCCATTTCTCAGTTGTATCTGACGCACCATCACGAACCTCCTTATTTGTAACGGCATGGGGTTTTATCGGCGAAAATGATGCAGTTCTGTAAAATTTCAACTACTGAAGTTCCATCGTGCCGGGCCGCTTCAAACATTACTTCTGTCATCAACCTGACGTTGGTATCTACTGAGCGTGCAAAGAAAGTACTCTGCGCCCGAGTACCAGTTCACCCGGATTGAACGGATGCTCAATGGTTCCTTGGGGAGAAGTTTTGGTAATACTTCCTATGGGTGTGGTCGGAGAACATTGGCCTTTTGTAAGACCAAATCTGATTGTTAAACAACATAATATTCACATCGATGTTACGGCGGATAATATGGATAAAATGGTTACCCCGATGGGCATTGAGTCACCGTCGCCAGTTACTATCCAAACACTGAGGTTCGGACTTGCAATTTTGATACCCGACGCGATGGGTTCGGCACGTCCGTGAATGCCATGAATACCGTACGTACTTACGTAATACGGAAACCTTGAGGAGCATCCGATTCCGGAGACCAACATGAATTCTCCTTAGGGTATCCTATTTTCGGAAATACGTTAGCCACGGCGGCAAGTATGGGCGTGACACCACAACCCGGCACCATTTACCATCTGGTCGCTTACGAAATCTTACTTGATAAGTACCCATTGAAACGAACTTCCCCATGGTTAAATTAGGTCTGTTGAAATTCAGACTAATCTTTCTCCTCAACAATTTCCGTTAAACTTAGAACCTGGCCGATCTGGCGACGGTAAACGGGCAGCCCATAACTTATTGAACTGCCTGGTAATCATGAAGCAGGTTGTGTCATCTTCAGGTAGTTCACAAACTGCCCAGCTATTAAGTCTACAAACCAGAATTTTTTGAACCCCTTCAACACTTCAGGTGTGTTTTTTGGCATGGCATAATATAGTTAAAGTGTGCATGTTTGATTTTTTTACCTTGTTTCTGTAGTTCTTCCACTGCTCCATACGGTTCCAGCGTACCTCCTCAGCTCTTCAAGCAACGTCCCCTGGGCTTTTGGCCGTTAATTTCCCTGCCCGGGAACATGTAATTTGCCACTTTCTGAACTTTTGCTTCGCGCAAATCTGTCATTTACTGGTGATTGAGCAGGGTCAGTTAAAACATTACCTGAAACATCTTCTTCTCAATCCTCCTACCCTGTGACGTAGTCCTTCTGGTTCCAGGGATTGCCCCATTTACGCGACAGAGTCTCAGGATCGCGTTTGTAAGGCTTGTAGTCCTTATCGTTAGCTTCGGCAATAGGCGGAGTAATGGAAGGTAGATCCACTACTTTTGGGATGCGTGAAATAACTGCGAACCGTTACTCAGGTAGCCATCAGTAAGTAAAATTACCGGTGTCATATGTTCCAAAGCTATTTTAGCCGCCTTGTAAGCAAAGTGGAAAGCTATTCGGCAGAGGAAGTGGCAAGACCACCACCGGAGGTGCCTCGTTCGTCCGAATAACGCCCGATCAAGGTCACTTTGTTCCGCTTTGGTAGGTAAACCCGTACTTGGACGGACCTACGCTGAACATTTACAATAACCAAGAGGAAGTTCGGTCAATACTGCCGGGTCCAGATGGGGCCTCACTTTTCAGACGAAAAACCAGGCCAGAGGTCGTAGTGAGAGCTAATGAACCGGCTGTAACTTGTGCCTATCGCTGAACAGACACCGGCAATCTCGTCTTCGGCCTGAAACACTTTTGCTCCCAGCGATTTGTACTTCGATAAGTTCGATCAGGATTTCTGGTAGCCGGTGTGATAGGATATGAACCCAGAAACAAAGGTCTCCTGGAACGCTCTGATGCCGCCAGAAAACCCTCGCAGTGGCAATATTTCCGGGGTAATATTGCGGTACCGGCCTGGTTCCATCTGAGCCTTTGAAACCTGGTACACTGAAGCCAGGCTTCTACTGTTTCGGTATAATTATAACCAGCTTCGAGTGCAGCCTTGTTAAGAGCAACAATCTCCGGTTTATTTTAAACTTTTTACTAAAGAAATGAATGTACTATCGAAACTCCATCCAAAAAGATGGTAAACCATTCCCAAAGCAAATATATTCTTGCTCCGGTCAGCTGGGTATGTTTTGTTATATTACCAGCAAGGTCCTCACCAACTGCCCGGGTAAGGGTAGTAATCGGGGCTTTAACGAGGTTAGCAGCCGAAAACGTCGTTTTCAAGCGGATTTCCTGCATAGCTTCCGACTTTTCAGTGCGGATTCGTCATACGCATCTTCATCGGTAATGATGGTAGCTCCAGTTTTGCCCATTTAAGATTCATGATTTGAGTGAGGCAGGATTCATAGCAACCAGCACGTCGCACAGGTCAATGGTGGTTTCAATCTTCTTTGCACTGAACATGAACCTGAAATCCGGAAACACCTCGCGATGGTATTTTGCGGCGCCCTGATTTCAGCGGGATAATCGGGAAACAGTAGCTGTGGCTGGCGCTACCCGTAAGGGCAGCAGTGTCCGAGAACAAGGTGCCTGAGGGTTGCATACCATCGCCTGAGTCTCCCACAAACTTTACGACAACTTCTGTCGCGCTGAATGACATTACTTTTTGTTTTTACCTATGATTATTAGGAGGTTGATTTACTTCAGGTGGCAAAGTTAATTTTTAACCACTACCAAAACATGGGTTGACAGGAAATATTTGTTGTCTGGCAACTGATTGTTGTATTTATTTCTATATGCAGGCATCATTAGTTTTTAATAATTTATCCTCATCCCGAAACAACCCTTATTTAGACCACGTTTAAAAATAAAGAATAAGACGAATATTTGCAGAATATGGTATATATTTGGTGCAGCGAGAAGATTGGATACTTTAAACATATTAATCAAACAAAATAGCCATGGCCACGTAATTTCAGATGATCATACAGCTTGCGGCACCTGGGCATTGATGAATGTCCCGTTGACGCGATTTCAGAAGGAGATATCTATAAAATTGATCCGGATGTTTTCAATGACTGTGGTTCATGTGCCGATGTTTGCCCGGTTGAAGCTAACTAATTTGCATAGGCAGCAATGCTTGTGGGTCGATTTAAGCTCCGCATTCAGCGGGGCTTTTTATCATCCAACAAAGCGGAAACTTTATTATTTTATGATTGCTTGTTAGTGCAGGTTCGGAATAACCTGCCTTTGAACTATTTGCAACAACTGCGCTTCAACCAACCAATTGAAACTGGATAAATTCTCTTTACCTGTCGAACGTGGGGAGCGATTTTATCGTGCATCTCTACAACCAATACCTTTGAAGACCCTTCTAAAGTGGAAGCGGGTTGGCAACGGTTTTGAAGGTTTGAGTTTGCCTGTAAAAACTATGAACTAAAAACGAAGAACTTACAGTTCCTTCCAGAATTCAAAGTTATAAACCTTATCACGTGAGTTACCGTCAGTCAGCGGGGACATCGGTTCACACTGACCATCCTGTCCGCACCCGCAGAAAGTACAGTCCGACGCCCGACATTGAGAACTTTGGGCTGACCAAAGATGATCTGAACAAGGGTATTTCATGCAGGAAACGAAATTGGTATTGGGCCCGTCCTTTTCTTCAAAGATCATCGACCACCTGCAGCAAACGTACTGCCAGTCGATTGGGCGGGACTTGGCTTACATCCGGAACGAAACCATTTATCACTGGCTCTGCAACCGGATGGAATCGCAAAAAAAAACGAGCCAAAAATACAGCAAGTCATTCAAAATGACCATCCCGCGTAAGCTTAGTGAGTCGGTATTTTTGAAAAATTTCTGGCCGCCGTTTCCCGGACAAAACGCTTTTCGCTCGAAGGCGGAGAATCGTTAATCCTGGCGCTCGACGGCGGTGATTGAGAAAGGAGCCGCCCTTGGCGCAGAGGAATTCCTGATCGGGATGCCCTACCGCGGACGGTTGAATGCCTCGGCAATATTATGGGCGGCTTCTATCGGGATATATATTCAATGAATTCTCCAATAAGGAATTTGACGACGAATTTGTTCTCGGGGATGTGAAATACCATCTTGGCGCCACATTTTCACGGCCAACCCATTCAGGCAAATCTATTAATCTTACCCTGGCACCCAACCCATCACACCTCGAAACGGTCGGACCTCGGTTTAGTGGAATTAATGCGCCAGAATTGACCGGCAATTCAACGGCAACACCGACAAAGCAGTTCCGGTATTGATCCATGGCGATGCTTTCCCATTGCCGTGCGGGGCGTTGTTCATTAACTCATCCAGATGTCGGAACTCGAAGGCTACCGAACCGGCGTGGAACGCATTCACCTTGCGGTCAACAACCAGATAGGCTTCACCACCAACTACCCGGATGCTAGAAGCCAGCGTCTACTGCAGATGCTTGCAAAACCACAGTTCCAATTTTCCATGGAAATGCCGATGATGCCGAGGTAGTGGTTTATGCCATCGAACTGGGCCATGGAATACCGCGAGAAATTTGATAAAGACGTCTTTATTGACTCCGTTAGGCTATCGCCGTTATGGTTACAACGAGGAGACAAGTCCCGTTTGTCATGCAACCTTGTTTTATACAAAAAACGAGAATCATCCGGATGTCAGGCAATTGTACGTTGAGAAGCTGATCGGGGAAGCTCCCATCACCCCTGAAGATGCCGACAGGATGGAGAAAGAAGTTGCTCTCCATTCTCGAAGAGCACCTCGCCAAGCCCAACCTGAGTGAAAAATCAAAGCGTCACACCTTTCTCGGCCCGACATGGAGCAATATCATCCGTGGCCGTCAGTGCTGATTTTGAACGTTCTCCCGAAACCGGAGTTAATCCCTCAGTGCCACTTACCGGAATCGCCAACAAAATAACAGACCTTCCTGCTGATAAGGCATTTAACCGGAAGCTTATCAAGCTGATGCAGGATCGCAAAGCCAGCGATTCAACCAGGCGGAAAACTGACTGGGCGATGGGAGAGCCGCTCGCTTACGCACACTGTTGCCCAACGAAGGAATCTCGCAAGGCTCAGCGGCCAGGATTCACAAAGGGGAACCTTCACACCGTCATGCAGTGCTTACTATCGAAGATTCAGAGTGAAAAATACACACCACTCAAAAACATAAAGCCAGACTGTGCTCCCTTTGACATTTACAATTCTCCGCTTTCAGAATACGGTGTTCTTGGTTTTGATTACGGTTATTCCCCTAGCTTCGCTGCACCACTTACCATCTGGGGAAGCCTAGTTCGGCGTGATTTCTTCAACGGTGCCTAGATCATCATTGATCAATACATGAGCAGCGCCGAGGACAAATGGCGGTGATGAGCGACCCGGCGCTCTTTTCTGCCGCATGGTTATGAAGGTCAGGGTCCGGAAAATACCAAGCGGACGCATTGAGTATTTTACCGCTTTGTGCCGAGAATAACATGCAGGTAATTAATTGTACCAATTTCGCTAATTTTTTCCATTTGTTGCGCAGGCAGTTGAAACGCCCTTCCGCAAGCCATTGATCGTATTCACTAACCGAAGAGCCTTCCCAGCCATCCGGCTCGTATCTCGCTGGAGTGAATTGAGCGGAGTGTTTCCAGAAGTGATTGATACGATAAAGTTGATCCTGCACAGGTAAACCGGGTTATCTTTACCAGCGGCAAATTGTATTTTGAGTTGCTTTAAGAAAGAACAAAGGGGAACTGTTTTAGCCATTGTTCGTATTGAACAGCTCTACCCTTTCCCCGAAAGAATGCAGGTGAAAGCAGTTCTTGGCGAAGTATCCGAATGCAACCCGGCACGCATGGGTGCAGGAGGAGCCTGCCAACATGGGAGCCTGCTCATTTATTCTGCGCAACTTATGAAACCGATATTCTGGTTCAGGCAAGGCCCGGAAAGCGGAAGTCCGGCCACCGGGTCTTAACAGGCTCCATGGGATAAGGCAACGCAAAATCGTTGAAAAAGCCTTCAGGGAGTGTACTGCCCCAATGCAAAACCTGGTATGTAAATGGTCTGCGCCCCGCATGAGTGGTCTTATATTCTGAACCAGCAAAACTGAATAAAATATTCCGTAATGATCATCGAAATTAAAGTGCCCAGCCCGCGAGAATCGATTTTCAGTACGAACTGGCTGTGCTGGATGGTGAAAGACGGTGACTTCGTAGAAAGACGCCGAAATCGCCGAAGTGGATTCTGACAAAGCTACCCTTTACCATCAATGCCGCTGGTTAGGCGATTGAATAAAATTACGGTGGCGGGCCGCGAAGTTCCATCAAGGTAGTGGTTTGTTGTCGCTCAGATTGGATTCTCTCCGCTGCCAAACCCGTCAGATCTGAACCTGCGGGTAACCAAAACACCTGGAAACAGGCAACCCGAAGTTGCTCCTGCAGC
>JADJEQ010000041.1 GCA_016709025.1 Bacteroidales bacterium | reverse complement strand
CTATTCATCCGAAGAGCCTGGTAGCCAAAAAGATATAATGGGAATGGATTTCCCTGATAAAGGCAATTTTCTGTTTGTTGTTGGAAATAAAAACTCAGTCGAACTAACGCAAAAGATAATTTCCTTTTCTCATATTAATAAAATCGGGAATCCACTCGGTATATTAGCACCTAATGACGCTGTTTATTTTTTATCCTCTGTTTTTATGAGGAGTGACCATGGATTACTTTGGTATAAGGGCTTGCCCGCTGTTTTCTTTTCTGATGGTGCTAATTTTCGTAATCGAACTATCATAAACCAACCGATACACCCTCGACTCTAAATCAGGATTTTCTAAAAATGAACACCAAAATAGTGGCAGCATCTTTAGCAATTTTAGCAGAAATACAACCATGAAAAAAATATATTTAATTCTTTCCTTATGTTTGCTTTCTAACATCTTTGTGAAAGCTCAAACGAAAGTAAATTTTATACCCTATTTTCAGTTAGGTGGAATGTATTATTCTTCAAAACATGTTACCAGCACAGGCGTTGGTCCGGGTATTGGATTATCCGTTGGAATCAATGAACATATCTTGGCAAAAACGGATGTAAACCTTTATTGGGTAAATGGGAATGCGGCTTCGTTAAGATTAGCTGTGGGATATAAGAAAAATGGATTTTGGGCTCCTGCAGGATATTTAGGGATATCCTCAATTTTTGCCAGCCGAACAGAGTTTTTATTGGAAGGTGGTTCGCGGCCTGTAAATCCGTTGTTTTCAATAGGCTTGCAATTCAGTCCATTAAGATTTGAAAAAGAAAAAGGGTTTGTCTCAATATTAGAATTTGGTTATGAGTTAGGTCATTACAACGGCAAGAACCTGCAAATTTCATTGATTTCTCTGGGAGTTAAACTTGAAATACTATACAGGTATTAAAAATTAAAAATCACGACGGCGCAATAAGCGGTATAAAAATTGACAGGACAGTTGGATATTAAGAATAAAGGAAACCAGTAATGAAAGATACCTGTTCTGTTTTTTATGGCAGAAATGATTGGATGGTTGGACCAGAACACTGCAAAGGGGTTAAATTTCAGATATTATGCTGTGGGACAGTGATGTCGGGCATATGCCCTTCCTGGAAAAAAAAGATGATATGATAAAAGCCATAAGCAGTTATCAACGGAAGTACAAATTATGACCAGGTGCGCTTTTGCAGAAAAACCAATTCAATTACAAACCAAAACCAATACATCATGAAAAACACATTTAAACTTTTATCAGGAACATTGATTCTTGTTTTTGCGTACATCATAGAAGTGATGGTCTTATCAGGCATTTTAATGGCAATAGGTTTGCATTTCCCGGAACTCAAAGTAAGCCAACAGGTTTCTTTTATTCAATTAATTCTTTCGGGACTGATCGGTTCTGCATTTGCCCTGTATCTGATTAACAATTACAGAATGAGCAAATTGTCTGTTTTCCTGATCCTGGGTTTTATCCTTTTCTTCAGCAATATTTCCGTTGCCATCGAAGGCGCTCTTTTTACACCGGATTATATAACTGGTTCTGTATTGGTATCTGTGTTTGTACAGCAACTACTGATCAGCATTGCATTTTCGTTCACCGCAGTTTTACTCTTCCGCAAAAAACTTTCTGCGTCAACAGCAGAAACAGTTGCAAATATCCACAGGTCGCTGGCAGTTGAAATCCTGGCCGGTGCAGCAGTTTATATGGTCAGCTATTATGTGTGGGGCTGGCTGAACTATAATTTATTTACGAAATCATTCTATGAGTCAGGGGTCAGCGGGCTTCACATCCCTGAAGGAGCAGTACTTATAAAGATAATTTTATTCCGCGGTGTATTAATTACCCTGACGGTAGTGCCATTTTTATTAAACGCCATGCCTGATAACAAACGGAAAATCTTTGAAACAGGGTCGATCCTGTTCCTGTTTGGTGGGATAATACCTATGATTTATACCATCGGGATGTTACCAGAAACACTGATCTGGTTTTCACTGGCCGAAATATTCCTGCAAAACTTTATTTCAGGGATGTTGATTTATAAAATTTTCTTGTATAGAAAAAAACCATCCTGATTTAGTAGTATAGTTTTTATATTCCATGCAAATTGAATTGTTTTGGCAGAATTTGCGCGGAAATGTGTTGAGTGCGAATCGGACATGATTAGTCTGAATCCAGGTGGCTTTTAATGAGGTTGAAATTGCGTTCAGCAAATCTGCAGGAAGGCTCATGCCAACAGCTGCGGCAGGCCAAATCGTAGGAACTGTTTACCAACTTGCATTCCGGGCAAGTGTAATCCTCTTCATTTCAATAAGCCATTGTTCCCAACTGATTTCCATTAACCGGCTTTGCGATTTCAGGATTTCAACCCGAAGGGGCATTCCAGGCTGAAAATCTTTCAGTTCTGTGCAGGGTAACTCGGGGCAGGCTCCGCAAAACTCAATTTCCTTTTCGGATTTGCATTTTATAAGCGGGCATATTTTCGTGCAATGCGCTGAATTTCTGCCTGCCCCGCAGCCGTCACAAAAAGTTTCGCCGAGCGACTGGTTTAAAACAATGGCATATTGAAGTAATTTTTCGGTATCGTTTTCCTGAGTTGCCAGATATAATCCGCATGCACCACAATACAACCCGCAAGCAGAGACTAAATCTTTATTGGAAGATGTTTGTGATTCAGCACTATTTAGAAATTGGTTATTCATTTGGTTTAAAATTTATTGAAGTTGATATAACCTTTGTTTTATTAATGCTTGCCAAATTTGAATGATACCCCTATTGATGCATAGATTTTGCCGCTTCCATAACCTAATGGATATTCAGGATGATTGCTGCTTCTGGCCAGTCCATAATATGTATATCCAAGCTCACCGTAAACATCCAACAATGGAGTTAAATAATATCTGCCCCAAAATTAAGACCGCCTACTATCCCATTAGGACTTGATTCTTTTCCAATTGGAATCCCATATTCAAATGCCCATCCGGTCTTCAACAAAACAAAATATCAATCCTTGCTAAACCGGGATACCAGCCAAGGCGGAAAATTGCTGGAATACATAAATGATAATGCCCTGTTTTTCCCCAAGCAAGCCTGATTCAAGACCGTATGACAGACCTGCTTGCCATTAGGAATCCAATCTGCCGATAGTGAACTACCCAAAAACAGAACCGCCAACATTTTCACCAGCAGCAAAAGTACCTGCCTAAGAACCATTAAAATGATGGATTCAGAGGTTTTCTATTGCCGGGGCCGATTCTGTTGCATTCATTGTTAAAAGGAAAAGGAAGAATAATGCCGAAATATTTATTGTTTTCATGACTCATTTACTACATTTTGGTTTTATCAAAATCACTTTTTATACTAAAATCAGCTTTCAGAGCTTTATACCGGCGTCCCCACCATTTATATTTCGTGAGCGATGTATAAACGGTTAACCGCTCCGGTACTTTATACCGTAACAGCCAATGAACCAATCTGTACCAAATACCGATAAAGGCAACCAGGAGGACTGATTCAACAACAATTTTCAGCATTGCATTTTCAATCGGGAAAAACCAGGCATTGAAATATTTGTAGAACAACACCAAATAACTGAGAGGAAAACATGGACACCGGCGAAAATATATCCATGACCGGTTTCGATGGCTTTTGGGGCAATTGCTCATACATTTCATGCAACTTTCGCAGTTGAAGGTCCAGAATGGGCGGTTTCCGATCATTTTAACTCCTTTCACCGGACATGCTTTGATACACAAACCGCAATTGTCGCAATCGGCTGATGCATAATATGTTTTGGCAAGGAAAAACCTGCCAGCCAAATAGTATCCAAGTGCTATGGGAGCTAAAAGGATGTCGTACACTTCAATCAAATGTTTAAAATGACTTTTACCCTGCATAATTTTATGTGCGAATTTCTCCACACGCTCTTTGTTCTTTTCGTGCAGAAATTTCACTGTCCGATCGTTAAGTCCGGGGTGAACCGAAATCCAGTTCGAGGGCATATCGACGCCAGAATAGCCTTTATCGTGAACCCTTTCAGGAACAAAATCAAAGCCGAAAGGTAAAAGCAATGCCTGTAAGTCCGGAGTAATAAATTTGCCAATCAGCATACCGGCGCGGGTGTTCATCAGTACCACCTTGTTTTTCCCTTTTGGAAACCGCATAATGAAGTTCAGCATTATGGGTGGGTAATTGAACCCGTGTATGGGAGACAAAAAGATAATGAGCGTATCGGGTTCGGGCGCTGCCAATGCTTTCCTATCGATTTGAGCGATATTCAAAGGCTGACATTCTACCTGGTATTCCTTCGACACCGAGGCCATCCATTTTGCCACATTTGCGGAATTTCCGGTTCCCGAAAAATAGTAGATGATGATTTTTTATATGCTTTATCAGCAAGCGTATCTGTGATGTTCATTTTACAGATCTTTAATTTGAAACATTATACTCAATACTCTTTAATGTGAAAACTCCGTAAGTAAATTCACCTTCGGGATAATGCCATATTGTTTTACCTTCAGTTGGAATTTTCCTTCCATCAAATTCTATAATTTGAAACCGGGTTGTCCATCGAATTTTTTCACTGTGCCATCATCCTGCAATGCAGATCTGTCGTCGGACATAAAATTGATTAATTCGCCCGATTCATTAAAGTATAGTATTGCCGAAACAATATACTTTCCGTTGGTAAGGGTAACTTTTGTTGACATCGAATCTATCTCACTCCATACCAATCGCTTATCAACAAGACATCCGGGAGCAAAAATACACATGTCGTTTAACAGGGTTACCGTTTCAGCCGTTGTAAGTTCTTCTCCTGAAAGATCAACCACTTTAAACATCTCTGCCACCTTTACCTGAAAGATTGCCTGCTCATTTTTGTAAATATGCAGTGCGCGAAAAGGAATGCCCATTTTCTTGCTTTCATCAGAAACAAGCGGGAGTAATTTCCATAAAAGTTATACTGTAAAGAATGCGATTTCATGGGTTTGTCGCCAGGTTTTCTATACATCTCAGCATCAAATCCGATGCACACATTCTGGGGTTTGCTTTTGCCTATCGCTCCGGTATATTCCAGATATTTTTGCACACAGGCAGGCAAATGAGCGGTTTCCTCTTTGATAAGTGTATTTTCAGCCTTCAGAGGCTGTGTAGCAAATTCTTCTGATTTCCTGAGTTGAAACATCTTTTTTGAAGATGTACAAGATGTGAGTGTTGTCATGACCATTATTAAAATTAGTATGTTACTGTTTCTTTTCAAAAATTGATTCATGAGATTTGTTGATTAATTGTTTGTGCGGATTACTTAAAGGTCGTAAAACTCTCTACAGGTCTGCGTTTACTTACCGGTGCCGGATACTCATTCACATATCCGATTCGTGCAACAAACCTGATTTTCCGACCCGGCACCACCTTATCATTAACTTCCTGATAAACAGGTGGCACCTCAATAATCTGGTTCATCGGATGAAACCCAGATTCAATGAACGGCATTGAATGTTCATGCGTTCATATATCCGACCTGTATTTATCCATTCACTTGCATCTTCCCTGTCAGTGGAAATGATAATCCATCCGCCACAGTTTTCGACTTGTTGTTGGGTTTTTTCTACGCCGGACTTCACAAATGATTCCTTTTTTGAATCTTCGGGTTTCATGAAATTGCGTACCACAAAACCACCGATTCCTTTAATACCCATTCCGGCCGGAGTTAATCCATCGCGTTTTGAGTTTACATCCTTGTTCGAAAACCGCATCCATGAAGCAAGTTCATCTTGTGCATCTTTCTGGTAAGCCTGTATGGTGTATGCTTCCAATTCCTTTTTCGCTATAAAACGGCCGTCTCCTTCCTGGGGATTATTTGTCTCTTTGCTCGTACAACAAGCAATGATACTATTATCATTGCCGGTAATGCTGGTATTGTTAACAGAACTATTTTTTCATTAGTCTATTTTTAAAGTTGGGAAAGTTATTTAGTAAATGCTCCAAAAACGGTATCCTATCCGAATAACAGGGGCAAGGTCAACATTGGGAATATTATAAATAGTACCATTGAAATCGGCACTATGATCGCCACGCAGATAAATATGAAAGCCAGGTTGAAGATAAATGTGGCGGCCAAAGAAAAACTGGTAGCTGATTCCTCCACCGAAATCGGTACTGTGAATATCTCTTTTTAAACCAGTACTTGCCTGTTCAATTTCGAAAGTGTGCAGCTCCAAAAAGGAATAAACTTCCAGATTTCGCCATATATTATATCCAAGGAAAAACTCCGTTGATCACGCTCACTCTAAACCTGAATTTGTTGTAGCGATAACCCAGTCCCAAATGGTAACCACCAGTGATAAACATCGGGAAAAAGGCTTTCAACTTCGAATGCTTGTTTTGCTTCGTAGTTACGGGGATTGGTTTAAAAATGTACCCTTGATTGAATCGGACTGTGCGTGAACTGATGTTGCAATCATTATGAATGCTGCAACCAAAAAGAATTTTGCTTTCATATCATAAAATGTTTTTAAAATTTATGATACAAAAGTCGGTCGGAGAATCAGACTGATTGCTCCACAAATGTTACCAAATTATTTTAATCGAATAATTCTTTTCGGATGCGGCTTAATGTTAATATACGCCCCAGTCTTTCTATTTTTGGAATTTGAAGATATAAATCAGCTATGTCTTTTTGTTTAATAACGAGCATCTCTGAATCCTCTATTGCTTTAATGTTTATAGATGATGGAGAGTTATTCAGTCGGCTCAAATTATTATTAACCCAGTCACCTTCAAAAGCAAAGTGAATTGTGACTTCATCCCCATTTTCCAGGGTTTTGAAATATATAACAACCCCATAACTAACCAAACCAATAAAGTCGCAAACCTGACCTTCCTTTAAGAAAAACTCATTCTTTTTAAGCTCTTATATTCAAAAGCATGACAGAAAGCTGATAATTCATCATCAGTTAAAGAAATTATTGGCTCAATACTTTTCTTTATTTTCTGAATTTTGTCCATTTTATTTCTCAGATTTCAAGTTTTTTAGTACGTGGTACAACTTTCCCTGAAACAGGAAATTGTCATCTGTGCGGTTAACTTTAAAGCACTGATAATAAGTATTTTTGAAGTCAATGTCATGTTGAGCGTCGAAACAGACGTTGACTTCATCCACACTATCAAGATGTTATTTTTGTAATCGCACAACACGTAAATTGTAGTAATTTGTTATGAACATTTCGCGCGGTTTTGTTAATCGTATCGTGTTATTCAGTGAACTCCTTAACCCATTACTTACTTTAATAAATCGCTCAATGCCCTCCAATTTCCGGAAACTTAAAACGAAACCTCATTCAGCAGGTGCTCCGGTATAGCCTTGTCCCGGAAGTGAGGGCTGTGGCCCTTCGCCATATACCAGGCGCAATCCAAAGGCAGGAATGGAAAAGAACACCGGCCGGTGCAAGACTTTCCCTAACGCCATGGTATAACCGGCATTGTCGGTTGTCTGTGGTGCCGACAGGTTAAAAAATGCCGTCCAACTGCTTTTCAATCACAAAAGATAGGCGTTGATCGTCGTCCATATGAATCCACGAAAACCCTGTTTGCCTCCTGCGATCGGTCCGCCCAAACCCAAGCTCGAAAGCAGGGAGCATCTTCTGCAATGCACCGCCCTTTCCGAAGCACTACCCCAGCCTGAAAACCGCCACTTTTGCCTGGGGCCTGGCCTTTATGGCTTCTGCTTCCCACGCCTTGCAGACTTCCGCCAGAAAATCATGCCCGGGCCGCGCATTGCTTTCGGTGAATCCCTCTCCTTCAGATCCCCACAGCCGAAGTTGAATGAAATAAACCCCGCTAGGGAGCGCTTTTCATGGTCTTCACCAGCCGCCTGGTCGTCCGAACCCGGTCAGTCCATGATCTCCTTTTTATACGACTCGGTCCACCGGGCCACAATGGCGCGGCCCGAAAGGTTGATCACCACATCGGACTGACCAATCTTTGTGTTAAGCGCATCCTCCGGTCCCGAAAAGTCGGCCTGCCAATGCCTGTGACCTTGTGCCCCGCCCTAATCAGGTCTTCTTAGCTTCGGCCCGACCAAACCGGTTGAACCACTGATTACTATATTCATATTGAGTTTACATGTATCTTAAAGTGCAAATCCCGCTGTAATGAACCGGGTCAAAATAAGCTAAAAAACGTTTGCAGGATAAAAAACCTATACCTTGGTACCGCTTTAGCCTAAGCGACAACAAATAAGGAAATGTAAAAGGCTTTATTAAACCCAATACCATACAACCGCATGATCGATCATTCGGAAAATACAAACAAAGCCGAAGGATTTCTTCAGAATTTCCCGGTGTGGCGACTTCAGCATGGGAAGTTAAAAATACTGAAGACCTAAGGGGCCGACTACGAAAAAATCATCTGGAAAAACAGCCGATGGCATCAGCACTATTACAGGGCTGAAGACCCTGAGGACCTGAAGGGAACAATGGACTCGTTATGGGTAGAGTTCCTCACCTGAGGGGCACCCGGCCGATAAAAACGACTGGAAATCTGCCAGATAGTTGAAAATAGCAACATCGAAAACTGCCACGGCACAGGCCACCGACGCCGTGACTCGTGGTGCTACTGCGCTTGGGCTGAATGCAAAACCTTCGGCTGCTCCATCGGAAATTGCCGCAATGCTCAAAGGCATTGATGTCGCAAAAACAGCCCCAATTTCAAATTCCTCCCGATCATACATCCGCTTCGTCTCCGGCCTGAAGGCCTGACTGCAATGGGCAGCGACGCCACTAAAGTGAAGGGAAGCATCGATTTCGATCCTATCAGCTACCTGCTCCTGAAAGGAAATTTCCAATTATTCACAGGAAGAAGACCTGCTGGAAGCCATCGAACTGATCGATCTCATTGAAAAAGAACTGCCCGGGTTCAGAGGGATTAATGAACGGACAATATTTCCACAACTTCCGGATCCACCCTGGTGCAGGAGCCGCTTTTGCCCTTGCCTCGGGAACGAATACCTTACTTCTTACCGGGAAAGGGCTGACAGGTTGCTTCGCGCATTGCTTCGGCTTTTGCCACCGGATCCAACTACTTTCCGGAGATTTCCTAACCGAGGGCCGCCCGCATGCTGTGGGCCCGCATCACGAACACGTCAAGCCTGTATCTCCGGAATGGGCCAGGATGACATCCATGTCACCACCGCCAACTGGAACAAGACCATTTACGATCCCTTGTGAACCTGTTGTTCAACAGGCCGCAACACGCCATTTGGGGTGCCGACCTGATCACCGTGCCGTTGCCCGACCTCGACTACAGGACGACTTCTCACGTCGCATCGCCCGTAACCGGCAGATTATCCTCAAAGAAGAGTCAAGCCTCGAAAAAGTACTACCCCCCTGTACGACCTTATTATATTGAATCGCTTACCGCCGCCTTTGCCGATGCCGCCTGCGAACTCTTCCTTTCCGTGGAGGAAAAGGGAGGGTATGATCGCCGCCATCAAGGCCGGCTTTGTGCAGGACATGGTGAACAGCCGCAAAACAACGCGTTAAAGAAATCGCATCCCGCAAAACCATCGTTCTTGGAACCAATCAATTTCCCAACAGGTGAAGCCATGCTGGAGGTAATCCAGGCAGTGCTTGAAGATGAAGATGACGAACTCCCCGGGTTTAAGCCGCCAAAATACAAGACCATTGGAGGTATTCCGCGGTGTTGACGGCTTTGAAGACCCGAGGCTGGCCACCGAAATCTGGGAAAACGAAGGCAACGCCCGCATGTCTTCCTGCTTACCATCGGCAACCTGGGCCATGATAAGGCAAGGGCCGGATTCAGCACCAGCTTTTCGGTTGCTTGGACGGGCCAAGTAACCGGCCCGGCCGGATTTGAACCGCCGAGGGCGGTGTAAAAGCCGCGCTGGTGCCGAAGCCGACATCGTAAAAATCTGTAAGGCGACGAAGAATACGCTACCGCCCTTTGCCGCAGCCAGCCAGTTGAAAACCGCCAAAGATGAAACCAGGTGGTGGTCGCCGGTTCGGGGAAAGAAATCGTTGAAAAAGTGAAAGCCGCCGCCCATTAGCCAATGTGCTCGATACTTTGTACATTTTTCAGCAAAAGTAAATATGTTGTTACTGGTGATTACATTGGCGGAAGAAGAATTTCCTCGATTGCGGAGTTGGCGGATTGTCTGAATTGGGGTTGGTCGTAGAAGTAAAATGCAAATCAGAAATTCTAAAGTCCCAGAATCTGAAAGCGGGAAGCGGAGCGGGGTTCCAAAGCAAAGCACCTGAAAATCCGGAAATCCGAAAAATAAATTAAACCAAAAAATAAGAATCGAAAATCAAGGGATATGCGTCCCGATTTTAAAACAAACCGGCGGTCGTTCGGAAACAGCGCCGCCCTTTGCTAGCGAGGGACTGGATGACCGACCAGACTCGGTGAAACCGGCGCGCACGGTTGCCGACCCGGGGATGATGGAGCATTCGACTCATGCTGCCGGTATTGCCATTTCTACGTGGCCCACGCCAGCACCATGCATGATGAACCCGGGACCATCCGGACAGTGGCGCCGGATTCTCTCACGGCTGAAGAGTCAAAACCGTGCCTCTGTCGCCGCAAATTCCGCCGCCGGTCAGATGGGACCCGCGCTGATCCACCGTGGTTACGACTCCGACCACGAACGCGTGGTGGGCGATGCTGGTGCCGGTGTCGCCCCGGACTCCATCCTCGAGGTGAAGAAAAAATCCAGATCCCGCTCGACAAGATGTCGGTTTCTATGACCATGAAACGGCGCCGGCCCAAGCTACATCGTGGCCGCCGAAAGGGTGTTTCGATGGAAGCTCAGCGGTACCATTCAGAACGATGGTCCTGAAGGAGTTTGCGGTTTTCGCAACACCTACATCTACCCGCTTTCAATTTCCTTCGATGAAGATCATCGCCGATATCTTTGAGTTTACCTCGAAGAACATGAAGAAATTCAACTCGATCTCCATCAGCGAAACACACATGCAGGAAGCCGGCGCCACTGCCGACATCGAACTGGCCTACACCCCGGCCGACGGACTCCAATACATCCGTGCCGGGATCCGCCGGGATCAACATCGACGCATTCGCACCGCGCCTCTCTCTTCTGGGTGATCGCGTACGAACCCTTTATGGAAATCGCCATGATGCGCGCGCCGCCTGCCCTGGGCGAAGATCGTGAAGAAGTCTTCGAACCGAAGGACAACAAATCGGGGGCCCTGCAGGTACCCACTGTCAAACCCTTGGCTGGGCTCTTACCGAACAGGATCTCAACAATCACCAAGCGGCCGTGGAAGTGCTGGCCGCCGCCCTGGGCCATTCCTAGAGCCTGCAAACAACGCCGCGACGAAGTTTATCGCTCCCGCCCACCGAGCGGCCCGCATCGCCCGCAACACCCAGATACCTGCAGGAAGAAACCGGCGGTTGTAAAGTGGTTGAATCCATGGGCCGACCTTTACTATGTGGGAGTCGTTTCACCCATGAGCTGATGCACAAGGCCTGGACGCTGGGATTGAAGAGGTGGAACAATCCTCGGTGGCATAGCCAAGCCATCGAAACCGGAATTCCAAGATGCGCATCGAGGAAGCCACGGCCCGCAAACAGGCACGCATCGACTCGGGTCGCGATACCATCGTGGGCATCAACAAATACCGCCTGGCCAAAGAAGACCCCATGGACACCCTGAGGTAGCGACAATACCGCCGTCCGCGAAGCCTCGAACAATCGCCTGACTGTTCTGCGTGCAAACCGCAATAACGAAGAAGTTCAGCTTGCACCCGGACGCCCTGACCACCTCTGCGGAAACGGGCGAAGGTTGCTAAACCGGGCGATCGACGCCGCTCGCAAGCGCGCTTCGCTGGGTGAGCCAATGGCACTTCGTGAAAGCTTATGGAAGGTACAAAGCCGTGATACGATCAATTTCAGGAGTTTACCCTCCGAATCGGCCGACAGCAGCAGCTATAAAGAAAGCCTGTGAACTGGCTGACAAGTTTGCCGCCATGGAAGGCCGCCGCCCCGCATTATGATGTTAAAAATGGGCCA
>JADJEQ010000040.1 GCA_016709025.1 Bacteroidales bacterium | reverse complement strand
GAGCATCAATACCCTCTGACTTGCCGAACCCGCGCGAAGCAATGATGTAGGAATTCTTGGCCGCCACCCGCATCACTTCCAGCTGTGCCTCGTTGAAGTAAGTCTGCTTAATCAACGACATCCGCGTCCTCCACCTGAACTTCCTCGCCCAGGTATTTACGTTTTAACTTCTGAACCTGCTTTTCAAAATCCGGGCTACGGGTAATCTTCAATACCGAAATATCAGAAGTGGGTTCCAGCTGCGGGGGCAGCAGCTGATCCCAGGGAAGGGCTTCCTGTTCATCCTTATCAAGTTTGGTATATTTGCCCAGTTTATCAATGGCCATGACCATTGACTTTACATCGCCCTTCTTCTTCGCGATGTTGAACGCTTCCTTGCACATTTCAATGACGGCATAACGCTGCCATTCCTTGGCGGCGTTACGTACATTGCCCAGCATTGTTTTAATGCGCTGCAAGTCATGATAAGCCTGTGTGCGGCTTATGCCATGCTGCTGAATAATAAACCTGACAATTTCCCTGTCCGTGTAATGCGGATTCTCAATCCAGACAACAAACACCCCCTGGTAACGGGAACGAAGTTCAAGGTCCTTGGCCGATAACTTCGTAAGGCTGTCTTCCTCGAAAAGACTGCGCTGTATTTTATCAAACTTAGTGGCTTCGTCTACTTGCATCAAAGTTCGTTTTCAGCATTTGCCTGGCGGTTGATATCATCCCGAACAAGGATTTCAGCCTGTGGGCTGCCTAGTTTGGCAAGTTTGACAATACTTTTGGAGATGGCATAAGCGCTGAGGGTTTTACCCTTCAAATACCTGCGATAAACATCACTGGAATGATCAAGCATCAATTCCCTGAAAGCTTCTTCATCGAACTCCAGGAGAATGGCAATTTGCTGCCAACTCATAAAGTTGGAAGCAAATTCCTCGACCTGGTTCAATTGCTCTTCGCTCAACATTACTCTTCAAAATTTAGCAGGATACCGGAATCAAATATTTCATGGATAGCGGTATAATACTGATCAACCATTTGCTTATCCGTGATCAATATTCCTGACTCATGACGGCGGTTAACCGTAAGGTTGGCCGATGTATTGATAAAAACATGCTTTTGAGCTGATTTTACTGAAATCAGCTTTGCATGGTTGGATGAAAGGTAAACCTCAGAGGTTACGTTTTGCGCGAACATCAAAAGATCAAGCTTGTTTCGTTTGGTACTGACATCAAAAAGGCATTGAAGTTCAGTTATCAGCCCTTCATCCATCAGCCTGACAAAAGCGCGTATAGCGGTTTCTGAAAGGCTGAAACTTGTCACCAAAACCTCGGCCGGCCCGGTATATTTCAAAACAAATTCTAACAGATCATGAAGGCTCCACTGCCCATGGTTCAGGTAGTGATAGAAATGTCCGGGCACCAGCGAACCAAAATCATCTATGATGTTGCCGGCACTGAAAATAAAGCTGCTGCTATTGGATTTTTTCGAGCTCATTTAGTTCCTTGTTCCAGGCATCTATTCTTAGGTTTCTTGCTTCCGCTTTTTTACCGGTCATTGTTTTTAGCTCCTTTAAAGCCCTTGACATATTGATCTTTAAAGTATTGATCCGTTTGTTCCGGCTCAAAGCATCCCGGGCTATTTGCTTAGCGTCCGGCAACACAGTTGGCAAAGTTTCTTTTGGCAACTTGTTTTCCTCCCACCAGGAGTCAATGGATTTCCAGTTGGATGCCCTTAAAGATTCCATACGGGTAATATCAGCTAACAGACCCTTACGCTCATCGTCCGTTGCAGCGCTTTTCAAACGAACGTGTTCACGGGCAATGTCAACGGTTAACTTCTTTGTCGAGAAGTAAGTGTTTGCATATCCTCTGGCAATTCCTTTACGTCTACCAATGGATTGAAACAACCACAATCCCAGACTTCTTTTCTTTGGAAGCCTTCACCATGGTTTTAATCTGCTGAACACTGATTGAGGGTGAATCAACCCTCACAGTGTTCTGCGCTGTTTTGCGTGCAATATTCTGTATCACGGAATAAAGCATCCGGAACTGGTAGCTGCCCGGATCGGGCTCAACGAACTGTGAATAATAGGGTAGTTCCTTTGGTTTAAGGGATTTCAAAAGGTTCATACCGTCAAGGTATGACCGTTTAGGGTCGGCAAGCCAGGAAAAGATATTTACCATACAATTGGTTTTAATGTTGCTGCAACATTAAAACCTGCAGCTGCAAAAATCAAGGACAGGTTCTTATGGTCCACCTTATGGAATTGACTGCCGCTGTCTGTGGCTTGTCATTGCCACTGCAAAAAGCAGATATGGAGTATCTTTTATCATGAAGCTGGCTTAACTGTATCCACCTGGCAGGGTGTTTAAGCAGTAAAACCGGGATACTGGCTTTCTGCAGTGCAATGCTCATCCAGATATCTGACATATTGGTTGAAGGGAAGTGTCCAAGCTTAACTGAAAATGTATCTGTATGAAAGGCCATCACACCTGTCCCCAGGACATGTGCAAACAAATCTGCCGGGTTTTCATCCAGGCACCTGACCGACTGCAGATGGTCATGGTAATAAGATTTTGAAAATGGTTTCAGTATCCTCCCATGCTGACTAACGACCGCTTTTCGCTTATGCTTTTCTATTGCCGCGATCATGGTTGAAACATAATCCGGTGGGTAAATGATTTTATCATCTATGGTAAAAGCATACCCGTTCCATGAATCGCAGCCAAAGAACTTGCCAACATCCCCAAGATCCCCTATAAAGTCCTGGCTGCGATAAACACGAATTTTACCATGGCGTAAAAACGAAGGTACATGATCATAGTTGTTCAGGTAAACATTCACTTCGTCACACTGCGGCAATATGCTGTTCAATGTTTCTTCCAAAGAGCGCTCTCTGGATGGCATCGAGGCCATGTTGCAGGATATTCTGTCCATAGAATGAAAAAAAAATCCCGCTGCGCCAGCAGAGCGGGATTGAAAGTTTAGAATAGTTTTGTCAGGCTTTTCTCTTTTTAGCCCTTTTGCCCTTATCCGAAGGCCCTTCTGATTTGTTTATCACTGTAATCTTTGACTCTTTCAATTCAGATACACATATCGGAAAACCATCCGGATAAAGAACCGCGAAGTATTCTTTTGTAGGATAAAGAAAAGGGCAACCTGCCTTAAAGAGTTCGATGGCCAGCTCGTCAGAGATATCTTCAAGGTTAACGGTCCCGTGAGTTCGCAGGTTGACCTTTCCAGGGCTTTGAATACCTGTTAAAACAAAGAGCCTGCTCATTTAAGAGATGGCCGGGATATCACCTGCAGACAGCGGAATTGCTCCATCGTAAAAAGCGAAGGGCAAAAATGAATCCGAGCTGAACTCCAGTTTCACGCCCCTGCGGTCAGCAGCGGCCCCCCCGGTAGAAATGGAAGGCTTGAAATAAACCGGCTTGTCCTTTGAGCCAACAACATACCTTTCTCCTGAGTTCGGGTCAATGCCAATGATGCACCCCCTGGCGTTATTAATTTTACGCGCGAAAGCGATGGCCTCCTTGCGGGTCCCCGGATAAAAAAGTTCCCCCTTCTGCCTGAAGCTCTGGCCGTCTGTTTCACCCTGGTTTTCGGGTTCAAGCTTGGCAGTGTCAGGGGTAGAATAAACCTTGATAAAATGTTTGTCGGCAGCCATGACAAAGGTGCCTTGAAGTGTAACTGCCTGTTCATCAGTCGTTGGATTTAAGGCAAGCGTTGGCCAGGTCACAATATGCCCGGAGAGCCCGATGTACATTTCACTGGTAAGCCCTCCCATGTTTTCAGGTTCATCTTCCCATTCAAGGTCCCCAAAAGTAAAGGCCATTGCCAGGCCTGGAGCAACGAGATCGTTAACCCCCAGAGAAGGCCCCATAAAGAACTGTGTAACGCTGAAAACAAGAAATGCCAGGCCAATCAGCATTTTAAGGGAGCGGATTATATTTTTTGAAGTTTTCATTTTTCAAGGATTGATTAAGTTGTTGAATTTGACAAGGTCAAAGGGGGTTTCCCCCCTTTGTTTTAGGAAACGATATAATCGCCGCTCATTTCAGTTGAAACGGGCACACCGTCGTTGATCATGAAAGTCTTGGGATGGATGCTGCGTATGCGTGCCCCGGCATCCCACTGTGACCAGAACTGGATAAAGTTGGGGTCTTCGAAAGGAGAGCGCACCTGAACAAACTTTTCATCCCCCTTGGTATTGAGCCCCAGGTCGAAGTTCTGCGGAATGGTCAGGATCAGCTGATCTCCGCTTCCCAAACAGTAATGGGTGCGCAGCGTAAGGTTCGGGGTAAAGGTTTTTCCTTTCAGGTGATTAAGGAAAATGTCATATTCCATCACATCCTTTCCGGGAATCTTATTGCCCAAAGCATCCTGGGCAGCAAACAATGTGGCGTTACTGAGATAAAGAACGCAGTTCTTGCGAAGGAAAGGATGTGCTGAACGGATAAAATCCACCAGCTGATCATAAGCTGTTGTATCCGTGGTATTGACCGGGGCAACAATGGGACCGGTCGATGACATGTTACCTTTCACAGTTGAAACAGCGCTCAGCGCGACTTCATTGGCGATCAGCTTTGAAAACCCGTCGAACATACCCATCGGTGAACGGTCCGTTACATCTCTTTCAGCGAAGAACAAGGCATTGATGATATCTTCTGAAATGGTCTTGATCTTCTCCCTGAGGATAAGATATTCCAGTGGATGTTTCTTGGTCTTGTTGTCCACCTTTTCGGCCTCCGGGGTATTGGTGCCAATAAGTGTCCCCCTGTAATTCATGATATGATCTTTCAGGGCAGCGTAAGCAGTCTGCACTTCAAGGCTGCGTTCGGTTGCCTTACCCAGGTTGCCATATTCAATGGTCCCGGAAACATAAGGTTTGGAGAGTCCGCCCAGGCGGTTGAAGGTAACAATGGTGTCTTTACCGGCAACTTCGAGCAGGTTAATGCCTAACTCGCTCAGGATGGCTTCGAGCATTTCAAAAGGAAGTACCTGTAATACCGGGTTGTACTTTTCTGAAGTACGGTTTAAGGAATCTGCATTAATGATTGGAGGCATTGGATTTGGATTTAAAGGGTTAAGAACAGGTACTTAGTATCCGCCTTTACGCACAGCGGCAATGGCATCACTGGTTGAAAGGGTTTCACAGGCCTGGATGATATCTTCTGTTGAATCCGGGATCCTGTCTGAAGAAGAAGCGGCAGCTGCAGGAATGACCGCGGGTAATTTCTTAAGCTCTGCAATCTGTTCGTTGAGCTGAACGATCTCAGCTTTGGCATTGGTAATTTCCAGGGACTGGCCAGCGTTTAAATCATTTGCCGTTTGCAGAAGTTTCTCCTGGGCAATAGCTGCAGCAATTCTCTGCTCAATCAACTGGAGCTGCTCTTCGTTTAAAAAAACACCTTCATCGGTTGATTCCAGTACTTCAACCGAGAGTAAAGCAATCAGTAATGGTAAATTTTTCATTGTGGAACGGGTTTTAGTATTGGTTGATTGGCCGGATAATACAGTCATCTGTTCAAGGGCAGAGACAGCCGATTGAATCGGGCCGATGCTGTCAATGAGTTTTCGCTTCAGGGCTTCTTCTGCCAGGAATACTTTCCCCTGTATTGAATCCCCGCTTAACTCCGGGCGGTTTGACTGCACATAATCCTGGAAGATCTTCGCGAAAGGATTAAGAAGGTTCTTTTTGATAGGATTGTAATCGCCTTCCCGGGCTGCCATGAAATCGGCATTCTTATCAGGGGAGAGATCGGATACAATGTTGTGGAACTTAACACCCATCTTTTCAAAGTAGGGTTGTTCATCCACCATACTGATCATGGTCCCGATACTGCCAATCAACGCGCTGGTGTTTTCCGCGATAATGGAATCACAGGAACTGGCTATGAAATAGGCAGCCGAACCAAGCATCCCATCTACAAAGGCAACAATTGGTTTTTGAACATTCTTCACGGCATCTGCCAGGGCATGAGTGCCATCGACTGTCCCACCGGGAGAGTCGAAGTGAAGGATAATGGAATCAATGTTTTCATGTAAATCGGCCTCATGAATACGTGCAGCCAGGGTATTCATGCCGGCTACAAAGTAGCCGCATCCATCATCCTGGTCCTCCTTTAGCAGAACTCCTTTTATAGGAATTACTGCTTTTGAACCTTTTGGGATACTATCGTAATTGTACCCTTCCCTTATGCTACCCGGCACAGAGACCGCTGAAGCTGCAGCGATGGCATAAGGAACTCGGGATAATTCTTCCGAAAGTGTTCCCGGGAAATGCACGGGTCCTTTGGAAAGCAGGTTTGCAATCAGGGGGCATGCGATACAACAAAATCATGGTCAATGTACCATGGATTGCGAAGGATTGCAGAAAGCAGTAAGAATGACATTGCGCCCGATTAGGCTGCAATGATAATTTAGGGAGATTCAAACAAAAAGGACAGGCATAGCCTGGAATCAGGAAACAGGATGTTAAACAGATGGATCAAACGGGTAAAAATAACACGGATTATAGCTGTCACACCTGAACTCAAAGCTCACTCCGGGAAGATCCTGCGCGCGTGAACCTGTTCTTTCTAAAAATGATAATGTGCATGGTTGCGCCAGGCTTCCCACAATCCGGATCCTTTCATTGCTGTCTTTAACCAGGAGAATAAACTTACCATGCCGGATGGCATATAAGTATTCTATAAAGTTCGCTGAAGGTTTTGGATAAAAACCCTTCACAGAGTTTTCGTAATAACTGCCGTTCTCATTCGACACCAACTGGCTTTCAAGGGATAACAGATCATTGGTTGAATACCCCAAAAACCAGTCTGAAACCCCTTTCAGGGAAATGGCAGTCAAAACCGTCCCGTTGACCGGTCTTGGAATCAAAGAAACATTGCCAAGGGGTAAATAATAAAACAACAGGTTTCCACCCTGGTTATCCATTTCAGCGATCTGGGGAAAGTTCATAGGGCGGTATTTTTAAAGAAGTAAAAAGTGTTTCATAAGTATTCATGCGTTAACAATCGTTGCAGAGCGGACAATCTGATCATTTAACTGACGCTTTTTATTCTGTCTCCACCTGTTTAAACGAAGCCCGTTCATGTACCGTTGCCGTTCCTTAACCAGCATATCAAAACATGAATAATCCATCCGGTGGATATCAATGAATACATTGATTGATTCTGTAATCTCCACCTTGCAGTTATAGGCATCATTCATAAAACTGTGAAATCCTGTAAGAAATTCTTTATGGATCATGCTCTCGAACATTGCCTGTGCACTGGCAGGTATGAAGTTATGATAAAGAACATTCTTTTCCTGGTTAAATGGAAGTACAACTGTGAGTGTGCTTGGCCCGTAATGCTCAAACTGAAACTCCTCCATGGTAGGTTTTCTGGTAAGTTGAGGCAGCACGCTGCCAAAACGGTCCTTACGTGGAAAAGCGATGGGTTGAGGGCCATATTTGTTTTCAAGATATTGAATAAGATATGGGGCCATCCTGATATTTACGGTGATCGGACTTGACATTTAATTGAGTGTTTATGAAGGTACTAAATTAGAGGTTTAAGTAGATTTAAGCAAATTATATTGATTTAATCAATATAATTTGCATTTCTCTTTCAGGGTACTTCTGGTAAATCGCTAAAAAAATCGTGCAGCCGTGCAATGGTGCAAAAAATCTATAAGTAATTAGCAGATAGTGCCTTATTAAGTTTTCGTGCTACCAGGTGCAAACGGTGCTGAATCGTGCAAAAACAGTGCACCTGCAATTCTTACTCTGACTTGTTTTTCGAAGTCAAAAAAATAGTGCGTACGAAAGCACAGTTTTTCTCTTATTTGTGTATAAGTATATTGTTAAAAAAAAGAGTAAAAAAATAAATAGTATGTATGTATATGGCAATCAACCATTTAAAAACAATGAAAATTCAAGTGCCGTACTGAAGCACTATTATTGTTCTTTACGGTAAAGGGGCGCGGGAAAAAAGCAAAAAATATGGCAACAAGTCAATGTCGCCCTGACAGCAGAAGAAAATGAATGATCAGGCTATCGCCATTTGCGCGGCTTTTTCCGGTTCAATTTTAGATTTTTCCAAAAGAAATGATTCTTCGGACACTATACTGACCTCCGGATCAAACTTTCTGTAAGTCTTTTCAAGGAAAAGGCAAATGGCCGCAACATCAGGGAATATCATCTGGTCCGGAAGTAATACATTGTGAGAATCGACAGTTATCAGAACTTCGTAGGAAGGTTTCTCCAAAGGATACTTGGTTACTTTGCTGACATAAGCCTCATGCAGGCGGTTATTGTAAAGGATGACCCCTTTAGATCCTACATTTCTTTCAATAATCCTGGAAGTCAGATTGTTCTTTTTTCAGCATTGACAATCACTTTTCTGCCTGCCATCTGTATTTAAGGCCTGCTTTAACCCCTGTGTGCTGAAGAATTTTGTCTTTCAGGAAACTCATTATTGTAACCCTGTCTTCTGAGTGGATATTACGTTCTGTAAACATGGGGGAAAGAGGTATCTCTCTTACACTGACCAGCCTGTTTTCAGAGGCAGAACGAATTTCTTTTAAAAGTGAAACGAGAATTTGAGTGTCGGATGTTTTCATTTTTTTTAGGATTACAAGGATTTAACAATCAGTTTTTAAGATGCTCGATTGTGATGATTATGTCATTGTCCAGGGTAAATAATCCACCCAACCCCGGATGGCTTACATATAGGGCATTGCAAAAGCGCCCGGGCATCATAGAAAAGATGGTGCTGCGGGACTCTTTATCATGGAACAAAACTTCATAAGAATCCTTATTCCTGGTTACAGTGACCGTATATGGAGTATTGGGAAGAATACTGAAGAATTTGTTATCAGCAGTATTGTTAGGAGGCTGAACCTGTCCATTGTTATAAAAAGAGAATGCGGCTTTCAAGCCTGATGTTGAATTAATAAAGATAAGATTGGCGCTATTGCCCAGCAGTGGGAAATCTGAAAAGCCAATGATCTTATGCCAGCAGTTCACAACGTTCAGGTAATTGTAATAAGCTGCGTAACTGATGGAAAAAGTAAAAGTGACTGAGTTGGTAAACAAGAACCGGAAGCGAAACATATTATTGGCAAGGTAATGGCCGGCCTGAATTAAAAATGTTATTGTTTTCATAGGCTTCTACTGGATCCAGGAATTTTGATTTGATAAGCCCAATGGCCAGTTTACGCTTCTCCTGGTATTCATTACCCGGATTCCCGATGCTTTTCTGCAGTGGGTGATGGCGGTAGTGATAGAGCACGTTTTTGCAATAACCGATTTTGGCGCCCTGACTCAGAATGCGAAGGTTAAACTCATATTCTTCTCCTGTCCAGAGAGAGGTGTCAAAATTGCCATAGAGATAAAAAACCCTTCGCCTGTACATGAGGCTCCCACCATGGATATGGTTGTGATTAAGCAGGCAATTAAGGTCCGGAAGTACCACAGAAGGAGAATAAACTTCTGACGTATTGATATACGGCCAGAAGTTAATTGCCTGGCCATGGATAAAATCAATGGCCGGATATTCAAATGCCTCAACGCTGAGCTCAATGGAGTCCCTTGGCAAAAGATCATCATCGCAAAGATATTTAATGAGTTCGCCCGTTGATTTCTCAATGCCGGCATTCAGGTTTGTGCTGACATTGCCGGGGCTCTGAGAAATGATCAGCTCAATGTTCTGATAGGTCTGTGCCATCACAGAATCAATGGCCTGTGAAAGAAAGCCACGGTCGATAGAGTAGGGGATGATGATGGATACTTTTGGCTTCATTGATGGTTAATTTTAATTTGTTTAGCCCCCGTAATGTTTTATTTCACGGTTGCCAATGAAAAAAAACTCGATGCCCCCGGATTTGTCATCAAGCCCCGGCCGGCCGAAAGAATCCCTTTATGGGGATTGAAGATCAATCCCCGGTAGTCGCACCAGCTTTTCATCTTCTTCTTGAAATGGTGAGGCGTTATGTATTTCGGTCATTGGGATTTCGTTCAAGGAAATGATCGTAAAGCTCCTTGCGGGCAATGGGCCGGTTAAGCTCATTGCTGCGAATGTCTGCAGGCTCTGTCCCGTCGCTGGCAGAAAAATACTCGTCTGCCCAAAGCAGGTAACTTTCCCCGATGAACTGGCGCAATCTTCTGCGATCCAGCCGTTCTGTGGGAGGGGAGATCAAACCTGATTTATTGATCCCCCATCCCAATGCCTGGGCTTTGAAGTACAACTGAAGGCAGGCTGCCTTGAAGTTATAGAAAAGCGTGTATTGTTTTTCGTCCCATTCTGTAAAGAAGTTGATCCCGAAATCATCCGCCGGCTTATGTGTATCGTTGTAGAAATCCGAAAAGGCAATCAGAAATTGCCTGTCACGGTATGAAGCGCTGTTACCGTTGATGGCGTGATTGGTTGTTATGAAAAGCTTTGGGGTGTTGATTTCCGGGAGGGTAAACTTCTTCTGACTCTTTACATTGATGGTCAGTTGCCCGGTAATCAAAGGGAAAAAGAATTCAAAATCGACATTGGCCCTGACATCGTCCAGGAATATGGATTCCGTCTTTTCATTGACTTCTTCCCAGATAAAAGGGTCTGAGGTGAGCTCTTTTGATTTGGCACCGATGTATGCCTGGGGAACAATCTTGCCAATGGCATTGCCCAGGATACTTTTCCCTGTCCTGCCGTTGCTTTCCCCTACTTCGCTGATTTTACCATCCATGGCGATCACTGCCTTTTCGCAGGATTTGTCCCTGTATTTGTGAAGCAGGTAGCCGATTGCGGTCATCTTGGAAACGAAGTTCAGGGAAGTTTCAAACTGTTCTTCCGCGGTGCGTTCATCTTTACCCGGTTTGCGTGTTTCCGGATCCAGGAATTTTCGCCAGAAAAACTCTGAAGTGTTCCACAGGAATTTAGCAAAGTGGCATTCATTCGCTTCATTGGAAAAGGTCACAAAGAACTGACCGGTAAAAGGGGAGAGGTCCACTTTACCGGTGTACTGCTTCACCAGCAGGTCATCAATGCGCTGAACATTGATGAAGTCATGTGTTTTGATCCCGGAGGATAATTGATAGGTAGGTTTAATCTGTTTGGCATCCATAGAGATCACTTTGTCCTTCCATACAAAGTGATCGAGCTCCGAGTAGTTGCGCTCTTCTATCCCCTGGGCAGTAATCTTCCAGACTTTTTCCTTAAAGTACATGTACTGAAAGGATTTATCCGCGACTTCAAAATAGGGGTTGACATAGGTCAGGTTACTCAGTGAATCGGGTCCCAGGTACATTTTGCCTCCCCTATAGAGCATATCCATGACATCCACCAGATCCTCCTTATTAGCGATTTCCTTGGTGAATTCCGTGACGAAGTCACGCATGAAGTAACTGTCAACAATTTCAACAACCTTGTCTTTTATGTAAACAAAGGTATCGGTATGGTTTACCTGGCGGTAACGCCCGAACCCTCTTCGGTTAAGGAAGTTATAGCAGTACATGTATTTGAATTTGTGCTGAACAACGGGCCTCCCGAACTTATCCTCACGTTCTTCCTTTTTCCAGTATTGTTCATCTTCCGTTAAAGGCTGGGCCGGGATCAATTGCCCGGTTTCCGAGAATTTCCATTTGTGTTTACCTATCTGAAATTCGATCAGGTCTTTAAGCTGTTCCCTGTAGAAATCCGAGAAAGATTCAGCGCTATGCAGGTTCCAGTATTCAAGCAGTTTGATATCCGTGACCGTGCTGATTTTATAGACATTGACATATTTGCCCTGACCGTCTTTCTCGTTCATGGCGAAGTCAAAGTCTTCTGCCAGGTCATGCTCCTGATCCTTCAGGGAGTTGGTAAGCAGATCGTCCAGGCCCTTGTCATGTTTATCATTGCTTCGATATGGGAAAATATATTTCAAGGTAGATACCGGTATTTGAGAATGCTTTGAAATACTCTTTAAAAGTCCTCACCGCGTAGTAAAAGCTGAGAGGGCGAAGGTCTACACGGGCCCCTGGCTTTAACTCATGGCTTAATTCATTGAAGTCTGAATCGAGCACAAAAACAACTTCCTGTATCTGGCAATGCTGGATCAGCAATTGAAGGTCATAGGGTAGCCGGTTGTTGGAGCCGATATTCTGAATGCCCATTACCCCGACGCTGAAGATGCCATGCTTGCAGGCTTTAACTGCTTTCTTCTCACCTTCCTGGATATAGAGCCTTTTGATTACCCGGCCATCCTTGTAGGCTTTGCGTACAATTTCAGGAATAAAAAGATGGCTGCCGGACCCAAAAGGGCTTGAATACTTCATAGCCCTGTTATGCTTATCCCGGTGCAGGTCCGGCATTTGCCATCTTATACGCCAGAGGCGTGTTGTTTTGGTTGATTTGGGCATCTGGTATTCAATGGGTTTTCCATTGAGGTCATAATACCAGATCAGCATATCATCTCCCGGGCCGATGCGTCCATCCTCTCCACGCGTTGCCGGTTCGAAAATATCTATTTCTTCCTGCTTATTTTCATCAACAAACACGAGTGCTTTCTGGTCATCATCTGTCAATCCTGACAATGACAGCTGTCTGTCCCTGAAAGTGACCGTAGCTGTTTTAATTTTTCTTTGGGGACCCTTTAATGTAATCATCCTTGACTTCAATATTGTAATAATCGCCCAACCATTTTAACGCATCAGGATAGGAAAAGTTTTGGGTATCCATCAGAAAATTAACAGGGCTTTTACCTCCCCAATCGCAGGAAAAGCACTTGTACATTTGCTTGGAAACATTGATTATTAAGCCTTTTCCTTTTTTATGCTCCACAAAAAGGGCATTTGGCGGAGAAATTGGGACCTGATTTAGCCAGGGTAAAGAAGCGGGATGCTACTTCCTCCAGTCTTGTTGCTGCGAGGATCGATTCAACGGTAGATTTGGGGATAGACATAATGAAGTTATCAGAATTGATTGATCATTTGTGCCCTGGTTGAAAGCAGCGTTATAAAGTTGTCCTGATATTCAAAAATATCCTGAGGGTAACGATGGAGTGATATAGTATCAATAAAATAAAGGTAAAGGCAGATAAGAGCACTGCCTTTACCTTTCTCGATTGGCAACTGATTATGAAGAATAACTGATTGTTTGATTTTGTTTTCAGTGGGATCTTCCATCATTAGTTGAATTGAGATTAAAAAAAAGCCTGGGGAGGCGGGTTTGTTGCACCGGGAGGATTCGAACCCCCGATCTCAGCTGAAAGAATAGCTGCGAGTTAACCACTGCTCTACGGTGCATGTAAAACTGGAGGAGGCAACCTTGCAGTTTCACTTTTATGGTCAGTAAGAAATCTGTCAATCAACTGCTGCGATGCTCAGAATCCTTTCTTTGAGCATGAGCAGTTCATTTGCGTCCCTGGATTTTTTCTCCTGAGCCTCTGATGCAATGCGGTAGGCGCAAACAATAATGCCTTTATGATCGGTAATTTGACCCTTTAAGACTTTATTGATCAGGCTTGTACTTACTCTGATTTCATTTTGAATCAGTACTCGATAATTTACCGGCAGCATATTTTTTAGGATTGTGTAGTGATCTGTGAATTTTGCATTCATAAAAAGTCAATTAAAATTATTGAGTAAATGTGTGTAAAAGTGGTAATTTATATTACTTTTGTAGAAGTAACGGGCAAATGTATGTAATAATTATTGCAAATGTCAAAATAGATTGATAAAAATATTTGTAAATAATCTTCAACTGACAATTAGAAAATGGAAACTTCATTCAATGAACGATTTACAGCGATACTCAAAACTTTGGACATTAAGCCTGTTGAGGCAGCGAAAAGAATGAATGTAAGCCGGCAGGTAATTGACAATTACATGCGTTCAACTGTTCCCCGGTTCCCACATCTTGTTGAGATTATCAAAGCTTTTCCCCAGGTAGATACCAGATGGCTGCTTCTTGGGGATGACCATGTGAATATAACATTAGAACCTGAGGATGATAAAAAGGAAAAGCGAGGCTTAGGATGTGGGATTATTCCACATTGAGGGAATTATGGGTTTGAAGATCGGAGGGAGTTGATGAGATTACGAGTATTAAATAACGAGTTGTCCAAACGTATTTTAGAATTCGAGGAAAGGAGGTTTGAGAACTTAAAAGTTTGAGCGTTTTCAATAATTATTAACTAACAATTTTAAAAATAGGCGAGGCTGGATAGTCATGGATTTTAGAGGACAAAAAAGACAAACGCGAAACCGTTGCGAGAGTAAGGCTGTAGAGTGTGGGCATAGCCCCATATTCCACCCGAAAATAAAGCCGGTATTTACCGGCTTTTTTTTATGTAAACGCCCTTATTAAGCTAGTCTGAAATTCTGGTGATTGTATTACTGTATTTGCTTTTCCTTATAGGAACACCATTTTTTACCGAATAAGAATCCCCTTACTTATCAGATGCTCGCATTTACCTGAGATTCTGTATATTTCAAATCTTATGACCAGGCATTTGCCCCCTGTTATTGTTTGACCAGTTTATGCGTAAATGTTGATTTACCGGTTTGAATAATGATATAATAAATTCCGGCCGAAAGGTTTGAAACTGAGAAATCGTTTGTAAAAAACTCCTGTATTAACTTTCCTTGCAGGTTACAGAGTCTGATACTTTCAATTTTGAGTTGAGATTGCTTAAATGAACAATATCCGTTGTTGGATTTGGATAAATAAGTATATTATTTTCAAGATGATTATTTTCCGGAAATACCTATTGGATTGGTTATATCAATCAATTGTGGCAGAAGCAGTAATAAATCACCCTGAACGAATTGCATATCCCAGCAATGATAATTGATATTAGGTTGATGAGAAAAGAACTGGTATCAGGGATAGGTATTTCAGGAAATAGTATATCCGGCGGTGTTTTTGGATTTGGTATGATTCTCAGGTCGTTGGGAATCGAATTTGTTTCAATCATTAAATAGGTGCAACCTGGTTTTGTTGCATCACACGAAAACCGGGCATTGAACATATCGTCAAATCCCCAATATTGCGTGCTATCCGGCGAAACAGAAATGTATCGGGTTACCGGCTTATTGGTGAGATAGTTAAAATCATAATTCGAATCCTGATGTTTACAGGGTGTATGTTTATCATAGGTTTGGTATAAAAGGCCTTTATCAGCAAAATAGTGGTTATAAAAAATGAGACTGAATCGAGACCGAGTCCTTCGTGCCCACTTTCCCATGTGCGCCAACTGATCATGCATCCGCTTTCAGGTTCGGAGCTTAATGTTTTAATGTGTTCGAGTGAGCCACCGGTTCTGCTTCCTATTGCAGAATAATTTGGTTCCCCTCCCGAAATGGCAACAACTAATTTTGATAAAAGGGCAGGGTTATTGTCAAATTTTTCCTTAATATAAACCTCATAAGATCTGCTCCTTGCGAGTGACCCATCAGAATAATTTTGTTGCCCATATTGTATTTCTCAAGGTAATTATCAAAGGCTGCTTCAATATCCAGGTAAGCTGTTTCCATGTAATCAGCCTGTTGCAATTTATCCTGCTCAGTGGGTGTTGGATGCATAAATACGCCAATGGTCGCTTGTTGGTAATACGGGACAAAAACTCTGCCGAATTGGGCATATATACCTACCTGCTCAGTGTATACAAATTTCGCTGCATTTGTATCAATTGCCGACATTCTTGTGTTTCCGGAAATTGTATCTAAGTCAATGGTAGGATATACATAAAATATATCTACTCCTGTATTAGTAGTAGCTGCGGTATAATTTATGGTAGTATCCACCGTAAGGTCTGAAGACATAACAGCCAATGTGAGTGATTGCTGTCGGGCAATATCAGTAGATCTCAATATAGGATGACACATCCAATTCTGCGGAAGATCATAATTAACCGAAGATTGAGCAACTGCCGAAGCAGAGGTTACAACAATCAGGGCGATTAAGATGACTACCTGCAAATCAAAAATACAATTTATAGCCTTTTTAGGAGTAGTGTAGAGTTTTGACAGTAAAATGTCTGGGTTTTTTATCATTTTGTTTTTTTTATTTTCCTACTCATTGGCTTTTCGGTGTCGCCCCGTTTTTCGTGTAGTTTGCGGACTCTACTCTTTTATAGTAATCATTTTTTGTCGCCAAAGTAATCAGCCTTTTTTTGACCTATGTGTATATTTAGTGCTGAATGCAAAAAGAGTAAGTTTATGAAAATCGTCAGATTAATTTTTTCTGCGAAGCCATTTCTACTGATCATGAGCCTAATCAATCGGATGTGGATCGATCTACATGAATTATATTCGATTCTGCTTCTTAATGAATCATTCCAATATTGGGTATAATTAAAATCATCAGATCAGCTTTTTATTGGTATAAGAATAAATCAGAAAAAGAAATTGAAGATACATGGAGTGTTGAAAATCTTTTACAACAACATGCTCGCCTATTGGAAAAATATCCCTTTAATTTACCCGCCAAACAGTCACAATTTATAACCATAAATTTGTATGCTTATCAAATTGCGCACTGAATTTTTCGATTTCCGGTTTTGGAATTTGAAGTTTAATGGCCATTGTCTTCCAGGTTTTAACAACACTGACCACCTCCTGAATAATTTCTGAACATTGTTTCCGGTCAAGCATGTATTCTTCGCATGAATCCAGTAATATTTTTAAGCTCGATTCATTTGATGAAGAGGAGATAAGCAAACTCTGGAAATCATTTAATGAAGGATTTATATCATAAGCTGAGAAAGCGTCCAACCTTTTGCCTGCAACAGAAAACCATGATTCCGGAAATGGTCATCGGTATTGCCTGTGCAAATATTGAATGCCACCCGACGGTATAATTCTCTGAGATTGTCTTCGACACTGGTGCACCCTTTAAGTATAAAATCCACTATATCCGGATAACCGTATCCATTTGCATAATTGTCACCATCAGAGCGTCCAAGCATGGTCATTGCCGATGCAAAATGAATGCGTTTGCCTCCTTTAGTCCGGTCGAAACGCTCCGACAACAAAGTGTGATATTTCTCACCACCGGAAACCAATCGCGTAACAGCTGCTTGTAAACCAGCTTTTTGAGCAAGCTGATGTAAGAAATGTTCCCAAAGCCCCACATCGTAATCGTCATTTCGGGACGGGAATTTTGCTATAAAAAGTCTTTTGTTTTCATCTATGATGCTGGCTTTAGGGCGTGCTCCTCCCAAAGATGATCCGGGTTGGAGCAATTGGTCAATCCATTTCCCGTCGGGTAACTCATTTTTTTCTTCGCTGTGCTCAATTTCCATACTTGCCTGCAATAACGCCCGTAAGTTTGTCAATGGTGGAATACGGAGTGCTGAGTGCTGATTTATGAACTCTCCATTGGGATCGGTTCTGAAACGGAAACCTCCCATTCTTGAAAAATCGTCAATACCCATCAAATGATCGAATGAAGAGAGCTTTCTTACAGGGCGATTTTCTTCATTCGCCAGAATTTGTTCCCTCCTGTTAAGTAACATTCTCCCCAACGATCGGGCAGCGCATCCGAAAAACAACCAAAGATGTCTTTCCCCGGATGGGTATATTGCATGCCCGGATAGTTATTGATGTCGTCGCCCAACACGATATCGTTGTGATTTTTCAGCCATTCTCTGCTATATTGAAAGCCATAGGTTTCTGAGCCACGAAGATTTTCGAAGCTCAATTCGCCGATTAACTCCACCTCTTTTAACCAGTCGAAATCCCCATAGACCCACAATTTCATCATATATTATTACTTTTTTGCAGCCCTTTTTCTTGTTTTCAAACCCAAATCCTGTAAAGCCTTGCCCATCATATCATCTTTAGCCAGACAAAGAATGTCGTCGTCCAATTGCAATGCGTATAACACACGCAGATAGATACCGACAGATACTGTTGGAGTGCCTTTTTCAACACGTGATACGGTTAACTCGGAAGCCGTAGCCCGTTCTGCGATTTGAGCAATGCTGAGATTACGCCTCAGGCGGGCTAACTTAATCTGCTCACCGACTGTTTGCATTTTTAGTTGTAGTTTTCCAGGAAGTTTGTTCCCCATCGTATTTTTTGTCATACGCTTAACCTATCATATAATATGCAAATATAAGGATAATTACTTACTATATGATGGGTTATATGGTTATTATTTCAAAAAAGAATTGAAGGAACTATACTTTGTTTTAACGAAAAAAAACCCCCCCCCCCCCCCCCCCCCCCCCCCCCCCCCCCCCAAAAAAAAAAAAAAACCCCCCCCCCCCCCCCTAATCAAAAAAAAAAATTTCCCCCGTCTCAGTTTTTTATTGGAAACAGAAGTTAAATTTAGCAAATATCTATCGTGATTAGTGTCAGAAACCATTGGTTATTTTTCTTCTCAAATCCCATTTGGTAAATCAACCCGATTTCCTTTCTGTAGTTTTCAATCAGAATTTTTGATTTGCTGATTGATACAGTGTTACTATCCAAAGGGTTATAAAAATCGGATCTGAAGTCTGTGTTTAAATGTTCCCAATTCTTGTCGCTGAGAATAATTGTCGAATCACATTCCCCAATTACTCCAAGTAATGAAGATTCAATACGTTCTTTTTGAAAGGTAGAGTCGGAAATGAATTTCGTATAAAAATCATTAAAATCAATGGGTAATGAGTCTATGGTTTTAAAAGTTTCTGTTTCTTCAAGGAACCAAACTTTCTTTTGATCGATTTTATCCCAGATATTATCTTTTTAGTTTGATCAATGTTGGACGTGGTTTCTTTCGTTGCAACAGTATTCCTGGAATCACAGGAACAAATTCCCAGGATGAAAAAAATGCAGAATAACTGTTTCATTTTCGCGCCAAAACTTCTTTAAATTAAATAAATAAGTGAGCGTTTTTGTTATCCACCCTGCCGACTTACCTGCCTCATGAGACTATCTGGCTTGTCGGTTCCTGTTCTTTTAGTTACGGCAGTTGTTGCCCGAAAGTAATCAGGTTGTTGTCAGGGTCAAGTAACGAAAATTCCTTTTGTCGCCATGGTTTGGTTTGCAAATATCCGGCAGCCGGCATGTTAAGTTTCAGATCAAGAGCCTGTTGATACCATTCATCAATGTTGTCAGTCCTGATATAAATCTGACCATAATTTTCCAGAGGGTCAAGGTCTTTAAATTCAAAGAAATGAATCTGAATGCTGTCTTTTTGAACCATTAAGTACCCTTCGAAGTCCGCATCTCCGAATTCATGGAAATCAAGTTTGTTTATATAAAAGTCCCTTGTTACTGACTTGTTTCGCATGGGAAGCTTTGGATGGATTTCAGTGAGCATATATTTTTTTTCAGTTGAGGTTAAATACGTGTTGCCAAATAAGAATAAACAACAATCCGGCCAGAAGAATTTCTCAACAAGTGTACATTTTTTCTCTGTCAACCTACGCCTGTTGGCTTTTAGCATTTATAAAGGCATGTAAAATATAACTCCTCCAAATGTTCTGACCACGATCATCATCAGTATGCCTGTTACTACTGAAATAGTATTGGCTAATAATGAGATTGTCAGGATACGTGTTCTCATTTTCTCCTCAAGTTTTCTCCTGATTAAAAGATATTCAGAAAAGCCTGAAATAAGAGATAAGATTAAAATTAAGGCAAAAAATGGAAATCGTAAATCGAACCATAAATCCGGTGAAAAATATATGAGCGCTGTCAAAATGAAATTCGTGAAGATTAATTCCACGAAAATCCGTCTTAAATATCTAAATAATCCCAACGTATAAACAATTCCTTTTAGAATAAAAACAATCAGAAGCGCAATAAGCAAATCAGAAATAGTCTTACTGATCTTAAAATAGCTTGTTTGTTCAAGCGTAATTGACTCAGACAGAATCGTTAGTTTATATCCCATCCATTCAGGCAATAATTCAAAATATGGAGTTATAAATGACGTATCTCTGGTATAGACGATTAATTTTTGAAATTTCCTGGTATCCTTACCATTCTCAATTATCAGATTTAATACATTTCCATTGATCATGGAATTAACAGCAAAAGTATCAACATCAGAAAATTCTTTTGTGTCTGATTGGATTTGAATTATTTTACTGACAGGATATGCAGTCTTATTAACAATCAGGTATCTCACATGCGGGGATGGTGGAGTTGTTGCATATCCGGCATGAAATAATAAAAGGAGTTGCAATATTATAATGCTTTGTTTCATAATAGTCCGTTAATTTTACCACGAACAGTTGAGGGGGTTTCATTGGGCTAGAGTTGTGGTGGGCACTTTTTAAAGTATCATTCCGGCCGGTATTATTTCTCAATAAAAATACAATCTTTCCTTTTTCAATCCTGCGCCAGATAGCGTTTAGCCTTATTGGTATGCAGTTGCATTTGTCATCTTTTTCTTGCTTTCAATTCCATTGGCAAAATACAATTATATACAAATTTATTAATTGGTGTATCAACCCCGTATTTCAAAGCAAGTTTAACGACTGTTCCATTCTGATATTCAATTTCCGAGGGTTTTCCTTCCCAAACGTCACGGGTCAGCGATGAAGTTGAGTCATATGGGAACGAATCTATGAAAGATATTGTTTTACTCAAAAAATCAGGTTCAATTTTAATGCCGATTTTCTGCGACAAATTATATATTTCAGAAAGCAGATCAATCATCAATTGCCTGGTTTCTTTTAGTTCTCTCAACTCACCGTAGGTTGTTTTAGTCACTGCCAACAACCCACTGACACAGATAGCGATAAATTTTTTCCACAGGTCAGCTAAAATATCATCAGAAATTACTGCATTTATACCGGCGCTGTCAAATATGGTTTTTATTTTGTTGAGCCTCTCTGTTTTTGAATTGTCTGGTTCACCAAATACAATTGTCGGGTTTACACCGGAATGATTAATTACTCCGGGTGAATCAATTTTGCTTATTATCTGGCACAATCCACCTATTATGTTTTTCTGATGTATATTCTCTTTTAGTTCTTCAACTGCCAAAACACCATTTTGTAATGGAAGAACTATCGTGTCATTCTTTATAATGGTTTTCAAATCTTTTGAAATATCGGTAATCTGCCATGCTTTTACTCCAAGAATCACGAAATCTGCCAATCCGATTGTATCTATCTTGTCAGTTACCTTAACAGAATCTAATTTAAAATCACCCTGAATACTTTTTATTGTCAGTCCGTTTTGCTGAATTGCTTTCAGATGCTCTCCCCGTGCAACAAAAGTTACATCGAATCCGGCGTTGGCAAGTTTTCCACCAAAGTATCCGCCCACTCCTCCAGTTCCGATTATCGCTATTTTCATTTCCAGATTGTTATTTTATTCAGGATTCGGTAGGTATTGCAAACCGTACGAGGGTAAGCGCTGGCGGACACTTTTGAAAATATCTTTTTCCGGCCAGTACAATTTTCAATAAATGTACAATCTTTCTCCTTACAACCATGCGCCCTATAGCGTTTTAGCCTTTGTTAGAGCTCATTATTCATTTAATGGTTCATCCTCGTTTATAATAAATTTATAGTATTTCCCTATTTCAAATCTCTGTTTTACAAGAGTATCAATAAGTTCTTTATTGTCACGATCCAATTTGTCAAACTTCACTCTAAACCATTTCTCTGAAAGATAATTCTTGTAATTTTTATAAGCTAATTTAATTTCATTTATACCTTTTTTCAATTTATAATTTGATACTAAATCTGTTTGCAAATAAAAGAATCCATTAGAAACGTATCTTACATATCCGTTTTTATCTTTTACTAATTTTTGTTCAGGCATCCATTCATCATTATTCTCATTTATTAAATATGTAAGGGATTTTTTGTTTAAATCATCAACTAGAATCGGCTCATCCTCAAACAATATTGAATCAGATTTTGTAAATACTACACTAATGCATCTGTCGAAACAATCCCACATTGGAGGGCCTAAGGAGTCAAATAATATTTCCTGGTATTTAAAATATCTTATTAATGCAGTATCAAAATACCTTGAATCTTCATTCCCTATAATGAAACTAAAGTAATCATAATAATTTGTTGAACTCTTTACTGAATCCCAGGCTTCTATGTCGGAATTAGTAGATCTTTCGCCATTTTTTTGATAACAACTATTCATCAAAATCACACAGAAAAGCAATATTCCAATTTTAAAGTTTCTCATAATGAGCTCTAACGAGTAGCTATACGCGTTAAACTGTTTTCATAAGTTAAATACTTTTTCTCAATTATATTCTCTTGTAGTTCAAGGCCAGGTGTGACAAACTTTCCTGTTTTTTCCCATTTTCAACCGTTTAACATCGTTTTGATCCGTCAGGATATATACGCAACTCAGGTTCAAATGTATAACAATTGAATAGAGAATGCAAAAAGCTACAATGATTAAATTTCTTCGGGCCATCAGGAGGTAAGACGAAACCAGCGTCAGAAATACGCGCAAACAACGTTTTGATTGTTCAGAAACCGAACCAAATTGCAAAAAAAATCCCCGGCAATTGCCAGGGAAATTTTCGGTTATCAGGAAAAAATATTATTCAAAGCGCCGGTGCCAGGCAGAGGTGCCGTCTTTAATCTCTTCATCGCGCACCCAGTATTGGTCAACGATCTCAGTTTTCTGTTGTTCCCAGTATGCAGGTGAAACACGTTCACCTGCGGGTGTTTTAAGGCTCATTTCATATACGGCAATCACCGGGTTAAACACCAGGTCGGTAACCCCGATGGTGTAGGCAACCGGAGCTGTCTCATCTTCTCTTTTATCTTCGGAAGTCAGCACTTCAAACCCGTTAAAAGTCAGCAGGTTTTTCAGGAATTCCACCCTTTGTGCAGTGGCGCCCTTTTCAACTATGGTACAGCGGGTTCCGCTGATCTCTTCGACGATGTGTTTGGCTTGTAACATGGGTTGAAAGTAAAAAGTCTAAAGTAAAAAGTAAAAAGTTAAAGTAAAAAGTAGTTTTCAATTCGTTGATTGGATGATTAGCAGATTAGCGGATTAGCAAATTAGCATTTGTGTTCATTTGAAAATCCTGATGCTGATTCGGCATTCTGCATTCCAGATTCGTTATTCATTAGTGAAGTTGGCAATAGGCAATTGGCAGTTGGCAAAAAAAGGTTCTTTTTTCCGTATTCCTTATTCGAAATTCGTTATGCGTCATTCAACAACCGTAAATCGTCAGTCGTAAATCGTCAATCGTCAATCGTCAATCGTAAATTATGACCATTCGTCATTCGTCATTCCAAATTCGTCATTTAAAATTCATCAATACAAAAGCCCGACACTAAGGCTATTGATAAACTCGTACACCTGGCTCCAGAAGCCGACGACTACAATACCGAGACCTGCAAGGATAAGCCCGGCACGGGTCATGCCATCGCTGCGGAAGGTTGCAATGGGTGTTTCTGTTTTGTTGATAAACATGGCTTTTACCACCATCAAATAGTAGTAGAGTGATATGGTAGCGTTTAAAACCGCGATAAATACCAGCCAGTAATATCCGGCGGAAGCTGCTGAAGTGAACAGGAAAAACTTACCGAAGAATCCGGCGACCGGCGGGATACCTGCCAGTGAAAACATGGCCAGCATCATCAGCAGGCTGAGTTTCGGGTTGGTAATGTACAAGCCGTCGTAGTCGTTCATATTTATTTTGCCGGTGGCTGCTTCAATGGCTGAAACAACGCCGAAAGCGCCCAGGTTGGAGAAGATGTAAACCAGAACAAAATATATAACAGAAGTCATACCCAGCTGACTTCCGGCGATCATCCCCAGAAGGATAAAACCAGCCTGTGCAATGGATGAGAAAGCAAGGAAGCGTTTCATGTTCTTTTGCCTGAGGGCGAAAAGATTACCGACCACCATGGTAAGGATGGAGATGATGTAAAGCACTTCCTGCCATACATCTATCAACTGGAAAAATACCTTGTAGAGGATCAGCACCAGGATAAAAGAGGCTGCTCCTTTTGAAATAACAGAGAAATAGGAGGTAACGTTGATCGGTGATCCTTCATACACATCGGCTGTCCACAGGTGGAAAGGAACCAGGGAAATCTTGAAAGCCATTCCCGAGAAGAAAAACAGGAAAGCCAGCACCTGCATAGGTTCGGTTCCGTAAAACAGCGCAACATCACTGAAGTAAATACTTCCGGTGGAGCCGTAAATCAACGATAATCCAAAAAGAAGGATGCCCGATGACAAGGCCGATGACAGGATCAGTTTTACCCCGGCTTCGGCCGATTTGGTCTGGTGGTGGGTGTAGGCTGCAAGTGCTGCCATAGGAATGGTTGCCGTTTCAAGTCCCAGGTAGAACATCAGAAAATCGCCTGAAGAGATCATAAAGTACATCCCGATCAGCGTTGAGAACATGAGAATGAAATATTCGCTCATCTTATCGCGGTTCTCCTCTTTCATGAGCCAGGTGTATGACTGAAGCAGGATAATCAGCACACCGACGTTCAACACGTTTTTCATCATACTGATCAGCGGAGTTGCCCTGAACATACCTCCGAATAAAATGCCTTCCTGAGCCGGGAAAAAGCCGGCAATGGTATGAATGCTGAACAAAACCATCGCAACCGGTATGATCCGTGGTTTTTGGGATGGTTTCAGCATGATGTCCGTCACCAGCAGGATCAGCGCTATTGCTGTCAGCAATAATTCATGCCGCATGAGAAAGAAGTCGTTTATTGTCATACTACCAAATCTAAAAGTTTTTATTTGTTGAACCATTCAGGACGTTATCCCTCCGGGTTCTGATAATCAGTTAAAACAGGCTTGTAAACTCAAATCCGGTCATTGAAATTTTATTTACGATCGGAGCCAGGCTGACATTGATCATATCTGAAAGCCAGAGTGGTGCAATACCAATGGCAGCAATGGCCAGTACCAGTGTAATGGTCGATAGCCGTTCATGCCATTTTGCATCTTCAAGGTGAAGGAAGTGATCATTTTTAATAGGTCCCAGCAAAAGAATGCCAACCACCCGGAGGATGTACACCGCGGTTACAACAATACTGGTAGTAGCCATAATGGTGAGGAAACGGTGGAAGAAATCCGTGTGCTGGAAAGCACCGAAGAAAATGGTCATTTCGGCAACAAAGCCGCTTAAACCGGGAAGACCCAGTGAAGCGAGACCGGCAATTACGTAAACAACGCCAAGGAATGGCATAACTTTCATCAGACCACCCATTTCATTGATCATGCGGGTATGGGTACGTCCGTAAATCATCCCGATCAGGGCAAAGAAGAGGGCTGTCATCAAACCGTGAGAAATCATCTGGATGATGGCTCCGTTGAAGGCTGTCTGGTTCATCATCAGCACGGCAAAAAGCACCAGTCCGCAATGGCTTACCGACGAATAGGCATTGATGTATTTGAGGTCTTTCTGCCAGATAGCGCCGAAAGCACCATAAACCACACTGATGGAGGTAAGGATCAGGAATATCCAGGCCTGTTCCTGAGCAGCATCAGGCATCAGGAAGATGGCGACGCGGAAAGCGCCGTATCCTCCGAGTTTCATCAAAACGCCGGCATGAAGCATAGAAACGGCGGTAGGTGCCGAAGCATGACCGTCGGGCGACCAGGTGTGGAATGGAAAGAGGGCTCCAAGGATTCCGAAACCAATGAAGGTAAACGGGAAAAGAAATCGTTGCATTTCGATGGGAATGTTGATCTTCGAGATCTCCAGAAGATTCCATGTCAGGATTCCGGTTTCAGGAGCCGAGTAGAAATAGATACCCAGTAAACCTACCATCAGCAGCGCCGATCCACCCATCAGCATCAGGGTGAGTTTCATGGCAGAATATTCTTTCGGACCCGAACCCCAGATACCTATCAGCAGGTACATCGGGATAACGGCAACCTCGTAAAAGAGGAACATGGTAAAGAGGTCGATCGAGATAAAGAACCCGAAAACACCCGTTGCCAGCAAAATCAAAGAGATGAAAAATTCGCGTGTCAGGAACTCCATGTTCCAGGAGGCGAATATTCCGGCAAAAACAACAACGCCGGTAAGGGCGATCATTGCAACTGAGATGCCATCAACTCCAACAGCATAGTGGATATTGAGTGAAGGGAACCACAGGGCATCATACGTGAAAAGCATTTCAGCAGTATTTCCTGCCTGGCGTTCGTTGAGGTAAAGAAATACCAGTATTGCCGCCAGGATGAGTTGTATGCTCATTCCGATGGCGGAGGCGACCCTTGTCTGTTTCATGTTCTTTGTGAACACGATGGCCACTGATGTAAGTACCGGAATCAGGACAAATAGACTGAGTATATTCATAATGTGGGGCGTTGCTTTACCAGAGATAAACGAAAATGATTACAAGGACAATGGTTCCGGATACAAATACATATCCATATTGTTGAATGCGGCCGCTCTGAAATCCTTTGATAAGGTATGCTGAACGTTCAATTACATGCGCAATCAGATTCATGAACCCGTCGACGATGTGCCTGTCGAACCAGGCAACCGGGCGGCTGATGTAGTTGAAGATTACTTTTTTGGTCATAAAAAGGTAGACCTCGTCCATGTAGAACTTATGATATGCCCAGGTGTAGAAACTACCGAATCCATTGGCAAGTTTTGCAGGAGAAGTGCTTACCTTGCGATACATCAGTGTAGCGATTACAATACCCAGAATACCAATCAGAACCGAAGGAATGGCAACGGCATACTCAATATGTGCTTCAAATGGCAGTCCGTCGCTGGTAACCAGTTCGTGGAAAGGCAGGAAACCTGAGAATACAGCTCCGAAAGCCAGGATCAGCAAAGGAATGGTCATGGTTGCAGGCGCTTCATGAGGGGTGTGATGATAATGGGTGTCTTTTCCCCAGAAAATGCTGTAATAAAGCCTGAACATGTAGAAAGCTGTGAGACCGGCAACAGCAAACTCAATGATAAAGAGTGGCATGTTGCTATGGAATGCGGCTACCAGTATTTCGTCCTTGCTGAAGAATCCCGAAAGGGGAGGTAACCCTGCAATGGTGAGGCAGGCTATAAGGAAGGTGATGTGGGTGATGGGCAGATATTTTCTGAGACCACCCATGTCGCGCATGTCGTTGCTGTGAACCGCATGGATGATAGCACCGGCTCCAAGGAAGAGCAGAGCCTTGAACATAGCGTGCGTGAACAGGTGGAAGTTACCGGCCATAAATCCAAGGCCATCGTGGCCGCCATAGCCGGAAACACCCAGCGCAAGCATCATGTAGCCGATCTGCGACATGGTGGAATAAGCAAGTACTCTTTTGATATCAGTTTGTGTGCAGGCAATAATGGCAGCAAACAATGAACTGATACCGCCTACCCAGGCTACAACATGCAGGGCATCGGGAGCCACCATTGAGTAGACAGGAAACAAGCGGGCAACCAGGTATACGCCGGCAACAACCATGGTTGCTGCGTGGATCAGTGCTGAAACCGGTGTCGGGCCTTCCATGGCGTCGGGCAACCAGATGTGTAGCGGGAACATGGCCGATTTACCGGCACCACCCATAAAGACGAAAATCAACGCCCAGGTGATACCACTCAGACCAAGGAAAGCAGCGCCACCTGCCTGAGCCATTGCCGGGCCGGTCGGACTGACCAGTGTCTGAAAATCGAAGGTATCGGTCATAAACGACAGCATCAGAATCCCGATAAGGAAACCGAGGTCGGCAAAGCGGGTAACAATGAAGGCTTTTTTAGATGCCGCAACGGCACTTGGTTTTTCATAATAGAATCCGATGAGCAGGAAGGATGAAACACCTACAAGTTCCCAGAAAATGTACATCTGGAAAATATTGGTGGCCAGCACCAGGCCAAGCATGGCGAAAGTGAAAAGAGACAGAAAAGCATAGAACCGTGCAAATCCGGTGTCACCTTTCATATAGCCAAGACTATAGATATGAACCATAAAAGACACGGTACTGACAACGACCAGCATCATAACCGAGATGGGATCGAGCAGTACACCCAGGTTAATGGTCAGTTTTTCGGTCAGGTGAAGCCATTGTATCTCAAATGCCTTGAGCGACGAATAGCCGGCTCCTTCAACATGGTCGGTCCAGAAATACCTGATCGCTGTGAGATAGGAGAGTATGGTTACCGCGAAGAGTCCGGTAGTTCCGATCAGTCCGGATGTCATCGGTTTCATTTTGTGACCGGCCAGTCCGGTAAACAGAAAAACCACAAACGGGATCAGAGGGATAAGCAATGTGTAGGTGTAGTCAATCATTTGCTAAAGTCCTTTCGGTTTTCGTATTAATTTCTTACACTTGGTTAAAACTTCATTTCGTCTACCTTGTCCACATCGATGGAACGGAAATTACGGTAGATATTGATGATGATGGCTATGGCGACTGCTGCTTCGGCTGCTGCTACTGCAATAACGATCAGGCTGAAGAAGTGCCCGTGAAGGTTGTCGGGATAGAGATACCGGTTGAAGGCCACGAAATTGATGTTTACTGAATTGAGAATCAATTCAATAGACATAAGCATGGTTATCAGGTTCTTGCGGGTAAGAAAGCCATAGATTCCTGTGAAAAACATCAGCGTACTGATTATCAGGAAATACTGTAAAGGAATGGTTCCGGTCATAACTTGCTGTAGTTTTCTGTACCTGAATTATTTTTTAGTGTTTTTGACTGCCAGATTTTCTTTCCGGGCCACGATAATGGCACCGATCATAGCCGCCAGAAGCAGAATTGACACGACTTCAAAGGGCAGGGCGTACCCGTTTTCGTTATACGAGACCAGGGCCCGTCCAATTGCCTTTACATCAGATGGGGATTCAATGCCTGACTTACCCGGGAATGAAAAGTTTAAAATGGTGATGAGGGTGAGGGTAGCTCCGGCTATGACTGCCAGCGCCGACATCAGACCCTGGAATTTGCCTGCCATCTGAGCTCTTTCGCTGATGTGGCTGGTTAGCAGGATCGAGAAAATGATCAGTACAATTATACCTCCGGCATACACGGTAAGCTGTACAGCAGCCAGAAAGTTGTAATTGAGCATGAAATAAAGGCCTGCAGTGCTTACCAGAACAAACAACAGGTAAACGGCAGCCCGCAGAATCCTGCGGCTGGTTACAGTGAGTATCGAGAAAATCACAATCATTCCCGAAAGCAGAAAAAATAAAATTTCGCTGTTCATAAGTATCTTGTCAGTCAGTTATCTTTTCGTTTTGAGAAAGCAAAGGATCAGTCCTTAACGCCTTCCATTATTTTTGAGCCGGGTTGGTTCAGAACCTTGGTGAGTTTTGAACGATCCCATACTGCATGTTCAAATTTTTGCCCCATTACAATGGCACCGGTTGGGCAGGCTTTTACACAAAGGTTGCAAAAGGTGCACATGCCCAGGTGATAAATATGCTGGTCAATTGCCCGTTTCTTTTTACCTTCGTCTGTCATCAGGGTTTTGGTGATGATTTCAATGGAGCCGTTGGGGCAGTTTATTTCGCAGATACCACATCCGGTACATTTATGCTCGTTGTTTTCGTTGTGGGGCATAATGACTTCTCCCCTGAAACGGTCGGCGATTTTGAGTGTCAGCCTGTTTTCGGGATATTGTTGGGTGACATGTTTCCACGGCGTAAAAAAGTACTTGGCAGTAACTTTCATACCGGTGAGCAGTGTCCAAACGCCCTTCAATATTTCAGTGATGTATGAGATGATTGATTTCATGGTTCAGATTTCAGAGATTAAAAATGCAGCCCGAAGAGTACCACAGCAGCCATCAGCAATATATTAAACAGGTTGATTGGCAGCAGGTATTTCCATTCGAGGTTAAGTATCTGGTCAACACGAAGGCGTGGGAAAGTCCATTTGAACCACATCATCAGGAAGATAACACCCAGAACTTTAAAGAAAAACCAGAAGAGACCCGGAATCAGGTCCATGATTTGGTTGAAGCCTTCAAAATCGCCAAAGTGGAGAGGCATCCATCCTCCCAGGAAAACAGTGGTTGCCATCGCGGCAACGATGAAAAGGTTGATGTATTCAGCCAGGAAAAAGAATGCGAATTTTATACCTGAGTACTCTGTGTGGAAACCGGCAGTAAGTTCCGATTCAGCTTCAGCAAGGTCGAATGGTCCGCGGTTGGTTTCGGCTGTTCCGGCTATGATAAAAACCAGGAATGCAATCACAGCAGGGATATGGCCTTTGAAAATAAACCACATTTCGCGCTGACCCTCTACGATTCCTGATATCTGCATGGTTTCTGCAAGAATGATCATGGTAATGAGCGAAAGGCCAACCGATAACTCATAGCTGACAATCTGTGCTCCGGAACGCATGGCCCCGATGAGTGAATACTTATTGTTAGAACTCCATCCGGCAAGCAAAATACCAATAACTCCCACCGATGAAACGGCTGTAACGAAGAAGATGCCGATGTCGAAATCGAAGGTAGATAGCCCGGGTGCGAAAGGGATTACGGAAATCACCAGGAAACTGACGATGATCACAATAAACGGAGCCAGGTTATACAGGAATTTATCTGCATCTCTGGGTGTGATCAGCTCCTTCATCAAAAGCTTGATAAAGTCGGCTATGGTTTGAAGCAAGCCCCAGGGGCCGACCCGCATCGGGCCCATACGTTGCTGAAAAGCCGCACAAACCTTGCGTTCTGCGTACACCAGAAACAGGCCGAACAGTGCTACAAAAAGCAGGTAGGCCAGACCAACGATTGTCCATTCAATGGCCAGGGTTGCTGTTGGCGATAACTGCGAAGACAGCCCTTCATGAATGGATTTAGTCAGTGTTGTGAAATCGTAGATATTGAATGCCATCTTTTATAAGTTCGATGTTGTCTTCAAGTTATTAACGGTCAATGTCGGGAATTACCAGGTCGAAAGTCGACATAATCGCAACCAGGTCGGCGATTTTCCAGCCTTTGGCTATGTGGTTGATTGTAAACAAATTTGAGAATCCCGGTGAACGGAACTTAACCCTGTATGGATTTTTTTTGCCATCGGAGACAATGAAAACGCCGAATTCACCGCGGGCGGTTTCTACCCGCTGATAAAATTCACCTTCCGGTAGTTTGACTACCCCTTTCATTTTCACTGCATAATCGCCTTCCGGAATATTATCGATCAGTTGTTCAATGATGTTCATTGATTCCCACATCTCCTGCATACGAACCTGGTAGCGGGCATAAGTGTCACCCACATCGCTCAGCACTTCGTTGAAATTCACTTTATCGTAAGCGCTGTAAGGTCGGTGTTTCCTGAGATCGCAGGCAAAACCCGAAGCACGCGCTGTGGGGCCGGTTACCCCATAGGCGATTGCATCTTCTTTCGAAAGAAAGCCAACGCCTTTTGTACGCTCGGTAAATATTACATTTCCGGAGAGCAGTCGATCGTATTCCGGCAGTTTTGTTCTGAATTTTGTGATAAAGGCCTTTACATCGCGCTGAAAGTTCGGATGAATGTCGAACATCAATCCGCCCGGTATGCTGTAGTTTACGGTAAGCCGTGCTCCGCAGGTTTCTTCGAAGATGTCGAGAATGTCCTCGCGGTCGCGCAAACCATAGAAGAAGGTGGTAAGAGCGCCCATATCCATACCCATAACACACCACCACAGTTGATGCGATGCCAGACGTGACAACTCCGACATGATGGTACGGATGTATTTTACCCTGTCGGGAACTTCAATCTGCAATGCATTTTCAACGCACAGTGCTACAGCCTCGTTGTTCTGATGGGCCGACAGGTAATCCATGCGATCGGTAAGATGGCCAATCTGAGGGTAGGAGAGAGACTCGGTCATCTTTTCGATGCCGCTGTGGATATATCCGATGTGAGGCTGAACGTTGTGGACGATTTCGCCTTCGAGCTGAACCAGCAGCCTGAGTACGCCGTGTGTACTCGGGTGCTGAGGGCCCATGTTGATGAGATATTCATCGGTTCTTATCTCATCGGTGGTGATCATTACTTCTTTAAGCTCATCCATGGCTATCGCGATACGATGTGAATGTCGTCTTTAAAATCTTTGCGGAGCGGGTAACCCCAGTTGTCGTCGAGGAACATCCTGCGCAGGTCGGGATGGTTGTTGAAGTGAATGCCCAGCAGATCGTAGGCTTCTCTTTCGTGGAATTCGGCGGTTGGCCATATGTCGGTAACTGAATCCAACGCAGGATTTTCCCGGTCGGCTGTTTTTACCTTTACCACCATCATGTGCTTGTGAAGGGTGGATTCAAGGTGGTATACCATTTGCATATGATCGGCATGGTCAACACCTGTAACACAGATCAGGTAATCGAAGGCCAGTTTTGAATCTTCCTTTATCCGGGTCATAAAGCTGTGCATTCCGGCGAATGGGACGAAGGTTTCAACGTATTGAAAACCCTGCTTCGATTCTGCTTCAGTTGCTATTTTGCTGATTTCGGCTATCAGTTCCTCGTTTGTCATTTTGGTAAATGGTTTAGTGATGTAACCGGATGGCCCGCTTATTTATCTTTTTTCCTTCTGGAGAAGTTGCGTTCGCGGCGGATCTTTTTCTGCAATTGCATCATACCGTAAAGCAGGGCTTCAGGGCGTGGCGGACATCCCGGAATGTAAACATCAACCGGGATTACATGATCGGCCCCCTTAACAATTGCGTAGCTGTTGTAGTAGAAAGGACCCCCTGAAACGGCGCAGGCACCCATGGCTATTACGTACTTCGGGTCGGCCATCTGATCGTAAAGCCGTTTCAGTACCGGAGCCATTTTGTAGTTGATTGATCCGCTGATGATAATCATATCGGCCTGGCGTGGCGTGGCGCGTGCAACTTCAAATCCGAATCGTGCCATATCGTGCCGGGAAGCACCAACTGCCATAAATTCTATTGCACAGCAACGGGTACCAAAAGTGAGTGGCCACAATGAATTTGAACGGGCCCAGTTAACCAGGTCGTCCAGTTTGGCAAGAACGATACTTCCTCCTTCGTGTAACTCGACAGGGGGGTAGTCGTTGATGTCAAAGTCTGTTTTTTTGCTCATTATTCCCATTTCAATGCATGTTTTTTCCAGCCGTAAAGCAGGCCGAGTCCAAGAATGAAGAAGAAGATTATGATTTCGATGAAAGCAGTAACCCCAGTTTCAGCCATTACTGTTGCCCATGGAAATACAAAAACTGTTTCCACGTCGAAAATCAGGAAAAGGATTGCAAACAGGTAATAGCCTACCGTATATTGCAGCCATGACCCGCCAATAGTCTCGATCCCACACTCGTAGGGTTCAAATTTCGCCGGATTGGATGAAGTAGGTGGTATAAATGATGAGAACAGCAATGCGCCCCCAACCAGTACGACCCCAACAATAAAAAACAACACAAGTGACTGACTGTCCATACTTTAAGATATTTAGGTATCTACATTTGTCGAAGTGGCAAAAGTAGGAATAGTTGTATAAGTTTTTAAAAAATTGTTAAATGTGCAATTAATTTAGAATGAATCAAAACAATGGTTTTGGTTTATCCTGATCATATGGATGCAAATTTAACCGGATTTTCGTGTTTACTGCTTTAATAGGTGAATATTGTTCTAATTTAGAAACAGTGTAATATTATCCGCGTTAAATGTTAATAAGTTTTAAAGATGTGCCCGCTGTAATCATTTTGTATATTTTTGTGCGGAGATCATTTCTGATTCCAAAACAAACGTTAACCTTTCAACAGGACTCCATTGTGTCAAAACAGGGGTATCGGTTATCTTTACTGATTTTCAATGAAATGCAGAAAGAAATTATAAATTTTTTAAAATATTGAACCATGAAAAAATTCAGCTTGATAATAGTTGCACTCATTGTTTTAACGATGGGTGGCCGGTTGGCGGCTCAGAATTCCAAGACAGCGGACCTGGAGATCAAAACTTCGGCACAATGCTCTATGTGCAAGGAGACCATTGAAAAGGCCATGGCATTTGAAAAAGGGGTTGTTAAATATGAGCTTGTTGTTGAAACAAAAATTCTGAAGGTTACCTATAAACCATCTAAAACTTCGCCTGAAACGATCCGTAAAGCAGTATCGGCCGCGGGTTATGATGCAGATGATGTTGCTGCTGATCCAAAAGCATACCAGAACCTTTCAGATTGTTGCAAAAAGCCGGAAGACAGGCAGTCGGATCATTCGGAACACCAACACTGATTGAAGAGTGAAGAGTGAAGAGTGAAAAGTGAAAAGTGAAGAGTGAAGAATGAAGAATGAAGAATGAAAAGACTAAGAATGAGTGAAGTAGTGAGTAGTGAGTAGTGAGTAGTGAGTGAAGAGTGAAGAGAAGTGGAGAAGGGAGATTGAGAGAGTGAGAGAAGGGGAGAAGGGGAGAAGGGGAAGAGTGAATAAAGTGAAAGTAAGAAAAGAGTGGAAAAAATAGTCGTTAGAAATGAAAAATAACCTAACAGGTTTTCTTTTAACCTGTTAGGTTTTAAGGAAGATGACATGTGAAGTGGTTATGAAGAGAGCGAGGTGAATTTGGGCTATCTGTCAGCCGGTGCCGAAAGATGGGTTTGCAGGATTACCCATTTCCCGTTCCTTTTCTCGAGAAAACCTGTAAATCTGAGATCGCTGTACTCCATAGCCTTATAACCCTGGGTGTAATTATACTGAAGGATTTCGGAGAACCAACCTGTATTGCATTCAGGATGAACGTAAATCACCTGGTCACGGGACGAAATAAAGGTATTTTCGAATCGTTCAAATTGTTCTGTAAATTTTTTCTGTACGGATTCAAATCCCCTGAAAATATCATGCCTGTCGGTTCCAAGGCTGTAAACGGCGGTATCGTTGGCCCAGACTTCTCCGATCATTGAAATATTCCGGGCTTCGTTGGCGATGATGTATTTCTGAAGAAGTAGTTTAATGGCTTCCTTTTCAGTTGAGATGTCACAGACTGGTGCTGTCTCCTGTTTGCAACCGGCAATCATAAGGATACACAGGAATGGAATCAGTTTAAACTTGTTCATAACATGAGGTTTTAAGTGAACATAAACCAACCAAAACGATTACATTTCCATATTCACAAACATTCTGCCCCTGATTTTCCCGGCAAGTATCTGGTCGATGAAGAGGGGAAGCTCATTGAGGCTAATTTCTTTGCTGATCTGATCGGGCATTGATGGTCTCCAATCCATCGACAATTTATCCCATAACTGCCTTCGCAGGTTCATAGGGCAAGTGGCGGAATCGATGCCCAGCAGGTTGATCCCGTTAAGGATAAAGGGATAGACACTGGATTGCAGTTCGAAAGAGAGGGCGTTTCCGCAAACAGCGACATTGCCGTGGCGCTGACATGCTTTTATCGCGGTGGAAAGGATGTTGCCTCCTACAGTATCGATTACACCTGCCCATCGCGGCCGGAGCAGGTGCTTGCCGCTGTGGTCATCAACCTGATCCCGGCTGATGATTTCACTGGCTCCGAGTTCTGTAAAATAATCATATTCATTGGTTTTCCCGGTTGCCGCTATAACTTTGTACCCAATACCGGCCATGATGTTGATGGCTATACTGCCCAATCCTCCGCCGGCGCCGGTAACGAGCACCGGACCCTGATCAGGATGCTGACCGTTGAGTTCCATTTTATAAATCGCGAGCGCAGCAGTAAATCCGGCGGTACCAAACATCATACTTTCCCTGAATCCAAGTCCTTCGGGTAACGGCATAACCCAGGAACCGGGAACATTGATGTACTGCCCAAAACCTCCCGGTGTATTCATGCCAAGATCGTAGCCGCATACCAAAACATGATCACCCTTCTTTACCTGGGGGTCGGCTGAATAAATAACTGTTCCACAGGCATCAATGCCCGGCGTATGCGGATAGTTGCGGGTTATGCCCCGGTTACCTGTCGCGGATAGGGCATCCTTGTAATTCAGTGAAGAATAAAGAACCCTGATCAGAACTTCATTCTCGGGCAGCGATGAAAGACTTAGTTCCCTGACAACGGGTTTTATGTTTCCTTTGCTGGTTTCTTCTGCGACAAGCGCCAGGTAGGTTTCCTGTATCATGTTTGTGTCAAACTTGTTATGTTAAACAGAAGTTGAACAAGAAGAACAGATATACTGTCGGAACTCTGAGTGTGATTAATAGAATCAACCAAAGGTAGGAAATTCAGCGTAATTCCACAAGGAATATTTGTGAAACTCTTAACAAATAAAGGAAATATAACCTAATGTCAGAATGAATTATTTTGCGGAATAATAAACAGGTGATGAGCTATTTATTCGCACCGATAAACTCCGACCAACTCATTTTCAAGTAACTCTCATCGCCATAGAAAGTCAGGATCGGGATTAATTCTTCCGGTGCTTTATAACCCTTCAGTTTATAGGTCCAGTCGCTGGCTTTATCGAGAATTACGTATGATGGGTATAATTTTTCATTCTTAAGCAGGGCAAGAGCCAGGTTATGGGTTGATTTTGGTTTTTCGGGATTCGCATTCACAAATACCTGCTCCTTAAAATTGATGGGTTCTTTCTGCTCAGCATTTAATTTAACGGCATAATATTTTTTATTCATATAAGCCACTACATCAGGATTGGTAAAGGTCTCAGCATCCATTTTCTTGCACCATCCGCACCAGTCGGTATAAATATCAACAAATATCATCTTTGGTTTCTTGTTGTTCAGCTTAACCGCTTCTTCAAAAGTCATCCATTTAATGGTCTCAGGGCTTTTTTCTTCGCCTGATTTTTTTTGTGCAGATGCAGACGGTATGACAAATAAAACAGATAACAGGGCGAGTGTAATGATTGTATAGTTTCTGATGGTCATGGCTGTTTATTTTTAAATTCAGGGTTCAAAGATAATGGAATTCGGAATATTTCAGGAATGGAATGATGGAATGATGGAATGATGGAAATTAGCTGATTAGCTGATTAGCGAATTAGTGGAATAGCAAATGAGGATATTGGAATGATGGAATGATGGAATAATGGAATAATGGAAATTAGCAAACCAGCCTGCCGGCTGGCAGGTTAGCTGATTAGCAAATTAGCTGATTAGCAGATGGAATATTGGAATAGTGGAATATTGGAATGATGGAATGCTGGAATGGTGAAGAATGGAATTTCACATGCCGAATATTGAACCCAAACCTTACTTTAAGCTTTAAACCCCGCCTGCCCTCCTGCGGCGGGTAGAGCGGCGGGCAGGTTTTGACTTTGAGCTTGTGGTGTTGGAATAATAGGGAAACTGGAAAATGGCAACTCGAACACTTTTGCATCTAGGGGTTGAGCGTAATTTTTCAGGCTGATTACTTAAATCCAATTTCACTTTGGACTTTAGACTTTAGACTTTGAGCTTGTAGTTTTGGAAATTAGAAATTAGAAATTAGATATTCCGACTTCCTACTCCCTGTGCCTTTCAATTTCACGCCGGTTATCCTTTGTCTTGAGTGTTTCCCGTTTATCGTAGAGTTTCTTTCCTTTAGCTATGGCTATTTTGATTTTTGCCAGGCCCTTCTCATTGATAAACAGTAAGGTAGGGATAATTGTCAGCCCTTTCTCGCGGGTCTTTGAGATTATTTTATTCAGTTCACGGCGGTTAAGCAACAGTTTGCGGTCGCGTTTGGGTTCATGATTTGAATAGGTGCCGTATTTGTATTCGCTGATGTGCAGATTCTTCACAAACAACTCATCGCCTTCGAAAGCGCAGAAAGCATCTGTCAGGTTGGCCTTGCCATCGCGCAACGATTTGATTTCGGTACCAGTTAAAACAATTCCAGCAATGAACTCTTCTGTAAGGAAGTATTCAAAGGCTGCTCTTTTATTTTTGATATTGATGGTTGCCGGCATAAATCGTGGAACGAGGTAGCAAAGGTAAGGATTTTGGATGGATTCAACTCTTCAGCGATGTTTTGAATTAACTATGCGATTCATGTTCTGCTTAATTTGATGATAATTTCTTTTATTAACACTGCTTTGGAATACTGCCAAAAAAGTTAATTTTACGTTGAGAATCATTTGGTTTACCGGTGCTAAAACCCATTAAATGAAAAAGAAAATAATTTATTCAATTCTGGTCGTATTTCTGGCAGGGCTAACCGTTGGAGCCTTTTATATAAATTCGCTTTTACCAATAATTACCGGCTATGCTGCGAAAAACCTGGCTTCGGCTGTATTTATCTCCGGCAGGGACCAGGCTGATGTTGAAGCCCTGGATCTGAATTTTTCAGTTATCAGATACACCTCGAATGAAGTTGATACCATTCAGAAAAAGGTAACCAGCCGCTTCCTCTGGGGCAAATCAACAGCCATTTACCGCGATGGTTTCGGATGTACGATCGTGCATGGGGATGAGGAAGAGACTTTGCAAAGAGTTGTATTTCCTTCCGGAACGAAGCCTGATTATAACCAGGATTCTGTTTCATGGCCTCTCGGTGATATCCTCCCGGGCAAAATTATATTTGGCATCGACCTGGCGAGACTCGGTCAGATTGCGGATAATCTGATCGGGAAGGATGCATACAACGGTCATGCATTTGCATTTGTGGTAATGCACAAGGGAATTCCCGTTATTGAGAAGTACCGGCCGGAGTTCAATCAAAAAACCCGGTTTCTCTCATGGTCGATGGCTAAGAGCTTTACAAATGCCCTGGCCGGTATTTTGGTGCAGGATGGTAAATTGGACATCAACAAGCCTGCTGATATTCCTGAATGGCAAAACGATGACCGGAAGAGTATTTCCATCAACAACCTGCTGCAGATGCAGAGTGGACTGAAATGGAACGAGGATTATGGCAGTGGCTCAGATGTGAACCTGATGCTGCATCGCGAATCCGACTTTGCCGCCTATGTGGCCGGTCATCAGCTGAAATCTGCTCCGGGCTCTGAATGGTATTATTCGTCCGGATCTACCAACCTGGTATCAGGGCTTATCCGCAAAGCAATAAATAATGATGATGAATATTTTCGCCTTGCTCCGGAACGCTTGTTTAACCGGATCGGGATGCCCGATGCCGTTTTTGAAGCAGATGCTTCAGGTACATTGGTAGGTTCCTCGTATATATACGCAACAACCCGCGACTATGCGCGCTTTGCCTTGTTATATCTGCAGGATGGGATTTTTAACGGTGAGCGGATTTTACCGGAAGGCTGGGTGAAATACACCACAACTCCTGTATCCGGCAGTGATGGTGCCTATGGCTCATCTTTCTGGTTAAACGGCAACAAAGAGTTTCCAGATGCACCGGCGAACATGTTCTATTGCAAAGGGCACGACGGACAGAGGATTTTTATATTACCTGAACAACAGATGGCTGTTGTTATTCTGGGTTATTCACCCAAGCCGGATCATGTAATGGATTTTAATTCCTTGCTGCGCGATATTCTTTCAGCAGTCAGGTAGTGGTTTTCCGGAATTCTTTACATAAGCTTTGTTATTCAGCAATAGCCTGAAATTTCTCCGCTGATATACCTTATATATCCTCCTCTCTTTCAACAAAAATATATCTAATTTGTTACATATATAGATGCAGGTTAATCAGCAGTTTAGCCTGATGAAAATATTTTATTCACCTTAAAATCGGATGCTATGCGGATAATATTTACACTTTTCATATTTATCACCTTCGTAAATAACCTGTCTTCCCAGTCTTTCGAATGGGTACATGGAAGAGATATCGACTACGAATTGAACCCCAATATGCTCAGTTATTCGGTTACGACTTCACCCGATGGTACCATCTGGCAGGGCGGAATGAAGAATTTCGTGGAATTTTACAATGAAGCCATGGGCAACCTGTTTCTGGCGCAATATAACAGCAACGGTAATCTTCTGCATGAATACGAAATCACCGGGAGCGCTACTTTGAACGATATGGAAACAGACTCAGAAGGAAATTTGTATGTAACCGGACAAACGTTGAATACACTTCATTTCTGGGATGGCTCTCAGCTACTTTACAATAATACCTTCATTGAAGGATTTCTTTTAAAGGTTTCTCCTTCCGGAACAATTGAATGGGCAATCAATTTGTCCACGCTGTTCGCCAACGCAGTTCCTGAAGACCTTGCTGTTTATCAGGACCATGTGTATCTCGCACATTCCGAATGGTCAGAATCCAACATTACTGAATTTGATGCGGATGGTAATGTAGTCAGAACAATACAGCAGATGAATGTGCCTTTGGCTACAGGTCTTGCTTTGGATCTGGAAGGTAATGTCTACGCATCCGGCTCTTGCTCTGACACCCAGGGTTTATTTGGAGGAGTGTCTTACCCAACCTTATTTTCATACAGCAAATATCTGGTAAAGTATAATCCTCAGGGCTTTCCTCAATGGGTGAAGTTTGTGGAGGATATAACCTGCACTACAAATAAAGTTTCAATCGACAATATTGGCAGAATTATATGGTCAGGGCCATTGTTTATGGAAGCAATATTTGATACGCTGACCTTAATGGGTCCTTCCTGGGGTTCTGACTTTTTTGTAACTGCATTCAATGGTGAGGGTCAGGTTCAATGGGGTTTCGAAGTACCTCAGGTTTTAACAGGCAATTCAGAGTTAGGCAAATCCAAACCAATTTCTATTTTACCTGATAATTCCATTTCCATAACAGGTTCTACCCTCGGTACGATCGATTGGGGAAATGGTGTTGTTACTTCATCTGATGATTTCAGCTCTCAAACAATTGTGTTGAATTTATCTTCTGAAGGTCAGCCAAACTGGGCAAAAACTGGTATTGCTGAAGGATACAGTGAGGCCGTTGCAATCGATGGTGATAGTGAAGGTAACCTTTATATTACCGGAATCAGCCACGGTACGACTCAGTTTGATACCTGTTCATATACCAACGACTCGTATTATTATCCATACCTGGCAAAACTTGCTGCTGATCTGAATACTGGTATTCCAGATGATTATTCGGCGAAATGTTTTGCTGTCTACCCGAATCCGGCAAATGACCATCTGATGGTGGAGTCTGGTTATCCCGGACCTAATACAATTACGCTCAGCAGCCTCAGCGGAAAGGAAGTGTTGCGTGTTTCTGGCAGCAACAGGGTAACAGATATTGATATCAGTAATGTTGCGGCTGGTGTTTACCTCGCAAAACTGATATGCAACACAGCCGTTTCGGTTAAGAAAATTATCATCAGGTAGGGATCAACGCGTAAATAGAAGAGGTGGTCTCTTGAGCCTTAACATACTCAAGAGACCACCTCTTTTATTTATTGGATCAGTTAAGATCAAGTGTCACTGAAAGGAAGAAATTTCTGCCGGGCGCAAAGATTTCCCTTGGCGTTGTTCCTCCGATGGTGCGGTTCAGGTGTTCATAATAGGTTTCGTTCAGCAGGTTTTGAATACCGGCGGTTGTACTGATAATTTTCGAAATCCGGTAAGTCAGGTTAATGTCAACGAGGGTGAAAGCGGGTGTTTTTGTTTCGCCGTAATCGATTGATATTCTGTCCTGTTTCGTTACATGTCTGAGGCTTATGGCCGGACGAAGTTTACCGCTGAAGAAGCTACCGTTCAGCGAATAACGGAAATCAAGCGGAGCAATTTCAGGCAATGGCTCATCCTTAGAAATGTTTTGACCATATGTGTATGCTAATGAAACACGCTGATCAAGAAAGCCGGTAAGCGATTGTCTCCAGCTGAGTTCAAAGCCGGTTTTAAATGCTTTGCTGATATTTTGAAACTGCCTGACTCCCGGACTCGTCGGGAATTTGGGAACCAGACTGGTATCTATTTCAGAGGAAATGTAATCCTGCAGCAGAGAAGCAAAGACATCGACGCTGATTGCGGACTTTTCAGATTTATAGCTAAGGTTCAGGTCGGCTTCGTTGTTTACTTCAGGATTCAGTTCCGGATTGCCCAGCAGTTCATAAGCATCCTGTCCGACCGGAAGGTAATTGATAAACCGTTCAGTCATATTGCCGCTTCTTTGGGCGCGGCCTAACCAAAAGCCCAGCGAGATTTTCCCGCCGAAATGCTTTATTGCTCCCAGGCTGACAGAAGGGTTAAATTGGGTTGATTCCGTGTTTTCGTATATTTTACTGAATTCAGTTGCAACATCATCAATACCCGATTGATTTAACTCAAACCTACCCGAAAAAATCAGTGAAACATCGTTAACCGACCTCTGGTATTCCGCAAAGAAGGCACTTTTACTGATTGTTCCGTTTTGCCATACATTGTCGTAGAAGGTTTTTCCGGCATTCGGTCCGGCAATAAATTCCCGTTCTCTTTTACCTTCGGCTTTATCGATCCGTAAATCGGCACCGGCAAACAATTTTGAATTTCCGGTTTGCCAGCTGCCCTCTGTTTTACCCCCATAGGTTTTGGTTTTGGCAGGCGTGTATGCATTCATGGTCCGGGGTTCTATTGATTTTGACAGATTGTCCATTTTGTGGTCAACAAAAGTGGCATAAATGGCTGTAGTCCATGTTTTCAGGTATTTATCCCTGAACTTTGCTATGTGCTTTGCATTCAGCAGCCAGGTATCGTCGCTTCTCAGGTCCATGGGTAAGGCGGGGAAATCTGTATCCCGGGCGAAGTTCCTGGTGGCTGTTAAGGTCAGTGTCTGATAATCGGAAACCTTAAATCCGAGCGTAGCTCCTGCGCTGCCCCTCATAAAATCAGCCGGAACCTTATTCCCATCCCCATCTTTGTAATCGGTGCCCCTGGCAAAAGATCCAAAGAGTCTGAGATCTGTATTTTTTGTACTCATGCCGATGGTTCCTTCGTTTCGGGTTACGGTTCCGTTGGTTTCGATACTGCTGGTAAGCCTTCCATAGACATGCTGTTTTTCTGAAAATCGCGGGGCTGCAGGCACATAGTTAATTGTAGCACCGAAAGCATTGCCATAGCGCAGCGAATGGGGTCCTTTCTGCACCTCAATATGGCTGATCATGTTGGGCGCCACCTGGCTGGTGGGTGGATCCATCCGGTTGGGGCAGGCAGCCGAAGCTGATTGTGCACCATCAATCACCACATTCAGCTGATCGTATTTGAATCCTCTGAAAACCGGGTCGAATCCATAGGCCCCGCTTTTGCGGATCGAACTGAATCCCTCTATATTGTTGAGAAGATCGCCGCCGTCATGGGCAAGCCTGTCGCGGGAACTCAGCGCCAATACTGAATTACCTGAAACAGGTGTGTGGATTGCCACCACGGTTACAGGCTGAAGGGAATAACTTACCTCTTCCTTAAATATTACGCCTGTTTCAACAGCACGTTTTACTTCAGCCGGCGATAGCAACCATGTTCCGTAATTGATATGGGATATCTCCAATGAAACTTTTTCACTGTAACGGATCGTAAAACTTCCATCCTTTCCGGTGATTCCTTTTTGATCACCATATTTGAATGCAGCTTCGCTGACAGGTGTTTGCCGGCTGAAATCCAGTAATTTTATCTGTTGGGCTGTTGAGCCAAGCATGGCTAAAAGTAACATGCCCAACAGAACGATGTATTTCGTTCGTGTCATAGGTTATTAATAATAAGATGGATATAACAGTGAATGAAATGCAACATCATAACACTGAGTCTGATAAAGCCCAATGCCTGAATTGCACTCTGCACCGTAGAATGAAAATAATAAAATACTCTCCGGAGACTTTTCTTCAGTTAGATCACAATAAGTAAAAGAAAGTCCGGTCAATAAGGCTAAGCCTTATAAATGGTGATTTTAGGAGGGTGAAAAATTTCAACAATAACAGAAGGATTTTCAATCCAGGTATTCCTTATGAAATAGGTTTCTTCTTTTTCCATCGGATCAGGTAAAATGTCCCGGTTTTGCAGGTGCCGGCTGCAGAAAGGGCTTTCACCCTTTAAACGCTGGCTTTTCGGCAATTCTCTCTGATCAGCCTGATCTGATTTCTTCAATTGCTTTTTCAGTTGGCAACAGCCCTGGCATTTATTGCCTTCAATTTCTTTCTGAACGCAAAGGTTTTTCGCAATGCTTGCCTGATTCAGTTTGAACGACACATAAATCCACGACATACTGAGTGGCTGGGCCAGCAACAAAAATATCAGGGCTGTGACGTAAAGAAGGCGCATGTACGGTAAAAAGTGTTTAAATATAGCTATAATAGCTTTTCCACTTACCAACGCTACTCATTTATATGCATTCTAAACAAAATGAACTTGCTGATTGATTTTCAACCGATTCGGGAGACGGGGAACCTGAAAACAGAACCCTGAAGCCAGTAGGATGAAATCCGTCTTTTTTATGTTAAACCAAGAGACTGTTTAAATTTCATTAAAATCTCTGAATAGACCCGTCCTTTAAGGCGGGTTTCAAATTTAACATCACAGACAATGGCAAAATCCTGATTTGGAAATTGATGGAAATTACGATAACGATGAGAATGTTATATTGCGGATTGCTTACAATTTGAGTTAAAGTTTCAGCGTAAACCCGGCCATAAAATTTATGCCGGCCTGCGGGAAATACCCGTCAAGCTTGCTATAGCTGCCGTCGGTGTAGTACCTGTAAACCCAGGCATTGGTTTCATATTCAGCATTGAACAGGTTATTTACGTTCAGGTTAACTTGAATGCCCCGGATAAACTCAGGCACAAGCATCCAGCTCAACCTGAGGTTGCTAACGAAATATGGATCAAGGCTGCGATCATCAGAAGCGGTGTTGTCGATATACTGTTTTGAAACATGTTTGGTGTTTACAGCAAGCTCAAATCCTTTCAGAAAAGCCCATGAAATCCCGGCTCCTCCAACCATTTTAGGCGAGAAGGCAAGGTCGGTGTTTTCCAGTTTGTTTTCGAGCTGTAAACCCCAGTTATCCCAGTCATCCACAAACTCGGTAAAGTCTTTTACTTTACTGCTGCTTATGGTAATATTGGCATTCGCACTAAGTTTTGGTGTAATCCTGACGGCGCCTGTCAATTCAACCCCGGTGCGGTATGAATCAGGTACATTGGTCATGATGGCTGCCCCCACGTCGTTGATTGCGCCGGTTAATACCAACTGATCGCGGTAATGCATGTAATAAAGGTTTGCTGTGGCCTTCACAAAATCATTGGTATAGTGATATCCCAATTCATAATCAAAGAGCGTTTCAGCGACGGGTGCTGGTTTACCTGGGTCAGCATCGGTATAATTGTCACGGTTGGGTTCGCGGTTGGCAATTGCAAAACTGAGATACAAGCTGCCTTTATTTTTTAAATTGTAATATATCCCTGCTTTCGGATTGAAAAACAAAAAGTCATGCTGTTGTGTGATGTCGCGCTGGTCGTCGTCTTTTCCGGACAGATTATAATTAATTCCTCTGAGCTGCAGATCTGCAAAAAGGCTCAGATTCCGGGTAACCTGGTATTGGGCTTTGGTGTAAAAGTTCAGGTCACGTTTATCACCCGTACCTTCGTACCAGCGGTGGTCGTATCCTGCTGTCTGAGCAAACTCAGCCCAGATAACTTCGCCGTAATGCAAGCCATCATATTGGTTTGCTGATCCTCCGGCTACCAGGTTAAGCTTGTTTTTTTCGTAATTCAGCGACCAGGTGAGGCCATAGAAGTCGTTGTCGAGGTATTTTCTCCTGATCAGATCACTTTGGGTAATAAATGAGGTATCATTTCCGGGTACGCTTACCGGAGTAATAAGGTAATCTTCCAGATCTTCGTCATCCTTAAACTGTTCGTAATAACCAAATCCCTTTGTGTAGTGAATTGCAAGATTGGCCGTCAGATGTCCGGCCAGCCGTTGTGAAAGCATAAACTGATAATGGTCCTGCTGGTAATTGTCGGTTTCATTTTCGTAGAAACCTGTATTCCCGAGGTAATCGGTGTATTTTCCCATTCCGTTATAGGTGCGGTTTGTTTTCAGGGTGTCTGAAGGAACTCCATCCCAGGCCTGGTAGGTGATTTCTTTGCCGGAAAAGATGTTAATCCTGACTATTGTTGTTTTGCCATAGTATCCTCCTGAGACATAGAACGATTTCAGGTCTGAAGTTGCGCGATCAATGAACCCGTCAGAACTTAGTTTCGACAGCCTGGCATCCAGGGCCCACTTGTTTCTGATAAGTCCTGTACCTGCTGAAATGGTATGTCGCAAGGTATTGAATGAACCGGCAGCATTGGTAATTTCTCCATATGGTTCGGGCGAAGGTGTGGCTGTCTGCAGGTTGATACTGGCTCCGAAAGCCGCGGCCCCATTGGTTGAAGTACCTACGCCACGTTGCACCTGAAGACTTCCGACCGAAGATGCGAAATCCGGCATATTTACCCAGAAAACGCTGTGTGATTCAGCATCGTTTAACGGAATGCCATTTACGGTGATGTTGATCCTGTTCATGTCGGTTCCCCTTATGCGGAAACCTGTATATCCGACACCGGCTCCTGCATCTGAGGTAACGACGGTCGCTGGCATTTGGTCGAGTAAAAACGGAATATCACGCCCCTGGTCAAGTTCCGAGATATCTTCTTCTGAAAGATTCTGATATGCAACCGGCGTTTTTTCGTTGGCCCTGGTTGAAAGGATGATGGTTTCACTGGTCAATAATGGGGCCTGTTCCATTGAAATCAACATGGTTTTGTTTTCAGAAATATCGAAAAGTGCTTCCCATGTGTGATAACCCATATAGGTGACTTTAAGTTTGTAGTCACCTGCCTTCATCCCGGTTATTTCGAACATGCCTTTGTCGTTGGTGGTGACTTTCACCAGACGGTTATTGAGGTTTAGATGCGCCCCTTGCAGCGAAACGCCTGTCTGAGCATCGATTACCCTTCCTTTTATTGTAAACTGCGCTAATGCCAAAAATGGCAGAAGTACCAGCAAAGCCGGTAAAACTTTAAATTTCATCCTTTTGATTCTTTTAGATTAAACCCTGGAAGGTTGAATTGGGTCTTTAACCCTCCGTAATCAAGTTTTCTCTACAATCCCTTCGCCGGCATTACCCGGAGCAGGTTCAATGAGTATGATCTCAGCCCGTAATATTAAGGCACCCCAAATGGAAATCGCTGCAAAGTTAAAGCATTATGTGTTGTCAAATCAAGATTGTTGTCTAAATTATTTTTTCGGTTTGTTGATGTTTCTGATGGGTAAGAAATTGTGTGAATAAAGTTTCGTTATTGGAGAAATGTCGGAATGATGGAAATTAGCAGATTAGCCAATTAGCCAATTAGCTGATTGGATGGGTTTTGGAATGAGGAGAATGATGGAATTAGCAATTAGCCAATTAGCTGAATATTGGAATGATGCAAATTAGCAGATTAGCTGGATTTGAGATTTAGCAGATTAGCATTAGCCAGAGATTGGAATGTGGAATGATGGAATGATGGAATTTAGACAATTAGTAGATTAATTGATCAGCATATGGGGATATTGGAATGTTGAAAATTGGAAATTTGAAATTAGAAATTAGATGTTGATCCCAATGAACCCGCCAGATGACAAACAGATTTCGGGATATATACCTGGATTGATGGATGAATGCTGAAAAATCAGGAACATCCGGGTGGGAATTTTTATCTTTGCACCTGTCTGATGCACAATAATCAGCGTTTGATTCCGCTTTAGAAAATATCACAATACAATGAAAGGACTTGTTGCTTTTTTGTTTTTAACTCTTATTTTGACTTTTGGTTGCAATAAGGATGAATTCCCTGATGAGTTCTCCATTATTGGTCCATGGGTGGAGACTACTTCCAATGCCGGCAAAGTTGAAATTGAGTTTAAGAGCGGTAACAGGGCATATTTGAAAACTGTTTCAACTGAGCCTTTTGACACATTGATGTACAGGCTTGAGAAGAAAGATGAGCTGCAGTTGTTTGAGCCGGAAGAATACCCCAATGGCATAAGAACTACGCACAAACTGGGCTATTCTCAGAATAAGGAAGAATTGACTATTTACAGCCTTTTTCCTTCATTACCTGAAGCACAATCAAAAACTGTGTTTAAACGAAAGTAGGGCAGGGGAGGAGAATGACGAATGAAGAGTGAAAAGTGAAGAGTGAAAAGTGAAGTGAGAGATGAGTAGTGAGTAGTGAGTAGTGAGTAGTGAGTGAAGAGTGAAAAGTGAAAAGTGAAGAGTGAAGAGTGAAAAGTGAAAAGTGAAGTGAGAGATGAGTAGTGGTGGGGGGTGAAGAAAGTGGTGAAGATGAGGTGAAGGGAAAGTGAAAGGAAAGTGAAGTGAGAGAGATGAGTGGTGGTGAGTGAGTGAAGTGGTGAGTGAAGAGTGAAGAAAGTGAAGAAAAGAAATGCTTACGAAAATAATATTCTATTTCCTTTTAGCCCTGTAACATCAACCTGAAACCTGAAACCCTGAAACCCTGTAACCTGTAACCCTGAAACCCTGTAATCCTGTAACTCTGAAATCATGAAAATCTGCATCATCAATGGACCCAACCTTAACCTCACCGGAAAACGGGAGCCTGAAACCTATGGCCAGGTTGGATTTGATACTTTTATTCCTGAACTGCAAAAAGAATTCACTCATGTCGAAATTGAGTATTACCAGAGCAATGTTGAAGGTGAACTGATCAATAAGATTCAGGAAGCTGGTTTCACATATGATGGCATCATTTTGAATGCCGGAGCCTACACCCACACATCAGTTGCGATCGGAGATGCAGTTGCAGCGATAAAAGCTCCGGTAATAGAGGTGCATATGAGTAACATTTACGCGCGGGAAGAATTTCGCCACAAATCCTATATTTCAGGGGCGGCCAGGGGGGTTGTTGCCGGTTTCGGACTCGGTTCCTACCGGTTGGCTCTGCTCAGTTTTACCGGCTATTGATTCTTTTTCCGAAACAACTATGAGTCCAACGATCCCGCCAATGATCATCATAACGAAAATAATTTTAACCAGATCCCTGGATTCTCCAAAAACTCCAATCCCATAGATCACAGTCCCCAGTGCTCCGATGCCGGTCCAGACAGTATAGGCAGCTCCCAGTGGTAAAGTCTTTAATGAGAGTGCCAGCAGATAGAGGCTTATAGCCATTGCAGCAATGGTTATCACAGAAGGCCAAAGTCGGGTAAATCCCTCCGAATACTTCAATGAAACTGCCCAGACTGTCTCGAACAGCCCTGCTATAATAAGAATAATCCAGGCCATTACTTACTGAACTTTTGTTGTGGAATCTCTGTGAAATTTTTCTTCCCACGAAGAAAATGATCGACGACAATATTCCCACTATAAATACAGGAAACATTACGGTGCCTGATTGCATGCCTTTTTTTCCGGTGAATCGGAAACCTGCGGTAAAAACTCATGTGAGCCCTTATAACAGCCCAGAAATCGGCGAATCCACCGTCAATCAGAAATTTGAAGGCTGCCACGCCATCAAGTATAAGGCGTGAAGCAAAAACCGGAAACAACTGATCGGATGGCAGATTTTTATACAACAATGAGATGTTGTTGCGCATGTTCAGATAGGTCTTGAACGAAGATTGTTTTGGGAGAGTACCTCCACCTACATGGAAGACTTTTGACTCGGGGCAAACCATGATCTTGTATTCCTCATGCTTTACCCGCCAGCAAAAATCAATCTCCTCCATATGTGCAAAAAAATCCTCATCAAAACCACCGAATTTTCTGAAAACATCTGCTCTCACGAACATACAGGCACCGGTAGCCCAAAACACTTCTATGGGGTTGGTGTACTGTCCGATATCTGTTTCAAGGCTCTGGAAAATCCTGCCACGACAAAACGGGTAGCCATAGCGATCAATAAAACCACCGGCAGCACCGGCATATTCAAATTTCTCAGGATGGAAATATGAACGTATAGTGGGTTGGCAGGCAGCGATCAACGGGTCGCTTTCCATCAGTTTAATTACTGGTTGAATCCAGTTTTCAGTAACTTCTATATCGGAATTAAGAAGAATGTAAAATTCAGCATCCACCCTGGCAAGCGCATCGTTATACCCTTTGGCAAAGCCACCGTTTACTGAATTCTGAATTATGGTAACTTCAGGGAAAGTTGATTTAAGGAAATCAACCGATCCATCTGCAGATGCATTGTCGGCAACGATAATATCCGCATGCCCATGGCTATGCTTGAGAACTGATGGCAAAAATTTTTCCAGAAAATTCTTGCCGTTCCAATTGAGTATGACGACTGCCGTTTTTGCCAAGATGATGATTAGCTTTTTTCAGTTGAAGTGATGAGCATACGGACCATTATCATGCAAACTTACGATTTTTCCCCTGCAATTCAGCAGTGGTATTCTGTTTGAAGAATTTTATAACACTATAAAGTCCGCAAATCTATGGAATCAACTTTATTTATTTCTAAAACGGGTTATTGTAATAGGTTGCCGACCTGCTTCGATCATGTTTTAATTTGTCGGCATCCATTTCAGTGTTCCCTTTACGTCTTTTCCTTTCCAACTCAGCTTGCCAATTGTAATTCTGCATTTCTCCTGTAGCATCTGAATGAATGAGCGTATAGTCTCTGACACCAAGTTCTGAAGCAATGAATACAAATTTTTGTTGCGTTCGCGGTTATTATTGATACTGTAGTAATGCCATATCTGATAAGGCACTGCTGGCTCATCTATCAAACTACTGACATCAAACGGCACGTCGGTTATTGTATTTGGAGCACCGTATTGAAGGTAAACCCGGCCCATGTCTGTGTTGTACCCTTTCTTAACCTGGGTAGAATATGATGCATTCACTTTTCTAACTTCAAGTTTGTAGTCTTCCCATGCTTTCTGTGGATTTATTTCATCGCGTATTTGCCAGAAACGCAGAAAAAATTGTTTAAGTATATCTAAAGAAGCAGTTTCAACCTGCGATTTGATGAATATCATTTCCAGCTCAGTAGAAACCGGCTGCAAAGACCGGATGTATTCGCGCAACGAATCTGAACTATTCATATTATTAACAAAAGTATTTTCAAGACTGACCGAAGCAAGATCGAGCGCAGCGTTTCCAACTCCCGGATTTGATCGTTGAAAAAAAGTTATACTCTGGGTAATTATTTTGTTCTCTTTATCGCGCAGGTTAACAACCAGGTTGTAATTGCCGGAAGGTAATTTTGCAATGTCAAATTCGCTGAGCAGCACGGTGACAGGCTTCGACGGCTCTTTTTTTATCCGTATGTATTCGTTCAGCATTTTCCTTGTTTCAAATGATTCAATAAATGCAGATACGAGGTATTTATCTTCGCTGCCTTCCTTATGCAGCGGATTGTATATTTCTGTGTAAAAAGTCAGTTTACCTTTGTCGGAAGGGAAAAAGTTATCGACATACGGCACAAAATCGTAGCCGCTCTTGGTTAAAACATTCGGATTGGTCGTTTTAGCATAGGATTCAACCAATTGAACACCTGAGATAGATAACTTGTCCGAAGGGAAATCCAGGTTGACCGGATATGAAATAACCATAGGTTTTTTATCCACATTCATATCGGCAATCGAAAGGTCGAGGGAATATTGCCCATTTGGCAATGGGAAACGTTGCTGGTCGATGAAATTGATACCGACTGAGGATGTATCATTTACTTCAGGACTAAACAGCTCATATTTCCGGAAGTCTTTGATAACGGAATCCTGCCTTATAATCATGGTTACCTGAATACTCCCCTGAAATTTTCCGGAGGAATTCTGTTTATAGACGATGGTATTGCCCATCACCTCGAGATAGGTTTCGAGGTAAGGCATTTCGTCCGGGATATTGAAAGTTGCATGAGACAGATAAGCGCCCAGACTCTGCGGAGCAGACATTGCTGCAACCGAGACCATCATCAGCGTGATGGAGAGAAAGAAGATTTTTTTCATAACTGTTTAAGTGTTTTGAAACCAGTTAACAATGGATTTGAGTTGTAATTAAGCCCTTGTCTCTCTCAGGATAAGTTGCATTCATACAAAGGTACAGTTTTTTTTCACCTGATTCAAGATTTCACGAATTCAACCCGGTCAGGGAGCATCAGCAATTTTTTTTTGACGAATCGAAAAATAGTTTAATTTTGCCCCCGGAAAGATGGCAGAGTGGTCGATTGCGGCGGTCTTGAAAACCGTTGACCTGCAAGGGTCCGGGGGTTCGAATCCCTCTCTTTCCGCCAGACTTACAAGGTGCCCCGCTATAGCGGGGCATTTTTATTTTAAAGGCCTCCTGAGCCAGACTTGTCTGAGCTCAGCAGGCCTTTAAAATAAAAACATCAGGCAACGCCTGATGCCTTGTAAGTCTGAAGCCCCCCTCCACAGGGATCACCGCAGGTAATCCCGGGGATAGAGCTACAAGTCTAAAGCTACAAGTCTAAAGTAAAAAATGGGAAATGAAAATTGGCAATAATAAGTAGCAATTCTAAAGGGAAATGTTTTAAAAATGCTGCAAATGCTAAATGATTTGTTAAAATAAAAACATCAGGCAACGCCTGATGCCTTGTAAGTCTGAATCCCACCACCTAAGGGATTACTGCAGGTAATCTCTCTCAAAGCCAAAGCTTAAAAATCAAAATCTTGGTCTGTAATAAAACTAATTATTCGACTCCAGTACACTAACCCTGACTATCGTCAGGCAGGCTGGAACACTGAAATCGACCTATTTTAGTGTTATGATAATCAACGCTGTGTGTAACATCCTTGCCCCACGCAGGATTGGTGACCCGGTGACGATCCTATAAAAGTGGGTCATAGTGAATCTGATCTTCTTTATAGACTTTTCAGTGCGAACTTATAGTTTTATCGCAAAATCCCCCGTGAAGAGTCGGATCAATCCTTTACACACCGAACCGAAAAGCCGTATTGTTTGTGGAAATTTGCCCTGTAGCATTCAGTCGCATCGAAATGAATGTAGCGGTACCAGGAGTAATCGGGATTGTAGGCTGAACTGGTCCACCAAAATCCGTCATAACCCAGGTTAATGAACGAACCGTCGGTGTATTCACGGCGGCCGCCAGGCAGTGCCGTAAAACCACTTACATTTAAGATGCCGGCATTGGGAGTTGCCCAATGTAAAGTTGTGGTTTCCTTTAATTTGCCACCTGCGACTGCTGAATTTCCGAGAAAAGATTCCAGTGCAGACCAATCTGCATCTGTTGCCACATGCCAGCCTTCGGGCGCCAGCTTACGGGGGTCGGATACGGCAAACCAATTGTATAATCTGCCCAGGGTGGCAATTTTATCCCTGTCGGTGGAGTTTTCATAATTACAATAAGCATCGGTGGTTAAGTTTTTCCATTCTGTATTGCCTGTGACTTCCGGTATTTCATCTCCATTCCGGTAGCTGGTAGTGCGGAGGTTTTCTGCCATCCAGGTAAGGGCTCCGATTGTTATGGTTTTGTAAATTGTTCCTTCAACATCGGTAACAGTTCCATAAGTCAGTGAGGAATTGAAAACAGCATTGCTGTTACCATCGGGCAATACATCAATGTATACAGTTTTTTCTGAAATTTCATAGGTGGATTGATCAGTTGGGGTAAAAACAACCTTAAGCGCCTGATCTTCCCCTGCATCGAGCCTGGTTCCCTCAACCGGAGTATAAACAAAAGTACCCGGAGCATCTGCAGTTGCATTCAACTGTGATACATTGAGTAATTCCCCGAAAAAAATATTGGCGGGGTTTTCCCAGCTGATAACTGCCACTTTTTTAGATGATTCTTCCTTTTTACATGCGGTGACGAGTGCAGCTGTAAAAAGGATCAATATGAAAATTGTATTTAATCCTGAAATCTTATGCATGGTTATAATTTTAAACTTATCCCGGTTGTCGTTGTTTCCAGGGTTCCGTTAGTGAATATTTAGTCGTGAAATCTAAAAACCGGAATCAGAATTGACCATTCTATTTTCGGATAGGTTACAAATGTACTCATAACTATTTAATTAACAATAAATTAAATTTTGAAGTGCTGAAGAATCATGATAAAATCAAGGGAAATTCAGTTTCTGCAATAATCGTTTATGAGTCATTTCGAAAGTCCGAAAGCCTTCGGTTGTTAAGCCTTTGTTGCTGCATTTTCTGTTTTATTGAAACATTCGGGCCGGGAAACATGACTACAACATTTCTTCCTGTTGGTATAATGGTCTGTGCCCACCACCAGGAGTTTTGCGAATATGAGAAAATAATTTCATGTAAAAGTTGAAAATACAGGACAAATGTCGTATATTTGGGGACAAATTAGGAAATATGTATAAAGATGTATCAGTTAATACAGCTTCTTTAAACGAAGCAATCGTCAATTACCTGACTTCTGTCCGGAAAACTACCGGTATCCGTAAGAATTTATCCTACCGTGAATTCCTGTCTGACCGTATGCTCCTTGTTCAGGCTATCAGGGCGGGCATTCCTTACAGGTTATTTGTAATGATCAAGGATGAATCGCCTTTTAATGAAGAGGAATGGGCTGATTTACTGAGCATTTCATTAAAATCATTGCAGCGATATAAAGCCGCCAAGGATTACTTATTCAAACCAAGCCACTCCGAAAAAATCTTTGAAATAGCTGAAGTTACAGAACTGGGGAAAGCTGTTTTTGATAACAACGAAAAGTTTATGCTATGGCTCTCTACGCCAAGTTTTGCACTGGGCAATCTTAAACCGGTTGACCTGATCAGGGATTCATATGGAAAGGAAATGGTTATTGGTGAACTTCACCGCATTGATCAGGCTATTTTCGCATAATGAAAGTTTTCAGGCTATCCCGTAAAAAATATCCGACAGAGCTTTCAGGAAAAGGTGCAGCTGCTTTTGGCGCCCGGTGGAACTCTCAGGGGATTGAGATGGTTTATACCGCTGAAAGCCGGGCCCTGGCCATGGCTGAAGTGTTTGTTCATCTTAGCCTTGCCATGATGCCGGATGATTACCTGATGCTTACGATTGATATTCCAGGATCTGTTTCCTTAACAGCCTTGAATTACAATACTCTGCCTGATGATTGGGCGGAATCGCCCTTTAATTACAAAACACAGAAAATTGGTGACCGTTTTATCGCAGCCCGGGAATCTTGTGTGCTGAAAGTCCCATCGGCAGTAGTTCAGGGTGATTTCAATTACCTCATCAATCCTTATCATGCAGATTTTAACCTGATCGGAATTATTGAAATCAATGATTTTGTTTTTGACAGAAGGTTGATCAAATAATACTGTATTAATTCTTATTTTCTTTTATCGGCGGTATTATCCGGAAGTGGAATAAGACCTTTGCGACAAAATCTCCTGAAAATTGTTTATCAAACGGATTTTGTTCCTGTGTAAATCTATGCTACTGATCATCTGCAGGGTAATCTGAATGAAAGGTATTTATTCCGTTTTATAGAATAAGCGAAATTTTTAAACAAAATTTAAGCCGATGAAAAAGACAATCATTCAGTTTTTTTTCCTGCTGGTCTGCCATGCAGTATTTTCTGCTCCACAGATCTCAGATCCTGATCAATTTGTCGGAACCGGAACCTCTGCTGTTGGCGATACCAGCCATCAATCCGCCAGGAATGATTTTGTTATTTCAGCCCGGAACCTTTTTCCTGCAGCGATTGGAAGCGAGATTCTTATTCATAAAACCGGGTATTCTGTTTCTTACAACTGTAGTTTTAACATAGCCAATTGGGTGGCGTATGAACTAACAAAAGAAGAAACAAAGTCAAAGGTTAAGCGTAAGAATAATTTTATTGCTGACCCGTTTCTTGATTCCTGTTTGGTTGTGCCCGATGATTACATCCGCTCAGGTTATGATAAGGGGCATCTGGCGCCAAGTGCCGACATGTGCTGGTCGCTTCTGACGATGAAGGAATCATTCTATATGACCAATATGGCCCCGCAAAAACCCAGGTTCAACAGGGGGATGTGGAAAAGACTTGAGGATCAGGCCAGAGACTGGGCTTCAGAAAATGATTCTGTGTTTATTGTCACAGGTCCTGTACTGAAAACAGGTATGCCAACTATCGGGCGTAACCGTATCAGTGTCCCTGATGCATTTTATAAAGTAATATTTGATTTTAGCGGGCCGGAGGTGAAGGGAATTGCTTTTGTGATGGACAATAAGAGATTGACCGGAGCAGTGTCTGAATATGCGGTTAGTATCGACAGTGTTGAACAGCTGACTGGTCTTGATCTGTTTTATAATTTGCCGGATGATACAGAATCATTTATTGAAAGCAACATTAATCTCAAAGACTGGCTTTGGAATGGAAAAGCCATAAAGGAGGATGATGAAGAAGATGGTGAAGAATAAGGTATTTTGTTCTTGTTCGTAATGATTGTTCAGCAGGCTTATTATTTTTCAGAAAACTATTATATATATAAAAGCCCGACGGCAATTTACTTGTCGGCGGGCTTTGTTGTTATTGTTTCCAGATATAAACCGGTTGATTCAGTATGATAGTTCTTGGTTTTGGGCTGGAGTCCCTATTCCGGTGTTTACCAGCTACCGCTGGCTCCACCACCACCAAAGCCACCGCCGCCGAAGCCGCCAAAGCCACCACCTCCGCCACCGCCGGAAAATCCACCCCAATCGCCACCGGAACTTCTGCCGGAATTACCCAGCATTCCCATCAGCAACCAGAATGGAAGCCCGCTGTTTCGCCCGATGTTGTGATGCTTGTTGTTGTTATTGCGGCCAAATAATGAAGCAATTATAATAATGATTACAATCGGAATGATCAGTCCCAATGGCTTGCCTTTCTTCTTTCCATAATCAGCAGCTTTGAATTTTCCTGAAACCAGATCCATGATGGTATTCACCCCGGCATCAATCCCTGCATAGTTTTGGTTTTGTTTGAAAAACGGGATCATTTCATTGTCAACGATCCTACGTGCAATGGCATCCGGAATCATTTCTTCCATTCCATATCCGGTGGAAATGGCTGCCAGGCCTTTTTCGTTGCCAGCTTTCGGCTTTATTAACATCACAATTCCGTTGTCGTAAGCTTTCTGACCAACTTTCCATTCCTGCCCAATACGCTGTGCAAGATCGTCAATGTCATATCCGTCCAGTGAACTTAAGGTAACAATCGTTATCTGTGTGGAAGTAGAGTCGTTGAAAGCAACCAGCTTTTGCTCTAATCTTGATACCTCATCCGCCGAAAGCATGCCAGCAAAATCGTTGACAAGCCGGGGAGGATTTGGTTTTGGGGGCACTCCTGCAAAAACAAATGTAGTTCCTACCAACAAAAGAAGGTTCAGTATAAGGAAGGCATTGCGGATTGTTTTCATCTGGCATTCTTTAATTGTTTCCAAATGAAAGATCATCGGAAAGTTCATTTACATCGTTGGTCAGATACGGAAAATGCTTTTTGAGTTGTTGTCCGGTTTGGGCAATGCCCTCAATAAGGCCTTCAGCAAATCTGCCTTCACGGAATTGATTGATCATCAACTGTTTGGTGCTTTCCCAGAAATTTTCAGGAACAACTTCATTGATTCCACTGTCACCAATGATTGCAAATGTCCTGTTCTCAATTGAAAGATAGATCAATACCCCATTTCTTTTGTCAGTTTTATGCATGCCCAGTTTTTTAAAAATATAGGCTGCACAATCCAGCGTTTCACCGATGCATTTTTTTTCAATGTGCACCCTGATTTCTCCGGATGTATTGAGTTCGGCATCACGAACAGCCTGCCGGATGTCTTCCTGTTGGTCGGCTGTAAAAAAGTTTTTGGCACTATGGGGCATTATACCAGAATTAATTATTCAATCTTAGGAAAAACAAAAATATCAATCAAAGGAATCCTAGAACTTAACTTCAGGTGCTTTTTCTGCGCCTGTTTCAGCCTGGAAATATGCCTTTTTGTCGAATCCGAATAAACCGGCGAATATATTGCTTGGGAAACGTCTGATCTGGGTGTTGTAATCCTGGGCTGCCTGGTTGAAATTACGCCTTTCGGTTGCAATCCTGTTTTCTGTTCCTTCAAGTTGAGCCTGAAGGTCCATGAAATTCTGATTGGCTTTAAGATCGGGGTATTTTTCAACTACAACCATCAAACGCGAAAGAGCGGAGCTCAGGCCATCCTGTGCCTGCTGAAATTGCTGTATATTCGATTCGTTGAGTTTAGTAGGATCGATGGTAACACTGGTGGCTTTTGAACGGGCTTCGATAACTGCGGTCAGAGTGCTTTTTTCAAAGTCGGCATAGCCTTTTACAGTACTTACCAGGTTTGGAATAAGGTCGGCACGGCGTTGATAAACGTTTTCAACCTGCGACCATGCAGCGGTAACTCCTTCTTCTTTTGTTACCAGGCTGTTGTAGCGGCTGCTGCTCCACAATACCAGAATAAGAACTATTCCGATAACGGCAATGATGGTAATCAGTGATTTGTTCATAAGTGTTGTTGTTTGGTATTTGTAAAAATACGCTGTTTTTGTCTGTTAAATTTAAGTAGATAATAATTTTCTGCCGGCATATTTCAGGCCGGCAGAAAACTAATTTATGATGCTGATACTTCGCTTGATAAAACCTGTTAAGTCCTCTCCTTTGAGCAGATTCTGTGACAGTTTGGCAAGGTCGACCAGCTGTTTGGCAAGTGTTTTCTTTGCTTCTTCATCTTGTTCTTCATTCAGCTTTGAAATCAGCGGATGGTTGCTGTTTACGACCAGGTTAAATGAATCGGGCAGGTTGTTCATGTATGAGGCACCTCCTCCAAGCATCGACATATCTTTCATCCTGCGCATAAATTCAGGACGGGTAATCTGAACCGGCATTTCTGTTTCACTCAGACTTTCGAACTGAACAGTGTAATGTTCCTTGCCCGCAACTTCTTCGAAAACAGGTTTCATTTTGTTACGCTCTTCTTCACTAAGTTTCGATGGCATTGGCTCTTCTTTCCTGATGAGGTTATCAACTACATCGGCATCAACACGCACAAAAGAAGTGTTTTCAAATTTCTGCTCCAGGGTATTGATGAAATGATTGTCGATAGGGCCATCCATTACCAACACATTGTAACCTCTTTCAGCAGCTGTTTCAATAAATCCGTGCTGTTCAACGGTATCGGATGTGTACAGATAAACCAGTTTTTTATCCTTGTCTGTCTGGGTGTCTTTGATCAGGTTTTTATACTCTTCAAAAGTGTGGAATTTGCCGGCTGTATCTTTAAGGAGACAGAATTTTTCGGCCCTTTCGAAGAACTTAGGCTCTGAGATGATACCGTATTCTATAAAGATGCGGATATCGTCCCATTTTTTCTCAAAATCTTCCCGGTTATTCTTAAAGATTTCTTCCAGTTTATCGGCCACTTTTTTCATAATGTGGTTCGAAATCTTTTTAACATTCCCATCGCTCTGTAAATATGAGCGTGAAACATTCAGCGGAATATCAGGCGAATCGAGCACACCGTGCATCAGGGTAAGGAAATCCGGTACAATCCCTTCAACAGAGTCGGTAACAAAAACCTGATTGGAATAAAGCTGGATTTTTTCCTTCTGAACCTCAAAATTGCGTTTAACCTTTGGAAAATAAAGGATACCTGTCAGGTTAAAAGGATAATCAACGTTCAGGTGGATATTGAACAATGGGTTCTCGAACAGGCTGGGATAGAGTTCGCGGTAGAAACTGTTATAATCCTCTTCGGTGAGATCAGCTGGTTTTCTTTTCCAGGCCGGGTTAATATTGTTGATGAAACGAGGCTTTTCAATCTCGTCGTATTTATCATTTCCTTTCTCATCTTTCTCGCCTTCAATCTTTTCCCAGCTTTTTTCGTTGCCGAAAAGGATGGGAACCGGAAGAAATTTACAATACTTCTTCAATAAATCCAGGATGCGGTGTTCTTCAAGAAATTCCTTAGAATCATCGGCAATGTGAAGTACGATTTCAGTTCCACGGGCACTTTTTTCAGTTTCACTGAGGGTGTATTCCGGGCTGCCGTCGCATTCCCATTTCATGGCTTTTGATCCAGGCCCTTTTTTGTAGGTTTTGGTTATGATCTCGACTTTCTTTGATACCATGAAGGAGGAGTAAAATCCAAGTCCGAAGTGGCCGATCAGTTGGGCTGCATCTGCTTCACTCTTGCCTTTGTATTTTTTCAGAAACTCTTCGGCTCCCGAGAAAGCAATCTGGTTGATGTACTTGTCAACCTCTTCGGCAGTCATTCCGACGCCATTGTCTTTTACTGTCAGGGTGCCTTTATCTTTGTCGATGATCACTTCAATGGTGAGATCACCCAGATCTTCCTTTATATTGCCCATCGATGACAGGGCCTTTAGTTTCTGGGTTGCATCTACAGCATTGGAAATCAATTCCCTGAGGAATATTTCGTGATCAGAATAGAGGAATTTTTTAATTATCGGAAAAATGTTCTCCGTTTGTACATTGATTTTTCCAGTTTGCATAGCTCTGAAAATTTTAGATTTTAGTTGTTTCCGGCAGACTGCTCAAAGTATATGCCAACAACAAAAGGCTGACAATTTGTCTGATGAAAGGGCTCAGGGCGCAGGGCAGAGGGCTCAGAGCTCAGGGCACAGGGCACAGGGCACAGGGCACAGGGCATGGAGCATGGAGCATGGAGCATGGGCATGGAAAATGGGCATAGTGCAAAACCGGAGAGGCCCGTCCCTCGTCCCTTCTTGTCGCTCGTCCTTCTTTGCGCAGGGCTCAGAGCATGGAGCATGGAGCATGGGGCATGGACTTAACCGGGATATTTACGTCTTCGAATTGGCAGATAAAGAGGCCCCGTTCCTCGTCCCTTCTTTGCGCAGGGCTCAGGGCTCAGGGCACAGGGCACAGAGCATGGAGCATGGAAAATGGGCATAGAGCAAAACCGGAGAGGCCCGTCCCTCGTCCCTTTCATCGTCCCTCGTCCCTTCTTTGCACAGGGCACAGGGCACAGCACAGAGCACAGAGCACAGAGCATGGAGCATGGAGCATGGGCATGGAAAATGGGAATAGAAATGCAAAACCGGAGAGGCCCGTCCCTCGTCCCTTCTTTGCACAGGGCTCAGAGCTCAGGCATGGAGCATGGAGCATGGGGCATGGACCTTAACCGGATTTTACGTCTTCGAATTGGCAGATAAAGGGCCCTCCTCGTCCCTTCTTTGCGCAGGGCTCAGAGCTCAGGGCACAGGGCACAGAGCATGGAGCATGGGCATGGAAAATGGGCATAGAGCAAAACCGGAGAGGCCCGTCCCTCGTCCCTTCTTTGCGCAGGGCTCAGAGCAGGCACAGGGCACAGAGCACAGAGCATGGAGCATGGAGCATGGAGCATGGAGCATGGGCATGGAAAATGGGCATGGAAAATGGGCATAGAGCAAAACCGGAGAGGCCCGTCCCTCGTCCCTTTCATCGTCCCTCGTCCCTTCTTTGCGCAGGGCACAGGGCTCAGAGCATGGAGCATAGGCATGGAATATGGGCATAGAAGCAAAACCGGAGAGGCCCGTCCCTCGTCCCTTCTTTGCACAGGGCTCAGAGCTCAGGGCACAGAGCACAGGGCACAGAGCACAGAGCACAGAGCATATGGCATAGAGTATGGAGCAAATTAGTAAAGCAGGGACACGACATGTCGTGTCCCTGCTTTACTAATTATTGTACAAATTATTTAACCGAAAGTGCTGGTGGTAGACTGACCTTGAAACCTTATCTCAGGCTGATGTCAGGTAATTCTAAAATAAAAGTTGTACCATTGGAAGGTGTACTAGTAAAGGATATCTTGCCTTTCATGAATTTTTCGGTCAGAATCTTCATGCTGTAAGTGCCCAGCCCCCGATCAGGGCTTTTGGTTGAAAAAGAACGGTTAAATACCTGCCTCTGAACTTCTTCGCTCATACATGCACTGTTGTGGACCCACAGCATAGCTCCGTTATCATGAAGCGCCATCAAACCAATGGTTATTTTTCCCTGATGTCTTTCAGCTTCAATGGCATTTTTGATCATATTGGTTATGACCCTTCTTATTAAAACCCTGTCGGTGGTAAATGAAAAGTTTTCGCTTCTTTTATCAAGAGAAATAGCAATACTTCCATCTGAAAGCGATTCAAATTCGGTTTTAAGTTCTTTGTATAAGATAAAGGAATTGATGAGAGCTGGTTGGCTGATGTACTCGTTGTTGTTACCATTTGCCAGTAACCGGTGAGTATTTATTTCATCTATCAGATCAGATGTAGACTTCATCAGCATTGACATGTATTCGTCTTTACTATCCTGTATTTCTTCCGAAAGGATCAATTCAGACATACTGCTGATGTTATGGGCGGAATTCAGGATATCATGATAAAAAATTCGCTCAAGCAATAGTTTTTTCTTTTCACTACTGATATCTTTCATTGAAAAAAGAATAAATTCCGTTCCATCCAGGTTTACTATTTCCGAAGTGACCTTCAGGTTCAATACGGTTGATTCTGAGTCACGCATGGTGATTTCTTCTGAGCCATTGCCATTCTCAATGCAATTTAAAATTGATTTCAGAACGCCACAGGATGAACATTTTTGCGATGTTCCACAACCATCAGTCCCTTTTATCGATGAAGGGCATACAATGATTTCACCAAAACGCATACCCAGGAAATGGTCTAATTTGTTAATTTTCATCAAATCCAGAAAAGCCTTATTGCCAAAAACCATTTGCCGATCCTTATTCAGGATCAGAATGGGCATTGGTATGCCGTTCAGAAGAGATGTTGTTTGTTGGTTCGACCGGATGAGTTCGTATTCCTTTAACAGTTCTGTTTGGTTTTTTCTGCCGGCAGGAGCGTATAAGGTTTGCATTATACTCATATTGTTATGTCAGAATTTAAGTGTCAAAAGTAGAATAAATTTTTACGGGATTGCATTATTAATACTTTTAAGAACCAAAAGTCACTCCACAGGAGGATATTTAGACCAGTTCTAATTTTTATGATTCCGAAACATTCACCGGAGTTTCCAATGCCTGTGAAAGTCGGAATCTTAATGTAAAAGTGTTGGTATTTTATTGATCCAGCCGACTTTTCTGCACCCCCATAACCCAATCAGAATGGCTTCAGCTGCATCGTGTGTGGGGGAGTTTTTTGATGGGGCCACCGATTTCTCAATTATCTGCCCTACCAATAATATAGCTGATTGCTTTGCTGTAGCCGAGTTACGGTATTCACGAGGGTAGAGCATTTCTTTTCTCCACTCACCGGCATCGGTGGCTATAATTTGAATTCCTGCCCGCTGTCCCTCTTTTTTCCAGGCCTCCGCAACAGGACCTCCTCCTTCTACTACAATCACTGACAATCCTTCGATGGAATTAACCAGATGACCTGCAGCCTTTCTCAGTGAGCTAATGGATGACATATTGTGGGAGCGGTACCAAACCAGACCAGTAGCTATTCCGTAGAGTGCCAGGCCGGTTTTAATGCCCGCATCTACTGCAAGCAGGAAATCGCCTTCTGATTTACCGGATGATTTTTCTGAAGTCATACTAAGTATATCCTGATTGGTTTATTCGGTGCAATGCATGTTTCTTAATTCAGGTGGTTTCGACCAATATATCACAGCACCATGTTTAGCTGTTTTATATTATACCCACCCTCAAGGATGAACCTATTGAAAATGAAATTGTAAATCTAAAGAGTCCTTTAATCTTTCATGAATGATTGAAAAGAAGCACTTTTCAAGAGACTAAAACCTTGTCAATGGCAGAAACCAAAGTTTCTATCTGGATTGGTTTTGTAATAAACCCATTGAAGCCCATTTCTTTGTAAACGTCTTTTTCGTCTTTGTTTGCATAGGCTGTCTGTAGTATGACTTTAATTTCAGGATTCAGGATTTTTATTGCTTTGAAGGCTTCAATTCCGTTCATTTCAGGCATCTGCAAATCCATTAGAATGAGGTGGATAGGCTCTTTTGATTCAACCCACTCAACTGCCTGTCTGCCATTTTGTGCATGTAATACCTTTGCATTCAGGTTAGAGATTACGCGTTGCAGGAAGGTGAAATTGGTCAGGATATCTTCTGTAATCAGAATGGTTTTTCCCGACCAATCATAAGACTGCACAAGCGGTCGTTCTTTGACAGGAATGATGTATTTCGGTGATTTGCTTGAATTAACCGTATCAATGGTAAACCGGAACTCAGATCCTTTTCCGGGCTCAGAATCAAGACTGATGCTCCCTCCAAGCAATTCAACTATTTTATTAACAAGGGCAAGCCCGATGCCGGTTCCGCCGTATGTGCGGTCGTAATCTTCTTCAACCTGGCGGAAACGCTCGAAAATAATCTTGTGTTTACTTTTTGGTATGCCGATACCCGAATCTTTTACGAAGAAAGAACAGGAACCATCTGCTGAAATCCCGCAGCCAAATTTAATAAATCCTGACTTGGTAAATTTTACAGCATTATCCAGCAGGTTGCTAAGTACCTGCTGTAACCGGCCACGGTCGCTTTCAATTTCGCCTGAGATACTTTCACCTGATATTTCACATGAAATCGTAATCTCCGGCTTTCCGGCATTGACAAGCTCAATTGTGTAAATTTCCTTAAGCTCATTTAATAATGCCTGAATTTCAAACCGGGTTATATTGAATTTTATTTCACCGGCTTCAATCCTGGAAAGGTCCATGATATCGTTGATCAGCCCGATCAACAGATTCCCGCTTGTTTTTATTAATTCTGCGAATTCTCTTCGTTCTCCCTCCGGAATGGTTTCTTCGGTGAGTATCTGAGAAAATCCCATGATTGCATTCATGGGTGTCAATACCTCGTGGCTCATATTGGCGAGGAAGGCAGTTTTGAGACGATCTGATTCTTCGGCTTTCTCTTTGGCTTTGACAAGCCTGATTTCTGATTGTTTACGATCGGTGATATTTCGATTCACTACCAACACCTGGGCGCTGTTCAACGCCACAAGCCTGGCTTCGAAATAGGTGGTTTCATCTTCCCTTAATATTTCATATTCAATGGTTTGCAAAGAGCCTGCAGATAATGCCATCTTTGCTGATGCCAGAATCCGGTTTATGGTTTCGACAGGATAGCTCAGTTCATGGATGCTCAGTTTATCATGCAGGTTTTTTCTGTTTCCGGGATTCCCGCTTTCAGAAAGGACTTCAGGCATGTTTCCATTTTCGTCAATGATAAAAACATGGTCAGGAAGCGCCTCTATAATTGCTTTGTTTTTGCGTTCACTGATTCTGAGCGCTTCTGCGGTTTCCCTGCTTAAAGTTATATCACGGATAATTGAAATAAAGAAGCCTGGTTCAGGCGAGAAGGCATAAACATCGAGCCATCGCTTGAAATACCTGGCATATTCTTCAAATCTGGCTTCTTTTCCATGAAGAGCTACATCTGTAAAAATCTGAAACCATTTAGAACCAGGTAACGTGATATCCGGAACAATTTCGGAAGCTTTTTTCCCTATAATTTCATCGTGTGTTTTACCGACAAAGTGTTCGAATGCATTGTTCACCTCAATAAAAGTAGTATTCACAGGTTTTCCTTCTTCGTCAAGAATAACTTTCTGAAGCGAAACACCATCCATCATATTTGTAAACAACGAAAGGTATTTGGTTTCTGTTTTCCGGTGTGAACGCTCTGAGTTAATGAATAATTCTGTGGTTATGCGGCGTGTTTGATAGGCGGCAATTAACGCTGCCAGAATAACAAGGATAGTTACAAAAAACATGGTAAAGCTATCTTTATCAGGTGGCGAACCAAGAGGAGAGTTTACCAGGAATATAAAATGAAATGTTAAAGTTGCAACGGCAAGAAATCCAAAGGCGGCAATCTGTATTTTTTTTACTGCAAAAGCACCAATGAACATGATACCGAATATCAGAAAAGCCAGCGTAGCGAATAGACTGTCAGGTGTAACAGGAATTCCAAGCTGGTAATTTTCAATGATCTGGTATAGAAGAATGGAAACAGGTAAAAGATATATACTTGCCGAAGCCAGTGCAGGCTTATTCAGCCTGATCATCAGTGATGAAAGTAATATGATCAGAAGCAGGTTGAGGTCACCGGCAAGAAGATAAACGTTGAAAGTGCCGAATATGCGTATTAAGGCCAACAGAAAAAAAAGCAGAATCCCGGCCAGATTAAACCGGAGCAGATACTCCATTTTTTTTCTGGTTTCTGGTGTCAACTTAAACTTACCGGAATGGAACTTAAACAGAAAGTTCTGTATATATGTTTTTAATATCACTGTTATAAATTGAGATAGTGATTATCTGTTTTTTTTCTGGTTTTTCTGATGGCAGGCTTCTGATCTTATAGTAGTGCATGAAATGACTGACCAAGATAAGGAGTATTTTGAAAGATTTGGTAAAGTTATGATTTTTTTAAATCCCGGCAATACGGTGCTATGGTAAAGAAGTGATAAATTGTTCTGTCAGGAATCTGATCTGGTATTCATGCCTTGAATATATGGTTTCAACCAAAGGCTGGTCCCAAACTCACTTAAAAACAAATTGAATCGCTGCCTTTTTAAATATGCCCGGTCATGAAGGGGATTATTTTTTGTAATGAATAGAAAAGGAGCACCTTATGACACCAACCTTCAATCGGTTATTATTTTCATTTTGCATTGCCATATTTGGGAATATTTCTATTTTAGCTTCTTGTTAGGGTGAACTAATCAACCACAAAAAATAAGGTGTTATGTTGAATATTGACTGGAGCCACTTACCTTTTGGGTATGTGAAGACTGACTACAATGTCAGATGTTATTACAGGGATGGCAAATGGGGAGAACTCGAAATTTCATCATCCGAATTCATCAACCTGCACATGGCAGCTTCCTCTTTACATTACGGACAGGAGGCTTTTGAAGGGATGAAGGCTTTCAGGGGAAAAGATGGTAAAATCAGGATTTTCCGTTGGGAGGAAAATGCAAAACGCATGGAAAGTTCAGCCAATGGTGTAATGATGGCCGTTGTACCACATGAATTGTTCCTTAAAGCAATAGTTACTGCTGTTAAAATGAATGAAAGTTATATTCCGCCTTATGGAACCGGGGCGTCTCTTTACCTGCGTCCGCTGCTTATCGGAAGCGGTGCCCGTGTTGGTGTTAAGCCTGCCGATGAGTATCTTTTTCTTGTTTTCGTAACACCGGTGGGCCCGTATTTTAAAGAAGGGTTTAAGCCTGTGGCTATGCAGATTGCACGCGACCATGACCGTGCAGCCCCGAATGGTACCGGACGGTTTAAAGTTGGCGGAAATTATGCTGCCAGTCTAAGCGCCGGTGAAGAAGCACATGCAGGTGGTTTTGCCGCAGCAATTTTCCTTGATGCGAAAGAGAAGAAATACATTGATGAAGCAGGCCCTGCCAATTTCTTTGGAATTAAAGGAAACAAATATATTACACCGAAATCAGATTCAATTCTTCCATCCATTACGAATAAAAGCCTGATGGATCTTGCCCGCGATATGGGAATGGAAGTCGATGTAAGGCCGGTTCCTGTTGAAGAACTTGCAGAATTTGACGAAGCCGGTGCTTGCGGCACAGCTGCCGTAATTTCACCTATCTGTAAAATAGTTGACCATGTTACCGGAGAAGTATATCATTATTGCAAAGACGGTCAGGCCGGCCCGGTATCAACAAAGCTATACAAAAGGTTACAGGGCATTCAGTTTGGTGATGAACCTGATGTTTTTAACTGGAATTATATAGTTGAATAAAGTAATTGTACTTAACTGAAAAAGGTTGCCTGTTTTGGCAACCTTTTTCAGTTTAATGTCCAAGAGAATCAGATAATTCCCTTTTCCAACAATAGTTTTTCCATTTGTACCTGCATCAAAGCCGCTTCTTTAGCTGCCTCAATGGCAAAATCGTTTCCTTTGGAGGCAAAAATAATACTGCGCGAAGCATTCACCAGCAGACCACAATCGCTGTTCATCCCATAACGAGCCACTTCATCCAGACTGCCCCCCTGGGCACCAACGCCGGGTACCAGCAGGAAGTGATCCGGAACAATTTTTCTGACATCTGAGAGCATTTCAGCCCTTGTGGCCCCGATCACATACATCATATTTTCTGAGGTACCCCATTTTTGCGAAGTCATCAGAACCCTGGAAAAAAGTTTGTTGCCATCAATGTCATCTGTAGTCTGGAAATCGAAGGCGCCTTTGTTAGAAGTCAGTGCCAGTAAAACCACCCATTTGCTTTCAAACTTAAGAAACGGGCTCACAGAATCTTCACCCATATAAGGCGCAACCGTAACCGCATCGAAGTTGAAACCTGAAGCTTGTTTGTCGAAGAATGCGCGGGCATACTGGGTTGAAGTATTTCCGATATCCCCTCTTTTTGCATCGGCAATGGTAAAACAGGATGACGATAAACTTTCGAGGTATTCCATTGTCCGGTGCAGGCTCTGAAGTCCGCTCATGCCGCGCGATTCATAGAAAGCCAGGTTAGGCTTGTAAGCTACGGTATAATCGATGGTTGCATCAATGATCTGCCGGTTAAATTCAAAAACCGGATCTTTTTCGCTTAAAAGGTGAGCCGGTATTTTGTCAATCTCACTGTCAAGGCCAACACAGAGAAATGACCGTTTATTTTTAATCAGGCTTATCAGTTCATTACGGTTCATAAAATTATTTTTAGAGAGCCTGTATATTGAGATTTTCCTTGCTGAAAAACATGGGTTAATTTACTGCTTCTTTAAGCCGTTCTGCATTTTCGGCAAGCTGAAGAGCATCAATCATGTCCTGAATGTCACCATCCATGAACACCTGGAGATTATAAACGGTAAGGCCGATACGGTGATCGGTGATACGGCTTTGCGGATAATTGTAGGTGCGGATTTTAGCAGAACGGTCACCGGTTGAAACCATGGTTTTCCGTTTCTTCGAAATTTCGTCGAGATATTTCCCATATTCGAGTTCAAAGATCCGGGTGCGGAGTATGGTCATTGCTTTGTCGAAGTTCTTCATCTGCGACTTCTGGTCCTGCATGGCCACGGTTATCCCTGTGGGGATATGGGTGAGCCTGACAGCCGAATAGGTGGTGTTTACCGATTGTCCGCCGGGACCGGATGAGCAATAGGTGTCTTTGCGGATATCACTTTGCTTAAGATCAATATCGAATTCATCGGCTTCAGGCAGCACAACCACCGAAGCAGCAGAAGTGTGTACACGGCCCTGGGTTTCAGTCTGCGGGACACGCTGCACACGATGAACCCCTGATTCATATTTCATCAGTCCGTAAACATTCTCGCCGGAAATATTCAGAATAATTTCCTTATAACCGCCAACAGTTCCTTCAGTATAGTCAACAAGATCAATTTTCCAGCCCTTGGTTTCGCAATATTTAGTGTACATGCGATATAAATCGCCGGCAAAGATACTGGCTTCATCGCCCCCGGTGCCGGCCCTGATTTCAACCACGGCATTCTTGCCATCCTGGGGGTCGGCCGGAATCAGCATCAGCCTGATTTCCTCCTCCATGTTATTGAAGGTTTCAGTCAGTTGAGTCAGCTCTTCCTTGGCCATTGCCCTGAATTCCTCATCCTTTTCCTGGTAGAGGATTTCTTTGGCCGATTCTATGTTTTTAACAACAGATTCATATTCCTTGTAGGCGGCCATAATGGGCTGCAGTTCCTTGTAATCCTTGCTGAGCTTGATGTATGACTTCATGTCGGCCATTACCGACGGGTCGTTCATCTGTTTTTCAATCTCCAGGTATCGTTGATGTATGGCTTCGAGTTTATCGAGCATAGAGTTTTAAATTTGAGGGTGCAAAGGTAAGATATTTTGGATTTCGGATTTCAGATTTCAGATTGCTGATTTCGGATTTCGGATTTACCTTCGGTGGCCTCCGCTTCGCTCCGGTTCGGATTATGGATTTCGGATTTCGGATTCCGAAGAAAGAGACAAGGGGACAAGCCTGCCCGCCGCAACGGAGTGAAGGAGGGGGGAGGGGGAGACAAGGAGAATTTCGGATTTCGGATTCGGAATACATTTTACTTCCTACTTCCTACCTCTCTGACTTCCGACCTCTGACATTCCGACTTCTGACATCCGACATCCGACATCCGACATCCATCAATTATTGCCACCTAGGCTTATTTGCCCGATTGGCAGAAGTTACTCTTTAATAATCGTCGTGTACGAAATCCCGTGTTCAGTATAAATTTTAATGAAATAGTTACCGTCTTTTAACTTGCTTAAATCTGCCTTGTTCTCATATACTGAATTGGAACTTAGAATTCTTCCTGAACAATCGTAAACTTCGATCCTGAATACCTTTTCCTTTGTATTGAAAGATAAGAGTTCTTTTACCGGGTTTGGGAAAACAGGAACTTTATTATCAGCAGAAATGTCATTTACTCCAAGCGTTTCATAGGTTGTAACATAAGTGTTGGTTACGATGGGGACATTATAATCAAAATATATACTTGCCGTATTACTGATTGCATCTCCTGATGCTAAAGTTGATTTTGATTTTATCTTAAAAGCGATGAAACCATCGTTGTTGGCATCATCGAAAGGGAGGTCTATATTTTCGAAAACAAATTCCACATGATTGGTGCCGGTTATTCTGGTTTCAAACGTGTGGCTTCCTTTAAGAGGAATCAGTGTGTTTATATCAAATTTGCCGGTATTAATAATGTCTTCAACTACTACGTTTTGGGCATTGGCAGTTCCGTTATTTTCAAAACGGATCATATAGCTTACATACTCACCTATTTTACCTGGAGAAAGCGATGACCCTTCCAGGCAGGTTTTATCATTCGGGTCAAAAGAATTTACGACTTCCTGACTCAGATTTGCCGTGTTATCCTCAGGCGTTTCATCGGTTAAGCCCACAATTGTAGCAGAATAGTTCAAGATATCGCCATTGTTGACCGGTGGGTCTTCAGCGGGAGAATTTAAGTTGAGGGTAACTATAATTTCTCTTTGTTCCAATGGCAACAGGTTTGTAAAATTCCAGGTTAACAGGTTGGGAACCTGGTTAGTTACAGCAGGGACAGATGAGACATAGTCAGTAATAGCATCTTCAAATGTCACATTGATGCTACCCTCCTGAATGGAGGTTCCATGGTTTTTATAAATAATCCTGTAATACAGGTCAAATCCCGGTTGTGCATTATTTATAGGGAATATACCAACTTCCAGATCGTTGTGATTCCCAATGGGTGAAATGCAAAAATCTTGATATACCGGATCTGAGTTCCATGAATAGGGAATATATAATTGATTTGGTTCAACCATAAAATAGGTTGGATTATCCAGTACAGGTGTGACTGTGTAGGAGGAATTCTTTAATGGAATACAGAAATCACCCAGATTGTTGGTAATATAGGTATCCGTAATTGTGCCATCGGTTACACTGAATTTTATTCCCCCGATATTTCTATCCGTAGAATCGCATCCGTTCAGATTCTCATCCAGCTTTGTATTTCCATTAAACAGGAAAAATTCACCTCCCGGGTAAAAAGTGCAATATGAATTTACTGAGCAGTTTGGATAATTATGAGTTTGCCACATTATTGTGGACAATTGCGCGGGGTCGCAACAGACATAGGTTAACCCGGGGTTATCGGTGATGTTCAGGGGAAATACAATATTTTCATTTTCCAGGCTGCCGTTTTTCATGAACAAAGTAACCAGTTGATTGGATTGACATTGAAGAACTCCAAGATCATGCTGATCGCTTACATTTAATGTACTCAATAAATTATTATTACACAGTAAGCCGAATAAAAGATGTATCCCCTCTAAATTTAAGGAAGTTAGTTGATTATGGTCAACTTGCAATTCAGAGAGTTCGGGTGCATTTTGGAGATTCAGGTTTGTTAGTTGATTGTAACTACAATTTAAAATATCCAGTTGCGTAAGATTACTAACATCTAAACTGGTTAATTCATTATTAAAACATCCAAAACGGTATAATTTACTCAGGCCGGACACATCTAAATTTTGCAGGTGGTTGTGAGAGCACCAGAAATATTCCAACTCTGTTAAGTTGTGTACATCAATTGTTGTGAATTCATTATAGTCAAGGGCTAAAAAGGTTAATTGATTCAAATTGCCAAGATCTATAGAAGAAATTTTATTATACAAGGCCATAAACCTGGTAAGGTTTGTAAAATACTGTATCCCTTCTACTGAAGTAATTTTTAAATTATCGGGACAAGTCTGGCAAATCAGATCGAGGTAGCCCACCTTTAACGCTTCCCCAACTTCTATTTCACCATTGTTATTGGAATCAATTTTAAAATAAACACCCGTTGTGTCTTTGGCAATCGTATTGGTTGCATCTGCTTCCAGTAATTTATTTTTAAAATTTATGTCAGGAAACGATACAATCTGAGCATTGCAAAAGGTTGTTAATGCTATGAAACCCAATATGAATATAATTTTCATAATTTTATTTTTACTATTTATTTGTTTGTTAATTCAGAGATTATGTTTGCCAACGGTTATCCGCTTGGCGAAGGTGGCGATTTTCACCAAAAATGGGTCTACGGAGCACTGAACCGCCACTTTTGCCACACCCGTATTGTGTGCAGTTTATTTTGTCTCCAGTGACTTTTCACAACTAAAGTCTGTCCACAATATATCCAGACTTTGCCATACATTGTCAGTATAGGGCTTGGGTGATATTTCATAAAATATAAAAGTATTGTTCTGCCCTGCGCAAAATTTTAGATGAACTTTGCAGTAAAGGGCAATTGGCTTATTAGCCATATAGTCGGGCATAAATACTGAACCATAAAAAGTTTTTAAATCACCTTTTTGTGTTTTCCCTTTTTTTATACTGGTTTTAACAGTCACGGGCTTATTGTCTGAACTATCTACTTGCATAGCCGCTACCAGGCCGGTATAATATTCCTTTAAATTATTTTCAACAGTGTTTGCTGATATCTTTTGGTGTCCGTCTAAATACCATAGAAATGCATAACTCCAATAGTCACTACTTTCTGCTTTCCCCCAACCTGGCATAAATCTAATGTCCTCTACACCTTTATAGGGGATTTTGGGTGCAAATGAAATCGGAATTTGGAAACGTTCAACACCCCAACCTGCTGGAAAATCCAGACTATACGGTGGTTCCCATTTTAAAGGGTCAAATTCACCTGTTGTGATTTGACTAAACGAGATGAGTGGTACAAAGAAAAATAGAATGACTGCGGAATATTTCATATTATTTTCTAATAAGCTTAAGTGTGTAATTCTTTACAGCATCCACTTTGTTTAAATAGTCATCTATACTTTGTGACACATAAAAATCAGGGAGAATCCCTGTTTCATCCGGCAACTTTGTGGCTGTAGATATATGCGTATTATTCGCTACCGAGATTACTAATTTTGTATTCCTGAGGCGACATAACGTTTGTCCAGCCGTACAGAATTGATTAGAACCCAACTCCTCGCCAATGATTGTTCCTAAATTGTGTGCTTTCACTAAACTCATGAAATGCCCGGTGGTAGAATTTCCATTTCCATCAATCAGAAAATAAACTTTTCCTTTAAAACGATTTTCAAGAGGATAAATAATTTCTTCACCATACATCTTACCTGTTTTTCCTTCAAATTCTGCCTTTGAGTAATAAGTAAATGGTTTATCCATGAGATGTTGGAGCAGGTAAATACTTGGATATTGAGAACCGCCTCTGTTGTATCTCACATCAATAATCAGATTTTTAATTTTTTTATGATTGATTATATTCATACTGCTGTCAAGGAAAGATTTAAAAACAGGATAATTGTTCCACTCATAATAATTGAAAGACGAGATAGTTAAAACAGCTGTCTTTCCATCTAAAATTTCTAAACACAAATCTTTTAAACAACTGTTTACTGAGGGATCATATAATTCAGTTGCCATTTTTTGGGCTTTATGCAATTTAATCGAACCACTGTTATCTTTAACAACAATTTCAAAAGTATTTGGCAATCCTAATGCGTAGGGTATTAAAGCAGCAAAATAGGTATTGAAATAGTGTGTTTTATAGGTTTGGATATTGGCTTGTGCAGCGATGTGTTCGTAAATATCCGAAATGAGATTTGCTGTTTCAATGCCGTTTATGCTCAAAATTTCATCTTTGACTTTTACCTTATCAGAATTATTCATCGGATTTACTACGAATAATTGCTTATTTACCCATCTAACTTGCAATGGAAAACTATTTTCTAAAGGCAATATAGAAAATGCATGGTAGTCATTTTGCATCGTAGAAGAAGCTGTATGCGAGCAACCTAAACTTGCAATGATAGCATTACAATGCCAGGCAAATTCAGCATAGGTGGTTTGTTCTGCAATCAATGATTTTTTACTTTCAATATTTTTCAAAAACTGGTCTTTCGTTATAAATTTAAGCGCATGAGGGTGAACAGTTAATAATTTTTGACCCAATTGGTCTAAATCTTCTACATAATCTTTTTTGGAATAAATCTTTGAGAATTTTTCTTGTGCGGTTAAAGGTTTAATATTTGGGAACTTAATTTTCCGGATCACATCTTCTGCATAAAAATTATCAGGGTTCATCAGCAAAGATTTCTCATAATACTGAAGTGATTTAATGCTATCTTTTGCTTGAAGATATGCCTCACCCATACTATCATAAGCATTAGCCGAATCAGGAAATTCAGAAATAATGAGTTCGAAAATGGCAATAGCATCTATTAAGTTGTTTCCCCATAAAAAGGAGTAACCGTACATAGTTAATTCTGTCTCATTGCCAAAATCATATAATGTTGAATCTTCTTCTTTGAGTTTATGATAAAGTGCTATTCTTTCTTCAACAGGTAGTTGAGAATTTTCTTTCAGCTTTTCGACAATAGATAATTTTTTAGTGTTGACTTCATTGGGAAATTGACTAACTGAAGTCGTTGAAATAGGATTATTTCCGCACGAAGCTAACAAACAGCAACTTAAAATTGTCAAACAAATTGAATAAAAATTAGTCATGTATTCATTTGTTAAAAAAGATTTCTGTATTGGGTTCAGTTGTTCAGGTGTGGTCGCCTTAAATTGCACACAACGGTTGAGGTAAAGCGCTGGCGGGCTCTTTTGAAAACATCTCTTTCCGGCCAGCACTATTTCTCATTAAAAGTACAATCTTTCTTCTAACGACCATGCGACTGAATGAGTTTATACTATGAAGGCGGTAAATGTTATAATTTGTCTATCAGCTCTCTGAGTCTGTTTTTGCGGAAAATTTCTCTTGCCCTTTTCTTCCTGTAATTCACGAACCCGATTATTGTAAAAGCCAATCCAAATATTAAAGCAAAAAATGTACCTGCAAGGTCTCCGGTTTGCTTACCTGTGAGGTAATGTCGTAGCAGTAGAATGAGGGATATTGAGGTAAAAACAAGACCAATAATACCCATGATCAAATGTTCCCAGGATCGGTAAGATCTAAAAAATATACTGTTGTATGATTTCTCTTCCTCAATTAAATTTTCAAGTTCCCATTTCCTTCTTTGTTTATCCAGGTTTTCGAAATCGAATTTTCTGTTCTCAAGTTCGATACGGGCATATTCACCCTGTTCTGAACCCAATGCTGATTTCCCGAGATAAATATTGTACAATTCTCTTGTTGACTTATTTTTGAATATTTCTGTCCAGTTATACTCCATTGAATTCGAATTTTAAAAAAATGATGCAGTCTAACTTTTATTTACGATATTTGTCTACCTATGCTTCATCATCCAAAAATATAAGTTCAAATTTGCTACTTACTTAATTATTCAAATATATAAAATTTCCTTATAAGTAAAGAGATGGAAATTATTTTCTATACAAATAAGCCTGCATACCTGCAGAAGGTTGAACCACTTATCTGCGTAAGATTTTATTTTTTATAATAAGCCTGAGTCAGGCAGGGAAATTAAGCCATTTTACCTGATGCCGGCCGGCCTTATTACCTGTATTCAAATGTGCCTTTGGGGGTAACAATGTTAAGCTGCTTTTGTTCGGCCGGCAGGCAGCGCCCCACAACCTTTGCCTGTATGCCAAAGCTTTCAGCAATGGCCATCAGTTCGCCTGCTGTGGCTGCAGGAGAATAGAGCCCGGACCAGGTAGTATTGATCACACGATGTTTCCCGGATTTTCATTTGACAAGAAGGTCAGAATTTATTCTTTTATTAGTTTATGATAGACTACCAAACCACTCCCGGTTTTTATCTGAATTATATAACTTCCTTTTGATATTTCTTCAATGTTTACTTTGTCATTAATTTGAAGAGTGCCATATTTGACAATCCGGCCCGACATATCCATGAGTGTGTAGGTGTATTTCCCGGATGTTTCGGGTGCGCTTCTGACGGTGAAATAATCTTTTGCAGGATTAGGATCAACAGAGATTGCAAAGCCCGGGAGAACACCATCATCTACACCGGTGTTCAATATTTCAAAATCAACAAACCAGAGATCATCACCACCATGATTGCCGGAAACATCACCATCGTTGGAAGAAGTGGAACCGGCAAGTATGAATCTGTATTCGGAAATCTGAAGAATTGAGCCGCAAACATCAAACTCGGATCCTCCGGTAGATTTTTGCCATTCCAAATCTCCGGTATTGTTAATTTTCATTATCCAGATATCATTACTCCCGAAAGATTGGGTAATGTCACCATCAACTGACCTGGTTGTTGCCGAATGTAAATAACCGCTGTCGATTGTTTGAATGATTCCTCCGGATGCATCATAACCACTTCCTCCATAGGTTTTCTGCCATTCGATTTCGCCAATACTGTCTGTTTTAATAATCCATATATCCTGATCCCCGTGGTTAAAAGTGACATCACCATTATCTGACCTGGTGCGTCCGGTTATCAGGAAACCCTGATCTTCCAGATATAATACTTCTGTTATATTACTATCTTCATTTGAGCCTCCATAGGTTTTTTGCCACAGAATATCGCCAATGCCGTTTATTTTTACAAACCAGAAGTCATAATTTCCGTGATTCCCGGAAACATCGCCATTGTTGGAGGAGCTGAAACCACACATCGCATAATTGCTATCCGGTAAGCAAATTATATTTTCACATCGGTCGTCGCCTGAACCACCAAATGATTTTTCCCATTGAAGTAAACCGGTGCTATCTATTTTAACGACCCAATAATCATCCAGTCCATGGTTGCCTGAAACGTCGCCATCAACCGATCCGCTATAACCCGTTACAATATAGCCTCCATCCAGTGTTTGCGCAATGCTTGTTGCAATATCATAACCACTTCCTCCAAAACTGCTTTGCCATTCCTTTTCTGCCTCACTGTTCAGTTTTAAAATCCAGTAATTATAATTCGGATCGGTTTCGTTTGCATACCATCCACAAAGTGCAAAACCACCATCGGCGGTTTGTATCACGCTGTAAACGACTTCATAATTTTCACTGCAACAGGAATTCTGCCATTCGATTGCTCCTGTACTGTCAATTTTTATAGCCCAAGCATCGTACTCCCCATGATTTACAATAATATCACCGTCGCTTGATTTGATAGTACCAAAAAGTATAAAGCCTTTGTCTGATGTCTGAAATGTTCCGTTGCCAAAATCCTGATCGCTTCCTCCGTAGCATTTTTGCCATGCTATTTCCTGTCCATACACGCAATAAAGAGAATTTGATAACAGAATCATTAACAGGGCCAGTTTTGATTTCATAGGATAGCTATTTTATACATAAATAGTGGTAGTCATAATCAAACCTACATGATAATGCGCCAATTTGCAAACATCCTGGTAAATATATTGCACGTTCCTTCTGATATATCTTCTCAAATTATTTCAGGTTGAAAACATAAACCATTATTTGTCAGCTTGAAAACATGGTAAACTTATGATAGGTAATTCAATGTCGTTTAGTTAAGGTTTCATATCTGAAAATAAAATGAAAAAGTATCCTTCGACTCCGCTCAGGATGACTGTCAGTCTGAGCGGAGTCGAAGACAATTTCTTAACTAAACGACATTGATAGTTAATTGTAGAAAAAGTGGATTTAATGATTCCGGTTTTTACCTGTATTCAAACTTACCGGCAGGTGAAATAATCGTAAGTTTTTTCCCGTTAACCGGCAGGCATCGCCCCACAATCCGGGCCTTAATGCCAAAGCTTTCGGAAATGGCCATCAGTTCGCCTGCAATGGCTTCAGGTACATAGAGTTCCATCCGGTGCCCCATATTAAACACCTTGTACATCTCCTCCCAGGTTGTGCCCGATTGTTCCTGTATCATCCTGAAAAGGGGTGGGACATCAAACAGGTTGTCCTTTATAATATGCAGGTTATCAACAAAATGCAGCACCTTGGTCTGGGCGCCGCCTGAGCAGTGCACCATGCCATGGATTTGACTGCGGTAGTTGTCGAGAATCTGTTTGATTACCGGCGCATAGGTGCGGGTCGGGGAGAGCACCAGTTTGCCGTTATCGATGCCCTCAACGGGCGAAGGACCGGTCAGGCTGAGTTTTCCGCTGTAGGCCAGATCGGCAGGCATGGCCGGATCAAAACTTTCGGGGTACTTTTTTGCATAACTGTTATCAAATACATCGTGCCTGGCCGAGGTCAGGCCGTTGCTGCCCATGCCACCGTTGTATGATTGCTCATAGGCAGCCTGTCCGAAGGATGCAAGTCCGACAATGACATCCCCTGCCTGAATGTTGTGGTTTGAGATCACCTGGTCGCGGCGGATACGGGCCGTTACCGTTGAATCAACGATGATGGTCCTTACAAGGTCGCCTACATCGGCTGTTTCGCCTCCGGTGGAGTAAATGCCAATGCCGTACGACCTCATCTCTTCCAGGAAAGCCTCGGTTCCATTGATGATCTCAGAGATCACTTCACCCGGAATCAGGTTCTTATTGCGGCCGATGGTGGATGAGATCAGGATGTTATCGGTAACGCCCACGCACAGCAGGTCGTCGGTGTTCATTACGATGGCATCCTGTGCAATGCCCTTCCACACGCTCAGGTCGCCGGTTTCTTTCCAGTAAAGGTAGGCCAGCGATGATTTGGTGCCGGCTCCGTCGGCATGCATGATGTTGCACCAATCCGGGTCTCCGCCCAGCAGGTCGGGTATAACTTTGCAAAAGGCTTTTGGAAACAGGCCTTTGTCAACGTTGCTGATGGCTTTGTGCACATCTTCTTTACCTGCTGAAACTCCACGGCGGATATACCTCGATTCCTGCGACATAACACTATGCTGATTGCTAAATGCTCAAAAAAAACCGGCTGCCAGAGCAGCCGGGAATTATTAGTTAAAAATAAGCTGCTTGTTGTTTTCATCGAGTTTAAAACGGCCGAACATACTGATGGTGCTTTCGCCCATGATCACCCCTTCCGTAATTTTGTGGGAAACCGATGCTTCAATATTGGTGGCGGTGCGCTGCCCGATTCTCATTTCTTTGATTTTAAACACCGACTTATCCTTGATGGAACCTTCAGCCAGAATTACATTGGCATCGCCGATGAAGTCGGATTTTACAATGGCCCCTACCTGAAGCAACCGCTGTGCTTCCGCCAGTGAGAAAATAAGTCCCCTGTCGTTGGGATCGTACATTACTTTAACGTTGTAACCTCCAACAATACATGGTACCAGGAGAGAATTGCCTTTTCCGGCTTCAAGCGCGACAATGTTTTCTTCCGGATTGATTTTAATCTCTACTTTCTGCTCAAACTGCTGGTTTTTAGGCTTTGGAACAAAATCTTTACTTAGCACTTTAAACTCTGTTCTGCGGTTGAGTGCATGAGCAGCCTCCTTTTCAGGAACTGTTTTCAATGAATCGATAAACGTTTCAGTGAGTGTTGTGCCGGTTTTAAAGAGGAAGCCATCTTTGCGGACGTCCTTGAAAAGGGTTCTCGGAACGCGTTCCCCGTATCCTTTGGCAACCAGTCTTGCAGGGTCTATTCCACGTTCGATCAGGTAATTAACAACCGACTCAGCCCTTCTCTGTGATAAAATATCGTTGCGCTCCTCGGTATCCCGTGCATCGGTATGTGCAGCCAGTTCAACCACGATGGTTTCGTTCTCCAGCAGGGTCTTGATTAAACCCTGAAGTGAATCCTGGTACTGGGGTTTCAAATCCCATTTGGCCAGATCATAAAGAATATCGGGCAATACAACCGGTTTTTCAGGAATGGGTTCAAGGATAAAATCGATGACAAAGTCCTTGTTCTTCTCAACCCCAACGGTTGTTTCCCGGGCTTTCTTATTAAAATAACCATCTTTAACCACAGTCAGATCATAGGTGGTATTGGGCCGTATCTGAGATTTACTGAATGAATAAAATCCTTTCGGGTCGGTTTTGGCTTCTACCGATGAACCGTCTGAACCAACCAGTTTAACCGAAGCCATCGGGATAAACTGAAGGGTACGGTCGTCTTTAACAGTTCCCTGAAGCGTAAATACCAATGGAGGGTTGATGAAGGAATAGAGGTCATCGCCGCCTTTACCGCCTTTGCGGTTAGAGGAGAAAAATCCCTGGTCTTCACCCGGTTGGAATATCATGGCAAAGTCATCGCTGCTTGAGTTTACCGGAACCTCGAGGTTAACAGGTGCTGTCCAAATTTCCCCTCTTTTCACACTCTTGAAGATGTCAAGTCCACCCAGCCCCGGATGTCCATTTGATGCAAAATAAAGGGTTGTATCGTTCTTAAGAAAAGGGAAAACCTCTTCACCTTTGGTGTTCACCAGGTTGCCCATGTTCATCGGCTTTGAGAATTCTTCAGCCGTTGTTTTACGCGTAGCAATCCATAGGTCTTTACCGCCTTCCCCGGCTTTGCGGTCACTTGAAAATACAATGGTCAGTTCATCGTTGCTGATGGCAGGGTGGCCATCGGTTACAGTGCTGTCTTTGCCTAATTCGAGGGCTTTCGGATCACCCCAGCCACGACCGGAGCGCTTGGCAATGAGTATCCTGCAGTTGGTGGCTTCATCTTCCGCACTACCACAACGGGTATAGTAAACAGCAGAGAAATTATCGTTGAAGGCAGGCGTACCTTCGTTGGCTGTTGTATTGAGCTTACCATCGGTATCGGCGAGTGTTGGCTCGCTCCATTCTCCTTTCCTGTCCTGGCGCGTAAGATAGATGTCACTGAAATTCTGGTTTGTCCAGTCATCGAGGCCTTTCCCTGTGCTTCCTTCTCGTGAAGAAGTGAAGATGAGAGCATTGTAGAATTTGTCAGCATAGGAAGCAGAAAAATCATCACTCTTGGAGTTGACTTTTTTCAGATTGGCAATTGAATATTTGGTTGGACTGGCAATCCATTCGGCGGCAAGCTGGCATGATTTTACCCCATTTGCCCCACGAATATCTTCAGGTACATTTTCAGCATACATGGTGTAATAGTCCTTTGCAATGTCGTATTTTTCATTAAACCTGAGCATATCAGCATAATAAAGATATACGATAGGGTTACGTCGGGCAAAGTCGCTTTTTATGATTCTGCGATAATTGGCTTCGGCTTTTTTTGTGCTGTTCATCATACGGTAGCATTCGGCCATCTGAAAAGAGATTCTGTCCTTTTCGGGTCTGCTCTTTGTTTTGGAGAAGGCTTTTTTATAACGGGTAGCTGCAAGGTTGTACTGGAAACTGCTGAACGCCTCTTCTGCTGCGGCAATTCTCCGGCTCTGGGCGGCACCATCAGGGGCTCCAAAAGTTATCAATAGTGAAATCAGCAGTGCGGTCTTGATTATCTTCATCGGTAGTCTGTAAGTTTTCTGGTCGTAACCATGCGGTAAGTCCGGATGATTAGCTGGCTAAATTAATGTTTTTATCAATCCTGCTTGTTCGTTTAATCGATTTTAGGCCGGTCAGAAAATAAACGGCAACCGGTGTATTAAATTGTACTAAAGTGTTTTGGAATCAATGCTTTTATCAGATTTTTCAGCGCTGTCTGCATCCGGATATGGATCTTTCGCAACGGGAATATCTGTGGTGAGGTTCTTTCCTGCTTTATTCATCGTTTCACTTATATCTTTAGTAATTACATCGGTTTCCCTTCTCACCGATTCCCTGGCAGCCAGCAATTCGTTTTTTATTGAATTGGTTTCATCTTTGAATTCCCTGGTAATATCGGATGAAGCTTTTTTAAGTTCATTCATGGTCCTGCCGATTTTTCTTGCAATCTCAGGCATCTTCTTAGGCCCGAAGATAAAAAAAATAGCGATCAGAATTACCATAAATTCCCCTCCGCTGATGTCGAGGAATAATAACTGGTATGAATTCATGGGTTGTTTTTTGAAAAACCAAAAGTACAAAAAAGAGAGAAGGGAAACGATGATAATATAAGCAGGTATACGACGATATTTTAGTTGATTCACCCTGAAAAAAGAGTAGGGACACGACATATCGTGTCCCTACTCTTTTTATAGGAATCTTTAATTCAGAGGGCTATTTTACAACCTTCTTCAATTCTTCTTTACGTTTTTTACGATTGTTGGAAAGATTGATCAAATCAAATGCAATCGGAGCCGCATTAAAAATAGATGAGTATGTTCCGATGGCAATACCAACCAAAAGGGCAAAAACAAATCCGCGGATGACATCACCGCCAAAAATAAAGATCGCGATCAGTGTAACAAGGGTTGTTCCTGCAGTATTAAATGTACGTCCCAGGGTACTGTTCATGGCGTGATTCATATTGTCTTTCAGACTACGTTTCGGATACAGGGTAAGGTGCTCCCTGATTCGGTCGAAGATAATCACGGTATCATTGATTGAGTATCCGATGATGGTTAGAAGGGCAGCGATAAATGCCTGATCAACTTCCAGGTTAAATGGAAGAATTCCGTAAAAGATCGAATACAGTGATACAGTAATCAGGGTGTCGTGGGTAAGAGAGGTAAGACCTCCCAAACCATATTGCCACTTCTTGAACCGGAGTGCGATGTATATAAAGATTACCAGGAGAGCAAAGAATACAGCCAGAACAGCGCCCTGCTTGATGTCGTCGGCAATGGTAGGGCCAACTTTCTGTGAACTGAGCCTTCCAAGTACCTTTGCTTCATCGTCAGAGGTAAACTCTTTGCGGGTCATCGATGTAGTGTAGAACTGCTTTACACCTTCAAAAAGTTTGGTTTCAACCACAGAATCTGCAGTACGGGTATCGTCTTCAATGATATACTTCGTGGTAATTTTAACCTGGTTATTTCCACCGAAGGTTTTTACTTCCGGTGCTTCTCCAAATTGTTTTGCCAGCGAAGCTCTGACATCATTGGTCGACACATCTTTGTCAAACCTTACAATGTAAGTACGTCCCCCTGTGAAATCAACTCCAAAGTTCAGGCCTTTGGTGGCAAGCGAAACAATACCCAGGAAAATAATCACTCCCGAAACAATATAGAGCTTTTTACGGATCCCGATAAAGTCGATATTCACATTTACAAATGCATTGCGGGTAATATTGTTGTCAAACGATATATCCTTATTCTTATTCAGCAGGTATTCAAAAATCATCCTGGAGATAAAGATCGAGGTAAAGAGCGAAGTAATGATACCAATAATAAGCGTTGTGGCAAATCCCTGGATTGGACCCGAACCAAAGATATAAAGAACAATACCTGTCAGAATTGTGGTAACGTTACCGTCGATAATAGCAGAGTATGCGTTCTGATACCCGTCGTGAATGGCAAGTCTAACACCTTTCCCGGCCCTGAGTTCCTCCCGGATACGTTCGTAGATAATAACGTTTGAGTCAACCGCCATACCCAGCGTCAGCACGATACCGGCAATACCAGGAAGTGTAAGTACTGCGCCTAAGGATGTAAGCACACCAAAAATGAAGAAAATATTGGTAACCAAAGCGAGGTCGGCAATCCAGCCGGCGCGGTTGTAATATAATCCCATGTAAAGCAGTACAAGTAAGAATGCAATTACAAAGGAAGCAAGTCCTGCATTGATGGATTCACGTCCGAGTGAAGGACCAACGATTTCTTCCTGAACAATGCGCGCAGGAGCAGGCAGTTTACCGGCTTTCAGAATGTTTGCAAGGTCAAGCGCTTCTTCAACTGAAAAGTTACCTGTGATGGAAGACCTTCCATTCGGAATTTCACCATTTACACGAGGGGCTGAATAAACATAACTATCCATCACAATGGCAATCTGGTTGCCAATGTTATCTGCTGTCAGTCTTTTCCATGTTTTGGCACCTTCAGAGTTCATCATCATGGAAATTTCAACACGGCCATTCGGGTCGTAATCCTGGCGGGCTTCAACCACAGCATCACCTCCCAGAGGAGCTTTTCCATCGCGGCTGGTAACTTTCAGAGCGATAAGCTCAAGAACTTCAGGCCTGTCTTTTTCTGGTTTTACTGTCCATGAAAGTTTGAGGTCACGTGGGAATACACTTTTTACTTCGCGTAGCAACCGGTTTACCCTGGCGGTGTCCTTGATCATTGCGAAGCCAACAGTAGCGCCCTGTCCCGGGAAATATTTTCCATCTTTATCAGGGAAAATAGCCGGATTCAGGTAAGCGTACAATGGATTTTCCTTGGCGTACTTTTCGAAAGATTTTTTATTCTGATCAGTAGCAGCGGTATCGCTGATTTTGTCAAGTAAGGTTGATTTGGCTGAATCGATTTTAGCAACTGCTGTCGTGTCTTTAACCGGTGCTGAAGCTTTTGCAGCTGAATCAACGGCAGTAGTATCTGTTGCTGTTGTATCTACGGTTCCGGCAGCAGCCAGCCTTTTGTTGGCATCTTCAAAATAGGGAACAAGTTCGGCAAATTCGTAGGTTTCCCAGAATTCCAGTTGTGCAGTTCCCTGCAGGAGTTTACGCACACGGTCCGGTTCTTTGATACCCGGAAGTTCTACCAGGATGCGGCCGGCAGTCTGCAACTGCTGAATGTTTGGCTGTGCAACCCCGAAACGGTCGATACGGGTACGCAGAATGTTGAACGTACGGTCGATGGCGCCTTTTGTCTCCAGACGGATAACAGCAAGTACTTCATCGTTTGTTGAGTTGAAATTAACCCTGTCTTTCAGTTCAACCGTATTAAAAATGGCAGCAAGTTTGGCATTTGGGTCAACTTCCGCAAAGGATTCGCCGAAAAGAGTTACAAAGTCACTCTGGCTGTTGCGCTGCTTTTGTATGGCTTTATCAATGGCCTGGGTAAATACAGGATTGGTGCTATAGCCTGACAGGGCCCTTACGATGTCAACTACAGATACTTCCAGGGTTACGTTCATACCGCCCTTCAGGTCAAGCCCGAGGTTCAGTTCACGCTCTTTACACTCCTGATAGGTATATTTGCGGACAAGAATATTATAAATTGGCTGATTCGACATTGAGTCGAGATAATAACGCTCTCTGGATTTGCCGATTGAATCAAGCAATGTTAGTTCAAGCGTCGCATTGCCTTTAGCCATTTGCTTTGCCAGGCTTTTCGCCTCCTCGTTCATTGAGAATTCACTTGCTTTCTTCTCAGTTCTTTTCGAAAAGAAAGTGAACGAAAGCTGAAAAAGGCACACAATTGCCAGTGCAATCGCGAAAAATTTAATAGCACCCTTATTCTGCATGTGTAAGTTAGATTAAATAAATTATACTGATTTTTTGAGCCTGCAAATATAGAACATCTATTAGAAATTACCAATTCAGGTTTTTAAGTTTTTTAACTGGTGCATTTTAACTTGAAAAGTTTGATATTTCATACACTGAAACGGATTTTTGTTGATATTAATATAAATCATAACAATATATGAAGTGAGTGTAAATGTAATTCCTGATGGTAAATGATGCCGGATTTTTCAATACTTGAGCAATTTTTAGCCTTGAATAAGGATGAAGCTTTCTTTTGCCATTCTCACACAGTGAAACCGTGTTTTGCAATTCAAACTCATGTAGCAATTTCACAAATTGATTTCCGTTACCTTTGTGTCGGGCAACCGGACTGCGGTCCGGAAATTTTAATTAGTATGAATTGCATTCATCGTATACTATTTTTTTTCTTCACCACTTTTTTTGTGGTGAATTCGGCTGCCCAGGAACTAAATGAATTTGGATTTACACCCTGGACTGGTCCGGTAGTTTCTGAAAATGGAGTCAATCTCCGGAATGCCTGGGCTGGTGGCCTCAACAATGTGCAATCCGGCAAAATTGATTTCAACAACGATGGAATTAAGGATCTGCTGCTTTTCGACAGACATGGTGATCGATTGCTGCCTTTCATTTACAATCCGGCCGGCTTTTCTCCCGGATTTAACTACGCTCCTGAATACAGGCATTATTTTCCGGCGCTGAGTCATTGGTTTCAGGTGGCAGATTACAACAACGATGGATTTCCAGATATATTTACTTACACACCAGGCGGAATAATGGTTTACAGGAATAAGGGGGAGCTTTTTCCTGCATTTGAAAAAGCTGTTGACCCATACATTACCTCATTACAAGGCAATATTTTTACCAATTTGTTGGTAACCAATGTTGATTATCCGGCAATAACTGACCTCGATGGGGATGGAGACCTTGATATTCTTACCTTCTGGGGGCTTGGCTCCTTTGTTGAGTACCATCGCAATATGTCAGTTGAATTGGTTGGCCATGCCGACTCGCTGATATTTCATAAACTGAGTAATTGCTGGGGCAGATTCGCCGAGAACGGCGAGTCGAATATGATTTCATTCGATACATGCGTTGACTTCAGAAATCTTCTGCCCGGAAGCCCTCCCAAACATACAGGATCAACTTTTCTCCTTACCGACATCACCGGTAATGGGTATTACGACCTTGTACTTGGTGATGTTGATTTCAACAACGTGGTTGCTCTCAGAAATGCAGGCACCAATGTGGATGCTCTAATGGTGGAGCAATTGCCTCCGTGGCCGTCTGCCGATCCGGTTAACCTGTGGTCGTTCCCGCTGATTCAGAAAATAGATCTTTATAACGATGGTACAGAGCAATTGATGGCTTCTCCCTTCGATCCCGGCCTTCTAAAGTCGCAGGGTACAAACAGTGTTTGGCTTTACAGTGAGTGCAAAAGTAGTTCAGGCGCAAAGGATTGTGGTTTGCTGACCCGTTCCTTTTTGCAGGATGGAATGATTGATCTCGGACTCGGGGCTTACCCTGTTTTTTCAGATGTGAACGGCGATGGCCTGACCGATCTTATTGTTGGCAATTATGGTTTATACGATACTTGTATGTTGAACGATCAGGGCCAGCTGAAATGTAATTATACAGCGCGTCTTTACCTTTACCTGAACAACGGAACACTTATTAACCCTTCATTTACCCTGGCTGACAATGACTTTGGTTATGTTTCTCAATTAGGCCTGCAGGGGGCATATCCGGCTTTTGGTGATCTTGACGGGGACAATGATTTGGACCTGTTGCTCGGGAACAATGAAGGTGGTTTGTGGAAGTTAATAAATGTGGCCGGGCAGGGAGCGAACCCTGTTTTTGAAAACCCTCTGCCTGAATTTCAAAACCTTTCAGTTGAGGACTTTGCCACTCCCACTTTTGTTGATATCAACGGGGACGAACTGAGTGACCTGATTGTTGGTGGGATCAGTGGTAAGCTTTCCTATTTTGAGAACAAAGGAACTGTTGAAGAGCCTGATTTCGAACTTATTACCGATAATTTTGGCAACGTAAATGTAACTGACCCTGAAGTATCTTATACAGGATACAGTGTGCCTTGTTTTTTCAGATCCTCCGGTGGCGAACTAAGGTTACTGGCAGGTTCTGAATCAGGCCTCCTGAAGTATTACAAAGACATAAACAGCGAATCCGGTCATGTCTTTGAACTCGTTGATCCTCATTTTATGTATATTTCAGAAGGCATCCGGACCTCTCCGGCATGGGCCGATCTCAATAACGATGGCTTTCCCGACCTGGTGACCGGGAACTACAGCGGAGGCGTTACCCTCTTTAAGGGCACTGCCCCGGGTCCGGCCGGAAATAGCAATTTAGAGAAACACTCCGGTAAACTGAGTGTTTCTCCAAATCCTGGCAATGGTTGGATTAAGGTGAATATAGATGCAGCGGGATTCTGGCAGCTAAATGTTTATAGCCTTCAGGGCTGTCTGTTGAAAAGTCTTAAAATCAATGGTAAAACTGACAATGAGATTTTCATTGCCGGACAATATTCCGGATTGATCATTGTTGAAGTCAAAAATCCGGAAATCCCCTCACTGATTCTGAGAAAAAAGGCTGTAATTATTCGATAACAGCATTTTTAAGTGGTTCGGTTGGCTCAACGAGTGCGCCGAGTTCAAGCACCCTTTTCTCAAAGTTAATCGTGGCTTTGCAGTGGTGGAGCAAATCGCACCCCAGTAAGCCGTCGATCTGCGGATTCCCCATTCCCCTGAAGGAACGGTTAATGGCGCCAAGATCAAGCGATGAGGCCTTGTAGTTGTTAATTACTACAGATCCGATTTCAAACTTCTCGATGTTGGCAACATAACTGTATATGCTAGTAGATCCCGGAGCAAGATTCTTTCGTGAACTGCGTTTGAGCTCGGTCTGGCTCACAAACTTCTGCAAATGATCAGTATCGATAACTGTTGTAGGAGAACTGGTATCAATCAGTAACAAAGCAGGTTTGTCGTTGATGATAACTCTTGCCAACAGGTTGTATCCACCTGTTTCAAAATTAAGTTGAATTAATTTTAAAGATGTCATGTCGTTTTGTTTTAAGATTGATGAAAAGAACTAAAAAGACCCGTTTCCCGGCAGGTCCTAGAAGTTTGGTTTTAAAGCGTATTTATTGTAATATTCTTCAATGGTGCCAACAGCTTCCTCTGCTGTATCAACTACCGAAAAGATATCCATGTCAGCAGGACTGATATTCTTTTCATGCATCATTTTTTCTTTAATCCAGTCAAGCAGACCCTGCCAGTAATCTTTCGATACCATTACAATAGGAAACCTGACCATTTTATGCGTTTGGATCAATGTAATTGCTTCAAACATTTCGTCCAGCGTTCCAAATCCGCCCGGTAATACGATGTAACCCTGCGAATACTTCATGAACATTACCTTTCTGACGAAGAAGTAATCGAAATGCATGAGTTTGTCAGGGTCAATAAACGGATTGGAGCCTTGTTCAAAAGGCAGATCAATGTTTAAGCCAACCGATCTGCCACCACTAAAATGTGCACCTTTATTTGCTGCTTCCATGATGCCGGGACCTCCGCCTGAGATTACCCCAAAACCCTTTTTGGTAAGCATATAGGCAATTTGTTCGGCCATTTTGTAGTAACGGTGGTTAGCAGGTGTTCGCGCTGATCCGAATATCGTTACACAGGGTCCGATTCTTCCCAGTTTTTCAAAACCTTCAACAAACTCGGCCATTATTTTAAATACCTCCCACGAATCGCTGGTCATTATTTCATTCCAGCTCTTTGGGGTTATTGCTTCACGGATTCTTTCCTCTTCATTGAGTGCGTCAGAATGCATAGTAAGATTTGAGTAAATCGAATAGGTAATTTAAAAATGAGTATGCAAATATAAGAATAAATCATACATGGATGAAAGGTTAATTTAAAATAAATTATAAATGCTTATCATTTTTGTTTTAATTCCTCTTTCAGAAAGAGCCCTGTGAGGCTTTCCTTTACACCTGAAATCTTTTCAGGTGTGCCTTCCGCAATAATGGATCCGCCCCGCTTACCACCGCCGGGCCCAAGGTCAATTACGTAATCTGCAACCTTGATAACTTCCATATTGTGCTCGATTACCAGGATGGTATTGCCCCGGTCCACCAGGCGGTTTAAAACACCCAGCAATACATTTACATCTTCAAAATGTAAACCTGTTGTAGGCTCATCCAGTATATAAAGGGTTTTACCCGTATCTTTTTTCGAAAGTTCCGTGGCGAGTTTTACACGCTGTGCCTCACCCCCCGACAGGGTGGTTGATTGTTGACCCAGGGTGATATATCCAAGCCCCACTTCCTGTAAGGTTCTTATTTTTAACAGGATTGAAGGGATATTTTCAAAGAATTCAACAGCCTGGTTTATGGTCATATCCAGCACATCGTTGATCGATTTACCTTTAAACCTGACTTCCAGGGTTTCCCGGTTATAACGCTTGCTGTAACAGGTTTCGCAGGGTACATGTACATCCGGCAGGAAATTCATCTCAATCACCCTCACACCGGCTCCCTTGCATGTTTCGCAGCGTCCACCTTTCACATTGAACGAAAACCTTCCTGCCTGATAACCTCTGATCTTTGACTCGGGGAGTACCGCAAATAATTTCCTGATCTCATCGAAAACACCGGTATAAGTGGCCGGGTTCGATCTCGGAGTTCGCCCGATCGGCGACTGATCAATTTCAATAACCTTGTCGATGTGTTCAAGGCCTGTGAATTTTTTATACGAAAGAGGCTTCCTGTCGGAACGATAAAAATGCTGGCTGAGGATGGGATAGAGTGTTTCATTGATCAGGCTTGATTTACCACTCCCTGACACACCGGTTATGCAGACAAACACACCAAGGGGTAGTTTCAGGGTAACATCCAGCAGGTTGTTACCCGTTGCACCGGTAAGCAAAAGATGATGACCATTTCCTTTTCGACGGACAGCTGGCACTACGATCTTTCTGGTTCCGTTAAGATAGGCGCAGGTGATTGAATTGCAATCATGCATCAGGGCTGGAGTCCCGGTAGCTACAATTTTGCCCCCGTGTCTGCCTGCGCCCGGGCCGATATCAACGACAAAATCTGCAGCGAGAATCATATCTTTGTCGTGCTCAACCACGATTACGGAATTGCCGATATCGCGTAAATCCTGCAAAGCCTTAATCAAACGCTGATTGTCGCGCTGGTGGAGTCCGATACTCGGCTCATCCAGAATATAGAGCACCCCGACCAGTTGCGATCCGATCTGAGTTGCAAGCCTTATCCGTTGAGCTTCTCCACCAGAAAGACTTCCTGAAGGCCTGTAAAGGGTAAGGTAATCAAGCCCGACATCAAGCAGAAACCCGATCCGGTTGCGGATCTCACGGATGATTTCGTGGGCGACAACCCTTCTTCTCTCTTCCGGGAAAAGGTCTTCGCGGCTGAACCAATCGTTCAACTGACCAAGTTCCATCTCCGATAACTCAGCAATGGTACAATTCCCGATTTTAAAATTGAGTGATTCTGCTTTTAACCGGGTGCCTTTGCATTCGGGACATTTATTGTAATTCATGAAATTATTTGCCCATTTGCGCACGCCGCTCGATCCGTTTTCAACTGCCTGTGTGCTGATGTAATTTACCAACCCTTCGAAATTAAGTGAATAGGAAGAGGTAACACCCAGATACTCGTTTTTAACTTTCAATACTTCATCGGTACCGTATAGTATTGCATTGATAGCAGCCTCGGGGATTTCGCTTACCGGTGTATCAAGTGTAAACCCGTATTTTTCGCCAAGCGCTTCTATTTGCCTGAATATCCAGGTAGTTTTAGCTTCCCCCAATGGCGCAAACCCTCCCTTTTTAATGCTTTTTGAAGGATCAGGAATGATTTTATTAAGATCGATCTCGGTGATGATGCCCAGCCCATTGCAATGAGGGCAGGCCCCATAAGGCGAATTGAACGAGAATGAATTGGGCTCCGGTTCGTCGAAGGCTGCACCGGTGGCAGGATCCATTAGTTTTTTGCTGAGATAACGCGGTTCGCCGGTGACTTTTTCAATGATCATGATGGTACCTTTGCCCTGCCTCAATGCTGTCTGGGCCGATGCGAGGATCCGCTGAGCGGATTTTGCGTTAACAGTAAGTTTGTCAACCACCAGTTCTATGTCGTGGGTTTTGTAACGGTCGATCTGAAGTCCGAAACTGATTTCACGCAGTTCACCGTCGATTCTTACCTTTAAAAATCCCTGTTTGCGCAGCTGTTCGAAAAGTTCCCGGTAATGACCCTTGCGTCCTTTTACCAGCGGAGCCATAAGAAATATGTCTTTGGTGTCGTAGAGCTCGTGAATTAATTCAACGATCTTCTGCTCGGAATACTTCACCAGCGGCTGGCCTGTTACCGGTGAGAAGGCAATGGAGACACGGGCGAAAAGGAGCCTCATGAAATCGTAAATTTCCGTAATAGTCCCTACAGTTGACCTCGGATTGCGTGAAGTTGACTTTTGCTCTATCGAAATTACAGGACTCAGGCCATTGATCTCATCGACATCGGGCCTCTCAAGGTTGCCGATAAACTGACGGGCGTAGGCAGAGAATGTTTCCATGTAGCGCCGCTGCCCTTCGGCGTAAATGGTGTCGAAAGCCAGTGATGATTTTCCACTGCCACTTAATCCGGTGATTACAACCAGTTTATTTCTTGGAATTGTCAGGTCAATGTTCTGCAGGTTATGCACCCTTGCCCCGAAAATCTCCAGCTTGTCGCCGGTTACTTCAGTAATGTGATTTTTATCGGTAAGGTTAGCTGATTCGATGATGTTCATTTACGGTTATTCCTTCTTTATTTTATTGTGCCTGTTTTCGCTGCTTCCCCTGTTTCCCCTGTTTCCATACCTTTTATGACATCCGGATCTTTCACCTGTTTCAGCAACCGGCTGTAATAGATTGAGTTTTCTTCCGGAAGGTCAATGCGGTATGATTTGCCCGGCATCACCTTTAGCTGGTCGGTTCGCAGCCACGGATTGAATTCTTTCAGGATTCTGTAGTTGACTTTATTTTGCGCCGCAAAGTTAACGAGATCTGCGATACTGGTGTCAATAGTTATGCTGTATGTTGCAATCGGAGGGTAAAGGTCCTTGTTTCGCAGATAAAAGCCATATCTTGCCGGATTTTCACATAAAAGTTTGATTGCCAGTATTCTGTATATATATCGGGTCGTTTCAGCGTTGAGATAGAGATCGTAATAGTCCCTGGTTTTCTGACGTTCCCATTCACGGCTGATCCTTCCCTGACCTGCATTGTACGACGCAGCAGCAAGTGTCCAGTTGTTGTACTGCGCATGAGCTGCTTTCAGGTATTTGCATGCTGCCTCGGTAGATTTTGCAATATGATAACGTTCGTCAACCTGTTCAGTAACTTCCAGTCCGTATTGCCTGGCGGTTTTATCGAGAAACTGCCAGAATCCACTGGCATTGGAAGGTGAAACCACATTGGTCAGTCCACTTTCAATCAAAGCCAGGTATTTGAAATCATCGGGAACATTGTTTTTTTTAAGAATGGGTTCAATTTGCGGAAAATATCGTGCCGCACGTTTCAGCAATTGGATGGTGTTCGAATGCCAGTAGGCATTTACCAGCAATTCCTTGTCGAGTCCTTCACGCACATAAAAAAGGTCAAGAGCAACTTCTTCGCCGGCAAAATCCATTTTATCAGGTATTGCAATCGCATAGGCCTGGTTGTGGGCTGTAAAAGCTTCATTGTACTGTTTATCATTATCCTGACTTTTATCTGTATAACAGAGGAAAATGGTTGCAATGGTCAGCAGTGAGAAAGCCGATAGCAGATAGATGGATTTTTTACTTTTCATCCCGGAGTTTGTTTAGTTTGGTTACAGAAAGGAAATACTTACTGCAGGTTAACGTGTTTGATTGGGTTTTAGTTTGCTAAAAGACCGGCCTTCTTTTAAAAGAGCCGGTCTTCTCATGGTAAATATTGGAAATCAGAAGCTTAAAATATTTTGCCTAAGTCCTTGAACATCGGGGCAACCTGATCTTTGGCTGAGAGTATGGGATTCGGATTGCCCCAGTTGATGTTTAGGTCAGGATCATCCCACCTTACACTGCCTTCTGATTCTTTGTTGTAGATGTTGGTACACTTGTAAAAGAAAACCGTATTGTCTTCCAGTGTCAGAAACCCGTGGGCAAATCCGGGCGGAACCCAGTACATCCATTTGTTGTGCTCGGTAAGTTCTATGGCCGCCCATTTGCCGTACCATGGAGAACCATGTCGCAGGTCAACCGCTACGTCAAGAACAGCTCCCCGCATCACCCTTACCAGTTTGCCCTGCGCAAAAGGTGGTTTCTGAAAATGCAGTCCACGGAGTACACCTTTCATCGACTTGCTTTCGTTGTCCTGAACAAAATTGGCGTCAATGCCGGCATTCATGAATTTCTGCTTGCTGTACGACTCGAAAAAGTAGCCGCGTTCATCCGCAAAAACCTGCGGCTTGATGATCAGTACATCGGGTATTTCAGTCGGGACGATTTCCATTGTTAAATCTATTTAATGATTATGTCAAAACGCTTTATAATCTTAATGAGGTCGGAGGTCGGAGGTCGGAGGTCGGAGGTCGGAGGTCGGAGGTCGGAGGTCGGAGGTAGAGGTAAGAGGAGGAATTTGGAAATTAAAAATTAAATCAATCCCCCGGCCGTAAATCCCAATCCGCAATCCGCAAATCCGCGATCCGCAATCCGCAATCCGAAATCCGAAATTATAAATGAATAACTTCATCGTAAGCGGCAGCCACCGCTTCCATAATCGCTTCCGACATAGTGGGGTGGGGGTGAACCGCCTTGATGATCTCTTCGCCTGTAGTTTCAAGTTTTCGCGCAACGACAACCTCGGCAATCATTTCAGTAACATTGTCGCCAATCAGATGTGCTCCCAACCATTCACCGTATTTTGCATCAAAAATTACCTTGACAAACCCATCTTTCGATCCGGATGCACTGGCTTTACCAGAGGCCGAATAGGGGAATTTTCCGACTTTGACGTCGTATCCTGCATCACGGGCAGCCTTTTCGGTCATGCCAACTGATGCTATTTCAGGATGCGTGTAGGTGCAACCCGGTATATTGCCATAGTCCAGGGGCTCCACATGTTTGCCTGCAATTTTCTCAACACAGATGATCCCTTCATGCGAAGCTACGTGAGCCAGCGCGGGACCATGCACGATGTCGCCGATGGCATAAACACCCTCCACATTGGTGCGGTAATAATCATCAACTTCAACCTTGCCCTTATCGGTTTTCACGCCGGTTTCTTCCAGACCCAGCCCTTCAAGGTTGGTAGCAATACCAACGGCAGAAAGGACGATTTCAGCCTCAATAATCTCTTCCCCTTTTTTTGTTTTCACAGTAACCTTGCAAAGGTCGCCCGTTGCATCAACCGATTCAACAGTAGAGGAAGTCATCACCTTCATACCGGCTTTCTTGAAGCTGCGCTCAAGCTGTTTGGATACTTCTTCATCCTCAACCGGAACTACATTCGGCATAAACTCTACCAGAGTTACTTTTGTACCGATGGCATTGTAGAAATAGGCGAATTCGGAACCGATTGCCCCCGAACCTACGACGACCATACTTTCCGGCTTTTTAGGCAGGGTCATGGCTTCGCGGTAACCGATGATTTTTTTGCCATCCTGTTTCAGGTTGGGCAGCTCGCGCGATCGGGCACCCGTCGCAAGAATGATATGACCCGCCTGGAAGTCGGTTTTTTTGCCATCCGCATCGGTGACTTCAACGGTTTTGCCCGGCTTTAACTTACCGGTGCCTGCGATATGATCAATCTTATTTTTCTTAAAAAGGAACTGAATGCCTTTGCTCATGCCATCGGCTACACCGCGGCTGCGCTTAACGATGGCATCGAAATCAGCATTTACTTCACCACTGATGCTGATACCATAATCCGCGGCATGTTTTGCATATTCGAACACCTGTGCACTTTTGAGCAGGGCTTTGGTCGGGATGCAGCCCCAGTTGAGGCAGATGCCCCCCAGTTCAGAACGTTCAACAACGCCAACTTTTAACCCCAGTTGTGATGCCCTGATGGCGGCAACATAACCACCCGGACCTGAGCCAATTACAATTACATCGTAATTCATAGATTATCTTTTTTAATGCGATTCTAAAAAAATGATGACACCAGATCGCTAAACTACCACAATCGCCGGGTTATTATTGTTGTATCATTGATAAGTGTTGATACCTTTGCAGATAAACCGGTCCGTTTGCGGTATAGGGAAATTTATTCCCAAAGGGGCTGGATTAGTGATTGCAAATTTAGAAATTTACACCGCTTCAACAAGCATTGAGGGGTTTTGTTTGCAGAAAAAACAATTTGATTTTTACAGTATTCTGTGCTGAACAAACAGAGTTCCAAAAACATGGGTTCATTAAATATCCTGGTTTGATGAATTCACTTTATGGTTTATTCCGGATGATTTCGTTTAAACTGCCTGAGTTGTTTCCTGAATAATAAAGGAAGTATCCGGAAGAAAAACTGAATTCGATAAAAGAGTTGAAATTGTTGTTTTTATAGTTTTTGACCCTTTCTGATTGTAATTATTCTTCTGAAAAGAATTTTTCTCATTCACAAAAACCTGAATGAACAAACCTGTAAAAGATCATTCGATAAAGGCCCGGCTTTCTGAAGCTGAGATGTGTAAAACGCTGAGTATTGCTTTAAAACAGGATGGATTAATTTCCGGAGAAGATACGGCGGTAATTTTTTATGACCTGTCCTTCCCTGAAGACCGGATACTTGGCCTGAAAAATCTGTTTCCCCCGTCAACACTTCATGCCATCGCGGTTAAAGCAAATCCCTTGCCGGCTGCCTTGAATATAGTTAAAGAGCTTGGAGCGGGCGTAGAGGTGGCCAGTCTCCCCGAGCTTTACCTGGCTGAAAAGGCCGGATTTGCTCCGGAAAATATTGTTTTTGACTCTCCGTGTAAAACCAGGCATGAGATTGAATATGCGTTGAAACTCGGTGTTTACATCAATGCCGACTCATTTGATGAACTTGACAGGATTGATGATCTTCTGAAAATACTGAAATCAGGCAGTTCAGTCGGATTGAGAATAAACCCGCAGGTAGGCACAGGTACAATAGTTTCCACAAGTGTTGCAGATACGATTTCGAAATTCGGTGTACCACTCGATGACAACCATGATAAACTCATGGAATACTATTTGAAATACAGTTGGCTGAAAGGTGTACATGTTCATATAGGCTCTCAGGGTTGCGAAGTTCATCTGATGCTGAAAGGAATAAAAAAAGCACTGAACTTCACCAGGGAGGTTAACCAAGAACTGAAGAAGATGCCCGGTGGCAAGCCGGTTGATACTTTTGACATCGGCGGAGGTCTGCCTGTATCCTATGATCCTTCCGGGGACCCAATTACGATGGAAGCCTATCATAAACTGCTTTTAAAAGATTGCAGCGAACTTTTTAACGGTCAGTTCAGGCTGATCACCGAATTCGGGCGATACATTTATGCGAATTCAGCCTGGGTTGCATCAAAAATTGAGTATGTGAAAAGAGAGCGCACGTACAATATAGCGATGACACATGTAGGAGCGGACCTTTTCCTGCGAAAGTGCTACAATCCGGGCGACTGGCATCATCACATCAGCCTTGCCGGAAAAGATGGTGAGCTGAAAAGAGGTAAGGACAAGAATAAGTACATTGTAGCCGGACCTCTTTGCTTCGCCGGTGACGTGATCGCTAAAGATCTGGAATTACCGGTTGCTGCAGAAGGGGATTTTCTTCTGATACACGATGCAGGGGCTTATACCTTAAGCATGTGGTCGCGTTACAACAGCAGGCAGATACCCAAAGTCATCGGATACCGGCCCGGTACGATGACTTTTGAGGTAATTAAAGAGAGGGAAAGCAAAGACGATTTATATGAATTCTGGACATAACCGTAAGGGGCGTTGAACGCAACGTCCCTTACGATTACCCGCAAAGCCCCTGCAGATTTTTAAATGTCATAGAAAAACAACTGTTCCAGTGGTCCGCTATACGACCAGGCGCTGTCGCCATTGTGCAGCCTCGCCTGTGCATTCAGCTTGAGTGAGTAGGTACACCTTACCATGTCGTTGGGTGGGTTATTCAATTGCAGGCTGTTGTTGGCATTGCCGTCGACAAGCGGATTGATGTTGCCGCTGAGTGTCAGGAATCCATCACCTGTAATATACCGGCTCACCGTGTTGCTGTTGTTGTTCAGGTGCATATAGGCTGCCCTGAGGTGTGGATGGTAGATCGTATATTTCGCATGAAGCGTTCCATTGATCGGGGTGCAACTGCCCAGCGTTTCCAATTCGGTGATCGCGAGTTTGAAAAACATAGGATTGTTGTTGACAACAGCCGAATTCAGTGTTTTACCGCTTCCCGGGATGATGTTGAACTGGTTGAGGGGTTTATTCACCACCTCTCTGATTTCGAAACGAATGGCGATTTTTTCGATGGGAATCTTATTGGCTGCCGGTACCGGTTGACCTGCATTTGCGGCTCCGGCAGGTACATCCGGGGCAGTGGTCAGTTCAGCGGTGTTGAGCGAAATCAGGGTGTCTTCATCGATAAACCAATAGTCATTCAGATCGGCAACCGGAATGCTGTTGTCGATAAGTGTTCGCTGAACAGCCAGATTAACATCGAACCATCCTTCAGCATCAAAGTCACTTTGATCACTGATGACATCATAAACGGTAAAAGGGAAAACTTTTAGCATCAGTTTGGCGACGGTGCCTGCAACAAACAAGCCGGGTGTAACGCCGATGATCTTCGAAAAATTCCCCAATGCAGGTGCTGGTCCGCCATTCGGTGAAGTAACGTGACTCACCAGGAAGCGGTATTCAATCGGATTGCCACTGCTTGCTTTGGGCGCTGCCTGTCCGGTGAGCCGGATAACACTGCTCAGGGCAAATTTTCCTGAACTGGCTCCTGCATATCCATCCACATCAAAATCCTTAACTCCCGCTCCGGTTGAAATGTTGAATGCCATGCCAATTCCTGTCCAGGCACTCGGGAATTCAATCCCGGGATCACCTACGTTAATTTTGGTACACAGATTAACGCACAGGCAGTAACCCACATTCTTCCGGCTATTCGCAGAAGTTTCATCAATTAAGTTTACACCGCCTATTTCTGCTTTGAAATAGACATCGGGACCACTCTGGAAGGTGAGCGGAGCACCGGGATCAGTTTCCAGATTTATCCAGGGCGATAAAAATGTTTGTTTAAACTGGATCGAAGTATAGTCAATCCTGAAGTGACCGCTTGAATCTGTAATGGCGCTGCCCAGATTGTCATCGGTCAGAAAATCGGCGTCCCATGCCGTTATACTGGCTTTTGCAATCGGTGCCCCGGTTTCGCAGTTGCGGAGGTAGCCGCAGATCACCCAGGCGTCAAAGAAATAGCCCCGGATATAACACCACCATCTTGCCGACAGGCAGTAATCCCACTGGAAAAAGTAGTATTCCTGTTCCCGGTTCAGGCGCCATTGCGGGAAAACAGTGGTGAGGTGAAACTGTACGGGTTCTTTTCGGGGTGGTTTCGGCGGTGTGCGGGGTACAGTGCCACAGATGAAGTCGATGTCGAAAGCCGTTTTGCTGTACTTTTCATCCACTGTAAATTCGTAATTGCCTTTTTCGTCTGTTTTGGCAGTTCCGATCAGTAACTTTTCCCTGGCGGCCTGTTCCTCTTTGGTAACCAGCCTGAATGTGTCTTTTGTGCTGGCAATGGCATTCTCAGTTATGTTTTCCTTTTGCCAGGGCAGGTACAAACGCACTTCTACTCCTGAAATCGGTTCATTGCATTCTTCGCACAAAAATCCGCAGAGATTTCCTCTAAATGTATAATTCATAAAATCAGTATTTTAAATATTTGGCTTACTCTTGGTTACGGATTTTCAGCTTACTCCGGTTGATGAAAAAAGAATAAAAAGTGAATGATGATAATTATGTCCCGGAAGTATTTTTACAATAGAACAAGAAGTAAGTTACATGTAAATATATTTTACAAGTAAAATGTAAATCATCGCTCAATTGTGTAAATAGTAAAAACTTTTTTGTGCAGGACTGTAAAAATGTAAAATTACATCATCATATATCCGATGTCAAGCAATCGCAGGTGCAGGGGCTGTTAAAGAAATGTTAATGTTTTAGTTACAAGAAATTCTTATTTTTTGAAAATTGTAAAATAGTGATAATGAACAATTTAAATATACATATATTTTGAAATTGATATTGTATGGCAATTTAATTACATAATCATACGGGGTAGATGAATATAATCTCGATGCGAAGATGGTTATAAAATTCACACAGGGGGTGTAACTATTTCAGCCACAATTCAATGGTACCCTCTCGTGTGCTGCTGCTGAATCTGAAAGCAGGCCTGATGACGGCTTCTATATTCTGATTTTTCAGAATGCCCTGCAGCACCCTGGCATAATTTTCATCGGACTCCCTGAAATACCTGATTTCGTTTGATCCTAATTTTCCGGCGCTTGCAACCAATTCTATTCCAGGAGCCTTGTATCCGGCTTCTATGATTTTCCCTGTCAGTTGCATTGCAATGCTTCTTCGTTCTTCGCTCCCGATCTGAATGTAAACAACAGGAATAACTGTGCTGTTGGGCAGGATAATCGGCTGGTTTATAATTCTTTGGTTTTCAGATACTTTATTTTCAAGTTCTTCTTTTTCCTTCTTCTGTGAAATACTCAGCAATGCAGAGTCCTTATCCATCAATTCCTTTAACCTGACTTGTGCCAGGGAGTCTTTGTACAGAAATATTTTATACTCCGCATTCACTTCTTCATAATACTTTTCCCACCCCTCCCTGAGTTTTTCTGAAGGTGTTACTTTGGAAAAGAACTGCGCCAGCATGCGTTTTTTAACCGGATCGTTGTTCATAACAATCAATTCCGTGGCGTATTTATCGTATTGCTGTATTTCCTGAAGGCCTGCTGCCCGGTCTTTAAATCCCCAATCGATGATGGTGGTCATTACAACCAGCACAACACTGCCGATCAGCCATTTAATGAGTTCAACCTTGTATTTGTATTTTTCGAACGAAAAATCAGGTTTTGATGGATCTTCAGTCATAGCCGGAATTTTTAAAACGTTTGCTCTTGATTTATTTTAAATCAATATTTCGTAAATTATTTTATTTGCATTAGATTTTCAGTCTATTGCGGAAGCACAAGTAAACTTATTAAAACAATGATTACCGGATCTTTGCGTCATTGCGTCATTGCGTGAGTCTTAAAAGTGCCGGACTAATGTTAAAATGGGTGCTTCCTGAAATAATCAACCAGGTTTTCCGGCCGGTATTTTATGTTCTTTTTGTATCTTTCTTCTGTGGTGTGATCAACCGACTCAAAGGAATTTCCTTTCTTCCTGTCGACCATGGCTATTTGACGGAATAGCCGGGGTAAAAGTATGTAAAATCCCCGGTATGACTCATGCGAAGGTGCCATCGGATCCGGATATATTGCAATACTTTCAAAATTCAAATTGCAATTTTCTGCTTTCTCAAGCATCCAACGCAGTGGAATATCTGATAAACCCGATTCCTTATCGGGATAACCGCCACCCACATCGGAATGAACCCCCGGAAACCATACCTGTTCCAATGTCTGACCTGTTACACCGGCTTGTTGATTCCATAGCGCAGCCTTGAAATTCCTTCTTTTCTCATCAACAGCAAGTGCATGAAAAGCGTTGCTGATTTTTGAAGAGAGGTCCGTATCATGAAACCGGTTTCTCCGGCTCAGTATTCCATTCAGGAGCAGCGGGTTGCCAAGTGCTCCAACAGTATCCCAAACGCCGATAAATTTGATTCGGGTAGTTTCTTCAACAGCAAATGTTCTTCTGAAGAGGGTGGCTTCAACTTCGCGTGGCTGATATTCTGGCTTTCTTGACCGGTATATCTCATAAGCCCTGTTCATCTGATCGGTATCGGCAATTTTCAGGATGCCGGAATTCCGGATTAATCCGGCTAAACTGCGCACCGTAAATGCACCGCGACTGAATCCGAAAAGAAACAGTTCATCTCCCGGTTCATAATTCCGGATCAGAAACTGGTAGGCCTTCAGAATATTTTTTGAAATTCCGGTCCCTGTTGCGCCGTCGTATACCCGTCTGATAACACTTCCTTCACTGCCAATTCCGGCGTCATAATATAATAACTGTGTAATGCCGTCGGTAGAAGCTGGTTTCAGGGCATTTGCCATTTTAACAACATTCGTTTGACAACGCTTGCCATCTTTCAGTTTATCAGGGGTGTTCCAGGTTCCATCGCAGAAAACGGCTATTCTTTTCATTCGATATATGGATTAATTTAAAACCACTATTTAATAATTGTATAAAATGAGAAAATGTAAAAATCTGATACACGAAGAATAAAATTACAACATTGATCTATGGAATGTCAAATAAATCAAGGGAAAGTACGTGTTAATATAGTGTTAATGCATAGGACGGTTTACCCTGATGATCAGCTAATGTTGAACCTTAACCAAACATTAAGTCTCTTTACAGGCCGTGAGCAGTATTTGGTGGGTATGTGTTTGCATTACTGCTGCCGGGAAGATGCCGGGAAGAGTCATATAAGCGGTATTTTCCGAAATTCGATGAAGGCAGGGCCTGCCACAGTGGTCTGAAACCTGCTGGGGCTCACCCCGCCGGTTAACTTCCGGCACGGCTGTCTACCCCGTTAGCGGTTGCTCATTTTCTATCGTACTGTTAATTTATTTGATGATAAACTCCGTGAATGCCGTTCCGTTGAATTTACATATACCATTGCCGTCTGTCCCAAACCATAGTTCTCCGTTTTTATCCTTATAAATTGTGTTTACTGCATTGCTTGTAAGTCCGTTTTTGGTTGTGTAATTTGTTAAGTTTTTTCCGTCAAATTTCCAAACTCCTGCATCAACTGTTCCAACCCAGATGTTCCCATTGTTGTCTTCGTTGATTGAATATACACGAGCCAAAGTGCCTAAGCCAGGTTTTCCAGAGGCTTTAAAGTCAGCATTATTAAGTCCTTTTTCTTCGGTGAAATTTGTCAAAGTCTTTCCGTCAAATAGAAATAACCCAGCACCATTATTGCCAAACCAAAGATTGCCTTTACTGTCTTCAAATAAACCAAGAACGGCAGGACCTGCCAGTCCTTTTTCTTTGAACCAGGTTAGTGTTTTCCCATCAAATCTGCATACTCCTTCTGCCTGTGTTCCGAACCAAACATTTCCTTTTGTGTCTTTGAGAATACAGTAAACGCCATAACGACTAAGTGAAAAAGGGGCGCTGGATTGTGTGTTTGAACTTGATTGGTCAAATGGTAAATAGGTAAGTGAAGAATTGCTATACCTCAACACGCCACCACCAGCGTAAAACCATAAATCGTTGTTTGTTGATTTCCAGTCTTTTTCTGTTCCGTAAGTTATTTTGACATTATTGGTATGAGTTGTGAACTTTATGCCGTCAAATTTACTAATGCCGAATATTCCTGTTCCGAACCAGATATTTCCCAAATTATCTTCTTGAATGTTTATTACTTGATTGTCTGAAAGTCCGTCTTTCACAGTAAATTGTGTCAATGTTTTTTTGTCATAACGATATACGCCTGCTCCGTTTGTTCCAAACCAATAATTGCCATTTCTGTCATGAAAAATACTTCTTATATTTTTGTCTAATCTATTGGAAATTGCATTAAAGTTATTGGGCTGATGAGTTAAATATGTTTTGCCTTCTTCGTTGGTTGAGTTTCTATTTTGAATTTGTCCGTTGCAGGAATTCAGGTAAATGAGCATAAAAGTGATTACTGTCAACTGTGTTGGAATTATTTTTAAATTTTTCATTTATGTCATTTTGTTAATTGTTGAGACCCGGTCTGTACGAGATGCCGCTTACGGCCATGGCTAAATGCTGGCAGGCATTTTGGTTTTTGAATTACTCCGGCCATATAAATATCAATAAAGGTACAATCTTTCTTCTTGAAGCGATGTTCCTTATAGCCCAATACTTTTATCAGAGCACGATTTTCTAGAAATTGACGTAAAAGCCCACACTAGCTCCATACGACCAGGGATTGGATTCTAAAACCTGATCACTTATCTTATTCAATCCATACCTCAGATATGGTGCAACTGAAACGAAGAATTTTTCGCTTAAATTGTATTTTAATCCGGGTTCAATGTTAATTGCAACTAAAACCTTATTAAAATCCTGATTGTAAAGTGTTCCCGAAAAATCAGTTTCCTTTTCTGTGCCGTCACCCATCGTCGAAATTTCTTTTTCATTTATCAGGATACCCGCCACAATTCCTGCCGAAGCGTAGATTGATAATTTGTCAGAATACACGAAGTCATATGCAGCCAAAACCGGAATGTCCAGAAAACTCAGGGTAATATCGGATTCGCGCGGAATAAGCGGGTCGTTGGGTTCAGCAGGAACCCATGAATAGTCAAGGATATAACCTTTGGTTGAAAAAAGCAATCCGGTTTTGACTGAAAATTTTTCAACAAAATTGTAATTCATTGAAAGGCCAAACGAATAGCCGGTCTTTGTTTTATACTCATGGGCAAATCCCGGAATGCTTTTGAATTGATATTTGTAGAAGTCAGGCGAACCCGTAATTCCAATGGATAGTTTGTTTCCTTGTCCACTGACGGTAATTGTCAACAGGAGCAAAGCTGAGAGTAAAAGTGATTTCATTGTTGTATGCATGTTATTGATTTAAAATGGGCTATTTACCTGCTTGTCTGAATGGTTTGACCAGCTCCGGAAGTAATCGGAATTTCCCCTTATTTTCGAAGGACGTAGTTGCCTGAAAGCCGGGCTATCAGGTCCGAACATATTAATCCTGTTTATTGACACTAATTATTGATAATTTTTTGGATTTCCTGTTCAAAGTAAGCATAATGCAATCTATTAATTCCTTAATAGCTGTCGAATTATTGTATTCATACCTGTGTTGATTCATTTTAAAATCCGGGTTATTGCCTGCAAGGACTTCATCATAAGGGGTTGGTTCGCGAAAAGCGTAATCCTTTATAACCAAATCTCTTATTGAATATGTTGGAAACGCGAATTCATAGTATTCATAATGATTGATTTCCGCAGCAGACCATAAAGCGTCCTTTGAATTGCTGGATAAAGGGTACCTCAATTTTGTTGTGTCTATCTCCGATGACTTTTCATCAATGATTTCGAAAGGATTGTTCCTCCACTTCTTTAAGGTTAGAATTTCAGAACTACCGCAATTGTTAACCTTTTTTATGTGATAGCCAGCTGAATTTTTCCAGATGATGTATAAATTCCAGGGATTTCCGTTTTGGACATATTCTCTGCAAGGCTGGTTTAAAACGATGCATCCTGTGCAATTTGTTTTAAATTCAATTATTTGATTTTCATGGTTTGTTCTGAGAGAGTCGATAAATTCTTTAGGTTGTCCATTGGCAAAGCCATGGATTAGAAATATTAAGATAACAACAATTACTCTGATCATTAAAATATACTAACGGATGAGACGATGTACTGGCGGGCGGTGTGAAGTGTTTTATTCCAACCGGATTAATTGTCAATAAATGTACAATTTTTCTTGAACAACCATGCGACCGGGGCATTTTAACTTTATGAAGCTTTGTTATTATTTTTATTTATCTATTGCATCCATGTTAACTCATGATCAATTCTTATCCAATGATCATCGACTTTTCTTAGAACTGTAATGAAACCGAAGTAAAACTCCTGACTATATGCTATTATAACGGTTCTCATATCTGAAGAAAAGATTGGTAGTGAAAAGTAGTAAATATCATCATTCTCTTTCTTGAATAATAAAGATACACCATCGAAAATAATGTGGTTTATGGTAGTGTCAATTTGACTGACAATAAAAATTGAATCTGATTCTCTTTGTTCCGGGTCATTTAAAGAGTTGAAATATACCAGGATATCCTCAAAGGTATAGCCAAAATAAGATGGTGGTGGAGGGGGGTGCAGGGTTGGTGTATTTTTATCCCATTTTGGTAAAAAGTAAATATCCGGAATAATTAAACGTTGTGTTCCAAGGTTTGATCCGTTTAATGAATCGAATAATATTACTGCAGAAATAACTTCATTAATTAATGAGTCCTTTGGTAATTCCTGTTTACAGACCCGGTTTGCCAGGACTCCGGATTGCGCAGGTGTCAGCAATAGAAGGAAAATTGCTATTATAAAACTACGCATAGATATTTGTTTTATAATTGAGACTAACAAACGAGGTTACTTTTTAGAAATATTGGAAAGTTATTCTTATACTTCATTCAGTAAGTTTGCTTTTTATTCAACTCCGGGAGCGGGGCGGCCAGGTCGTTTCCGTTTTTCTCTATACCAGATTAAAAGACCAAACAGAATGGCCAAAAGCATCAAACCAGGCTCACTCATTCTTTGCGTGTCTTCACCGAGATCAAATGATTTGTTTCCCGATAGAGCCTGCTCCTGTTTCTTCTTCAACATTGCTTTTTGCGCTTCGTTCTCTACTACCAGATAAGATGTTACAGGTGTCATAACTTTAGTAAGGAAACTGTACCTGACCAATTTCAGCCACTCTTTGTCCGAAGTTTCAGGGTGCAGGATTTGAGATCTCCATTTTCCCTGCATTGTCAAAGCAGATTGCCAGTCCTTTTCTTTGAATTCCGCTTCGGAAACATCGAATACATCTTTCTTTAGGATGATCCCAGGTTCATTGTTGTTGGATAAATAGGCCACAGAACTGTCCGGTAGTTTGTATTCCAGAACGGTTTCACAGAACATACATTCTTGCATGATCTCCGGCAGTTGCCGGGAGGGTTTTTCAACTAAGGAATGTGCCTGTAACTCTCCATTGTGATCAAGATTGTAAAAAAGATCGCTTTCAGGAAATGCAAATCTGAAGTCGGAAAAATCTTTATCCAAAACGGCATTTTGAATACTGTCAGTTACAACTACAATCACAGGACGGGTCTTGCTCTTACAGGCATTAAATAATACCGTTTTTATTGCTCTGTCGAGATAGAAACCGCCTTCAGATTCCTGCGATTCATAATTTTGTTTCCATTGATTGTTCAGCGGAATCGTATTCACATAGCTGTTTACAAAGCTGATTTGTGCATTTTCAGCAAGTGGCTTGTTGATTTTTGAAACCTGTTCGATGCGATGAATGAAATCGGCTGAATGGCTCTTTTTATCTTTTGAAACATCAACCAGAAAATGAAAATACGGCTTCCGCTGAACAGTTTTTAACTTTTGTTTCCCTTGGGCTGAAACGTAAACGATGTTTTCGGTTTCATAGTTTTCATGAATGGTTTCTTCATTGTTTCCCAATTCAACGATGTGCTTGTCGATGGTTAGTTTTATCGGCTCTTTATGCAAAAATTCTATACCTGTTTTACGTACTTCATCATTTGAGAAGGGGAACACGCTGAAAGCTACCTTGTTTCCAGTCAGATAATACAAAATTCCTGGGTCCCGGTTTTCATTCCGGATTTGTGAGAATATCCACATGGCCGATTTTTTCTCAGCCAGTATGCCGGGTTCTTTTTTGTCACCGACATATAAATAGTAATCGCTGATCCAACAACCATCGGGTAATTCAATAGTGGTGACGAATTCTGCAAACGAATTGTTGCTGTTTTGGTTGGTTATTTCCAGATCAACCCGGCTTTTCCAGGTTCTTTGATTTTTGTCGTAAACACTGTTGGTGGAAATATTGGTAACATTTACATTGTCGTTTTGGATATCTCCGGATCGTAATTCAAATGAAGGATTCCCGAAAAATATTTGTTCTATGGTGTTGATTTTTGCATCGGACAAAGTAAGGTTGTCCATCACCAGCCAATTGAACCAGGAAGATAAATAGGGGATACCATTCCCGAATATTCCACCCCTGCTGTCACGGTGGTCTTTATGTCCTTTTATAACATTGAGCGTTTTGAAAAGCGAAGTTTTATCAATATTATATTGCTTTGAATAATCAGGACTGTATAAATAGCCAAGTGTTTCGTTTAAAACGCTTTTGTCTTTCAGGTAAGTTGCCGTAATAAACAAAGGAATAAACAAAAAGCCTGTCAATGCAATTCCTGCAATGAGTTTTTTTGAAAAGAAAATTTTCAGGTAAGCAAAATCCTTTGAAAGTTCGTTGGTGTGAATAATGAAAAGCAATAAAGGCGTAAGCATTAAAAAGCCTGTGCCAACTGCAATGATGGCAATCACCGATAGAGGCAGGAAAGGCAGAAATACCAGGAAGAAATAAAATGTATAGGCGAAAGTGATGCTTCGTCCGGTGAACAGCAAGAGCCGGTAAATTTTTTGATCAAGGTTGGGTAAACATACCAGAACACCATTCACAACCGCGAGAATATAAAACCATATGTTTTTAAAATCGCCAAAGACTCCGGCATCGTTTGAACTTATAAGATCGGACAAATACCCGTTATTTACTGCCAATCCCAACAACGGAAGCACAATCGCAACAGGAATTTTCCAGGCCAGTTGATATTTTTGCAATACAACTGCTTTTTTAGCAGCAAGAATCGTAATGCCCCTGACTAAGAAAAACAGAAAAACCAGGGTGGCAGCAATCACAAGTATCACCATTGCGTGCATAAAAGATTCACCTTCAACATGTCGCCATAAAGGAAGGATGACTTGTGAAAATAAATAACCGGCAACCGGAATGCCGATTGCAATTAAAAAGTTTACCCAGGCCTTGTGCTCTCTGGTATCAGGGGTAAAATGAGAAACCAGAACTAATAATGAATAGGCGAGGGTAGGCATTAAGAATGTTCCAACATAAAGAAATATATTACCCGAAATCATCCATTGCGGAACAGAAAAGGGAATGATGTCATCTATGTGATAGCCATACAGGTAAATAAACGGAATGTAACATAACAATGCCAGGACACCATACCAGATGGACAAGCTTTGCTTTTTGAAAGTAAGGTATAACGCGTAGGCAAAATTCAGAATGCCCAGAACCCCTAAGGTTAAACCAAAATATGTCCATAGCCGGATATTGTCCTCTTCCAACAGGGTTTTAATGATATTGAACTGACTAAAGAAAAGGGAAAACAACACAATAAGTGGCAGGGTGTTGACTAAGAAAAGCCATTTCGGGTTAAGCAGGTTTCGCATGGTGTTTTAGCTGGATTAATAATTTTTCAATCAGGTAGTAAGCCAGAATCAGGAATGAAAGATTGGTAATGATCCCAATTGCTTCGTGTACCAGGTGTTGATGCCCTGGTATAAAGCTGCTTGTTTGACTTTGCAGAACGATAGAAGCAAAAATCCGTGATGTGTTTACGAAAATGGTCAGCAGGTAAGCACTAAGCAGGGAGATAGGGATGGTCAGGATTTTATGTGAAGTTTTGTCAAAAAAGCGAAGACCCAAATAGCTGAAAACCAGAAAACCCAAAATCCAAAAGTTAAAGCCGGAGCAGGATTTTTCGATGAGAATATTGAGTTTTTCATGAAAAAATCCATATTCAGAAAGGTAAGTTGACTGAGAACCCGTTAAAAGTCCAATAAGATTGTCTGTCGGTTTGAGTAGAAAAGACAAATCGTCATTGTCAGCATGTGTAAAACCGGATTTCAGCAGAATAAAAATTCCTGCTGAAGTGATATAATAGGGTATGTTCTTATTTATATGCACAGGTTTGTTTTTATTGCTGCCAATGTCTGAGATAAATGTAGACAGGCAGTTTGAAGCGTATTATCCAGTCAATATCATTTTCAATAAATGCACAATTTTTCATTTACAACCATGCATCCGAAGTGAAGAGTCTTTTATAGGTAATTGAATTTAATTGTAATAGTATGTTCTGAAACTATGTTCTTTCTCTTAGATGTGCTTGAAGTTTATTGTAAAAAAAAGCCATCATTAGCCGTTCCTATTAATAGAAACTGGATTGTTGGCACAATTATTATTCTTATGGGTAAATTTTGTTTTATAGTGAATAAACGTTCACTTCAAGGTGCAGTGGCTTTTTGTTATTGGCCATTTGGCAGGATGCTCGAATAACTACTTCACCCCAAATGTTTTATGACCGCTTATTAGCGAACGTATTTTTTAAAATCCTTTTCATTGATTGTCAAATATACTGTTTCTCCTACTTGCCAAAATTCACCTCTATTAAAATAAACTGGTCTACAAGGTAATTCTATCAAGGCATTTTTAACAACATCATTAAATCTCGAATCTGTCGAACTCTCAATTTTAACTCTTACTATTTTACCTGTTTTATCTGATTGCAGATATGCTGATAATCGAATTGACCAATCATCTGCGTCAGGCAATTTTGTTGAATCCATATGTTGAATAACAAATTCAGTCAGTTTTTCCTCGTCTAAATAATCACAGGGGATATAATCAATCTGTTTTGAGCTTTTTAAATATCCATTTGCAAATTCAAAGTTACATTCATGCTTAAAAATTGAGATATATAATGTTTGCTCCGGAACAAAATCTTTACCTGACCAAAAGTATCCCGTTACCCAATCAGCTTTTATTAAGCCATTTTTAAATTTTCGTCCTGTGATTTGCTCAATAACTGAATTTAATTTTGTGTAGGTGTTGCACTCATAAACATTTAAAAGATATAAAGTGTCATTAATCAGTTTCCACTCTGCTTGAAATCCACGCCAACAATCGGAAGAATAGTCAATATCCTTTTTTAAGTCAAAAATCTTAGTGGTAATACTATCAATCTTTTCAAGCGGAGAATCATAAAAAAATAAAGTATCCTGTCCATGATAAAGTACATCCTCTATCTGGTTAGTTGCCTTTACTTGATTAATCATCAAAATCAGCAGTAGTAAGTTGCAAAGTGTTCTCATAATATGTTCGTTAACTACCAAATATCCTCACAAACTTACCACTTTTCCCCGATTTCAGAAATAGGAACTTCGCTAACGATCAAAAAGAATATGGTTTATTTGGTTTAATTAAAAGGGGAGTGTGGAACCATTGACGGCTGCCACTAAGCTCCCCTCTGATAATTCACATGTGTTGTCATTCTGAATCACTTCAATGTATCACCATGTAGCAATGATTTAAATAATTCCAGGTATTTATGGTTGTGGAATCACTTCTACCAATACCTCATTTCCCGATTTGTCATAATACGTGCAGGTCATCTTGTCCATGCTTATGGCCCATTTTTCAACCCCATAAGTGGCGCACATCTTAATAAAAGTCAGGAAATCCGTTTTGCCTTGCTGGTGAGCCATCAACTCTTCCCTGAATTGTTGAATACCGGGCAAGTCAGCAACCGGCAACGGTTCGTATTTTGCCGGCACTTTGGCTGTGTGTTTTTCAGCCCCGAAATAGTCAATATGCCCATCGGTTACATAGGCTTCATAATGGGTAACCCCTAACGCCTTGATTTCTTTTATGTAGAGAGGGAAGTCGGCCCCGGATCTTACTTTGCTGTGGGCCGCTTTGATTTGGTCAATTGTAAACATGGTCAGTTGATTTTAAATTGTTGAATGAACCCTTGAATTGAATGCACCAGAATATTTAACCCGTCAAAATTTCAGCAGTTTGATTAATTTTTTCAGGGCTTTTTCATTCTGATGACAATGCAAAAATGCCGGAACTAAAATTCCTGTAATTGTAAAAAATCGTTTATTTACAGGAAGCGCTTAAAATGTTCCGGGGCATCACCCGTAAACTGTCTGAAATCTTTTATAAAGTGGGCCTGGTCGAAGAAATTGTTTTCGAAACAGATTTCAGTCAGCGATTTTATTTCGTTCAGATTCTGTAGAACAGCATTAAAACGGACAATGGAGGCAAATTTTTTAGGTGTTGTGCCTACAACTTTTCTGAAGCGTTTTTCAAACGGACTTTGACTTATAAATAGTTTGGCGTTCAACTCCTTTATGCGGATAGTTCCATTACTTCGACAGATAAGTTTTATTGCTTCAACAATGAGTTTATCAGATTGAATGTCTTTGAGTTGTGCCAATAAAAACTGTTCAACAATTTTAATCCGTTGTGCGTCTGTGGCTGCAACCGACAATTTTTCCTCTATGCCGGTCACACTTTTTTTGTCAAAAATATCCTCAAGTGAAAGGCTTAAATTGAATAATTCATTTGCAGGATGTGAAGTAAAATGTGTAAAGCCGGTTTCGGTAAAATATACCAATATGGTTCCGATATCGGCTGAACTTCTGAAAATTTTATAGCTATCTGAAATTCCTGTTATTCCGGCTGAGCTGAGTTTGCTTTCGGAATTTTCATGGAAAACTGAGAGTTGTCCTTTGTATTGAAACCCGATAACCAATCCGGAAGAGGGGAAAACCTTGTATTCGCTTTCCACATCGTTCTCCGAAACCACATAGTATTTTATGTAGGGCTTTAATTTGTCTGTCGGAAGATGCCGGTCAAATTTCATCTGTGTCGGTCGGGGCAATATTGAATATTGGTTACCGTGATTGTAGATAAATGCCGGCGGCCATAGCTGGTTTAAGCATCCTTCCGGCTGGCGGTGTTATCAATTAAAGTACAATCATATTTTTAACAACCATACGCCGGGAAAGTTTTGCCTTTGCCATCTGGGGTTTCTATTGGATGTACTCTTCAACCCTGGATTTTATCTCCCCGATTAAGTCAGGATCCATATATTTGAATTCGTCAGGTATATTCAGAACGATGATGTTCCTGCCTTTGATCTCATCCGGAAAATTTTGACAGATTCTTTGTTTGTGTTTCTTTTCCATCACAAAGATATAATCTGCCCATTCAATCATTTTCGAACTCAACTTTATCCGCGCAGAGGGTTCAGTCCCGGCAGATTTCACATTTATTCCCGAATAATTCCTGTAAATGGATTCGGCTGTCGGACTGCGCCATTGATTCCTGCTGCATACAAACAGAAGGTTCATAAGTCAGAGTTTTTGATTTTCGGATTTGATTATTCCCGGTAGATGATCGTTTCGGTATAAATGTCCTTGTTTGTGTATATTTTCATGATATACGCGCCTTGCGGATAAGGTTTTAAGTCTATTTCTGAATTTCCCATAACTTCTGTTATCAACTTTCCTTTCTCATTGTAAATTTCTATTTTCAATACTCCATCCAGGTTCACCTTTACTTTGCCTGATGTGGGATTTGGATATATGTTTAACCCGGTTTTGTCTGACTCCTTTATACCGATTAGAATTCCATTGCAATAAGCACTATCTGTATAACCTGATTCCTGTTTTGAACTATTGTACACCGCTTTAACATACATTACAAATCCGCCCCCATCATAAAAGATGAAATCACAATAACCGGAAGAGGTATCACCAATACATGGGTTGCATGAAAAATAATTTTCTGTCGTGAACCTGTAAAGCGAAGTATCCCGATAAATGTTGTATCCTACCAATGTGTCAACAAAAGAAGTGTCAGGTTCGCTCCAGGAAAGGCTAAAGCAGTTATATGGCATTTCATATTCATGTATCCAGACTAGATTCTTAACCGGGTTCAATTGACCAATAACCTGAACTGCAATCAGCAGGCTAAAACTTAAAACAGCTAATTTCTTCATTGGATGGATTTTTTGGGTTTATATATTGACTAACTTATTTCCAGTAACACAAATTTAGCACTTTTCTTTCCATTTTTTGTAATCCTGGTGATCTTATTTTATTTAATTTAAGGTTTCCATGAACCGGTTTATCTGAAAATACTTTAGGTCATATCCTTCTTGATCAGACATCAGATTTCTGACCTCTGACCTCTGACTTCAGATTTCTGGTTACTGGTTTGGTTTCTGGTTTCTGGTTTCTGGTTTCTGGTTTCTGGTTTCTGGTTTATATTCAGGATGCGGGTTTCTTTCTCTCCCTATTCCTCTAACACCAAACCCTTCTCATTCACCTCGTCTCTCTCGTCTCTCAGTCTCTCAGTCTCCCGTTCTCTTCAGTGCTTTATTTTCTTTTTGGTGCGAGTATCCGTGGGATTCGCTGCGCTCGCCCACGGTTATGATGTTTCGCCCTTTCAGGGCTGTCCCTTTTCTCCTAGTTTATCGATCTATCGGTCTATCAGTCTCACAGTCTCTCAGTCTCTCAGTCCGTCCGTCTCTTCCTCTCTCAGTCTCACAGTCCGTTCGTCTCCCAATCTCCCCTTCACTCCCTCACTCCCTCTCCCTTTCACGTCTTTTCTCCGTCTCTCAGTCACTTCGCTCTCAGTCTCTCCTCCCTCTCAGTCACTTCGTCTCTCAGTCTCTCCGTCTCTCCGTCTCTTCGTTTCTTCGTCTCATAATCTTTCAGTCCCTAAGTCCCTCAGTCCCTCAGTCACCTTCTTACTTCTAACCTCACTTCATTTTTCTGAATTATCATTCTTTCATGTAACTTAGCCCTTCCATTTGCGTCAAAACACCCATAAAACAAATCCGACCACTATGAAATTGTATTTAAGAATCAGTGTCCTGATGCTGATGATACTGCTGACCGGAAGTGCAAAACTCGCCATGGCTCAGAAAATGCAGGAGGAATTTGATCAGCTGGTTTCAGCGGTTTACAAACCAGGCGAACCCGGCGCTACGGTGCTGATTGCGAAGAACGGCACAGTAATTTACCGCAAAGCCTTCGGTATGGCCAACATGGAACTCAATGTCCCTATGAAACCCGAGATGGTTTTCGAAATCGGCTCCATGTCCAAGCAGTTTACCGCCGTCTCCATTCTGATGCTGATGGAGCAGGGAAAACTCAGGTTGGATGATGATATCACGAAATTTATTCCCGACTATCCCACACAGGGACATAAAATCACCATTCACCATTTGCTTACCCATACCTCGGGAATTAAAAGCTACACCAGTATGCAGGAGTGGGTTCCATTGTGGCGCAAGGACATGAGCCCTATGGAGATGATAGACCTGTTTAAAAATCAACCCATGGATTTCGCGCCGGGCGAAAAGTATCTCTACAACAATTCAGCGTATTTCATGCTTGGTTATATTATTGAGAAAGCTTCCGGCCAGACTTACCAGGAGTTTCTCGAAACGAATATTTTCAAACCGCTGCAGATGAACAACTCTTATTATGGCAGTCATAAAAAGATCATTCCCAACCGGGCTGCAGGCTATCAGAATCAGGATGGATTCATCAATGCCGAATACCTGAGTCTGACCCAGCCATATGCAGCAGGTTCCATCATGTCGAATGTGGATGATCTGCTCAAATGGCAACTGGCAATAAAGGATAATAAGCTGGTTAAAAAAGCCAGCATCCAGCTTGCATTTACCGGATACAAAACCAACGACGATAGGCCTTTTAATTATGGCTATGGCTGGATGTTGAATGAAATCAACGGCTCCCCCACCATCGAACACGGTGGCGGCATCTTTGGATATACCACCAACGGCATCTGGCTGCCAAAAGAAGATATTTACGTGGTCATGTTTACCAACCGCGACGATATTGGTCCTGCTGATATTTCAACAAAGCTTGCTGCCATCGCCATAGGAAAACCTTTCCCGGATGTTGCTGCCGGTGTCGCCCTTAAACCTGAAATTGCAGCTAAACTGGCCGGAGTTTATGAGTTTGAGGATGGTTCTTACCGAAGTATAATTTTTGAGGATGGCGTACTTTACAGCCAGCGCCAGGGCTCTACCCGTTTCAGGCTGATCCCGGTTGCCGATAAGAAGTTTGCCTTTGAGAATTCATTCTCAACCCTTGAGTTTTCAGACTCTGATGGTAAACAATTGGTTGTTTTCAAAAACAGGATTGATGAAACCAGGGGAGCCAAAACCGACAAGTTACCAGAAGGCAGGAAGGAAGTTACGCTAACACCGGAACAGATGCAGTCTTTCCCGGGCGAATATGAGATTCAACCGGGTTTTAGCCTGTTCGTAACGCTTGAAAACGGCCACCTGATGACCCAGGCCACCGGACAGGAGAAATTTGAGGTGTTTCCGGAATCGGAAGTAAAGTTCTTTCTGAAGATAGTTGATGCTCAGATTGAATTTAAGCGCAATGCCGATGGGAAAGTGGATTCACTGATTCTGTATCAGGGCGGGGCAGAGATCAAGGCGATGAAAAAATAGGCCGGCGATTGTTGCTGTTTTAAATTTGTTTATTGAGGAATCCCGGAGCTGTTGAAGCCTCCGGGATTTTTAATGAAATATTTTTCTGCGGGAAACGCAATTTTGGTTCGGATGAAAACGAACAAGAAAAAACTGTCATTAATGAGGGCTTAGTGAAAAACTCCGTTAGGAGTTCCCTGTAAATATGGTACATTCCGAGAATTCGGAAACCCCCTGTGAAACGAAACCGGGGGGAAATGAATCGCTTTATAAACCAACCCTGTAGGGGTTGCCAATTGTAAGTTGTTGTCGGGGAACCCACTCTGGGGTTCTGTTGTATTTCCATTTTAATACCCCCAATTCCATTGGGGTTTCACAACTTCCCTTTTCCCCCACTTTTTTTTTTTAAATTATTTTTTTTTTTTTTAAAACACCCGGGGTTTTTTTTTTTTTTTGCCCTCCCCCTTTCCTTTTTTTCTCCTTTTCGTTTTTCTCCCCCGGGGGGCCCCCCCCCCCTTAAGGATTTTACCAAACGCCTGATATGGTGTGCTGAAGGAGAATTTCATGAAATATGTTATATGATTATCCGCGCATATATTTGACTATACAAACCTTCTAAAGAAACTTATTTATGAAAGAAAATGAGATTTCAGAAAAGATTATCGGTTGCGCAATTGAGGTTCATAAATCACTTGGACCGGGTTTACTTGAAAGTGCTTACCTTGAATGTTTGTTTTACGAACTGCAAAATGCTGGATTACTGGTTGAAAAGCAAAAACCATTGCCATTGATATACAAGGACATCAAGTTGGATGCTGGATACCGGATAGATATACTGGTTGAAGGAAAAGTAATCATCGAACTAAAGTCTGTTGAGGCGTTAAACGATATTCATGTGGCACAAGTTTTAACTTACTTAAAACTATCTGGTTGCAAATTGGGTTTATTGATAAATTTCAATGTTTTACGTGTTGTTGATGGAACTAGAAGATTGGTTAACAAGCTTTAGCATTGGATTATACTTATTTTTTTTTCTACCGCAGAGAACCGCAAAGATTGCGCAAAGGGCCGCAAAGAGCCTTTGTCTTAATGCCTTAATTCTTCAGAAATTAATTAATAAACAAGATTTCTCTGCGGTTCTCTGAGTAATTTCTCTGCGGCTCTCCGCGGTTAAGTTTTTTTTTACCATTGTCCTGTCCGGCGGCAGTTATGGTTTCGAAAAGAAGCTACAAGAATACGCAAACCGCCGAAATGTGACGAAGTAATTTATAGATACGCATCTAGATAGTTATAAATTTATTTTATATAATATTGCTGACTTTCTTGAAAACGCTGATTTAGCAACTGGTGAATCGCTGGAGGATTTTGTCAAACGAATTGCCGGAGAGGTCCACAAAAAGTTGCGCGAAGAAAATGGCGATGATACAGCCGGCGCATCATAAGTGAAAAGGATTTAAATATTTAACATTCGTTATTCTGTATTCTACATTCTACATTCTACATTCGTCATTCAATAGCCGTTTGCACGCGTAAGAAAATAAGACGCACGCAAGCTGCTGAATTCGTAAATCGTCAATCGTAAACCGTAAATTTTCATTCTACATTCTACATTCTACATTCTACATTCTACATTCTACATTCTACATTCGTCATTCGTCATTCGTCATTCACCTCACATTCCCAGCTCCCTCTCAAACCCTGTTTCCAGCGAAATAAATGTCTCCGTAAAGGAAATCTCGGGGATAGACTGTATCTGTTCTACGATTACCTTCTTCAGATGTTCATTGTTGCGTGTATATAACTTTACCAACAGGCTGTATTTACCTGAAATATGATGACATTCAACGATTTCAGGTATTTTTTGTATTTTTTTGAAAACCTCATCATGTGTTGAAGTTGAGGTCAGGTTTACCTGGATCCCTATAAAAGCACAGGTTTGATAGCCCATTCCCTTTGGATTCAACCTGAGTGACGACCCTGCAATTACTTTTGCTTCTTCCATTTTGGCCACACGCTGGTGCACTGCAGCACCTGAAACCTTGCAGCGCCGGGCTACTTCTACAAAAGGCATGCGCGCATCGGTGTTCAACAGATTGATGATTTTCTTATCGAGACTATCAAGATGAAAGTTATTATTCATGTTCTGAGACCTTTAATTACAAATATTATCAAAATAGGCTAAAAAAGTAACAAATTTAAAAAAATATGGCTGATTTGCTTAGATAATATTAATAGCGCTTGCCATATGCGTGAATACTGATATTTTTGTTTCAGTTACAAAACAGCATTCCAGGTTTTTATAAACCAATCAAAACCAACACACACACACATGAAATTCGATCCAGCCAGTCAGATTCAGGACTTACACCAGTTCGGTGAATTCGGTGATGTCAACCCATCGGTATGCGATTCAGCAACCTTTACGTTTATGCAGGCCAAGTCAATGGTCGATACTTTTCATGGGGAAGCTGAGGGCTGTTTCCTCTATTCGCGCCACTGGAACCCCAGCAACAAGTACCTGGCCGATGCCATGGCAGCCATGGAAGGCACCGAGGCCGGATGGGTTACCGGAAGCGGGATGGGCGCCATCACAACTACCATTCTTCACCTGATCAAATGTGGAGATCACATTGTTTCCAGCATCACCACTTATGGCGGAACTTTTGCATTTCTGGCCAATTACCTGAAGAAATTCAATGTTGAGGTCTCATTTGTTGACATCACCGATCTGAATGCAGTAGAAGCAGCCATACGCCCCAACACCAGGCTGATCTATACTGAAACCATGACCAATCCGCTGCTGCAGATTTCTGATATTCCGGCATTGGCTGCGATAGCCAATAAAAACAATATCAAGCTGGTGGTCGACAACACCTTTACCCCGATGATCGTAGCCCCGGCCCGCCTGGGGGCGCATGTGGTGGTGTATAGCCTCACCAAATTTGTAAATGGGAAAAATGACTGTGTCGCCGGTGCCATCTGTGCCAGCCATGATTTTATCAACTCCATGATCGATGTAAACGACGGAACAGCTATGTTGCTCGGTCCGGTGCTGGATCCGTTCAGGTCGTCGTCCATCCTTAAAAATATTCACACACTGCACATCCGCATGAAGCAGCATAGCCACAATGCGGCTTACCTGGCTGAGAAGTTTACTGCTGCCGGTTTGCGTACCATCTACCCCGGTCTGCCATCACACCCGGGCCATAATTTATTAAAGTCGATGATGAACGCACAGTTTGGCTTCGGCGGAATGATTGCCATTGATCTGGAAACCGCGGAGAAAGCATCGGCGCTGATGGAAGATATGGAGGCCAACGATGTCGGATACCTGGCCGTTAGCCTTGGTTATTTTAAAACGCTGTTCAGCAATTCAGGAAAAAGTACTTCCAGTGAAGTTCCTGAAGAACTGCAGCGGAAAATGGGCCTGAGCGAAGGCCTGGTTCGCTACAGTGTAGGCCTGGATAACGATATCGAACGCAGCTGGCTTAAAATTGAAAACAGTTTAAAGAAAGTCGGAATTCATAAGTAGGCACAGAGCACAGGGCACAGGGCGCAGGGCACAGGGCACAGGGCAAGGGCAAGGAGCATGGAAGTTAAATTGCGAAATTTCGTTTCTTTGGTAACAGACATTGGGACAAGGAGAGGGTAAACTTATAGGCCTACCTAGAAAGTGGAGGTTCGTCCCTCGTCCCTTTTACGTCCCTCGTCCCATCTTGGCGGGCACAGGGCAGGGCTCAGGGCAGGGCAAGGAGCAAGGAGCATGGGGCATGGGGCATGTTTGAATTTCTAACCAGCCGGGTTTAAGTGATGTAGGGACACGACATGTCGTGTCCCTACATCATTTATATAACGCTTTTCTACCGGTTTCTTTTTCTGTTGTAGCCTTTGCTGTCGAACGGCTGTAGTTCTTCAATCATCAGTTCTTCCAACGTTTTAACTTCCTTCATGAAGTCAGATGTCATTTGATCGGTTTGTTTGATTTCTTCGAGGATTTCGTAGGAAAAATTTTCCCGGCCATAAAGTTTCCAATCCTTTTGTAATTCTTCGTTTGAATGCATGCCTGCATCGAGTTGCAATTTCTGGGCATGCCATATTGCAACCAGATCCAGGCTGCTGCCAATGAAAATCCTGCCATTCAGCATATTCCTGATCTGGAATACCCCGATTTTAAATTTTATCAGCCTGTATTCATCCCTTAACTCTTTTCTTGTCTTCACCGGAATTTTATTTTGTTAAGTATGTTTGACACACAACCTTAAGGATAGATCAATCTGCTTTTCAACGATTGATATAAATTCTTCATAATCAGAAGGCTGTAGTCGGTTGTTATAAAAAAGAAGCAATCCTGCCATCGAATTCCTGAGGTTCATTTTAAGCAATCCCTCATCTTCACTGCTGACTTCTCCAGATCCGGTCATATGCCGGATATCATCCATTACAATCCTGTCGGTGAATTCATAGATTGTGCGTGCCGTGGGTTGTCCGGATCCCAGGTCATTCATCCTTTCAACAAAGAACAACTCAAAGATTCCGGGATACTGAATAAAATAATTGATGGTTGCTTTCATCCTGGCTTTAAGCCTTTCCTGGCCGGGATTGAATCTTGCAGAATGCTCATCTACACTGGTTTCACAATCATCCATAAAGTCGCTGACACAGATAAATACCAGCTCATTCAGGTCCTTAAAATAGTTGTATAGGGTTGCAAACGAATAGCCTGCCCTTTCAGAAACAGTCCTGACATTCACTGCTTTCAATCCTTCGCCTTTGAGTGTTTCTTTAGCAGCTTCGATAAAATAGCCGCGAATCCTGGATTCCTGAAGTTCTTTATTTTTTACCATAGCCTGAATATTTAATGGTGCAAATATAATAAACAAATATAAACTAAATGAACAATGATAATATAATTTAAATAAGTTAAGGGAATCATCATCAGTAAACATATAGATCCCGGTATTGTAAAAAAAAAAGAGGCTGCCCAATGGCAACCTCTTTCAGGGGAATGGATTCAAAATCTAATTTGCTTTCCTTTTCATTTGTTGCTGAATGCTCTGCTTAAATTTGAATTTTAAGGCTTTCTGCTGCAGCTCCCCGGTTTTCTTTTTGTGATTTACCAGTTTCATGATCTCTTCAGGGGAGTAAGCATTCACATTATTTTTGTTTACAACAGTCTGTTTTTCAGTATTCTGGAACAATGCAGGCTGCTTACCGGCAATTACACTCTTATTGGGAGCGCCACCCTGAATCATCCCGTTGACAAAATCGAACGGTTTTCCGTCTGATTTACTGTAGAAGTAATAATTGTTGTCTTCGTTTTCTTCTCCAAGGTCATTAAACGCGTCAGCAAAAAGCACCAAATAGTACTTCCCGTTGATATCGGCGGGCATGGTATAAGTGAAAAGGAAGTCAGCTTCATCCACATTGTAGAGGGCAGCTGCCACACTTTTACCGGATGGTACATTAATATAATTCCACCAACTGCCGGCTATACCATAACCTGCTTCCCAGTAAGCATTGTCACCGGGGGTGGTACTGAATTCATCGGTGTAATAGTCGTGGATCAGAATCTCATAATCATTGGCATCGTATGCATTGTAAAACATGTAAAGGATACTCCACCTCTTTGAAGCCATCACTGTTTCGGTGCCTGAGTTGAACACATTGTAGGTAATCTGCCGGTCGAGCGGATCCGTTGATTCGGGATTATCATCATCAATCAGGTTCCAGGCGAGCACATCAAGGCCGCTAACAATATCCCCTGATCCGACTTCTCCACTGGTAATATTCACGTCCGATTCGTTTTGGGCAACGAAGGCGGCTACGCAAAAACTACTGACGAAAAAGTCGTAGTCTATCCAGATTGTTCCTCTGTTTCCCCAGGTGTTTCCCCAGGTATTAACCACTTTAAAAGCATTCCTTGAATCGTCATAACCGGCCAGCACCATGGCGTGGTAGGCATGTTGCATTCCGGGATTCTGGTAGGTGTCGTAATCAATTACTGCATCGCTGTTCCAGCGCATGAAGCGATCGCCCAACTTTGCACCAAAAGCGATGGGCCTGCCTTCTGCCAGGTAGTTTTTGAAGTTGGTAACTGTCATGGATGCGCTGTTGCTCTGGTCGGCAATCTTGCGGTAGTTTACCAGTTTATTGTCGGCTGCATCCTGAGTCCAATCTGAAAGCGGGGTCTGGCTGCAATCGCCCAGGCTGGTGTAAGGAGCGGTGGCCATTGAGGCTCCGCCACGCGAAATCAGCTGATCCATGGCCGATTCAAACTGGGTGCCATTGCAATCAGATCCTTTCTCAGCTGAAGGAATCGACCAGAACAGGTCTTTCGGGCTTGTTTGATTTGATGTCTGTGAAAGCTGGGATGATGTCCAGCCATTGTCGATACCATTCAGCGCAGTTTTGAGGTTGTACCCAACTGCCCATACCACACAGGTGCCATATTCGCCCTGATCACCGATGGGAGGAAATTTGTCGGAGAAATCAATGCTTGATGGTATTCCACTGGTATTGTCGTTGATGTCCAGATCCTGGGGTATTTCGTCAAGATTTTCATCATCTGCATTCCAACTGGCAAGCGCCTGCACCAGAATTTCACTCAGAAGACCGGTTATCTCTTCTTTGGTGCAACTGCTGAATGTAACAGTTGCCATAGTTAATGCCAGAAATGGAACAATAAGGGCAGATTTCAACAATCGTTTCAGGTGGTTTTTCATAGGTTTGTTTTTGGTGGATAGTATTGGTATTGTTGAGATTTATTCGTTGATGTAATCTTGAAAAGTTGCAAATTGAGCACCTGTAGTAACCAACTCACCCGATGGTTGAACAACAAACTCATCTGTGACCGGACGGCCCGCTGCAAAAAGCGAGCCACTCAGGTCAAACCTGGCTTTCACTTCTGATTTCGTAAGGTTAACTTTTCCGGCGAAAACCGAGTTTGTCAGCCAGGCGCTGCTCTGAAAAGTAACGCTGATCAGGTCGAGGCGGCCTGCCACTGTTGCGTTTGACATTCTGAATTCGTTCCCAAAGTTGGTGTAGGTAAACAAGGCATCGCTGCGGAAATTTGTCAGAGAAAAATCACTTTTCCCGTTACAGTCGAGGTCGCTGAAGCGGGCCGTACCCCAGAATTCAGTGCTTTGAAACGAAACTTTTCCGGTAATTTTGGCTTTAAAGAAATCGATGGCTCCTTCTATCCGGGATTCCTGCATGCTGAATAGCTTTTCGGAAGTAAATGCCGTAAAATAAACCTGTCGGCCCTTCAGGGTTACATTGTTAAAAAGGGCTTTTTCCCTGAATATCGCTCCGGTAAAATTGACCATGCCGTCAACGGTTGAATTGCTGAAATCCGCATCTCCCCTGAAATCGCAGGCTTCGAAAGTTACTGAGCTGCCGAATTGTGTGTTTACCTGTCTTTGCGATTGCATCCCGTTTGTAATAACTTTTCCCATGAAAATGCAATTGAGGAAAGTTACAGGCACATCAACCCGGGCAATCTCAATAGACGAACTAAAAACATCATGGCGCTTTATTTTGGAGAAGTCGAGATCATCGGTTATAATTTTGTCTTTTATCAACACAGCCTTTCCTTTGTTGATGCTGCTGATAATGCCACCGGCCCTGATTCCGTTGTTAACCGTGTCTCCCTGGTTGGCGCTGCAACCGGTAATCATGATCATTGTGAAAACTATTCCCAGAAAGGTTTTTTTCATAGAACATATTTGAATCTGCAAAATAACAATTTTATTGGCTAATGGTTGGAAGTTATTCATGCTGATAAATGGATTTCATCATTTTTAGGGCTATTCAGTGTTTGATGTGCTGGGATTATCATTATAAAAACGATGTCTTAGAAAATGCAAGACAAAGTTTTTATGCTTTAATCGTGCTGGCTGAAGAACTCAATATAATCATAGACCTTTTTACGTTACGGTGCTCTGCACCTTAAAATCCGCTTGGTCTTTGATTTACTACCAACGTTTCGCCACTCTGTGGCTTTACATATTCAATTGAGGTAAAACTCACCATACAGTAGCTTTTTTTGATATTGTCACAATATTCTTATAAACTTTAAACCTTACATCTTTTAATATTTTTTATTTCAAAGCGAATGGGTGCTTTTCAGGAAATCCTTATCAAACTTACGATGAATAACTGCAGAAGGACCGGCCTTGGAAGAATGGCGTTAAGAAATCAGGCCGCATAAAAGAAGGAAGAAATGCAACCGATGATGTGTAGCGGAGCTCTGAAAATTAGTGTACAAGAAAGTTAAGTAGAGCGAGGTATGGTTCAACCCTGCCTGCGGCAGGCAGGCTCATTTCTTCCTACCAAAATTGCGCGCCTGATTTTAGCCATTCTTCCGAAGCCTTGATTTTTTGGTACTTTTTGATCAAGTGATTACAATATGAAGAATATTGCTTTAGCAGAAAGAAACAGGTAACTTTGAGCATCGTCCCATGCAGTTAATAATCAGGCCGTTAAATATAGTTACGAGTTCGTCCAAACATATTGTTTCTTAAGAGCAAAAGGTACAGAAAGCAAAGAAGTGCTCTTTAATAAATACTTGGGAGGTATTTTCAACGAAGCAGAGAGATTAATTCCAACACGGTTGAAATCACAGTGAATTTCCCTTCAGCACATCAATTACTAAACAACTCCATTTTTACCGTTTATTCTGCAACGAAGAGCAAAAAAAAGCACTCCGGATTGGAGTGCTTTGATTAGTATAATAAATAATGTCGTTTAGCTAAGGAAATTTGTCTTTGACTCCGCTCAGACTGACAGTCATCCTGAGCGGAGTCGAAGGATATTTATTTATTTAAATCCTGATTTTTATGGAAGTGGAAGGAAGCTGGTTCCTGTATAAGTTCCATTAACCCAATCTACGCGGTAATGAGTCGGGCAATCCCCGTTGGTCACCGGCAGGTTGTTGCTGTCGTAACCAAAGGTAATGGTTGCGCTTTTATCTGCACCCGGAATCTGGTGGAATTTGATGCCTGATACCGGATTTCTATCGCAGACTTCTTTATGTACCACTGACTGGAGGATTTGAGTGTAGAAATCTTCCCCATTCCGATTGGTTCCCCACACAACCAGGCTTGAATATTCGCCGGAAGTACCGAATCCATCAACAGTAAGCACGATTTCACCCGGCATTCCGGTAAAAGTACGTTGACGTGCTACATTCCATACCCGGGTAGTTCCATTGTCGAATGTGATGTCGATGTAACCGCTTACCCTGTGAATCAGGCTTGAAAATCCATTCTGACCAAGCATATAGATAAAACCTCCGGTAACATTGGTAAAGGTTTTATCGCTGTTCATGACGATGGTTTTTCCTGTTGCAACACGGGTTACAGAGAAGTTTATATACCTTACATTAACACTGGCACCAACCATTCCCCAATGAGAACCTACCTGTTTCTTAATCTGTACCTGTCCGGTTCTGTATTTTCTTCCATTACATGAAAGCCCGTCGTAAGTGATGTAAATGGTGATGGTGTCGTTAACAACCGATGTTGAATCGATGGTGGCATTGCAGGGGATTCCGGCAGTGGATTTCAGGTTTCCGCCATTGTAGCTGAGAACGCCTTCAACATCCTGTAATGCGTCGTTGGTAATTTCTTCCACATTGATTTCGTCGTTCGAAAGCTGTGTGATTGATGTGGAATCGTTCTTTCCTTCGTCAAGTTTGTCTTTCTTGCAGGATGTCAGGGTTAAGCCTGTAAGTGCAAGTAGCAGGGCTGCGGTGCGGATCAGTCGGGTAGTCTTCATGAGATTGAGATTTAATTGTTTATACTTGTATGTTTTCTTTTTCGGGTAACCCGGACAATTTTTTTAAGGTTACATCAATATTACACGGTACTTTGCTTTTACCCTTATCCAATGGCTGATTTTTTTTGTAAGTTTTTAAAAGAATTATATAACCAGCTGGTTTAGTGAAACATGTCGTATTATTCCAGGATGTCATTTTTTGCTTTCCATTGCTGGCAGGACTATCCGGGCAACATCTGTTTTTGTTGTTACTGCACAGGCCCCGAAATAGCCGGTTGCATGGCTGCTGAGATTGGTTGGCAGGTTGGCTGCCGCCGAATTGAACAGTCCTCCCTGCCAGTTGGTTTCTGAAAGCAGCGCCCTGATGAATTCAGCGTGGGCTGGCGCAAGTGAATATCGTTTTTCTTTAATCAGTGTACCCGGTGGGAAAAGCACTGTTTCCATTGCAGGTGCAAAAATCTGGCTTACATCCAGCGTTGGCAGGGTGTAATAGAGCAACCTGGCTTTTGTGCTTTCCGGGTCAGCATTCTCGTATCCGGGAACCGACGACCAGTCCAGCAAAATCTCATACATAGCCGGACGTTTGGCATTGTAAGGATTGGCTACCCATACGATCCTGAAGAGTTTGGTGTTGTTCTGACGTGCATACCTCAAAAAAATAAATTCTGTTGCCTGCACCATATTTGCTTTTGCCGTAATAATCCGGTCATCGTGGTTGATTAACAGCGAATAGGTTTTACCCGCTTTCCCGCCAAAGGCTTCCTCCGATTGATAAACACCCGGTCTGGCCGGATCTTCCCTGAAAGTGTATACATTGTCCTCTGTGCTTACAATGACATCGGCTCCCCCGACTGCCTCAGGCGCATCGTTCGGTTGATTCATTGGCTTCATTAATCTGATCTCCTGTGTTTTTATTTCATTGGTTATGTTTCCGTCGACCACGATAAAATCGCCCGAAAACTCTTCCAGGGGCCAGTCTGCCTGCTGTTCACAGGCTGAAAACCACAATGCTGACACAACAATCAGCAAATTCAGGTAATATCGGATTTTCATGTTTTCCTGTTGAATTAATGACGTTAAAATTTAAATGTATAGTTTAATGAAGGTATGAACCCCGCGACAGAGATGCTGGTTGGTATTATTTCGGTTGACCCGCTCAGATCGGATGGTACGACAAAGTCACCGTTATCATTCATGATCTTGTTAAAACTCAGGGCAAACGGGTTTTTGCGTCCGTAAAGATTGTAGACTGAAAGAATCAGGTTATGCCTGAACCGGTTTTCCGGTCTGTTGAGCCTGAAGGTGACCGACATATCCAACCTGTGATAGTCGGGCAGGCGGTCGTTGTTCTTCTTTCCGTAAACGGGCACAGTATAACCATTGTATTGAATAAACCCGGTAGGGGAGGTGAAAGCCGAACCGGTCATGTAGAACCAGCTGGCAGCCAGTTCCCATCGCTTACCTGCGCTCAGCATGAAGTTTGCAAACAGGCTGTGCGGGTGATCATAAACAGCAGGAAATTCCAGGTTCTGATTGATTCCTTCAATGGTTTTTAATATCCGGGAGTAGGAGTAACCTACCCACCCTGTTAATTTTCCCTGGCTTTTTCTTGCCAGCAATTCTATTCCATACGACTTTGCACTGCCAAACCGCAGTTCTCCCTCAATCAGAGGGTTATACAACATATTGGCGTGATCCTTATAATCAATCTGGTTGCGGAAAAGTTTATAGAATGCTTCAGCAGTGAAGCTTATACCTGGTTTTCCTGTCATTGTCAACAATCCGAGGGAGAACTGATCAGCCTGTTGCGGTTTGATATTGGGACCCGAGGGAGCCCACACTTCAAGCGAGGTAAAGGGGCTGGTGGAATTTGAAAGCATCTGAAGGTACTGGGCTGTACGGCAGTACCCAGCAGTAATTGTAATGCCGGAACCAGGTGCCCATGCCAGGCTGATTCTTGGCTCAAGGTTAAAGTAGGGCGAGAAGTAACTACCCTTATCCACTTCAATGGTGTCGGCCACTTCATATGCAGCATCGTAGAAATAAACAGTGGCTGGGCCTAGGTTTCTCCACGAACTTAGCCTGAGTCCGTATTTTAGTGATAGCTTCTCTCTGATAATCTGATCGTTGCTGAAGTAAACACTCAGCCCGAGTGAATTGTATTCAGGGATTAGCGGCGCACTTTTCTGGGTTTCATCATCAGAAAAATGCACGTTGCCCGGATTTGAATGGTAGTTACTCAGATCAATTCCGGCTTTTAAGGTATTGGAGAGGTTGGGATACCAGGTGAAATCAGTTTTCAGGGTATTGTTTCTGATCGATGATTTCCAGTAATCGTCTTCTTCCCTGGAGATATAAAGGTAGTAATTGTATTCACTGAAAACCGCTGTTGTATTCGAGAACAATTTGTTGTTGAAGAGGTGGTTCCAGCGGATGGTGCCGGTGGTATTGTCCCAGCTGATGCCAAATGTATGAATGGAGGCATTGGTGAGCCGGCTGAAATCATCATTCCCGGTAAAACCGGTTAAAAACAGCCTGTTTTTCTTATTCAGCCTGATGTTTAGCTTGGCATTCAGGTCGTAAAAATCGATGGTAAACGATTTTCCGGTAAGTTCTGAATTGCTGAGCCAGTTTAAATTCGATTTGCGTGCAGAAAGGATGAATGAACTTTTCTCCTTCGCCAAAGGCCCTTCAACCGTGAGATCAGAGGTGAAAATTCCGAGATTCCCGGAAAACCCAAACCTGTTCAGGTTGCCGTCCCTGGCCCGGATGTCGATGACCGAAGAAAGCCTTCCACCATAGGATGCCGGGAAGTCACCTTTATAAGCTTTTACATCTTTAATCGCGTCGGGTGCCAGGGCTGAAAAAAAACCGAATAAATGTGCCGGGTTAAAGATCGGTGCCTCATCGATCAGCATCAGGTTCTGATCGTTGTTGCCACCTCTTACGTAAAAGAAAGAAGAACCGTCGCCGAATGCGTTGATACCCGGAACAGCCTGAAGCGACTTCAAAACATCGATGTTTCCGGCAAATCCGGCCATCCGCTTCAGGGTGGACGTCGAGAATCGCACTTCACCGGCTGCTGCTGGTTCAATGCCCTGAATTTCCTTGTCAGACAGGATCTCAACCGCCTTCATTTCAATACTTGTCTCCTTTAGGGAGAGGTCGGTAGTGAAGTCTTTTTCCAGTTTGATTTCCTGATCAAAAGATGTGTATCCGATCAGGGAAAAAGTTATGGTGTAGTTTCCGGCCGGCAAGGTGAGCGAAAAGAAGCCATATGCATTGCTCGTGGTTCCCTGATAGGTGATCTTATCGTAAACATTAGCTCCGATAAGCACTTCGCCGTTTGTTTGATCACGCACATAGCCACTCAGCGTGTATTTCCGGTTTACGGTTGCCTGGGGTTTGCCGGAATCTCCACTCTTTTTCATTTTGAGAACGACGTGATACTCAGATTCAAACCAACTAACCCCGAGTGGTTCCAGCAACTCGTCAAGAATTGCACCTACACTTTTTTCAGTAACATTCAGGTTTACTTTTTCTTTCAGGGGAATCTTCCGGGGGCTGTAAGAGAATCTGATGTCTCCTTTGCGGCTGATCTCTTTAAGGGCATGCTCCAGCGTTTCATTCTGAATCCTGAGGGTAATTTTCCTGTCAAGATCCTGGCCAACCAAAACAGGCAGGGCAGCCATGATAAGGGCTGCCATTAACAATAGCCGGTTTAATGCATTGGATATGTTCAATCGTCCTGTTTAAAAGTTAGGTATTTTGCATATGAATCTGACACTGAAGTTCAGGTTTAGTCACATCCGGGCCCTTTCAGGATCAGGATACCATTCTCCTCTGTAATCTCAAGTTCGAGTGTTGCCTGAATCACTTTCAGTGCCGAATTTAATGACTGTTTTTCGAAGGTGGCTGTCAGGTTGCAGGTGGATAGCTGATCACCGGCCAGCCTGATTTCCTTATGATAGACTTTTGATAAAACAGCAATAACTTCATTGAGGCTGCTGTTTTCGAATACTATTTTCCCGGTTTTCCAGGCCATATAATTAGGATCAGGATTTAACCCTACAGAAATTGCTTTTTTAGAAAGGTTCATTTCTGCTTTTTCACCGGGATGAAGGATAATATTTTCGGATTCGTGTCCCTTGAAATACAGGGAAACCTTGCCGGATGTTAAAACCACACTCACCTGATTATCACCAGCCCTCGTATTTACATTAAAGGAGGTTCCCAATACCTCAATACGGGCTTTATCGCCTTTTACAATGAAAGGTTTGGATTCGTCATGTTTTACAATAAAATAAGCTTCTCCTTCAAGTTTAACTTCGCGTATGTCCCCGCTAAACTGAGCAGGATATTCTGCTTCCGAACCTTTTAACAATGAAATGGTGGTTCCATCGGGCAACAATTGTTCCAGATTGCCGGTATCGGCTGTTAATATAATTGTTTCAGGACCTGAGTTCAGATAGAAAATAGCCGTTGCACTTACTAACAGAATAACCAATACTGCAGCTGCTTTCCAGGATGAAAACATGTTGATCAGTATACCCTTTCTGGTCTTTTCTGCCGGAACAACAACAAAAGGAGCATCCGGTGATAGTTTCGTTGAAATAGCTTCCCATTCAGCGTCAAGGTCAATTGCTGAAGAAAGAGCATCCTTGCCGGTGAGCAACCATGCTTTCCGGAACGATTCGAAAAAATTGAGATTTTCCTGGTTTTCAGCCAACCACGACGAAAGCTGCCTGATCTCTTCGGACGATGCTTCTCCAGAGAAATAGGCGGCCATCAGGCTTTCGTAGTATGTTGTTTCTTCCCTCATGATATTTTCCTGTCAATAATACACACGATCATCGTTTTACCCCTATGCAATTTAATAATTTTCCTGTTCACAGCATTCTCTTGATAAATATCTGAGCCAGTGAAATCAGCGCGATGACCAGCGTCAGGTATCCGGCAAGTTTTATCCTCATGTGCTGCAATGCTTTCGACATCTGTGCTTCCACGGTTTTTACAGAAATGCTGAGTTTGTCGGCGATTTGCTGATATTTCAGATTATCATAGCGATTCAGCAAAAATACTTCCCTGCATTTTTCAGGAAGTTCATCAATGGCCGACTGTATGGTTTTATGAAGTTCCTGTTCAACCAAAACGTCAGTTCCGGAATCATCGCTTAACTCCAGGAGATTTTCGATCTGCAGCAGGTTGGTGTCAAACTTCCGGTGATCGCGCAGGTAATTGTGGCACTTGTGATGAATAACCGTGGTCAGGTACGATTTCACCGGACGGCTGGTGTCGATGGTTGTTCTTTTCTCCCAAAGGCTGATAAAGGAATCCTGGACAATTTCACGTGCTGTATCAAAATCCTTGACATACTTCTGCGCGAGGTAGCAAAGCCCCTTGAATTCGGAACGGAAAAGCTTCTCAAAACTCTCTTTGTCAAATTGCTGCATACCTGGTGATCTCCGGTTTCCGCATTATACGGCAAAACTAATGCATTTTGTGTTCACTGAGCCGGACGGAAATGCTAAACGCCCTTTGTTTATAATTGTTGAAAACGCATTTTGTAACCGGCATATTCACATTATTAAACCAGAAGAACCGGTTATCTTTGCGAACCAATACAATCTAAAAATCATTGCCTGATATGAATTTTTCAGAATTAATCAATACACGCCAGAGTGTACGCCGTTATGCTGCAACTCCGGTAGAATCAGAAAAAATTAACCAGTGTCTTGAAGCGGCAAGGCTGGCACCTTCTGCAAGTAACTCTCAGCCCTGGAAATTTATTGTGGTAAATGAAGAGCCCTTAAGATCAGAGGTTGCCAAAGCAACTTTTACCGACATCCAACTCATCAACAAATTCACCCTGCAAGCCCCGGTTATGGTGGTCATTGTCATCGAAAAGGCAAAACTGGTTACCCGCCTGGCGATGTTGGTAAAGAAGAAGGAATGGCCACTAATCGACATTGGAATTGCAGCAGAACATTTCTGCCTTCAGGCAACCGAACTTGGCCTTGGCTCATGCATGATCGGATGGTTCGATGAAAAAAAACTGCAGAAGTTGTTAAATATCCCTTCCGGGAAATCGATAGGACTGGTCATTTCTCTGGGTTATGCAGAAGATGGGTATAAGCTCAGGACCAAGGTACGGAAGGGTTTGGGAGAGATGGCTGTATGGAATAAATATCAGTAGGCGTTATGGCAGGTTGTTTGCGCTTCGACTTCGCTCAGCGTGACAGGGTTTGTATTAACAGGTCATTTTCCGGAATTTCATATTTCAACTTTCAAACTGTCATCCTGAGCGGAGTCGAAGGATAGACACTTAATAATCAATTCTATACTCACTATTATTATTTTTTCCTGATGTTCTTTCAATAGCAAAGTAAATTTTACAATTATCATCCTGAGTTAATTCGAAGACTCTTTCCTCAACTAAACATTCTAAGGAGTAACCATCTCATGCCGAATTCCTGCTGGCATTGATATTGCCGTACAATGAACGGGTAACAAGTTTTTCATAAGCTTCTTTGTTTTCGGAGCCTTCACTTATAGTCTGTAGTGCATACTGCTGAATAACCAGCAATGGCAATGCAATCTTCTCCCTGATCCTGATGGATTCCTTCGATATCGGTTCTTCCTCCATCAACTCACTGTAACCTGAAATCAAGAGAAGCATTTCCACAGACAATTTGTATTCATCGTACAAAATCTTCCAGAAATCGCTGTATTCGGGATCTTTTTGAATATAGGAGGTAAGATCAAAATTACATTTTGAAAGAGACATCATGCTGTTAAGTATCAAAGCCTTGAAAAAGGCTACTTCACTGAACAGCTTTTTCAGATCCTCTAGTTTGCCATTATCAACCAGGAATCTGATGGCTGTTCCGGTTCCGAAATACCCCGGAACATTTTGCTTCAACTGGCTCCATGAACCAACAAATGAAATTGCCCTGAGGTCGGTGAGTTCAAGTTTTGCCTTGTTGCCTCTTCTGGCGGGTCTGCTGCCTATATTGGCTTTGTCGTAATATCTTAACGTACTTTTGTTCTCCAGATAAGGGATAAATTTCTCATGCATTTTCAGATCGTTGTATTTTTGAAAGCTCAGGTCAGCCATTTCTTCAAGCAGTTGCCTCGATTCATCAGAAATGTCATGCATACCATTCGAAAAGCTATTGGATAACCCGGCTGCAAGCAGTTGTTCACAATTGTGCATGAACTTCTCTTTGGTGGCATAAGTGCTTGTAATGGTCTGTCCCTGAATGGTAAGCTGTATTTCATGGTTCGCAATCTTTTGGCTTTGGGCTGCATAAAACCGGTGTGTTTTGCCACCTCCGCGGGCAGGCGGCCCACCCCGTCCGTCGAAGAAAATAGCTTTAATGGCTTGCTCTTCGCAAACGCCCGACAGAACTTCTTTTGTTTTGAAAATCGACCAATTGGCTTTCAGGTATCCGCCATCTTTGGTGCCATCGGAAAAACCGAGCATAATCGTCTGTTTTTTATCTCTTTGTGTAAGATGCTCCAGATATTCGGGAAGGCTAAACAGCATTTTCATGGTAGCCTCCGAACTCTGCATGCCTTCCATGGTTTCGAAAAGTGGCACAATGTCAAAGCTGATCTTCAGGTCATTCCACCCACACCACCTGAATAAGCCATAAACAAACAATACCGAGAATATATCCACTGAATTGCTGATGATGTATCGGTTGCAGCCCTCCTCACCGTTGATAGCCTGTATGGTTTTTAGTTGTGCTATGTTCAGAATGGTGTCCTTCACAAGTTCATCTTCATAGTGATCTGGTTCTGCGGTTATATTTCCATGCAACAGAAGGTTGGTTAACTTGTCATGCCCTATTTCATCAAGTGTTGATAAAATAACGCCTTCATGCTTTAGAATCGCCTCAACCGTATTTCTGTGTATGCTGTTGTCCTGGCGGATATCGAGCGTGGCAAAATGGATTCTGAAAATATTGACTTTATCAATCAGTTTATTCAGGTCCTTAAGATAGAGACCGTGGTATTTGGTTTCCAGCATGCCCCTTATTTCTATGAGTGGTTGGATGATGTCTTCCCAGGCAATCGCTGCATTGGGGTTAAACATGGAACGGTAAAGTTTCTCTCTTAAGAAATCGAGCGGCTCTTCCACTGCCCTGAATGTGAGTTTTAACTGCAGGTCTTTCACATCCTGGTAATAACACTTCATTAAAGTCATTCTTAGTTCATGGGCAACATTCATAGTAATAGCGGCAGTTACAAAAGGATTTCCATCCCTGTCGCCACCTGGCCAGAATCCGAGTTTTATGATGTCAGGATTGTGAAAATTTTTGTTGCCGGTACTCTCTTTAATGTACCCATACAAATCGCCAACAGCATGATAATAAACATTGCGAAGGAAGTAAATGATGTTACCGGCCTCTTCAAGAGGAGTCGGTTTTTTGGAATTGATCAGCGAAGTCAGTCCAAGTTGTTGCAGGGTCATGTCAATCTCGTTAATCTCATTTTTTTCGATCAACTTTCTCAGATTGTTGATGATATCTAGTACCGAAGGGGTATAAAACTGCGTTGGGTGTGCTGTAAATACAATGCGGGCGCTGAATGTAGAAAGTTTCTCAGAGATACTGCCCCAGTTTTTTTTGCTGTCAACCAATTGAAAAAAATCCCTGACAGAAAGGTAATTTCCCAATTCTTTAAGTTCTGGGAAAGCGGCATCTTCAATACTGTCGTATAAAACCACCTGCCGTTCTACATATTGAATGACCCTGAACATAAAATCAATTTTATCATGCTCTTGCTGAATGCCCGCGTAGTTGCTGAAAAAGGAATCCAGTATTTCCTTAGGGTGGGTTCCTGATTCAAGTTCCTGTTTGCATTGTTTGTAAAGAAGGGGAATCAGTATTCCAATATCATTGTCCTTTCTGTAAGGCAGGTTCAGGAACATACTGTTGAAAATATTGAATTTATTTTTAACAGATTTCTCAAAAGCGGCTTCTCTTTTTGACTGGAGCATAGTTGGGTTGATTTTTCTGAAAATTGTTTTATGTTAAAAGACTGTTTAATTTTTAATAAACCTTGTGAATAGGCCCGTCCTTTAGGGCGGGTTCGAATAAAATATCACAGACAATGGCAAAATCCTGAAAAATTTGTAAATTTTATAATAAATTTTTCAGGATTTTGCCCCTGGTTTACATGTTTATTGTTACACCCGCCCTAAAGGACGGGCCTATTGAAAATAGAATTGAAAATTTTAAACAGTATTTAAGTCCATTCAAACGAAAGACTAATTAATAAACAAAAAACCATTAAAATGATGTGTGAATTGTTGTAACTCCACTAAATAGAAGTGTTATCCATACAGCTTTCGGAATGTTCCCGTCAGGTTGACACATTCGTTTACTAATATTACCCTATCCCTCTGATTAATAGATTAACTTTGACCTGACTCATTTGTAGTACGGGCATGAAATTATGAAGTTGAACCAACGAAAGATTCTCAAGCGCATACTGAAATATATTGGTTTGCTTTTGTCCCTGATAATCTTCCTTTCGGGATTACTTTTCATGCTGGTATATTCCGGGGCTTTCGGGAAACTGCCTGATAAAGCTGCCTTATCATCCATCCGCAACGAAGAAGCATCGCTTGTTTTCTCAGCTGATAATGTTTTAATCGGTAAGTTTTTTGCACAGAACCGTACCAACATTGGCTTTAGTGACATTCCTGAGCACCTGATAAATGCGTTGATTGCAACTGAAGACAAGCGGTATTTTTCTCACAAAGGCTATGATGCCAAAAGTTATCTGCGTGTTTTCCTGAAAAGTATTCTGCTGGGCGACAAGAGTGGAGGAGGAGGGAGCACCCTTACACAGCAGCTGATCAAAAACCTATATGGCCGCAGGGAATCCGGGTTCTTAAACCTGCCGGTCAGCAAGATAAAGGAAATCATCATTGCCTCGCGTATTGAAGCGATTTATTCGAAAGAGGATCTTCTGTTGTTGTATTTCAATTCGGTACCTTTCGGTGAAGATGTTTACGGGGTAGAAACTGCAGCACAACGGTTCTTCAACAAATCCACCAATGAATTAAAGGTCGAAGAATCTGCTGTCCTGATCGGGATGCTGAAAGCCAATACCTATTTCAATCCCCGGCTGAACCCTGTAAATTCATTGCATCGCAGGAACCTTATTCTCAGTCTGATGGAAAAGCAGCATTTTCTTCAGCCTGATGAAACGGATAGCCTCAAAAAGTTACCCCTTATCCTCGATTACGAAAACTTGGGTATAAATCAGCCGGCAGGCTATTTTGTTTACCAGGTCAGGAAAAAAGTGCTGGAACTTATAGATACGGCCCGAATCGAAAGCGGTAAAGAATATGACCTCGAAAAAGACGGGCTGAAAATTTATACCACCCTGAATATGCAAATCCAGGGAATGGCTGAAGAAGCAATTAAGCGCCACCTCGCGGTTATGCAGGGGCTATTGGATAAAGAACTTGTAAGGAGAGGGACAAAAAAGAAATGGTACTCTCAGCAAAAGCTAAATTCTCCTGAGGCCATTAAGGATCAGCATCCAAAGGCAGTAGAAGTATTTGACTGGGATGGTATCCAGGTAAAAAACATTAGTAAACCTGATAGTATATGGCATTATTACAGCATGCTGAACGCCGCTGTGCTGATTACCAATCCTGCGGACGGAGCTGTAATTTCCTGGATAGGAGGCAATCATTTCAAAATGCTTCCTTTTGATTTGGTTCTTTCGCACCGGCAGATTGCTTCAGCCTTCAAACCGGTTTTATATGCAACTGCGCTTGAAAATGGTTTTTCGCCCTGCACTTATCTCGAAAATATAGGGAAAAAATATCCGGAATACGAAGAATGGGAGCCTCAGAACTTTGATCATACTGCAAGTCCGGATAGCACGGTTGCCTTTTGGTTTGCGCTTGCCCACTCCATGAACCTTCCGACGGTTGATTTATATTTCAGGGTTGGAAGGGAAAAACTACTGAATACCTGCAGGAGACTGGGTTTCCCGTCAATCACGGATGATGCGCCTTCAGTTGCGCTTGGTACGCTCGATTTGTCATTGGCCGAAATTGTGAAAGCCTATGCATCTTTCGCCAATGGTGGAAAGCTTAACGAACTGGTGATGATTGATAAAATTACCGATGCAGGAGGAAATATCCTTTATCAGCGTAGGGCTGCTGATCCTTTAAAAGTGTTCAGCACAGAAACCAGCCAGGTGATTACAGCCATCCTGCAAAGCGCGATTAACGAGGGAACTGGTGCCAAAATCCGAAGCCAATACGGCATTCATTCAGATCTGGCTGGTAAAACCGGTACTGCCCAAAACAATTCTGATGCCTGGTTTATAGCTTATACGCCAGACCTGGTTGTGGGAACCTGGGTTGGCGCCCGTACTCCGGATGTACACTTTTACAGTAAATACGGTACAGGTTCTGCGCTGGCTCTGCCCATTGTGGCATTGACCCTGAAGGAAATTGAAAAAGATGCAGGACTAAGAAAACGATACCTTACCCGTTTCGGTATTCCCGAAGAAGTTTATACTGCAATGCAGTGTGAACCCTATCATGAAAAAGGGGTAAAGGGCTTTTTTGACCGGTTGTTTAAGCCAAAAGCGAAACAGGATAATAAAAAGAAAAACAAGGATGGGTTTTTTAAAAGATTGTTTCCGGGGAAGAAATAATTCAGCCTCAGGGAATTGATTTCAGCTATCAATACGTGTATAAGAAATCACCTTTAGGAATTCTGCTTCATGAAAACGCCCGCTTTTGCGGGCGTTTTCATTGTAAAAGAAGAAATTTACGAAGGATTATTTTTCTTCATAATCCGAAACCGGGGCGCAGGTGCAAACCAGGTTGCGGTCGCCGAAGGCATCGTCGATGCGGGTTACCGATGGCCAGTATTTGTCTGTCTTGTCGCATTCAACCGGGAAAGCAGCTTTCTCACGTGAGTAGGGGAGGTCCCAGTTGTCTGTTGTAACCATACACAGGGTATGAGGTGCCTTCTTAATGACATTCACTGATTTGTCGGCTTTACCTTCTACTATTTCATCAACCTCTTTGCGGATGGCTATCATCGCATCAACAAAGCGGTCGAGCTCTTCGAGTGGCTCGCTCTCCGTGGGCTCTACCATCAGGGTGCCATGTACCGGGAATGCCACGGTTGGTGCATGAAACCCGTAATCCATCAGTCGTTTGGCCAGATCAATCACCTGTAAATCAGCGGTTTTGCTGAATTCATTGCAATCGAGGATCATCTCATGGGCTACCCTGCCGTTTTTACCGGTATAAAGGATCTTGTAATATCCTTCGAGCTTGGTTTTCAAATAATTGGCATTCAGAATGGCAATTTTTGTCGCTTCGGTAAGTCCGGAACCACCCAGCAGTTTGATATAACCATAAGAAATGGTAAGAATGGAGGCACTGCCGAATGGGGCTGCTGCTACCGCATTGATGGCTGAATCGCCACCGGTTGCTACCACCTTATGCCCCGGTAGAAATGGTTTCAGATGACTGGCAACACCAATAGGACCTACACCGGGGCCACCACCTCCGTGAGGGATTGCGAATGTTTTGTGAAGGTTTAAATGGCAGACATCAGCACCGATGAATCCGGGGCTGGTAAGGCCAACCTGGGCATTCATATTGGCGCCGTCCATATATACCTGTCCGCCGTTTTCATGGATTATCTGAATCAGATCACGGATACCTTCCTCAAACACTCCATGGGTGGAAGGATAAGTTACCATACAGGCAGACAGGGTGTCTTTATATTTTTCTGCTTTTTCTTTCAGATCAATGAGGTCAATGTTACCATTCGGGTCGGTTTTCACCACGACCACACCCATACCGGCCATGGCGGCGCTTGCCGGATTGGTTCCGTGGGCTGAAGCAGGAATCAGGCAAACATTGCGGTGCGAATCGCCCCGGCTGAGATGGTAAGCCCTGATCACCAGCAAACCAGTGTATTCGCCTGCCGCACCCGAATTGGGTTGAAACGACATGGCTGAAAAGCCTGTAATTTCACACAGGGCCTTCTCAAGTTCACGGATCATTATCATGTAACCTTCGGCCTGCTCTTCAGGAACAAACGGGTGCAGGCTGTTAAACTCGGGCCAGCTCAAGGCAAACAATTCCGCAGCAGCATTGAGTTTCATGGTGCAAGAGCCCAGGGGAATCATCGAGCGGTTCAGCGAAAGATCTTTTCCTTCAAGTTTCTTCAGAAAACGCATCATCCCGGTCTCGGAGTGGTAGCTGTTGAAAACTTTATCCATCAAATAATCCGATTTGCGGAGAAATCCTTCAGGAATCGTCTGAATTCTGCAACATTCTTCCGGAATACACACATAATCGGTGAATTGTTTTTTCGCCGCGGAAGCAAAGATGTTTACCAGGGTATTGACATCCTCAAGATTTGTGGTTTCATCAACACTGATGCCGATTACCCGCTCACTGATGTAGCGGAAATTCACTTCATTCTCCAGTGCCAGTTTCCTCAGCTCAACCATCCGGACAGTTTCAGGAACTTCAATGCGAACCGTGTCGAAATAGATTTCATTCAATTGGGTATATCCGTATTTGAGCACTTCTGTAGCGAGTACACCAGCCAGTATATTGATCCGTTCAGCAATCTGACGTATTCCTTTCGGTCCATGATAAACGCCATACATGCCGCTCATGATGGCCAGCAAAGCCTGTGCAGTGCAGATATTGGAAGTGGCACGCTCACGCTTGATATGCTGTTCACGGGTCTGAAGCGCCATTCGGAGCGCCCGGTTGCCCTGAGCATCTACCGAAACTCCTATGATACGGCCGGGAATATTTCGTTTATAATCTTCGCGGGTAGCAAAAAAACCGGCATGTGGTCCACCGAATCCCATCGGGAGGCCAAACCGCTGATTGGTGCCGACAACCACATCGGCGCCCCATTCACCCGGAGGAGTCAGCATGGCCAGGCTCATCAGATCGGCGGCAACTGCCACCATCACTCCCTTGTCGTGAGCTTTTGCGACAAAACCACTGTAATCATGAATCTCACCCAATTCGTCGGGATACTGAACAATGGCCCCAAACCAGGAATTGTCAAATTCAATGGTTTTCCAGTCGCCGGATTCAATAATGATTCCAAGTGGTTCAGCCCTGGTAATCAGCACATCAATGGTCTGTGCAAACAGTTTATCAGAAACGAAGAATCGGTTGGCGCCGGTCTTTACTGCCTCACGGGAACGCGAGTTAAAGAGCATGATCATGGCTTCTGCTGCCGAAGTCCCTTCGTCGAGCAGAGATGCATTGGCAAGGGGCATTCCGGTCAGGTCAGCAATCATGGTCTGGTAAATCAACAAAGCTTCCAGCCTTCCCTGTGAAATTTCAGCCTGGTATGGTGTGTAGGATGTATACCAACCCGGATTCTCGAGAATATTGCGTTGAATAACTCCGGGGGTTATGCAATTGTAATAACCCTGCCCGATATACGATTTAAAGAGTTTATTCCTGGAACCCAAGTGCTTCAGATGGTTCAGGTATTCAAATTCATTCAGTGCATCGGGTAAATTGAGTGCTTTTGGCAATTTGATGGATGCCGGAACGGTTTCGTTAATCAACTGATCGAGGCTTGATACACCTATTGTTTTAAGCATTTCACCGACCTCATTTTCTCTGGGGCCATTGTGACGGTTAATGAAGTTATTGGAGAGTTTTGACATCGGAACAGAATATTTTTGGAGAGTTGTAAAGACATAAAATGTGCGGCAAAGATAAAGATTATCACATAGCCAATAAAATTTGAACAGGATTCTTTTGTAAACTTATTGGCCTGAATAACAGATGCATATAATTTTTTAGATGTATAAATTTAGCCTTTTGAAAAATTTCACTCACAGTCGGCTGAAGCTCTGCCTTAGTCAGTACCAGGTTTGGATGGGTCTTCGGTTAAAGTGCATTTCCGCTGTATTCAAATCGCTCAACTTATGTTAAAAAAAGAAGGCTGCCGTTTGGCAGCCTTCTTTTAATTGTAAAACGACAATACGTTATTCGTTGATTCTCATCTTGTAGAAAGACCTCCAGACAAAAACCAATGCTACTGCGAGGAAGAAAAACCCAATGTAATGTGCCATGGGCCTGAAATTCTCGGCTATGGCAATTTCCATGGCCAATAAACCGAACAGGGTGGTAAATTTAATGATCGGATTGAGCGCTACAGACGATGTGTCTTTAAAAGGATCACCAACAGTATCGCCCACAACAGAAGCTGCGTGAAGTTCGGTACCTTTTTCCTTCATATCAACTTCTATTACTTTCTTGGCATTATCCCATGCACCACCGGCATTGGCCATAAACACTGCCTGGAACAAACCGAAAAATGCTATGGAGATCAGGTAACTTACGAACAAAGATATAGGCAAGGCAAATTTTAAGGTTTCAGCATCGCTCATACCGGGTTCAAGACCTGTTGGACTTGCAAGGAAAGCAAATGCGAGGGCAAAGGAGAAAATAGCTATAAAAATATTCCACATTCCTTTTTGCGCATAAACAGTACAAATCTGCACGACCTGTCTTGATTTCTCAACGTCGGCCTTTTTCGGGGCATCGGGATCAAGGTTGATGTTTTTACGGATAAATTCCACTGCACGTGCTGCACCGGTTGCTACTGCCTGAATTGAAGCCCCTGTAAACCAGTAGATTACTGCGCCTCCGGCAAGAAAGCCCAGAATCGTATACGGATTTAAAAGGTTCAGGATTTCTTCGGGCTTCACACCCAGGGTTTTCTGGATAACCAGAATGAGCGAAAAGATCATGGTCGTTGCTCCGACAACTGCAGTGCCGATCAATACAGGTTTTGCGGTTGCCTTAAAGGTGTTTCCGGCTCCGTCATTGGCTTCAAGGTAATATTTTGATTTTTCAAAATCAGGTTTAAAGCCAAATTCTTTTTCAATTTCAATGCTTTTAGCTTTCTGGTCTTCTTCAATCAGCGATAATTCATAAATCGACTGTGCATTATCGGTCACCGGACCATAGCTGTCAACTGCAATGGTAACGGGGCCCATGCCGAGCATCCCGAAGGCAACCAGGCCGAAAGCAAAGATTGAAGGGTATATCATGATACTGCTCAGGCCAAAAGTACTGGCAAAGTAAGCTACAAACATGAGGAGAAGAAATACCATGCCCATCCAGAATGCACTGAAATTACCAGCCACCAGTCCCGCAAGGATATTGAGCGATGCGCCTCCTTTTTTCGAAGCTTCAACTACTTCGTTTACATGGGTTGATTTCGGGCTGGTGAAAATTTTTGTAAACTCCGGAATAAGTGCAGCACCCAGCGTGCCCACACTGATAATGATCGAAAGAGTGATCCAGAGATTGTTTGGCAAATCACTGATGGTCAAATAACTGATGATGAAAGTCACAAAAATTGATAAGATGGAGGTAATCCATACCAACGATGTTAATGGTTTTTCGAAGTCAAGTTCATCAACGTTTGAATATTTGGCTTTAATAAGCATTCCATTGATGTAGAAGGCAGCTATGGAAGTAACAATCATCAGAATTCTCATAATGAATATCCATGTCAGCAATTTTATTTGAAGAACGCCGGATAATGCTTTAAGTGAAGCTTCACTGGTGATATCAAAATTGGCTACATTTAAGCTGGTTGCCAGATTGGTGACAAATTCAGGATTAAAACCTGCAATGGTATTCAGGCTATATCCTACGGCTAAAAGTATAAAGGAGATTAAGGCAACGCCTGTTACACCATAAGTTTCAAAACCGTCAGCGGTAGGTCCTACACTATCTCCGGCATTGTCGCCAACGCAATCGGCAATGGTTCCCGGATTACGGGGATCATCTTCACCAATCTTAAAGATTACCTTCATCAGGTCAGATCCGATGTCTGCAATTTTGGTAAAAATACCTCCGGCAATTCTGAGGGCTGAAGCACCCAACGATTCACCAATAGCAAATCCGATAAAACTGGCTCCGGCATATTCACCCGGAACAAACATCAGGATGATCAACATCATAATGAGTTCCAGCGAAATCAGCACAACGCCGATGCTCATACCTGCATTTAAGGGAATGTTGAGCAGTTTTACAGGCTTTCTCTCGAGCGAAGCAAATGCCATCCTTGAGTTGGCCAGGGTATTCATCCTGATGCCAAACCAGGCAACACTGTAGGAGCCCAGAATTCCGATCACTGTCCATCCCAGGATCATCAGCACAGCACCAAATCCAAAGTGCGCGTCTGAGAGGAACCCAAAATAAAATGCAACTGCAGATCCAACAAACAGGAAAAGAATAGCCAGAAATTTCCCCTGTTGAATGAGGTATGTCTTTCCGGTTTCATAAATAACATCGGCCACATCCAGCATAGATTGGTGTGCCCTGATCTTTTTGACCTTCACAAACTGGTAAAATCCGAACATAAGTCCCAAAAGGGTGATTAAAAATCCCCAATAAAGAACCTGCTCTTCTTTCATTCCGGCCGGAATAACGAGGTCTGCCTCGCTGGCTTTTGACAATGCCGGCAATACTAAAATCGCCAGCAGGGTTAGAATTCTCTTCATACGCTCTCCGATTAATTTACAAATGTTGGTTGGTTATATTTTACAAATATAGAGAAGTAATTAAGATTTCCAATGATCCAGAAGGACACATTTTTGAACAGAATTGCCATTTAACGGCAGTTTTAGCATGTACAGCAGATTGTATAAATGTAGTTTTCTGCATGTATATGCCTGATTTCGCAATCGTTTGCGCTGATTAGGTTATTGAGCCGGGGAAGTCAAAATATTTCGAAAAAAATTATTTCACAGGGATGCATGGCAGGAATTTTTATTTTCTAATTTTAGCATCCTAAACCTAGCTTTAAATCATTGATGGAAAAAATACCCCTGAAGTTGTTGGGAATGATTAACAGCCAGTCGCAAAGCGGAGCGTATACATTGATTTTGGGGGAGATCGAAGGCAAACGCAGGCTACCCATTCTGATCAACGGTTTTGAAGCTCAGGCAATTCTGTTCCACATCGAACAGATCAAGATCCCACGTCCACTTACCCACGATCTTTTCAAGAACTTTGCCGATACTTTCAACATTAATTTCCTAGAGGTTATCATCAGTAAATTTGCCCAGGGCATTTTTTACGCAACACTACTCTGCGACGATGGTAACGGGGTACAGGAGATTGATTCCCGGACTTCTGATGCCATAGCTCTGGCGGTAAGATTCAATTGCCCGATCTATACTTACGAGGCAGTACTTTCCGGAGCAGGTGTTTCAATCGATGAAGAACCTGATATTGATGATCTGGCAACCGGAGGCCTTAGTCAGTCAGACGATTACGATTACGACAAGTTTACCATTGCTGAACTCGAAGAAATGATGAACGAAGCCATTGAAAAAGAGGAATACGAGAAAGCCTCATCCCTGCGCGATGCCATCAATCGCAGAAATGAGGAAGACAGCGAACTTTGAGTTCAAGAGTTTCAGAGTTCCAGGGTTTCAGGGTTTCAGAGTTTCCAAATTTAAGAGTTTCAGAATTACAGGGTTACAGAATTACAACTTTCAGGCTAGCTGAGTGAGAGAGGGCTTCCGGCTCCCCCTCGCCACTTGGAGAGGGGGTTTGGGGGGTGAGGTTCCAGGGTTCCAGGGTTCAAGTGTTTAGTTGACTTTGGTCTCGTTAGTTCCGACCAGGGCAGGGGCAGTTGGCCCGTCTGTCCGCCTGCCTGCCTGCGGCACTCAGGCAGGGCAAATTATTGCAATCCTTTAAATCCATTAGGCCAGCCGGGCAGGCTCGTCTGGCCGGCAATTGGTTCCAATCTTTCTGCGCTTAATGATTGATAGATTCCTGAATTTTAGGAATATGTTTATACTTGAATACAAATGGGAAAATTAATCCTAAAACCAATGCATATCCTGCAAAAGCAAACCATATACTTTGCCAATCCCGGGACAGGATTTCATTTGTAACGGAATTGGTTTTTGTAAAATGATCAACAACCAATCCTGCACCATATCCACCGAACATAGCACCAATACCATTGGTCATAAACATAAACAAACCCTGGGCGCTTGCCCTCATGTTTGCAGGAGCTTCATTTTCAACAAATAATGAACCGGAGATATTGAAAAAATCAAAGGCCATGCCGTAAATGATCATTGAAATCACCAAAAGGTACAGGCCTTCTCCCGGATCACCGACAGCAAATAGACCAAAACGCAAAACCCAGGCTATAATGCTTATCATCATTACTTTTTTAATTCCAAATCTGTTTAAAAAGAAAGGAATTGTAAGAATAAAAAGTGTTTCAGAAATTTGGGAAATTGAGAGTAAAACAATGGGATGTTTTACCCCAAAAGTATCCGGGTGTGTATTGGCAAAACTATCAAGGAACGATCCTCCGAAGGCATTGGTAATTTGCAAAGCAGCCCCCAGAAACATAGCAAATACAAAGAAGACAAACATTTTTCTTTGTTTAAACAATACAAATGCATCCAACCCCAGTGAACTGAGTATAGATTTGGATTTTAGTGATTTAACCGGCGGACAGGCTGGCATTGTAAAAGCATAAATTCCTAGCAGCAATGCGGAAGCAGAACTAAATATCAGTTGAAAATTACTGGATTTCCATCCAAATAAATCAACTATCCACATGGCAGCAATGAACCCTATGGTTCCCCATACCCTGATCGGTGGGAAATCCTTCACGATATTAAATCCACGATTTTCCAGTATAATATAGGATACGGTATTATTCAGCGCAATGGTAGGCATGTAGAACATAGAATTCAGAAGCATAACCCAAAAGAAAATATTCGGGTCTGAGACAGTTGAAGCCCAAAGTAAAAGCCCGGCTCCGATGAGGTGTGAAAGTCCCAATAATTTTTCTGCATTTATCCACTTGTCAGCGATAATACCCATCAAAGCCGGCATAAACAGAGATGCGATGCCAAGCGTAGAAAATACAGCTCCGATTTGTGCACCGGAAAAATTCAGCGTGCCGCCCAAATAGCCACCTATTGAAATCAGCCAGGATCCCCAGATGAAAAATTGCAGAAAATTCATTAAGACCAATCGGTTCTTGATTCCCATATTGCCGGCTTTTAAAGGATGAGTCAGTGTTTTTAAAATTTGAGGAGGTAAATTTAGGAAGTTTTACAGACGAACAGGAGGGACCCCGAAAAATATTTGAAAGTCACTGACCCCAGGAAAAAAGTAAAAAGCGATGAGAAGAGTCTGTCTGCCTGTCATACAGGCTGGCGCAGTCAATAATTCTAACTTTGAGTCCACTCCGAAAATTCCTTTGACCCCCTATCCCTCAGATTGGGGACTACCTAATTCAATGAATTTCAGATGTTCCCCTTTTGGGTTAGGGGTCAAACATCTGAAAATCATTGAATTTCCAACTTTTCAGAGCGGGCTCAACTTTAGACTTTTTACTTTTTACCTTCTACTTGTCATTAAAAACCGATGGCCGCCCAAAGGCAGCCACCGGTTCATTAAGAGAGAGCAACAAAGGAAAGTTGTTTCACCAAAAACAACAAAACTATTTTTAAAACTGCACCACCCGGCAGCAGAATTTACCTGTATCCCGGCAAAGGTATTTAGCAGCAATACTTTCAGTGTTGAATGGTATATCATTGATGTAGTTTTCTGACTCAGGGTAAAGGATAACCATACGGGAAGGTAAAAACTTGTTTGCTATATAATCAGTTCTGAAAGGAATATCGTTGATGTAAGGCTCAGGCTCAATAGCGGGAGTACCTGAAACTAAATATCCGGAAGCAATTTCTTTTGTATCGAAAGGAATATCATCGATATAAGCTTCATCCCTGTTGTAGATTTGGCCGATGGGCCATGTTTTTGTGCCGAGTGTATCGACAACAACTGATGATACCGGGTAGTTGCTGGCAAAGGAGTTTTCGTTTCCTGCCTGTGATGAATTGCTTGAAAAAAACGCGAGTAATGCAGCAATTATGATTGTGATTAAAGTTTTCATGACAATAGAGATTGGGGTTCAACAATTTTTCTGATATTGCCCTGATAACCAATTGTGTGCCAGAAATTGTAACTAACAGATATACAGTATTTTATAGGCAATAATGTCGTAGGAATCAGCTTTAGGTGTACGATTCCGGATAGTGGTTGATCACAAGTGAACAAGGCCCGGACGGAAAACAAAAGAAGTGTGTAAATATTTGAATTTCAATATAAGAATCTTTGTTGTTTAGTTAAGGGTTAGGATTTTGAGCATAAATTGGAATGACAGGACTAATCTATAATTGGCAGATTTCTCTCTGTGGTCGAAATGACCCATTCATTTATTGAGAAGAATTGAAGGTGTTGTTGCATAAGAAATGGTGACTTAACGCCATTTCTGGCTCAACCACACCTTCCTCGCTCTACATAATTGTCATTTCGACCGCAGAGGAAAATTTATTGTTACCGCGGAAAGCAGCGTTAAATCAGACCTGCAACTGTCAACATAAAATGAGACTTTGACATATTTTTTAACTAAACGACACTGGTATAAGATTTTTTTTTACCCTCAGGTAAGTAAAAAAAAAGCCTGCCGTTTTTCCGGCAGACTTGAAAACAGTGCTTACATAAGATTTTTAAACAGGCTCTTAGTTTTTAATGAATTTCGCAATTCCTTTTTTATTTCCTTCAGATATGATAATCAGATAGTTGCCGGCTTTAAGGGACTCAGTCCTGACAATGATTCTATCCTTGCTTTCAAAATCAGTATTTAGTTTAAACATCTGACCCGACGCGCTGGTAATAAGCACATTAGCTTTGTTGGTAAACCCGCTGTGTTCAATTGACAAATAATCTTTCACCGGATTTGGTGCAATGGTGAGCAAAACGGGTTCCTGATTCTGTATACTTCCGCAAATATAAAAGTTGACAACCACTTCGTCACTCCCTGAACATCCGTTGTCAAGATATTCCAGCCTGACAACAGCTTCATTCAGTCCGATGCCGGTTGAATCAAGTACAAACGTGGGATTTTGTGATAACTCAATGTCATTAACGAACCAATGGATTTCTTCAAGGTCTTCACCAGCCTCAAAATTTATGGAGAAATTGGCACATAATAGGGTGTCGGCCCCTAGGCTGATATCCTTAAAATCGTTCACATTAACTGTAATACTTCCCATGGAAATATTGTTTTGCAGGTCGGTAACGATTACAGTAAAGGTGGTTGTTTCCGATGGCTCCACAACGATGGTAGCGGTCGTTTCAAGTGTATTCCAGAGGTATGAATAGGGTGGGGTTCCACCGGTAACTTCTGCGGTAAGTGTTGCAGAAGTGCCTCTGCAGATGGTCTGATCGGCCCCGAGACTTACACTCATAGGGGTGAGATTGCGCACGGTGTCGATGTATTGGGCAGTAGTCAGCGGCCCTTCCTGGGTTATGGTCATAACCGGGATACTGTGCCCGTTTGCAATCCATTTATATTCTGTATATATCCTGTTAACAGGCACTCCAAACTGGATTGAGTCAATGTAAATGCTGTCGTACTCTTGCACACTTGACCTGACTCTCAGGGTATTATACGTCCCAAAAGGTGTTGTTAGCGTACCCCATCCATCAACAACATTAACCCGCTTACGATCAATGCTGAAGTAGCCGATGCCGGGAAATGACAGGTTGTAACTTGAAGAACTGGAATCGGCCGGGGAAGAAGCTCCCAACGGGAAGGTGTATAACAATTCAGGCAGGTCGAATTTCATGGGTACCGGCACTCCTGCTATAGATGCCGCGTAGCCGGCCCTAACATAACTTGTATTCGATTCCTTATAAAATATATAAGCATCGGTTACTTCGAAACCTGGCAGGAAATTGATATCAGTAATGGGTGATGCGAGATTGGCTACGTTTGTGTTAAATATGATCTGGTAAAGAAATGGAGTTGACTGGGTACTTACATAACCCTCCACAACCTGCGTTTGTGGTTCCAGATTGGTGAAATCCCAGTAGTAGTCAGGGCCGGTAGATGATGGGTCGAAACCAGAGAGAATGGCTGCGTTGCTTAGCCGTATTGTATCTCCCACATTGGGCATATCATCGCGGGTTATCGTGATCTGGGCCGGCAAATTCAGGCATAACGAGACAGCAAAAAGCAGGGTGAAAAGTTTTTTCATGACTGGTGGTATTTTCTGGAGATTAGTTCTGGTAATTCAACAGCAAAAGTACTTATTTTGAGTCAGATTGATAATTAAACTGGTTAGACAAAAGTTTAGTAAACCAGAGTTGATATAAAAAAATTACATTGTTTTCCGGTAAAGAGAAAAAATTGTGAAACCAAATCTTCAAACCACTAAAACCCGCCTGGTTGTATGGTTAGGCAGGTATTCTAGATATATACCCGGACAACAGTGAAAAGTTTACTTCACGTCAGGCGACTTTTTTCTGGGCCTTCTGAAAAATTCGGAAAATTTATCAAATTCATACCTGTAGTAAACACCAACTCCCTGTTTGTATGTAGCATAAGTAGAGCTTAAATCGAAGGGATTATTCGCCTTGTTAAACGCTTTTACCCTGAACCTTCCATCAGGAGTAATTTTTACATCTATGGTAACATCCCCCACGATATTGTTGGCATTTTGCGTTGAACCTGCAGTGGTCATTCCAAGATTGCCATCGACGGTTACACGATCGTTAAAAAGATGTGTCGAAAGAGCAAGCTCAATTTCTTCTGATGACATTGCACTTCCGGTGCGATAATTCAGGCCGATATCAACATCCTTACTTATCTGGGAAAGCATGTTGCTTAACTGGTTGGCTAGCATTTCAATGGATGAAGATCCTACCGAAGCTGCCAGGTTGGTGTTACCGGCAGAAAAGCTGAATGATTTCATCAGGAGCAGCGAAACCATCTGCTGGGCCATGATTGCTTCATTGGTGGTGTCGATGGAAGAATAAACGAGTTGCCTCAACTGCTGGTCGGCATCGGGCAATTGAAAACTGAAAGCTATATCCGGATTATACAGGTTATTTTTAAGACTGATAATACAATTTACGGGAACCGTTTTTCCAGCGTATTCAGGCATATCAGCAATTTCAGGAATGCTTTTTAATGAGGCCCTTAGTTTATACACTGCCCTCAGAGCTATATCTGCATCATAAGGACTTCCCCTGAATGAGATAACACTTCCCGGTTCGATGGAAAATACCCGGTTCAGGATATTTTTAAATGAGAAAAGGAATGTTCCCTGGTTCATTCTGTAGTCGCCGAACATCGTAATATCTCCACGGGTATCAATGCCCATTCTGATTTCTCCGGTTCCGTTTCCTTTGATATTCCCGATATCTTCCGGTAGGAAAATCTGGATGTTTGCATCCTTTGTAACATCAAGCAACATATCAAGGTTGATTCCTGCGGTATTGGCTTCGAAAATATTTTCGACCGCCTCTTCTTCTGACAGGATCAGAAACCTGATGTACTCATTTTCGTTGGCATCTACTGCCAGGTTGATTGGGATGAAAATATTCGTATTTGCTTCTGAACGAATCCGGATGTCCATTAAAAGATCAGAGAAGGGTCCTTTAATCGTAACAATGCCGGTACCAAAAGCACTGCCGTAGAACAACTCATTCTGTTTTAAAGTGGTATTCAGACCGGCAAGTTTATTTGCATTTACACTCATATCCAGTTTCATATTACTGAAATAGTCATGGGTAAGTTTGAAATCCAAAGTACCTGTATTCCCGAGTGAATCATAGATGATGACATTTTTTGCAGAAATCAGGTCTGTTTCTATTTTAACCTGATCTGCAAATGAGTAGGTTACATTCAGGTAATCAATTTTCATTTGTGTTCGTAACAGCTGAATATTACCAGTAATTTCAGGTTTTTCGAATGTGCCGGCCATTCTGAGCTGTCCACTGGCCATTCCTTTCAGTTGTGATGCAAAGCCTTCAAGGTAAGGGTTGAGTGAAGCCAGTTTGTAGTTTATCAGGCTGATATCCAGATCAAAATTTCCTTCCTTGCGTTCGCCCGGGAATATAAATCCTTTAACCGACACCGGATTATGTGTACCCACATTCCCGTGATAGATGATGGTGGCATCAACACCAAGTCCGGATTGTTCATTGTCCCACCAGCTTATAATCCTGGCATCGCCCATCTGCTCGCCATTGAAGGCGAATTTTTCTATATTCAGATCTGTTTGAATGGTCCTGGCATTGTAAAGATCGCTAAGGCTTACTTTTCCGTTTATAACACCATCAAAATTGAGATCACTCTGGCTGATCAGTGCATCGAGGTTCGAAACATCAAACTGTTCAAACCACAAATTCAGTACATCGTCAGGATTCTCTGAAATTTTTCCATTGAGTCTGAGTGTTTGGCCTTCACCTTTGATAATCAGGTTATTGATCGATACTAATGAAGTATCTACAATCACATCACCTTCCTGAGTCATGAACCACTCAGCATTGTTAATCACCAGATTGACTGTATCCAGCGTAACATTTATCTGGGGTGAACCGGCAAACAGCATAGTGCCTTTTATACGACCCGTATTTCGGGTTAATGTATCATTATTTTTCCAGTTCAATGAATACCTGACGCTGTCGCCATGCAAAAATGTAGTTACCGCGAAATTATCTATGCCAAGTCTCCCGGGATCATCCCTGGCCGGATCTTTCCACACAATGGAAGATGTACCGGTAATAACCTGCAGGGTTTTGCCGAGATTCTGCCCGCGAATATACCAATCGGTGAAATGTATTCCTCTGAAATCAAACTTACCGGCCTCCCCGTTAATGAGGATTGTTTCTGTTGTTGAATTGTAGCTTCCGAAAAGACTTGCTTCACTTTTTAGACTGAAATCCGGCAGGAAAAGCTCAGTTAAAGGGTCTGTATTTTTAACAGTGATGGTATATTCGAACAATTGTTCTTTTTCGATCTTATAATCCTTTTTGGCAGAAAGCTGCAATGAAGGAATGTAGGTGCTGATGATGCTGGTTAGCGAATTGTAGAAATCGGCAAATGTAAATTTTCCGTTGAAATCAGCGTCAGCAAAATCAGATTTAAGGCTGAGTGATTTATTCCCGGCATGATCTATACTTGTGAGTAGTGCCAGCTCTTTTAACCTGTAAATCTTTTTGTTCTCTGAATAGATAGTGCTGTCAAACCTGATGGAGCCGAGTAGATTGTCAATATTGGTCCCTGTAAAGTCGAGGTCCATCCGGGTACTGAGGCAGGAGCTTGAATCGCGGTCCCAGATGTTAAGCTTACTCAGCCAGGCATTCTTAACGGTTGAAGTAAAGTTCATTCTGGGTAAGCTGTCAGTAAAATCGACAATTCCTTTAAAATCAAGGTTTATCAGTTTGTCGTTTAAGGTAAGCTTGCCATTGAACTCCCTGTTTTTCAGTTCTCCATCAATTTTGATATTGTGAAATTCATTGCCATACAAACCCACCCTGTTGACGATTGCATCAACATCAAGATCAAAAATTTTATAATCTTCAACGCGGCCTTTTATGGCTGACGAAAAATCAATTAACCCGAATTGTCCTGCATCAGGAAAGGTTTTTCCTAAATCCCAACTTATCAGGTTGAGGTGTCCGGAGTAGTCTATGGTTTTGTCCTTTACCATTTTCAAACTCAGGTCAGTTATAAGCGTTCCGATCTCTGTATCGAATGTGGCAGCCGAAACGAAGTCGTTATAAAATCCGGTGAAATAGCCGCTTATTCTTATTAGTCCAAGTTTTCTGATATCTTCAGGGATTACGAGGCTGTCTTTGCCGGGTAACTTAATTCCTTTCAGGTCACTGTATTCGGTAATGAGGTTTTTTACCTTAAGATGGATAAAGGTTTCTTCTATATCGGGAAGCCCATCCATGTTGATGTTTCCTTCAAACGCTGTGTTTTTGCCAAAACTAAAACTGAATTTCCTGGCTTTTAATGATGAAACTGTTCCTTTAACATTACCTTTTAACTTTATTTCGTTATCCATCCCTGATATTTCCGGAGCAAAATAGCTGATGTCGTTCAGGTTAAGTGTCGATTCACTGAAGTTGCCAGTCATCTTCACACTGTCAATGAAGTCATTATACGCTTCATATCCGTTGTGCCTGAATGTCAGATCTAACCTGATGTCACTTACCGGAGTAACAATACTCAGGTTTCGGGCCGCAATTTTTTCCGGCATCACCGAAATTTCAGTGAAGAACTCTTTGAGGATAAATCCGGATTTTTCATGAAATGACAACGAGTTGATGCGCGCAGTAATACTATCACTTTCAATTTTTATTCTGCGGAGATCAAGATTAAGGTTACTGATACCCAGGTGGTCAAAATCGACACCCCTTTCTGAAAAGCCTTTCAACTCATTGTTGTAGTTAAAGGTACATTCCTGAAGGCCAATTCCGGATATTCCTATTTTCCAGGGTTTTGTTCCGGTTTTTGAAGTTGTTGTGTCAGTTCCGGCGAAATAATCAATCAAAAAAGAATAATTCATCAGACTATCTGAAGCATTTACAAAAAGATTAATTTCTGCCTGTTTCAGGCTTACAGCATAAATCCCTATATACCGCTCTTTTCTGTTCAGTTTTCCCAGGTTAAACCTGATGCGCCGGGCATTGATGATATCCCTGCCTGACTTATCTTCCAGTACAACATCTTCGAGAACAACATCCATGAACCAGGAAATGTCAAGTCCGCCGATCTGCACGCGGGTTCCCAGCTCTTTTGAAATATAATCAGCAGCTTTTCCTGCCAGCCAGGTTTGTACCGTGGAAGTGCGGAAAATGCCGTAAATGCTGACAAGAAATATCAGAAATGTGGCAATTACAAGGCCGGATATGTGAACTGTCTTTTTGATAACTTTGCAGCGAAATTAAGCAGCTTCAGGCTGATTTAGGTGAAAAGTACAATAACTTACAAAGTTGCGAAAAATCAGTCAAAGCCAGACAGGATGCTGAGATTAAGTTTAACTTTTGTTTTCGCGTTTACAGATAAAAATCATGCCAACCTATATACTCGGAATTGAATCTTCATGCGACGACACCTCTGCGGCGGTGATCAGGGATAATGTGATTCTTTCAAACATCATTGCCAATCAGCAGGTACACTCCCTGTATGGTGGTGTAGTCCCGGAACTGGCTTCCAGGGCACATCAACAAAACATTATTCCGGTTATTCATGAAGCAATCAAACGGGCAGGCATCAGCAAAAACGATCTACATGCGGTTGCTTTTACCAGAGGGCCGGGTCTGTTGGGGTCGTTGCTTGTCGGAACATCCTTTGCCAAAGCATTTGCCTATGCAATGGAAATTCCTCTGATTGAGATAGATCATATGCAGGCGCATATTCTGGCTCATTTTATTCAGAACGAAAACAATTCAAAACCGGTTCCCCGGTTTCCTTTTCTATGTCTCACTGTTTCAGGCGGGCATACCCAGATTGTTCAGGTAAACGATTATTTCACGATGCAGGTCATCGGACGCACCATCGACGATGCTGCAGGTGAAGCATTTGATAAAGCCGCGAAAATTATGGGTCTTCCATATCCGGGTGGGCCCCTGGTTGATAAATATGCAAAAGACGGGAATCCTCTGGCTTTTAAATTTGCCAGGCCGGTAATTCCAGGTCTTGATTATAGTTTCAGCGGACTAAAGACTTCATTTCTGTATTTTGTCCGCGACCGGTTAAAAGAAAATGTAGATTTCATTGAGCAAAACAGGGATGATTTATGTGCGTCGATTCAATATGCCATTGTTGGCACCCTGATGGAAAAGCTAATGCTGGCTGTTAAGCAAACCGGTATCAATCAGGTGGCGATTGCCGGCGGGGTTTCTGCCAATTCAGCGCTGCGCAAAGCAATGACCGATCTGCAGGATACCGGCAGAGTCGAAACGTTCATTCCTGAATTCAGTTACAGCACCGATAATGCAGCAATGATTGCGATCGCAGGTTACTACAGATTTCTTTCCGGAGAGTTTGGCAACCTGTCAATGTCACCTTATTCACGATCTGCCGACTGATAGTAGCTTATTTTTGTAACCGGATTCTGCGATTCCTAATTTAATCTGATCAATCTCTGGCCATTGTTTTTCCTGATGGCCCCAGTTAATCTGTCGTAGGTGTAATATCCGGAGGGTTGATAGCCTGCAGGCAGGTTTCGTGAAATATAATCATTCATCAAAAAATCAAACAGGTATCCTGCATAAAGGTTACCGAATGAGAAAACTGAAGGATAAATTTCATCAACCCTTAAACTGTCGATGGTGAATTCATATTTCACATCGCCCGAAAAGGGAAAATACCTGAAACCTCCTTCAAACTGATCGGTAAGGGTGTTTGAAGTATACAATACAAGAGTGGTATCCTGATGGTTAACCCTGGTGAGTTCGAACCAACTGTTGATATTTAAGGCAGTAAGGTACAGTTCGTAACTGTACAGTTCTTCATCTCCAAAACTGGCGTTTTCACTGATTGAGTCAAAATATTCTTCGAGTTCAATCTGGGCAATATTCAGAATCAATCCTTCTGAACCCCTGCTTACAAAGCTTTCGGATGATTCTGATGTATGTACATTGAAACCAAGTGATTTCAGTCCGGAGGACATTCCATTAATATATCCGTTGATAAATAATGAATCGTTCATGTATTGCAGCAATTCGCTGTTGTAATATAACAACGAATCCTGCGTCAGTTTGGGGAGACTGTCAAAATTTTCAATATCAGGAATTTTGAAATTGTATTTATAACTGAATTCCGGAGGAAGCAAAAGTATTGCCAACGGCTGACTTTCCCTCACAAAACGTTTGGCCAATCCCCGCTCGGGGCTACACGATGTCAGATTCAGTGAAATCAGAGCCAGTAAAACCAAATACAGGGAATGCCGAATCATAGTGTGTCAGAAATAATCATTAAGAACAATCGGTTTCACCATCTTGTTCCCGTTCGATCAGCATTTTACCGAAATTATATCCATAGGCCTTTGCTTTTTCCAGGTCAGGTGTGTGCGGTGTAAACTTGATAAACATACTCTCACCAAAAAGTTTCAACTTCAGGTTTGTCAGGTTTGATTCTATAATTTTCGAACCTTCACCACTCCAGCCGTAAGAACCGAAAGCCCCGCCCAGTTTTCCCTTATCGCGCAATGGGTTTATAAGGGCAAAAACCTGGTAAATCTGAAGGAGAATGTTCTGGTTTATGATGGGTGATCCGATGATCAGTCCGGAAGCCCTTGATATCTGATCGTCAATAAAACTGAGCTCCGCATTTTCAATATCTGTTAAATGCACATCTATTTCACCTGCACTGCGTATGCCTTCGGCAATGGCTTCAGCAAGTATCGCCGTATTATGATAAGCCGATACGTACGGCATAAATATCCTTCGCTTCTCTGGCAGATTTCTGGCCTCAAGCGCCATTGCTTCCGATTGATCAACCCTTTGTTTCCATGTAGATCTGAGGATAGGGCCGTGTCCTGTGCAAATCTGATCGATGTCCAAAGACCTGATCTTTTCAATTGCTTTCAGCATATATTTGCTGTAAGGCCTCAGGATTACATCAAAATAATACCTGAAAGCATCGTCGTAATTTCCAACGAGGTCATCAAACATAAGTTCGTTGCAGTAGTGAGCCCCGAAAGAATCGCAGGTAAAAAGAATCTTTTCCTCCTGAAGGTAGGTGTAAATCGTATCAGGCCAATGGAGATGGGGAGCACCTATGAATTTAAGCGTTTTATTGCCCAGTGAAAGGGTGTCACCGTCTTTCACCTGCATGTGCCTGAATTCATGACCGAGCATGTCTTTCAGGTATCTGATGGCGTTTCCGCTGCCTACAACAGTCGCATTGGGCGCTATTTTCAACAGGTCGTCCAGAGATCCTGAATGATCCGGTTCGGTATGATTGAGAATGATGTATTCGATGGTTGCCGGATCGCAAACTGCCTTTACCTTGTTGAGGTATACATCACGGAACCTGTCCTTTGTGGTTTCGATGATGGCTTTTTTGTCTGCATCAATAAAATATGAATTGTAAGTAGTCCCATATTCAGTCTCCATTACAACATCGAAGGTTACAATGTCATAATCAAGCACACCAATCCATTTTACGCTATTCGTAACATCAAGCACTTTTTCGTCTTTCATTCTCTGTTCAATTTATTCGTTTGGAGTTAAAATTCAAGGGTCATTTGAACTGCATCATCGTCAATCGGGGGCTTGTGATCGTGCGATGGAAGTTCAACCGGTTTTTCGGGCACGGTCTCCGTTATTTCTTCTACAACTGTTTCAGCCTCTTCTTCTTCAGGTTGATAGGGCAGGGGATCGAGCATTTTAATCTTCTTAACAGCAAAGGTAGTAAGTCTTTTACCCTTCGCCTTATGACTTTTAACATCAATAAAGGCAGATGCTTCCACTTCTTCATCATCGATTGCCCGGTTATTGATCTTTTCATCGAAGACAATCAGGAACCTGGGTAACCATTCAGTTGAAACCTGGATCAGTTTCGAATCGGGCTCTTCACCAATAAAGTCGGTTTTTTTATCCGTTACTTCAACCTGGAAGCGTTTGAGATAGTAAAACTCCTTTTCTGCATGATAATATACAACACTCACAGGCTTTTTCTCATTGAATTTCTCAATGATCAGCAGGTCTTCATCAAAGTGGTTGGAGATATCGAAGTTGTATAGCCTGTAATGTCCTGATTGCATAATCGTCAGGATTTTGTCATCGCCCAGGAAAGCGCCCAGCAGACGTCCCCTGCCTTCTGTATTCAGTCGCCTGATTGAATCGTCGAACCAGATATCACGGGCTCCGAGCGTGGATACTCCTGCCTCTGCCTGGCTGATTTTCTTAACTGCATATTTGGTCAGGATATTCCCCTGCGAATTGCGGCCTTTTATGGCCAGTTCGCTGAAGCTAAAGTCAAAAACAGGCTTTTTAAGTTTTGGACGGGGCTTTAAAATGACTTTTATAATTTCAGCCTCTCCATTGGGGTTTGCCGTAAAGTACAATACTTTCGAGCCTTTTGTCCCTTTGGTAAGGTTGTATTCCTTGTCGCGGGTAACCCCTACTACGGCAAACCGTTTTACATATACACCGCCGGTTTTGCCATCCTGATATGCCAGATTGTATATCGTGCGCTCATCATTCTTTCTGAAAACATCGATGTGAATCACCTGTTCGCCAACGAAAACCTTCTCGGCCACTTTCGTGACGATCACTGTGCCATCTTCCCTGAATATTATGATATCATCGATATCGGAGCAATCGCAGACGAATTCATCCTTTTTCAGACTGGTGCCTGCAAAACCTTCAACCCTGTTTACATAAAGTTTTTGATTGGCAGCAGCCACCATCACGGCTTCGATGGTGTCGAAACTCCTCAGTTCGGTCCGCCGATCGCGGCCTTTACCATATTTGCGTTTGATATTCCGGAAATACTCGATGGCATATTCGGTAAGGTTATCGAGGTAGTGTTCAACCTGGGCTTTTTCATCGCTTTGGTTTTTGATGTATTCATCCGCTTTAAACGAGTTGAACTTCGATATCCGTTTGATTTTTATTTCCGTTAACCGGAGAATGTCGTCGGTTACGATTTCACGATAGAACTGCGGTTTGTAGGGCTCAAGACTATGATCGATGGTTGTAATCACCTCTTCCCAGCTCCCGCATTCTTCAATTTCATGATAAATCCGGTTTTCAATAAATATTTTCTCGAGCGAGGCAAACAGCAGGTTTTCCATCAGCTCCGCCCTGCGTATATTGAGTTCAGCCCTCAGAAGATCAACGGTATAACGGGTAGATTCACGCAGGATTTCTTTCACCCCTATAAATCTTGGTTTGCCTTCCTGTATTACACAGTTGTTGGGTGAAATGGAGATTTCACAGTCGGTAAAAGCAAAGAGTGCATCTATTGTTGTATCGGGCGAAACACCGGGCATCAGGTGAATGACAATCTCAACGGTGCTGGCTGTATTGTCGTCAATCTTCCTGATTTTGATTTTACCTTTTTCACTTGCTGCCACAATGCTGTCGATCAGGCTTCCGGTAGTAGTGCCAAACGGAATTTCCGAAATCACCAGTACCTTTTTATCTACCTGATTAATACGGGCTCTGAGCCTTACTTTGCCTCCACGTAATCCTTCGTTGTATTTTGAACAATCGGCCAGGCCTCCGGTTGGGAAATCAGGAAGCAGGTCAAAATCTTTTTCCTGAAGAATTCTGATAGATGCTTCGATCAGTTCATTGAAGTTGTGCGGCAATATCTTGGAGGCAAGCCCAACGGCAATGCCTTCTACGCCCTGGGCCAGCAGCAGCGGAAACTTTGCGGGCAGGGTTACGGGTTCGCGGTTTCGTCCGTCGTAAGATAATTTCCAGCGGGTGGTTTTGGGGTTAAAGAGTACCTCAAGCGCGAATTTGCTGAGCCTGGCTTCGATGTAACGGGCTGCAGCCGCATTGTCGCCTGTGAGTATATTACCCCAGTTTCCCTGGGTTTCAACCAGCAGGTCTTTCTGGCCAAGTTGTACCAAAGCATCCCCGATGGAAGCATCACCGTGGGGGTGATATTTCATGGTATGGCCAATGATGTTGGCCACTTTATTGAAACGGCCGTCATCGAGGTCGTGCATGGCATGCATAATCCTGCGCTGTACAGGTTTTAACCCATCCAGTATTTCGGGAACTGCTCTTTCGAGGATAACATACGATGCATAATCCAGAAACCAGTTCTGGTACATGCCCGATAACTGTATGGTCTTGTGCAGGTCGCCGGATTCAGCGTCTGATGTAACCTCTGGTAATTCCTCTGCAGGGTTTTCTTCGCTGCCGTTTAAATCTGTATTTTCTTCCATCATTCACTCCGCATTGTACGCAATTATTCTTCCTGTCAGCTTTTTACCTGGCTGTTTCGCTTTCCATAAAATCGTAGCAATAATACTTCCGCAATAATAAACAAAAGAGCGGAAACTATAAACCACTTCCAGAGCCTTTGCCCTGAATTCTTATTTGAAATTATTTCATCCAATGGCTTAAGCCCGGCTTCAATTATTTCGAATTTGTCATTTTTCTTTACAAATTCTTCCAGTTCATCCTGAGTAGCCACTTTAAGGTTTGATTCCTTACGATCATAGTTAAAAGCAAGCAAAGTAGATATTTCATCACCGCTTGTTACTTTGAAAATACCAGCATCTTTTAACTGATCGTTCATGAAGATCATGCTCTGTCCTTCTACTCTCCGGAATTCAGGAATAAAACCTGCAGAACCGTCTGATTTTGTAATTCTGAAAATATTGTCCTGGGCTGGTTTAAGATTCCCGAGGTTAATGCCGCTCTGTTTGCCTGTGTAGTGCATCATGGGCATCACATTTTCGCTCATAAAAGTAATATTCAGCATCGCAGGCACAAAAAGGGCATGCCGGGGCCAGTTGCCTGCTTTATCATTGGCCGGAACAGCACTCAGGTAAACTTTGCCTTCACCTTTGCTTTGCGCGATCAACAAAGGATCGCCGTTGTTCAATCCTAGCAGTGTTTGTGAAGTTCCTTTACTGATGGCCGATAATCTGAAATGACTTCTGATCAGTGGGAGGTCCGTATTGTCGGGATTGAGACCACTTTTTCAAATACATCACTGAAAACAGGATGGTTGGTATTGATCTGGCTAACCTTACTGTTGGCTGAATCCAATACTTCAATCAGGTCAGTTCCCAGGGAAGAGAGTAATTGGTTTACAACAGGTATATCTGCATTATGCGCCGGGAAAATCAATAAACTGCCTCCCTGTGTAACAAACCGGGATAATTCCTGGATAGCGCCTGATGTTATTGTTCTGAGATCGTTCAATACGATTAGCCGGTATTCCGGAAAAGATGAGTAGTCTGTTTTCCCGGCAACAACCTGCGTCAGATTGATGACTGAATCAAGTTTGAATACTGAATTGAGGTACGAATTTTCATCACCCCCGTTCACAACCAACACAGGGATTTTATCGGAAACCTTGAAAACAAAGTAAAAAATATCGTCATAAGTAACCGGGTAGTCGCTTATTTCAATCAACCCTTCCATAATGCCCGGCTGCGGGTTGGCAAAGGGTAAACTTACCTCCGAAGAACTGCCGGCCTTGATATTAACGGCAGCAACAGCGCGCTGGCGGCCGTTTATCATCAGTTTTACCGGGATTTTCTCCAGGTCATCGTCAGAAGTATTTTTGATTTTAACATTTATTGTGGAAGTCCGGTTTAACTGTATTACCGGATTGCTGAACCAACAGGAATCTATATAAATGTTTTTATTTGCGGATGATTTCAGCGGAATCAGATCATAACTATCCTGCAAACTCCCTTTTGGAAGCCCTGACATAACTGTACTTTGCTGAAAATCAGAGATGACATAGGCAAATTTTGAAACAGAGCGGTGGGTTGAGAGCTGGTCCTGTTGCCTTGAGGTAATTTCTGAAAGTGTTCTTACAGCAGGCGACGCAGTTACCTCCGGTAGCATTTCCAGAAACTCTTCTTTGGTTACCAGGCGCTGATGTTTTCCGGAGAAATCATTTGTAAGCAGTTGAAACAGATCATCCGTTTTGTAGGCTGCTGCTATTTCTGCTGCTTTTGACCTGGCTTCATCCAACAACCGGCCTTTGCTTCCTGCGGCTTCCATACTAAACGAATTATCAACAAATATGCTGACGACGCTGATCTGGCCGGGCAATGACTGCTTTTTGGAGGGAATAAAAGGCTGGGCAAATGCAAGAACCAGCATAGTGATAGAGAGGATTCGCATGAGAGGCACCAGCAGATGAAGCAGTTGGGATTGCTTCTGGGTCTTCTGCTGAAGTTCTTTCAGGAAACTGACATTGCTGAAATATACCTTCCGGTATTTCCTGAAATTGAAAAGATGTATGGCAACCGGTATAAGCACCGCCAGAAGTGCAAAAAGAATATTAGGATTGATAAATTGCATAACTGGTTTGCGGTTCTTCTCGGTTCATTTCACTGCAAAATTAATCAAATCCGCGTTGCGGGGAGTCCTGTTTTACTAAAAATAAAAAAAGCCCGCTCTGAGGAGCGGGCTTTACCAGGAACGCAGTAATTCCTGTCATCTCAGCAAAATAGATTCGTTGTATTCTATTTCGAATCTACGTTTATGTTTAGCCTCTTCATTCGCCAATGATCTGAATACAGACTGAATTTCATCGTTGGGTGTTCTTGAGGCAATATCGAGGTAAAGTTTGAGCGATGCCCTAACTTTACGCATTGCCATAACAAGGGCTTCTGAATATTTTAACTCCCTGGCGGTGTTCAGATCTATCTGGTAGTCGCTGATAACCAAATCTTTCAATTGTTTACCGGAGATGCCAAGTGGGGCAATTTCCCTTACTTTGGCCAATCTTACCATGTAAGCAAACTCTTCGCGGGCATATTTTTCAAATTCCTGTTTTAGCCTGGCATTTCGGGCCTGTTTTGATAAACTTGTGAAAAAGTGCGCCGTTTCCTGTGCTGAACTGACAGCAAAATGCAGGATTTCATCAACTGATTTAAATGTCTTCATAGGCTGATTTGTGTTTGGATTCTCGGGTTACTCAAGAGGTTATAGTTATTATTAATCCGGTTTCTATTTAAAAGTAATCTGAATAAATAAAAAAAAAGCTGTCTCATTTTTGAGACAGCTTAGGTGTTAATTTTCAATGAATTCTTATTCTCCTTTGTGAATTTGCCGGTCGTATTCGAGTTCGAACCTGAGCTTATGTTTCGCCTCTTCCAGTGCGAGTGAATTGAACAATGCACTGGTTTCTTCGGTTTGTGCTTTCGAAGCCAGATCAAGGTAAAGGCGGAAAGCAGCTTTCTCCTTTTTCATAGCGAGTGCCAGCACATCTGTATAGGACATGGATGGTCCCGGAATCACATCCACTATGTAATCGCTCATCTTCATATCTTTTATTTGCTCAGCGGGTATTCCCGCAAAGCCTTTTTCCCTGATTTTCATGAGTTTGGTTTTGTGCCCCAGTTCTTCATGCGCGTATTGATTGAAAACCTGTTTCATTACGGTGCTTTCCGATTGACCCGATAAACGGAGGTAAAAGTCGGCAGCTTCCTGCTCGGCTCCGATGGCGAAAATCAGGATGTCTTCAATGGTGTTGAAAGATTGCATTTCTTTACTATTTTAGGTGATATTTTTAACAAAAGTAGTAATTAGCCGTCTTTTTTAAATAAACCGATGATCATTAATTGTAAACAGCGCATTTGTAACCAGCCGCAGTCGGCGCGCGTCCCCTCAGCAGGCGCGCGTCCCCTGACGCGTGCCCTGACGCGTGCCCCGGCATATGAATATTTACTACCTTTAGCCATCATGTCCGATAAATACAAAATTCAAAAAGGCAATAAAGCATATTTCGTTACTTTTACTATTGTGGAGTGGGTCAAAGTATTGGAAGATGACTCATTTAAGCAGATAATCATTGATAACATTCAGTTTTACCAGAAAATAAGGGTCTTGTTGTTTATGGGTATTGCGTTATGCCAAACCATGTGCATATGATAGTCAAAGTGAATGAACCGTTTACAGTATCTGAGATATTGCGTGATTTAAAGAAATTTACTTCCAGAGCTATAGTGAAAAAACTTGAAGATGAGAAACCCGGTGGATATCAACAAATACTTGATCAATTTAGTAAAGCCGAAAAAACTTAAAGCGTATAAAAACTATAAGGTATGGCAGGATGGCAACATGGCTAAAATAATATTCAGTAATAAATTCCTTTTGCAAAAGCTGTCCTATATCCATAACAATCCAGTTGAATATGGGTTATGTAGTCTGCCATGGGATTATAAATTTAGTTCAGCTGTAAATTACCCGGCAAGGTTGGGCTGTTGAATGTTGAATTATTGAGTTTGCAGATGAATACAATAAGGTAAGGATGGCACGCGTCAGCGCGCCAGCTGCTCACGTGTCAGGGGACGCGCGCCAGCTGCTCACGCGTCGGGGGACGCGCGCCAGCTGCTCATGCATCGGGGGACGCGCACCAGTTACTCACGCGTCAGGGGACGCGCGCCAGATGGGGGGATTAAAAGAAAGAAGGACTAACGCAAGAATTAATAAAAAAAATCAAGGATAAAAATGACAAAATAGGGACAAAAAATTTGTCTTTTTGTCCTAAAAGTCCTTTAAAGCCTGTTGCTGATAGATTATAGTATTAAGATGCATGTCAGCATGGGCGCTCAGCTCACAATGGTGGTAGTTATACCGCATGCAAAATAATCTTTGGTGCAGAGATAAAAAAAGCCCCGGAAATCCGGGGCCTGGGTTATCCAACATCGTAAAATACCAGGCAATTATTTACAGCACGCCCTGATCGAGCATTGCATTGGCCACTTTCAGGAAGCCGGCAACATTCGCGCCTTTACATAATTAATGCAACCGTCGGGCTGTGTTCCGTATTTTGCACATTGCTCATGAATGCTTTCATAATCTGATGCAGACGCATATCAACTTCTTCGGTTGCCCAGTTCAGTTTCATTGAGTTCTGCGACATTTCAAGTCCGGAAGTGGCAACACCACCGGCATTAACGGCTTTACCCGGAGCAAACATAACCTTATGTTCCTGGAATGCCTCAATGGCTTCGGGGGTTGAAGGCATATTGGCACCTTCAGCAACGCACATCACACCATTCTTAATGAGGGTCAATGCATCTTCTTTCCCAAGCTCATTCTGCGTGGCAAGGCAATGCAACATCGCACTTGACTTCCCATGGGCGTTTGCCCTGATGAAACTGAGCATTCGGGAATTCGTAGGAATATGGTTTAACAATGTCCTGGTTTGATGACCTGAGTTCGAGCATGTAGTGAATCTTTTCACCTGAAATGCCATCCGGATCGTAGATGTATCCGTCAGGACCGGAGATGGTAACTACTTTACCACCAAGTTCGGTAACCTTTTGAACAGCACCCCATGCAACATTTCCAAATCCACTGACTGCAACGGTTTTTCCTTTGAAATCCTGGTTTTTGGTCTTCAGCATTTCATGTGCAAAATAAACTGCACCAAAGCCGGTAGCTTCCGGCCTGATCAGGCTACCGCCCCAGTTGATACCCTTGCCGGTAAGAACGCCGGTATGCTCCCTGGTCAGTTTTTTGTACATGCCATACATGAATCCTATCTCACGTCCGCCAACACCAATGTCGCCTGCAGGGGAACGTCGGTTTCCGGTCCGATCATTTTCCACAGTTCAAGCATAAACGACTGGCAGAAACGCATGATTTCAGCATTCGATTTGCCCTTGGGTCAAAATCACTTCCGCCTTTACCGCCGCCCATCGGAAGGGTGGTGAGGCTGTTCTTGAAAATCTGTTCGAAGCCGAGGAATTTCAGAATACTGAGGTTCACACTCGGGTGGAAACGTAAACCGCCTTTGTATGGGCCGATCGCGTTGTTGAACTGAATCCTGTAACCAAGATTGACATGAACTTTGCCATTGTCGTCAACCCAGGGAACTTTAAAGGTTAAGATACGGTCGGGCTCAACGATGCGCTCAATAATGCCTGCCGATTCAAACTGCGGGTTCTCATTGTAGATATCTTCAATGGACTCCAAAACTTCGCGTACTGCCTGCAAGTACTCAACTTCACCCGGATGTTTTTCCCAGGTCGGTCATGATTTTTTCCAGATTCATCTTGTGGATGTTTTAGGATGATTAACTTATGTGAATTTTGTAACAGTGTTAACTAAATAACAGTGCAAATTTATGTTATAAAAATGTAATTTCCAAATTTAAAGCTACTTATTTTAGCCTTACTGTTTTTACGCTTACACTAAGTTAAAATTTTCGTTTTCAGCTACTTTAGAAAGATTCTAAACGGTTATCTGAGGAAATCCGTAACCTGTTGAAGCACTTTCGCAAACGATTGCAAAGAAACGAAATTTTCAGTATTCTGTCACCCCGGTAACGACATCATTTGTATAAGTTGTCTCTTTTGTCAGTTTTCCTGATTGATTGAATTCCTTCTTCACGCCATTGCGTTTATTGCCGGAGTATGGATCTGCCTCCAGAGTTTCCCGTTCAGGTGAAATGCCCGTTGAATCCCCGATCCTTTCTTAAATGTGGCATCGCCGATCTTGAAACCAAACTCATTGAACTAGGTCCAGGTACTGTCAAACAATCCCATCTCATAATTCCTCAATCATCACCATCCCGTTCTTCATGGTAAAGCCGTATGCGCCATGCAACGTATCGTTGTGGTATGTTCTTTCATCAATTTTTATTCCTGAAGTATTCCAGGTGATCACCATACCATTCCTTAATCCAATTGAATAATTTTCAACCGATTCCTTTTGACCATTGGCATGCCACCTGGACCGATTTACCGTTCAGCTTGTCTTCTGAATACTCGGCCTCCAGTTGCTTTTTTACCGTTTTCATAATACCAGGTTGAGATTCCGTGCTGTTTTTTCCTTTGAACTGTTGAACAGATTTAAGCTTACCATCGGGGTAGTTTTCAATTTTCTCCCGCTGACACGCCAGGAGGAGCCTTGAAAGCAAGGTTATAAAAAGGAGATGAAAAGTGGGCGTTTTCATTTTAGCTGTAGTTGATTGTTTGAAATGACCGGCTTTTCAAGCGTTATGGTAAGATTCCTTATCAGAAGCTTACTTTTTTGGGATTCCAGAAATAAACTTTAGTATGACTATTGATTATTTTTCATCCCTGGAGGAACTGTAAAGCCTGACTTTGCTCCAGTAACCCGGCCTGCAGAATAAATCAGCGCGGGCACCCTGCCATTGCACTGATTCGCCGTTTTCATCTTCAAATGAAACAACCAACAGAGCGCTTGTCTCAGCTGTATCTGAAAACATCTACAGTAGCAATAAGATTATCCTGATAACCGATCGGTATTCCTTTTAGCAGGTCCGATGCCAGACCTTGTATCCCGGACTGTATTCCAGGCTGTCAATCTTCAGAATCCGGGGTCAAAAGTATCTTTATAAAGGGTGTCGGGTTTTTCATTGATGCAATTCAGGGCTAATTTACTGAAAAGTGTTGCTTCGGATAATTCATCGAAATTAACCTGCCCGGCCACACAGGGAAATCTGGCCAAAATCATATCGTTGACTTCAAAGGGAACCTGCTTGGTCCATGCATATATAAAATAAGGTGTGCGGCAGGTATCAAGAATTCTCGCGAGGGTGTCGAGATGCAGACCTCCGCGGTTTTCGTATTGCGAAAAAGATGTCCGGCCGCCTGTCGTCCTGTCAGAAGTAAAAATCAAGGTACCATGGATTGTTGACGCTGACCGCCCTTGTAATGTTTTGTTCGCCGTAAGTCCGGTTCCAAAGGTCTATGGCTTGGCAACCCCGCGAAATTCTCCGAAATGCTGTTTACTGTAATACCGGTTTCCGGCTATGGTTTGAAAAGTGCCGGCAAAAAGGACAAAAATAATGACAACTGAATTAATCCGGGAAGGTAGTTTATCGGCAAAGGAAAACAACAAGGCAATCAGAAACGGAAAGGTGAAGATCAGTACACTATGCTGCAAAACCGGATTGACCATCCGTGAACAAAAGAAGCCTGGTTAAAAGGAACTGCAAAAGATCAGGGAGAAAAAGTGAATCTGCTTCAGCCGGAGACTTCTGAAAGCATAAATGAACGAAGCTAGAACCAGGGCGCCGGCAATCAGGGAGATCAGGGCTGACTCATTAAAGATATACCAGATATGGGTGAGCAACCAGTTGTTTTCAGGTTTGGCAAGCCAAAGACCTACGCCTCCGATGCTGAGGTGGTTGAGCGTTATATAAATATGAGGTGAACAGCAATGCAGCTACAACGCCGGCACCTTACATAATATGGTAAGGTTTTGCGGAGAGGAAGAAAAGCCCCTGTAATCCTGACGATCAGGGCGAAAAGAAAGCTGAAATAATGTGTGTACATGCAGGCCGATGCAGTGATTGCATAAGCAACAGCAACTAATGACTTTGGCTTTTCATCAAACAGCAGGCGGGTCCAGAACCAGGTCATCATCATGCTGAACAACAGTCCGGCGCCATATGGCCTGGCTATCTGACTGTAAACTAGCGGAAATTCAAGAAAGGCCATAAAAGCCCCGGTCAATAAACCTGTTGTTGGCCCAAACCATCTGGTAAACACCCTGATCGCGAAATAAACTGCCAGAACACCGCCGATGGCAAATGGTAGCCTGACCGCCCACTCGCCCATGCCAAACAGTTTTACCCAATAATACAAAACACCTGTATACCGCCCGAGTGACCATCCACGTAAAATCCTTTGTCAACCAGTTCGGAAACGAATCAAACCTTACTCCTGACCAGGGCACCAAACCTCATCGTTTGAGTAGGAGAACCCCAGACCTGTTACCCGAAGCGCCAGGGCAACAAGCAGAATTAACCCCGTAAGCAACCAGAATATTTTCTGCTGGTCGTTACCGGTTTCTTTAATCAGTTTCGCCAGATTCATACAGGCTTTTTACTTTAAACTTTTTACTATTTACAGCCCGCTGTCCACCTTAATAGGTTAAAATTTACCTTTCAAATTTCATATTAAGCGAATCCTTTTATGACTTTCTCAGCCTGACATACCGCATGTTATGTTATTAACATCACAACCAGATATTTACTTTTGCTACTTTGAGCTTTGAGCTTTTGCCTTGAATTTCTATGGCAACATTAAATATTAATTTCTCTTAATTTTACTTTAGACTTTTTAGACTTAGACTTACTTGAAAGTCTGTTGTTTAACGACTTCAAACAGCAAAATACCAGCAGCTACCGAAACATTCAGTGATTCAATGGTTCCGCGCATCGGAATTTTAACCACATCGTCACAGCGGCGCAGGTATTCGCCCGACACGCCGTCTTCTTCCGAGCCCATGATGATCGCCAGAGGGCCGGTGAAATCAGCGTCATAATAGTTTTTAGTTCCTTTTTCAGAAGCGGCTGCAATTCTCAAACCGCTTTTCTTCAGATAGTCGATGGTATCCTTGAGATTTGCACTCCGGTGAACCGGCAGGATTGACAAAGCGCCGGCCGAAGTTTTCATGGCATCCGCATTTATGGGTGCTCCTCCCTTGTCGGGAATGATCAGGCCATGAGCCCCGGCACAGGCTGCCGTGCGGGCAATGGCGCCCATGTTGCGCACATCTGTGACCCTGTCGAGAATCACAAAGAAAGGAACTTCACCTTTTTCGTATACCGAAAGCAACAGGTTCTCAATCGGTTGAAATTCGATGGGCGAAAGAAAGCAAACTACTCCCTGATGATTTCCACACAAGCCGGTTAAGCTTTTCAACCGGTGCGTACTGAAAGGGAATATCATTTTCACTGATGGTTTTCCTAATTCAGGTACCAACTCACCCTTCAGCCCTTGCTGCATGATGATTCTGTCAATTACTTTCCCGGCTGTTATGGCTTCAATAACCGGTCTCATGCCATAAACTAGGTTGCTGTCTTTCATGCGTAAATCGGATTTTCAATATGAAGTGCAAATATAGGATTTAAGACGTGTTTGACTCTTTGACTGATTCTCCTGTCCGGATGCACTTCATTGATTACTTTTGTTCTGCTGTCACCTCAGGAAAGTGGCCAGGTTTGGTTAAGGTTGAGGTTAAGGTTAAGGTTAAGGTTAAGGTTAGTTGTTTAAGGTTAAGGTACACGCCTTATCAGGTTACTGTAATTTCATATTTATTATCAACCTGGTTCCGCACATTCAACTCCAGCTCTGATTGGCTTAACAATTTGACTCTCAACCTGATTTGTCACTTCCTGAGTCCCGCACATGCGGGAAAGGGTCAACCTCAACCTGTGATAGTCAGGAGACATTGGAAATTAGACATTAGAAATTAGAAATTCATGAACAACTTCCTGGTTTACAAATCCTCGGCCGGCTCCGGCAAAACATACACCCTGATCAGCGTTTACCTGCAGATCGTTTTGAAAGAGCCGTCGAGGTTCCGGAATATTCTTGCGATTACCTTTACCAACAAAGCTGCAAATGAGATAAAGCACCGCATTGTTTCAAACCTTAAAGTGCTTTCATCCTTTGAAGAAAATGAAATTCCTGAAAAGTACAGTCATCTGGTTAACAGTCTCAGGGAAAAAACGGATTAGAGTATCCTGAAATCCGGGAAAATGCAGCAAAGGTCTTGACTCTGATTCTGCACAACTACGGTGATTTTGCCGTGTCGACCATCGACAGTTTTATGCACCGGATCATCCGCTCATTCTCCTTCGACCTGAAGCTGATGAACTTTGATATAGAAATGGACACAGCCCTGCTTCAGGTTGAAACCGTGGATTCGTTGCTATCGGATGTCGGAAAGGATGGGTTTGTTACCGATATCCTGGTAAAGTTTGTACAGGAAAGGGCAGAAAGTGATGAAAGCTGGCAGATAGAGCGGGATCTGCTAAAGTTCAGCGACAACCTTTCGGAGAAGAAACAGCAGAACTTATTCCCCGGCTGGGCGAGTTTACTTCTGAAAAACTGGCTTCGGTCAACCGGAAACTGAATCAGTTTGACTTCTACGAAACTTCCTGAAGAGTCTGGCGGATGAAGCTTTGCAGCTTATTCAAAGCCATGGAATTGATCCTGAGTGCTTTTCAGGGAAACCGGGTATTTATGGTATTTCAGTAAGATCGCCCGGGGATACCGACAGTGCTTCGGAGCCCAATACTTTTGTGCTTAAGACAATCAATGAAGGCGCCTGGCTCAGCAGTAAAGCACAAAAGAAACCCGAAGGCAATGCGATCCTTGATATTTCAGAACAGCTCACCGCGATATACCGGAGAATTGAAGCTTATTCCAAAGATGCGGGAAGCAAATTTATTCTATACAGGAATATCCGCAGTAATCTTTATCCCATGGCCGTTTTGGGAGAGTTGAACCAGCGGCTTCAGGCCGTTAAAAAAGACCGGAATGTGATTTCGATCGCTGAATTTAACCGCATCATCGCTTCGATTGTGGAAAATGAACCTGTACCTTTCATCTACGAACGAACCGGGGAGAAGTTCAGCCATTACCTGATCGACGAATTTCAGGATACTTCGGTGCTTCAGTGGAACAACCTGCTTCCATTGGTAGAAAACTCACTTTCACATGATGGCTCGAATATGATTGTTGGCGACGGTAAGCAGGCGATTTACCGGTTCAGGAACGGGGAAGTAGAGCAAGTAGAGGCTGCCTGGAGATAAAAAATCCTAAAGGAACCCGATATTGCAGCAGCGGCTCAGGTGCTTGCCCGTGAATACTCAGCAAGCCAGCTCGACTCAACTTCAGGTCGAAATGCGAAGTGGTTGAATTCAATAACAAGTTCTTTGCTTATGCAGCCGGTACTTTTCTTCCTGAATTTCCGGAAGTATAGAGGGCGTGGTGCAGAAAACAAATCCTGCGAATACCGGCGGCTTTGTGAGTATTGAACTTTTTAGCGGTGAGAAGAAGGATTTTGATGACCACAATTACTCCAGGGTATTAAAATTGGTCGGAGAACTCAAACAGGAATTCATCCGGTGTTGCTTCTTTCTCAATGCAAACGGGGTAAAGGTTGTTTCTTCTGATAGCCTGTTGCTCGCCCAATCGCCGGAGGTTAACTTTCTGATTAATTTTCTGATATTTCTCTCTGACTGGGATCATATGATCAGCCGGGCTGCTGTGGTGAACTATCTGTTTCAAAAGCCTGACAATACTGGAATTGATATTCACCGGATTTATGATGAAGCACTTAGTCCATCCGGTTTTGTTGCCTTGCCGAGGCTGGAAGGATTTGAAATTGATCCGGCTAATTTTCGTGGGATGTCTTTGTACGATACCTGCGAGGAACTGATCCGGATTTTCGGGCTGCATCTGAAATCCCCGCTTTACATGCAATTCTTGCTGGATGAGGTGCTCAAATTTTCAACCGGAAAGAACCCTGCCATATCCGGATTTCTGGAATACTGGGAGCAAAAAAAATCAAAACTTTCAGTGGTTCTGCCGCTGTCGCCTGATGCAGTGCAGATCATGACCATTCACAAATCCAAAGGGCTCGAATTCCCGGTGGTTATCTATGCTTTCGCCGATGATGATATTTCAAGGTTAACGCGCAAATCGACCTGGGTTGAACTGAATGACCCGGATTTGGAAGAACTTGAGGTGACTTTGCTGAAGATTGATAAAAAACTTGAAAAGACCAGATATTCAGACATTTATACTACTGAGTTCAGCAAGACAAAGCTTGATTTACTGAACCTTGTATACGTGGCTTTTACCAGGGCCTCGGAACGGCTTTATGTTATCGGGGTAAACCACCCAAAGACCAGGAGAACTGAAATCAGTTACTGGTTTATTGTACGCCTTTCTTGAGTACGCTAAAATTCTTTCGCCCGAAAAAACGATTTTTGAATTTGGGAAGGAAGTGGATGTCAATGCTGCGAAAACGTTCATTCCGGATGACGATACTTTCATGAATGATTTTCTTAGCAGCGACTGGCGGAACAGGTTGATTTTTGCCGGTCGTGCTCCTCAGGTGTGGCAGGCTGAAAGCCCCATTGGTGGACAGGCCGGCGGTAATCTTCTGCACCTGGCATTGTCGATGATTTCTACAGCCGCCGATGTAGAACATGCTGTTGTGAGGCTGGTGCAGCAGGCATTGTCTCGGATATCGATGCGTCCTCTCCGGGAAAACTTCTAGAGATCCTTGAGCATCCGGATATAATCCCGTTTTTCGATGGTAGTGGTAAGGTTGCCGCAGAAACGGAAATCCTGGCTCCCGGAGGTAAAAGTCTTCGACCCGACAGGATTGTATTTCACGATTCATATACGGATATCATCGACTACAAATCCGGAAAGCCAATGGATTCGCATCAGGGGCAGGTAAGACACTATGCTTCATTGCTCAGCGAAATGGGCTATCCCGGCATCAGGGCATGGCTGGTTTACCTGGAAGGGGAGGTAGAGGTGGTGGAGGTTGGGTGTTCGTAAAACACTGAAGCAGTGAAATCATTCACATCCTTGACCTGTTTTTTTATGGAATTCGCGGTACTATCATTCACCAAAATAAGCAGGTAAGGTTTCAGAGAGTTAGGTGGAACAAACATTAAAGATCAGTTTTCCCCATACCAGTTCAAGAATTTTCCTTGTGATAATTTCGTAAAGGTTTTTCAAACCGGTTATCAATTCGGATCGAACTGACCGGCAGATGGCGGCCAGGTATTCACCATTTTTTCAAGCAGATACCTGAACCGAGTATATCTTTGAAGAGACCGTATTCCGCGAAATAGACCGGCTCAAGGCACACCATCAATCAGGACAATCTGGCCTGAAATATAAGTCTTTAATTGCCGGTAAGCATTTTTGCTGATTTCAGTTTTTGACCCCATTCAAAACCGGACGGGCAGAAACTTTAATGCCCTGATAATGTTCTGGGATTGGTCAGACGAAGCTGCGATCCAGCCTGAGCAGTTTTGAGGCATCCTGCTGAGCGCTCCTGGTAGTTCCGGGAGGCGTTGCGGCACGCATTTTCCAGATCGCGTGAAAGTGTTGAGGACCGGGTGATATATCGCTGAAGATATCCCTTACACTGTTTAAAAAGGTTTTCAACTCCCTTACATTCCCCGGCCAGCTGTAGGCTTTGAGTTGCTGGTGGAATTCTTCTGAAAGCGTGTGATTTTTTGACAATTTCGACCAGAAATGATCGGCGAGCATAGGGATGTCCTCGGGATGACTTCTCAAAGGAGGTATGCTGATCCTGATTGTATTGAGCCTTTGCAGCAGATCGTCGCGAAATTGCTCCTGGATAACCATGTGGTCGATGTTGCGGTTGGTGGCTGCCAGTATCCTGAAATTCGTTTGTTTGCTTTCGTTGGAGCCGATCTGCCTGATTATGTTTGATTCCACGGCCAGTAGAAGTTTGGCCTGGTTTGCAGGGGACAATTCGCCCACTTCATCCAGAAAAACTGTTCCTCCCTCAGTGGCAACAAACAAACCGGTTTTTCCAATATTTGCACCGGTAAAGATTCCTTTCTTATAGCCAAACAATTCCCCCTTCGAGCAATGTATCCGGTAAGCAGCGCAATTGACACTTGAAAATATCTTTCCGAACTTTTGTCATGCTTAACAATCTGTTTGGCAACAACATCTTTTCCCGTGCCTGACTCACCCAGAATCAGAACCGGTTCAGTTGAATTGGCAGCTTTCAGTACTAAAGTCCTGGCCAATCGTATATCATACGAATTTCCAAGCAGTGATTCACGAATTTCCTCCATCGCCGGATTTTCTTCCGCTTCTTCTATTAACTGAAGTACAGGATCATTCCTCCATCCGGAATGCGCATCGAATTTTCTGTTTTTTTTCAAATAAATCCCGGCTGAAATATCACTCAGCAATTGCTGGTTGACTACCAGCAAACAGCAAGGGTCTGACATTGAATACCTGTTGTTCAGAAATGCAGAAATGCTCCTTTTAAATGCCCTGTGCTGTTGGTGTTCAGAGGCAGCTTTTTACGTTTGTCACGATCGTTCTCACGATCAAATCCCAAAGCCCTGAAAAGCTCGATTTTCGATCCTTTTATACCACAATCGAAAGTTGTACGATTTTAACCAGGTTTCATACTGCGCATAATCAGGGTACGAGATCAGGTACAACTCTCCGGGTAGAAATAGCATCTGATTTGATTCAGTCTTTGCAGGTTCATAATCTACCAGGTTCGTCTCTGTCTCAGATCTCTGGTTCCGGCTGTATTTAATCAATCATAATGAATATTTAGTCTGTCAATGCTTCTTCTCACTCCGATGCAGATGATTTCTGATCATCTCCACAAGCTTACTCAATCAATAAAATTCTTAATACCTTGATGGTTAGTTATATATGGTAGTTGATCAGAAGGTGGAACCGGTTTTGACCGGGAAAGTGAAAACCTGATGAACTGATCTAGCACAGGGATAAAATAGTACATATTGGTTCTGCCAATTATGAGAGAAAATGATTTCTTAACGGATTATTATCCGTTATCAGGAGATTTAAACGATCTTCTTAAAAGACCGTCAAAGCATAAATAAGGAAGATTTCGTTTCAGTTCTTCCGGTTTGCTTTGATGAAGGGTCAACAGATAATATAGCCGATCAGATTGAAGATCCGAAATAATTATCGGGCTGGCATTTGCAAACAAGCTTGATCCTTTTCAGGCGCTGACCCTGATTATTAAAAAGGCATTTGAAGGTTATGTCCTGCTTGAGTGGAATTATACACCGGATCAGATAGGCAATTCAGGAACCACGCTGCTGGATATTGACCGCGAAGTTTCAGTTTCATTTACTGCTGGATTTGGCAATGGTCTTGATTCCTACCTGTCCGGGATTAAACTTAACTGGAAAATATCTGCCGGATTTACCAACTGATTTCGATGGTTCTTTTTTGAGGCTGTATTAAATTATATTCTTGGAAATAAGTTGTTTAAATTACCTGTTTGCTCCTTTCGGAATACAGCATTGTAAATTTCAAGCTAGGTATCCGAAGCTACGAGCAAGGGCATTGGCTGTATGTTCCGGCAGATGTTGATTACTGATCATTACCTTTCTCAATATCGTATGGTTCAATTGGTTAACAAAAGATACCATAAGAGATTCGAACAATGGTTACGGGTCATAGAATCAAAGCTGGAAGTGCTCCGGCAATTGGAGATAAGGCTCATCCTTGCGCGCAACCCGGAGGTCAGCAACGAAACCGAACTGGACTCCAATACACAATTTCATCGTTGATTCCAGATCAAACGATAAGGTGGTAGCACTAAGAAACTACTCTGTAAATGATAAAATCAATGGATCCGGGAATTTAAAGTCAGAAAAGAGTTGTGGACAAAAATCAAACTTATATTCAGACTGATTTCTAAAAAACTGCAGGGAAATTCACCTTGCCGGCGAATGAATTACAACATAATGAGCTCAACGAATTGTTTATCAGTTCGGTGGAAATCTATAATGATTCTACGGATAATCAGACGGATACCCTCCTGAATTACAGTAAGCTTACCGATTTGCTGAGCAAGGTGCTGTTATACAGGAAACTGAAGGGGCTCGAAATGTTTTTGGGATTTTGCCAATCGACAGGGGTTTTGAAAATCATGGTGAGAACCCTGAAGAAGCCCGGTTCAGACTTCAGAAAAAACTGGATGAGCGGCTTTTAACCATACAGGCTTTGAATTATACCAGTTTCAAATCAAGAAACATCTGTGATGAAGATCTGGCAAACATGCACGAAAGCTTTCTGGCCCGGCAAATAGTGTACCTGGACCAATCCATTGTAAGCAAAAGTGCTGAAATCACTGCTTGCCTTCAATCTAAAAGGTATCCGAAATTGTCTGATAATCATCATTAAAACTTATTTATCATGGATTCATTTAGTCTTTCACGATCGGGGACACGGGTAAAATGAGCTGACAAAATCAGACCCTGTTGGCTTAGCCGAATACTCAGGTGATCATATTTACTTCAGGATGAAATCGGGGAGCTATAACTCCGGAATCAGATCCATGTTCTATTACAAAGAAGACCATGCACTGGTGGTTTCATACCTTTCGGGTAACAGCGTGCACATTTTCAACCTTGGCACCGGCATGTTGAGGAGCACAAACCCATAAAGACTGGTAAAGAAATCTGACTTTATGCATAACAATGAGATTATCTCGGCCAGGTGGGACGGAACTGTTCGTCTGGTAAACTATTACAGTCTGCAGGAGCGCTTATGCCTTACAGACGCAAAATGGGCAGGTCACCGCCTGCGGTAGTCTCTTTTGACGGAGAGTCTGTTACGCTTTCAGCTATGACTCTGATCTGGATCCTTTGTGCAATCAAAACATTGTGAGAAAAGGATATCAGGGGATGGAAGGCTGCAGGGCCTTATTACCGAGACAGGCGTTCACAGTGAGGTGCTGAGAAGCGGAATGAGTCTTGAGTATAACGACATCCTGTATGTAATTTCCAACAGCGGTTATCTGACAACTTACCGAACAACTGATCTTTCGCTGATTGCATCCCTGTTTAGCACAAAAAACTCAGAACATTCTGCCTCTGCGGAACACAATTTTTGCTGATTACGGATATCACTGGACATGTGCATTTCCTGGGCTCAAAAGAGGTTTTATTCAAATTTCATTGCCATAGCAGGGACGTTTCTTCCATCAGAATGATCCTGGAGTGGTGATCACTTCTGCACCATCAGCTTTGATGGTAACATAAAAAAGACTTCCTGACCTGAACTGTGTAAGCACCTGTAAAATCGGGAACAGTGATTTATGGTCAATGGATTTTATCAATCAACTTTGCTTACCGGCGGTGACAACGGGCATTGATGTTTTTGACCTGAAAGTTTGTCGCATCCGAATTTGTGTGACCATTCATTTCAGCATCCACGGTGTTTTCCGAGCATAGCATTATTTTGCATCAATCACGCCCATCCATTTAAACAATGGATAAAAATGAATTTAAGTATCCCCACTCATGGAAACCCTTCGATATCATCTGAGGTATTCATGGAAGCGATCATGTTTTACATGATGTTTTTTGTAAGCCCTGGATGTTGATTTATTGGGGATGGCAGGATTCGAGATTGTAACTTTGATGAACAAATAAAAACCAAACATTAAGTGCTTGGACGAGAACAAAATGTCCTTGGACAAAACCGCTTTCCATTTACCATTCAACCCTCAGACTTGAATTTCTGAAAGTTATCTCAGGTGGCAGAAAGCAAGTCAAAACCTGATTACGGCCGCCTGGCTTTCGGGGAGATCAAATGCCTGATGAGCCCCTTGCCGTTAAGTGGCCCTGGGAAGTTGGTAAAACCGGCTGGTATGATGAACTTGCCAGAACATCGGGTATGCAATTTTAAGCGTATTTTCAAAGTCAGAGGATGTTACCGCCGAAGACCTGGCCTGTTCCGTCAGGTTCAGCGACACGTGGAAACAAGGGGATGGATTTGATTATGTTGTCGCCTTGCCGCTTTAGTTGCGATCCCCAACGGAGGAATCTGTTTTATTTATGAATTGGTAAAATCCGGCCCAAGGGCACTGGCATTGTTGGTTAGTGTGTTTGACGAACGAAGGTATATTGATTCAATGCTGCTTTGGCGAACGGGTATATGCCCACGATGGGTTTCGCTTTATTGCAGCAACCAACTCAGCTGACATCAACCTGTTTCCGGAGTTTATCCTCTCTCAAGGATGAAGCCACTGAGAAGGCGATTATCCGCCTTCAGTTGAAATTTTGATGATGTTGGTCCGTGGAACATTTCTTGCGCTTCAATGGCGAGGCAAACCGCTTGCTGGATGGTTTCTGGACACTCTAAGCACAGCAATGCCAGGGATCATCATCAAACCTTTCGGTCAGGATGGACTCAATGGTGTTCGGCCCCGCATTCAAACTGGCAGCCCATGAGCTCAGTTCAAAACATCATCATGCGTATACCGTTTTTCAAGTTGTTCTGACTTAAAATGTAATTTCTTTTTCTTAGGGTTGGTAAAGATCATCTGGCTAAGGCTTCCAATCAACTGATTGGTGAAAATATAAAACGCTGGAGAAAGGCTCGAGATAAGATATGGGAAAGCAGGCTGATCGCAGTTCGTGCGGTGGATTTCAGAAATGAAGGTGGCCGCTGAGTGCGCCAAAAAACGACAATAGAATAGTCCGTACGCCATTGCTGCTGAACTCGATCCTTTAGTCCGCAGTAGTCAAGCAATGGATCAGGGAGCGGACTACCGGAAGAAGACTCGGAGTATCTCCCAACAAGTTCTGGAATTTGCCGATCGCCTAATACGGCCAATGACGGGAATGAGGGGAAAGTTGAAATGCTTTGCCTTTCGGTAACCGATTCGATTATTGAAGCGATCCGTTGTGGGATAGAAATGAATATTCCGGTTTTTTGTGTCGACACCTCCTGCTATTAACTTCAAAGAAGGGCGATGCTCAATTGATAAAGATGCTGCGCCGTGCCGGGTTGTCGCTTAATCCCGGTACATCATGTCCAATGAGGATGGGTCCGACCGTCTTCGTGAACCGTTAGCAGATGGCAAGAAGCGCATGCGTGTCGGAAGTTGCTGAAACACCTGCTTCCCTGTCACCGGACCGTTGTACCTCAACCTGTATTCAAGCATTGGAAACGGTTATAACAACTTATCGGCGATGAGCAGACCCGGGGCGGCTTGAACCAGCCCTGAAAGCAATGAGAACCAGGTTCTTTAAACGTGTGGTGGTGCATCCCCTTACTGGCAATCTGCTTATGGATTGTAAGTTGTTGCCTTTCTGGGTACTGCTCAGATCAAAGCCGGCAAAGTGATGCGGCAGTCCGGGAATGAAGGAATTATGATTTCTGATGGCACTATACGGGCGGGAGATTCTTTAGTCGTCAATATGCCATTGAAGCCTACAAAGAATTCGGTCAGTAGAAGCAAACAAGGACAAAGCAGGAGAGGTTAAACCTTCCCCGGCGGAACTGGGAGGCTTTGTTAAGAAATAATGCCCGATCGTACGCGAAATGGCGCCCGGATTCCAGACTTTGTGGTACTAAAAAAGTCCCGATGCCGAAGAAGTTTCGGATATTTCCCCCGATCTTTGATGGATATGTTCCTGAATGGCGCTCAACCCGGGAATTCCTCACTTTCCTCCTGTCGTTCCATCTCTTCCCGTAATCAAATCAATATCGTGGATAGAAGGAATACTGGTGGATGCTTGGTTTATCACCCAAAAATTGGACTATGTATTTAGGTATTATGTTAAAACAGGAACCTATCTGCTGAGCATTCCAACCGGAGGAGAAACGTCAGGGTGGTGGCATTTACGGAATTCGCTGGTGACCGGTCGTCAGCCTTCGTGCTATAACGACTTGGTTTACGGCTATGCGAGGCTTTGTTTGAACGGCTTACCACAGGGCTGGCAAAACCGAATTCAATGATGCAAACGATAGTTCGACAGTTCCCTCGAAGGCAGCCACCTTTACGATGGATTTGATGTGTAAGGGACCATACGGTCGATGATCAGCG
>JADJEQ010000039.1 GCA_016709025.1 Bacteroidales bacterium | reverse complement strand
GAATTGATATTCACCGGATTTATGATGAAGCACTTAGTCCATCCGGTTTTGTTGCCTTGCTGAGGCTGGAAAGGATTTGAAATTGATCCGGCTAATTTTCATTGGGATGTCTTTGTACGATACCTGCGAAGAACTGATCCCGGATTTTCGGGCTGCATCGAAAATCCCCGTTTTACATTCAATTCTTGCTGGATGAGGTGCTAAAGTTTTCAACAGGAAAGAACCCTGCCATATCGGATTTCTGGAATACTGGGAACAAAAAAATCGAAGCTATCAGTGGTTCTGCCGCTATCGCCTGATGCCGTGCAGATCATGACCATTCCAACCAAAAGGGGCTCGAGTTCCCGGTGGTTATCTATGCTTTCGCCGATGATGATATTTCCTGGAATAACGCGCAAATCGACCTGGGTTGAGTTGAATGACCCGGATTTGGAAGAACTTGAGGTGACTTTGCTGAAGATTGAAAAAAAACTTGAAAGACCAAATTTTCGACGTTTACCACAGAGTTCCAATAAGAAACAAAACTTGATTTGCTGAACCTTGTTTATGGTGCTTTTACAGGGCCTCGGAGCGGCTTTATGTTATAGGGGTAAGCCCCCAAAAGACTCAGGAGAACTGAAATCGGTTACTGGTTTGTTGTACGCCTTTTTCTTGAGTACGCTAAAAATTCTTTCGCCACAAAAATTGTTTTTTGAATTTGGGAAGAAAGTGGATGTCAATGCTGCGAAAACCTTCTTTCGGTGACGATACTTTCATGAATGATTTTCTTGGCAGCGACTGGCGGAACAGGTTGATTTTTGCATGACGTGCTCCTCAGGTGTGGCAGGCTGAGAGCCCCATGTGGAGGACAGCCAGCGGTAATCTTCTGCACCTGGCATTGTCAATGATTTCTACAGCCGCCGATGTAGAACATGCTGTTGTGAGGCTGGTGCAGCAAGGTATCGCGGATACCGATTCATTTCTGGGTGAAAAACTTCATCAGGTTCTCGGGCATCCGATTTGATACCGTTTTTTGATGGTAGTGGCAAGGTTGCGGCAGAAACGGAAATTCTGGCCCCCGGAGGTAAAGTCTGCGACCCGACAGAATTGTATTTCACGATTCATATACGGATATTATCATCGACCACAATCCAGTAAGCCAATGGATTCGCATCAGGGGCAGGTAAGGCACTCATGCTTCATTGCTCAGCGGAATGGGCTATCCCGGCATCAAGGGCATGGCTGATTTACCCGGAAGGGAGGTAGAGGTGGTGGAGGTTGGGTGTTAGCAAGGACCTGAAACAGTGAATTCATTCATCCTTGACCTGTTTTCGTGGAATTCGTGATTCTGTCATTCACCCAATCAAGTCAGGAGGAATGTTTCGGGAGAGGTGGAATTCCATCAAAGATCAGTTTTCCCCGCCAGTTTCGGAATTTTCCTTGTGATAATTTCGTAAGGTTTTCAACCCGCTTATCAATTCAGGATCGAACTGACCGGCAGATGGCGGCCAGGTGTTCACCATTTTTCAAGCAGATACCTGAACCGGGTGATATCTTTGAAGAGACCGTATTCTGCGAAATATACCGGCTCAAGGCACAATTCATCAAATCAGGACAATCTGGCTTGAAATATAAGTCTTTAATTGCCGGTAAGCATTTTGTCTGATTTCAGTTTTGTCCGCCATTCAAGACCGGACGGGCAGAAACCTTAATGCCCCTGATAATGTTCTGGAGATTGGTCAGGCGAAGCTGCGATTCCAACCTGAGCAGTTTTGAGGCATCCTGCTGAGCGCCCCTGGCAGTTCCTAGAGGCGTTGCGGCACGCATTTTCCAGATCGCATGAAAGTGTTCAGGACCAGGTGATATGTCGCTGAAGATATCCCTTATACTGTTTAAAAAGGTCTTCAACTCCCTTACATTCCCGGCCAGCTGTAGGCTTTGAGTTGCTGGTGGAATTCTTCTGATAGCTTATGGTTGTTGACAATGTCGACCAGAAATGATCGGCGAGCGAAGGATGTCTTCAGGATGACTTCTTAAGGAGGTATGCCGATCCTGATTGTATTGAGCCTTTGCAGCAGATCGTCGCGAAATTGCTCCTGGATAACCATGTGGTCGATGTTGCGGTTGGTGGCTGCCAGTATCCTGAAATTCGTTTGTTTGCTTTCGTTAGAGCCGATCTGCCTGATTATTTTTGATTCCACGGCCAGCAGGAGTTTGGCCTGGTTTGCAGGGGATAGTTCGCCCACCTCATCCAGGAAAACGGTACCTTCTTCGCTGGCATCAAACAAACCGATTTTTCGATGATTGGCACCGGTAAAGATTCCTTTCTTATAGCCAACAATTCCCCTTCAAGCAATGTATCCGGTAAAGCAGCGCAATTGACACTTGAAAATATCTTTCCGAACTTCTTGTCATGCTTAAAATTCAGTTTGGCAACAACATCTTTCCCGTGCCTGACTCGCCCAAAATCAAAACCGGTTCAGTTGAATTGGCAGCTTTCAGTACTAAAGTCCCTGGCCAATCTTATATCATACGAATTTCCAAGCAGAGATTCAGGATTTCCTCCATCGCCGGATTTTCTTCCGCTTCTTCTATTAACTGAAGTACAGGGTCATTCCTCCATCCGGGATGCGCATCGAATCTTTTGTTTTTTTCAAATAAATCCCGGCTGAAATATCACTCAGCAATTGCTGGTTGACTACCAGCCAAACAGCAAGGGTCTGACATTGAATACCTGTTGTTCAGAAAATGCAGAAATGCTCCCTTTTAAATGCCCTGTGCTGTTGGTGTTCACAGACAGCTTTTACGTTTGTCACGATCGTTCTCACGATCGAATCCGAGGGCCACGAAAGCTCGATTTTCGAGCCCTTTATACCACAATCCAGAAAGTTAAAGTGATTTTAACCAGGTTGCATTCTGCTCATAATCAGGTAAGAGATCAGGTACAGTTCTCCGGGTTTAAATAGCATCTGATTTGATTCAGGCTTTGCAGGTTCATAATCTACAGGTTTGTCTCTGTTTCAGATCTCTGGTTCCGGCTGTATTTAATCAATTGCATATTGAATAATTAGTCTGTGAATGTTTCTTCTCAATCCGATCCAGATGATTTCTGATCATCTCAACAAGCTTACTCAATCAATAAAATTTCTAATACCTTGATAATTAGTCATATATGGATAGTTGATCAGAAGGTGGAACAGGCTTTGACCGGGAAAGTGAAGAAAACCTGATGAACCTATCTGTGCACAGGGGATAAAAAATAGTACATATTAACGGTTCTGCCAATTATGAGAGAAAATGATTTCTTAACGGATTATTATCCGTTATCAGGAGATTTAAACGATCTTCTTAAAAAGACCGTCAAGCATAAATAAGGAAGATTTCGTTTCAGTTCTTCCGGTTTGCTTTGATGAAGGGTCAACAGATAATATAGCCGATCAGATTGAAGATCCGGAAATAATTATCGGGCTGGCATTTGCAACAATCTTGATCCTTTTCAGGCGCTGACCCTGATCGTTAAAAGGCATTTGAAGGTTATGTTTTGCTGGAGTGGAATTATACACCGGATCAGATTGGCAATTCAGGAACCACATTGCTGGATATCGACCGCGAAGTTTCAGTTTCATTTACTGCTGGATTTGGGAATGGTCTTGATTCCTACTTGTCCGGGATTAAACTTAACTGGAAAATATCTGCCGGATTTATCAACTGGATTTCGATGCTTCTTTTTTTCAGGCTGTATTGAATTATATCCTTGGAAATAAGTTGTTTAAATTACCTGTTTTGCTCCTTTCGGAATACAGCATTGTAAATTTCAAGCAGGTATCAGAAGCCACGAGCAAGGGCATTGGCTGTATGTTCCGGCAGATGTTGATTACTGATCATTACCTTTCTCAATATCGTATGGTTCAATTGGTTAACAAAGGTACCATAAGAGATTCGAACAATGGTTACGGGTAATAGAATCAAAGCTGGAAGTGCTCCGGCAATTGGAGATAAGGCTCATCCTTGCGCGCAACCCGGAGATCAGTAACGAAACCGAACTGGACCTCCAATACTACAATTTCATCGTTGATTCCAGATCAAACGATAAGGTGGTAGCACTAGAAAACTACTCTGTAAATGATAAAATCAATGGATCCGGGAATTTAAAGTCAGAAAAAGAGTTGTGGACAAAAATCAAACTGGTATTCAGACTGATTTCAAAAAACTGCAGGGAAATTCACCTTGCCGGCAGGAATGAATTACATCATAATGATCTCAACGAATTGTTTATCAGTTCGGTGGAAATCTATAATGATTCTACGGATAATCAGACGGATACCCTCCTGAATTACAGTAAGCTTACCGATTTGCTGAGCAAGGTGCTGTTATACAGGAAACTGAAGGGGCTCGAAATGTTTTTTGGGATTTTGCCAATCGACAGGGGTTTTGAAAATCATGGTGAGAACCCTGAAGAAGCCCGGTTCAGACTTCAGAAAAAACTGGATGAGCGGCTTTTAACCATACAGGCTTTGAATTATACCAGTTTCAAATCAAGAAACATCTGTGATGAAGATCTGGCAACCATGCACGAAAGCTTTCTGGCCCGGCAAATAGTGTACCTGGACCAATCCATTGTAAGCAAAAGTGCTGAAATCACTGCTTGCCTTCAATCTAAGAAGGTGTCCGAAATTGTCTGATAATCATCATTAAAACTTATTTATCATGGATTCATTTAGTCTTTCTACGATCGGGGACACGGGTAAAAATGAGCTGACAAAATCAGACTCTGGTTATTTAGCCGAATACTCAGGTGATCATATTTACTTCAGGATGAAATCGGGGAGCTATAACTCCGGAATCAGATCCATGTTCTATTACAAAGAAGACCATGCACTGGTGGTTTCATACCTTTCGGGCAACAGCGTGCATTTTCAACCTTGGCACCGGCATGCTGAGGAGCACAAACTCCATAAAAGGACCGTGCGGAAATCTGGCTGTGCATAAAAATGAAATTATCTCAGCCGGGTGGGATGGAACTGTGCGTCTGGTAAACTATTACAGTCTGCAGGAGCGCTTATGCCTTACAGAAGCAAAAATGGGCAGGTCACCACACGCAGTAGTCTCTTCTGACGGAGAGTCTGTGTACGCTTTCAGCTATGACTCTGATCTGGATCCATTGTGCAATCAAAACATTGTGAGAAAATGGAATATCAGGGATGGAAGGCTGCAAGGCATTATTACTGAGACCGGCGTTCACAGTGAGGTGTTGAGAAGCGGAATGAGCCTCGAGCATAACGACATCCTGTTTGTAATTTCCAACAGCGGTTATCTGACAACTTACCGAACAAATGATCTTTCGCTGATTGCATCCCTGTTTATTACAAAAAATCTCAGAACATTCTGCCTCTGCCCGGAACACAATTTTTTGCTGATTACGGATATCACCGGACATGTGCATTTCTACCACCTGGGCTCAAAAGAGGTTTTATTCAAATTTCATTGCCATACCAGGGACGTTTCTTCCATCAGAATGATCCCCTGGAGTGGTGATCACTTCTGCACCATCAGCTTTGATGGTACCATAAAAATATGGGAGCTTCCTGACCTGAACTGTGTAAGCACCTGTAAAATCGGTAACAGTGATTTATGGTCAATGGATTTTATCAATCAACTTTTGCTTACCGGTGGTGACAACGGGCAGATTGATGTTTTTGATCTGAAGGATTTGTCGCATCCGGAATTTGTGGCGACCATTCATATTTTCGGCAATTCAGCCGGTGTTTTCCCGAAAGGCGGTGGGCATTATTTTACCAACGATACCGCATCCATTGAAGCAATGGATAAAACAACGGGCATCCCCATTTATGGGAAAACCGGCGAATATCTGAGGCATTCATGGAATTCACTCAGTGTTTTACATGATGTTTTTGGTAAGCCCGGGGATGTTGATTTATTGGGGATGGGCAGTGATCTGAGATTGCAACTTTTTGATGAACAATAAATAAAAACCGCATTAACCATGGGACGAGAACAAAATTATTCTGGGACACAAATCGGCTTTCCCAAGTGCACCATTCAACCCCAGACCTGAATTTCTGAAAGGATTTTCAGGCAGGGTGAAAGAACAAAACCTAATTACGGCCGCCTGGCTTTCGGGGAGTGATCACCTTCCGATGAGCCCCTTGCTGCTGGGCGGCCCCGGGGTTGGCAAAAACCGGCTGGTATATGAACTTGCCAGAACATCGGGTAATGTATTGTATATTTTTCAGGGTCATGAGGATGTTACCGCCGAAGACCTGGCCTGTTCCGTCAGGTTCAGCGACAATGGAAACATGATGATGGATTATATGTTGTCGCCTCTTGTTACGGCTATGATCAACGGAGGAATCTGTTTTATTGATGAAATTGGTAAAATCCGCCCAAGGGCACTGGCATTGTTGGTTAGTGTGCTTGACGAACGAAGGTATATTGATTCAACGCTGCTTGGCGAAAGGGTATATGCCCACGATGGGTTTCGCTTTATTGCGGCAACCAACTCAGCCGACATCAACCTGCTTCCGGAGTTTATCCTCTCAAGGATGAAGCCACTGATCAGGGTTGATTATCCGCTTCCTGCTGAAATTGATGATGTTATCCGTGAACATTTCAAGGGAATGAACGGAGAGGTAAACCGCTTGCTGGATGTATTCTGGACACTCTGGCACAGCAATGCCAGGGATCATCAAACCCTTTCGGTCAGGGATGCACTCAATGTTCGGACTCGCATCCAAACTGGCAGCCCATGAGCTCAGTTCAAAACATCACTCTGCGCGTATGCTCGTTTTCTTGAAATGTCTTCGACTAAAAACGGAAATTCCTTTCTTAATGTCAGAAGATCATCTGGTTAAGGCTTTTAATCAACTGATTGGTGAAAATTATAAAGCTGAGAAATGGGTATTGAGATAAAATACAGGAAAAGCAGGCTGATCGCAGTTCCTGCGGCATTTCAGGATGGCTTTGCTGCCGAGGTAAATCGGGTGTGCAACGACAAACTGAACAGGCCTGATGCCATTGCAGTTGAACTTGAGCCTGAAGTCCTGGCTGAAGCCATGCAATGGATCAGGGAGTTGACTGCCAGTAATCCGGCTTGGGCATTCCCCACCATGCTCGGAATTGCCGATTTTAATACGGCCAATGACGGGAATGAGGGAAGCTGAAATGCTTTGCCTTTCGGTAACCGATTCGATTATTGAAGCGATCCGTTGTGGGATAGAATTGAATATTCCGGTTTTTGGTGTCGACACCTCCTGTTATTACCAAAATAGTGCTGAGGCTCAATTGATTGAAGATGCCGGCAAGGCCGGGTTGTCGTTTAACAGGTACATCATTTCCAATGAGGATGCAGCCGACCGTCTTCGTGAACCGTTAGCCGATGGCAGAAGAGAAGTGCATATGGCCGGAAGGCTGAAACACCTGCTTTCTGTTTATCGGACTGTTGTGTTCACCTGTGGTCTTGCGCATTGGAAACGGTTAAAGCAACTTATCGGCGATGAACAGACCCCGGTGCTTGAACCAGTCCCGCAAACAAGGAATACCAGGTTCTTTAAACGTGTGGTGGTGCATCCCTTGCTGGCACTCCGGTTTATGGACAAGCTGCCTTCTCTGGGTCCTGCCTGGGATCAAAGCCGGCAAAGATGCGGCAGTCCGGGGAATGAAGGAATTACGATTCCTGATGTGGCACAGGCCGGACGGGAGATTCTTGAAGCCGCCTATGCCAGGTTTACAAAGAATTCGCTGCAGGAAGCAAAATATGGAATAAAGCAGGAGGCGATTCCTTCCCTGGCGGAACTGGAGGCTTTTGTGCAGAAATACTGCCTGGTCGGCCGCGAAATGGCGCCTGGATTCCAGACCTTGCAGGTTTGTGCAAAAGCCCTGATGCCTAAGCAGTTTTCGGATATTCTCGTTGATCTTATGATGGATTTAAAACCCGAATGGGCTTCAACCTGGGAATATCCTCACTTTCCTCTTGTCGTTCCATCTTCTTCCCACGGGGAGACGAATCAATACCGGATTGAAGGAATGCTGGTGGATGTGCTTGAGCCATCACCCCAGGTATTTGACTATACATTCAGGTATTATGTTAAAACAGGAACCTATCTGCTGAGCATTCCAACCGGAGGAGGAAACGGCCAGGGCGGGTGGCAATGGCCGAATTCGCCCGTGACCGGTCGTCAGCCTTCGTGCTATAACACCTGGGTTTGGCCGCCATGCGAAGCTTTGCTTTTTGGAACGGCCTACCAGGCTGGCAAAACCGAATTCAATGATGCAAACGATAAAACGACAGTTCCCTTCGAAGGCAGCCTTTACGATGGAATTGATGTAAAAGCGACCATGCGGTCGATGATCAGGGGCGGAAAGGTGTTTCAGGTGAAAATGCTGAAACGGTCACATAAAACTGCTGAGTCGCAGAAAGACCATATACCGGCAGCCGTTGTTATTTTCACAGAACAGGGTGTTCCGGCTGATTCGGAGTGGTATCTGCTGATGGCCGGGACCAATATCGGGGAGCATGTTGCCGATCAGGAAATTCAAACAGGTTGTGTCAGCGAATGGCCGCAATTTTATCTCCAGTATCAGTTATGGTTGCCGGATGCCTGTTCCTGACAAAGGTCCGTTTCACCCCGAATCCATTGATCTCCTGCATGGGATTACGCTTTTTGGCGATCCCTGTCTGAATGCGGTTACCGGCGCCAGATGGGTTGAGAACGGTAATTTTAAGAGTTGCCCAGTGATTGGAAGTTTGGGCTTTAGTGCATTTCAGGCATTTTACCGGAAAAACCACCAGGTTGAACTTGGTGAGAATGACTGGCAAACCACACTGATCCTTGCAGCCATTCCTTATGCAGCCAGCAACCTGGTGGTGATGGCACCCGATGGTTATGTTCCGGCTATCCGGGTTAAAGCGCTGGCCTCCGCTTACAATGTCAGACTTCATATACTTCCCTTATCCCATTTCCCGGCTGAACGGATCAATCAGATGCGGAAGCGATACTGGTAAGATCGATCGACCCCGATGGGTTTAATTTTCCGGATGAAACCGCGCAGATCCTGGGACAAAGCCCCGATAGCTTTATGGACCTGCTGCCGGACTTTGTAAAATAGAAACCTGGTAGAATAATACTGATTGGCGAGGTTTAACTTGTTATATGTCAAATCTGTTTAAATAATATGAGTTAACCAATAACCAGTGAGAAATTTCAAAACAAAGATTCTTATTGGAACCGGCCTGTTATTTCTGATTGCCGCATTCATGATGCTGCGGTCAACCATGAATAAACCTGCCGGGAATCCCGAATCCTCAACTTCTGAAGACAGCTTCCCGGATTCTGTTGTGAAATTCAGTGTGACAGCAACTTCAGGGTCGTTTATGATTCACTCGTGCATGTCTGGAATGTGAAAACGGGTGCTAAAACCCGGGAATTTGCCCTGGACGGGAATGACTTCACATTTTTCGGAAAAGTAAAGGATCTGGCCATGCATCCGGATGGTAAAAAGCTGGTGATTTTAAGCGATGAAAATATCCTTTCAGGCCTGGGATATTCCTCAGGCAAATGCCTGCTGAATAACCCTGACTATTCTCCTTCTGAGTGCGGAACCCTGGATTTTACGCTTAACGGCAAGTTCCTGTTCCTTGTCAGTTTCCGGCAGGCAACGGTGGATATACTGAGATGGCCTGATCTGCAATATATCACTACCGGAAACCTCGGGCGTTACCGCAATAGTTTCAGTTGGGAGAACCTTGATGGAAAACTGGTTTTCGTTTTTGAAGAAGGCGATTACCTGTTTAAAATTGAATTTCCCGATGGATCGAATGCCGGTTCACCGGAGTTTACAATGCCTCAAATGGTCAGTGAAACGGCTGATGAATAGATTAACCGGTTAATTAGCAACATTTTTATAATTGGAAAAGAAAAGCCATGAATGACACAGAAAAATTGACCAACCTGGTGCTTGCACCCTATATTCTCAAAGCAACCGCACTGATCGGCGTAAGCCGCAGGGTAGGAGGTAACCAGTTCCGGCATGCGTTTGCCACCCTCGGAATCCTGCTGGACTACAAGTTCTTTGACGACTCCGTTCTGCTGAAGGCCGCCCTGCTTCACGATCTGCTCGAAGACCTGCCCGAAACCCAGGTTGACGAAATCCGGTGGATTGATCATGAAAGCCGGCAGGTGGTTGAGCTGGTTCTTGAAGTCACCAGGCAAAAGGAGGAAACGAAACAACAATACCTGAAAGGGTGCTTCTTCAGGTTCAAAGAAAGCACTGCTACTGAAATGTGCGGACCGCATCAGCAATCTGACTGACCTCCACCGCGATACCCATTCTGACCAGAAGATATCGGAATACCTCGCTCAGACAGAGCAGTATGTGATCCCGATGGCTGAAAAGGTCAATGCCGATCTGGTGATTGAGCTGAAGGATCTGGTAAATAAGCGGCGGCGAATGGCAGTGAGAAAGAATTCCGGAAAAGTTACCGGTTTAAAAGCAGATTTCCTGTAATAATTAATCGTTGGTTCAAAGTTTTGATGTGTTTATAGGGGGAATAGTGGCCGTGACGCAAGAACCTAACAAACCATTGTATTGTAATTTAGAACTGAAATCCTGACTTGAAAATGAAAACAATAACCATCGGTGATCTGCATGGCCGCCGTACCTGGAAAAATATACATCCGGATGACTATGACCTGATCGTCTTTCTGGGCGATTATGTGGATTCCTTATGGGTGGATAGTACGACCATACTCAACAACTTTCATGATATCATCGGTTTTAAGAAAAGCCATCCTCAAAAGTCAGGTTACTGATCGGAAACCATGAAACCAGTTATCTTTTCCCGGCCAGTCGTGCATCGGGTTACCGGCCGGGGATGGCGGATGAAGTATGCGAATTGCTGACAACAAATGCAGGACCGTTTCAGATAGCCTGTCAGTACCGGAATTACCTGTGGACCCATGCCGGAATTCACCAAGGCTTTTATGACCATAAGATAAAATCAAGGATTGTTGAATCCGATCCTGACCTGGCCTTCACCCTCGAACGCCTTTATCTCGAAGGCTATCCGCCCATTTTCGAGATTGGTCCTCAGCGCATGGGCAGCTCGAAAAATATCGGGGGTCCCCTCTGGCTCGACAAGTCTTTGATCATTACCAAACCGCTGAGGGGGTATCATCAAATAATCGGACATACGCGTGTGGAAACCATCAGGCAATACCGGCCCTATCACAACGATCCCGGTACATCGGTAACCATCTGCGATTGTGTGGAATATGGTGATGGTAGTTTTTATAAACTCGAAATAGAATGATAAAACAAACAACCATCAGAAGAGGAGTTGTTGAGTTTATCCTGTTTTTTCTGACGGGGGCTTCAATTGTTTTATTAATAGCATATGGGAAAGGGGATTACCATGCACCGGTAGCACTGGTTGATACCCGGAACAGTATTCCTGTTTTTACCGTGGATACCGCCATTCTTTATGACACCAATCACCGGGCGGTTGGCAAACTTTATCCGTCGGGCGGGGTGGTTTACGTTCAAAGGCCGTTCAGCATTGATTCAGGCAGAATTCATGTGCGCATTTACGGCTGGATTTATCACAAATGCATATTTAACCTGGGAAACGAGTGGCTGCTGATCAACGATGAGAATATCCGGGTGAAAAACAATTGCATAAAGATAGGCCGGCTCGCCAAACAAACCCGTATCCGGCGGATTTATTCCCCTGAAGACCGCGAATGGAACTTCTTTTCGCTTGACTGTTATGTCAGGATCCAAAGCCTTCAGTCGTATGTTTATTCCCGGTACCAGCCGATATTCTCTGATCGGTGGCCCTATGTTGTCACCACCGATCTGACCACAGAAGGATCAAAATACCCCTCAGGGCGGAGATTAATGGACCCTATCAGCCTTCCAGGCTTTTTTACCATATTCCAGATGTTAATCATGATTGGAATCTTATGGCTTTATTTCCGGCACACCGGCCGGATGCATTGCCGCGAGCGGTGGGTATTGTTTATAATTGATATCGCGGGGTTTATGGCGGGGGTGGGGGTGCAGGGGATGCTTATTAATTGAATAGAATCGGCCATTTGGGTAAGTTGAAGGTAGGACTGGTTAAGTTTCTTCGTAAAATTCGCTCAACATTGGCGAGACTTATTTATCACGCAGGTAAATTATTTGCTTTTATAAAATAAAATAACTTACTTTTGTAACGTAAGATAATATACTTTGCAAAAGTAAGAAAAATGCTCAAAGAGGTTTTAAAATCAATTCTGCTCTCGCAACAGGAATGGCTTGTTCCGGAAGAAAAGGAAATACCCCGTGAACAACTCGGTAAATTTTCATCACTGCCTCCTTTTGCTTACCTGCTGACAGGCGTGCGCCGGTCGGGGAAAAGCACCCTGCTGAAACAGTTGATGCGGCACCATGGATCGATGAACTATTTTAATTTCGAGGATAGCCGTACGGCAGGATTCGAACTGAATGATTTTCTGGTTCTCGAAGAACTTTTTTCTGAGTTGCCGGGCAGTAAGCCTGTTTTGTTTTTTGACGAAATACAGAATGTTCCAGGATGGGAACGGTTTGTAAGAGATGCAGTTGACCGGAAAAAAACCGTTGTAATTACCGGTTCGAATGCAAACCTGTTGAGCATGGAACTGGGTACTAAACTCACAGGACGACATCTTGACTATGAAGTTTTTCCTTTTTCGTACGGTGAATTTCTTGCCTACCTTAACCTGATGCCCGGATCAGATTCTTTTTTGTCTTATCTGACTGAGGGCGGATTTCCAGGATATCTTAGTTTGGGTAAAAAGGAAATGCTTTCCACACTGGTCTCTGATATTCTTATCAGGGATATATTTTCGCGGTATAATCTTCGGAATCAGGATGTTTACCGAAGGATTGTTCAGTATCTGCTTAGCAATACCGGTAAAGAGGTTTCATTCAATAACCTAAAAAATACATTTGAGATTGGTTCAGCATCTTCTGTGATGGATTTTCTGAATTACCTGACAGATGCTTATCTGCTGTTTCTTGTCCCAAGATATGATACTTCATTAAAAGTACAGGCAAGAAATCCCCGTAAAGTATATGCCATCGATCAGGGACTGGTAAATTTCTCTTCTGTTTCCGGTTCACCCGACAGAGGAAGATTGCTGGAGAATACCGTTTATCTGCAACTCAGGAGATTGGGGTATGAAATCTGGTATTTCAAGGGTAAAAGAGAATGTGATTTTATTTGCAGGAACGATAAGAAGGTATTTTCCGCGATTCAGGTTTCATGGCAACTGGAACAACAAAACGAAAAACGGGAGACCGAAGGACTCCTTGAAGCCATGAACCAACTGAACCTAAGTGGAAGGAACCATCATCACTTTTGATCAGGAGGATAAGATTGTTAAAGAAGGAAAAACCATCCGGTTGATCCCGGGGTGGAAGTGGATGGGGTGAAAGCTGGTTTTAAACCCGCCGTAGTTTAGTTTTTCTTTGGCGAACTCCGGATAATCGCTTTCATTCTGGTTTTTCAGTTCGGTAATCCGGTTGTAGACATTGTCAAAGCTGGAGTAGCTGATGAATAGGCCGTAGAGCATGAGTTTATGTTTTTTAATTTAATAATCCAATCTCATCCGGTTTTGCATTTCTCCATTCAGTGAATTCATTTAGCTTCTCAAGGTTATCTTTCTTGCTCATTGCATCAACCAATGCTGAAAGGAAAGCGTGTTGGTATTCTGTGATCTGAGGTCTGATGTGGTCTAAAACCGGTTGCATATTCCAAGGATTGAATGCATTTTCATCAATTAAAACTGTTTTCAGAGATACAGTAGATTTATCACCAAAAGGTTTTTTCAGATACCTGAATAAAATACTAAACCAGATAATACGAGCAAGAACATAGGATTTTGCATGAATTCGGTGTTCCATAGCTTTTTGAATATTTTCTATGGCATCATCAATCTTGTTCATCATTAAATATATTCTTGCTAAATTGCAATAGGTACTTGAAATTTCGAATTCATCCAAAAGCACTTTTTTAAGCAATGATTCGGCAAGATCATAATCACCTATAGAATAACAATCGCTTGCAACTTCTCTTAATTGACTGGAATCAAGGTTGTTATTTTTAATTTTACTTCGAATTACCCTCAAATGATATGGTTTTGCTTCTTCCTTACGTCCTGCTTTATCAAGGAGATAAGCAATATTACCTAAAGTCATAAGTATATCAGCTGAATCAGGATTTTGGGTTTTCTCATAACCACTTAATGCTTCTAAAAGATATGATAACCCTTCTTCATACCGATTTAAATGTCCTAATACTGTTCCCATGTCTTGCAGTGATGTAAGCATATTCCGATGATCTGGAGTAAGATACATTCTATATCCATTAACTACTTCTAAGATAATTTGATATGCTTCTTCAAATCTACCATTATTATGAATATATAGTGCTAAGTTGTGTTTAAGACCATAACATTCGATATGGTCTTTACCCAAAATTGCTTCAGTTCCAGCTAAAAGATCTCTTTGAATTTTTTCAGCTTGAGCAAAATCACCTTTTTTTAGTAAAAGTCGTACAAGATTTTCAGAAGCTATTCGGGTATCCGGATTTTCAAGGCCTAAAGTTTTTTTCCATTGTTCCAAAGCAAGTTGGAAAAGGGGCTCTGCTTCTTTCCAGCGAGTATCTGAATTATTCAGGAGCCAGCCATGATCATGAATACTTGTGATCGTATCATAATCAAATTCGCCCAATTCCTTTTTTCTTTTTTCCAGAACATCCAACATGATTTTTTCAGCTTCTTCCGACCGCTTAAGCCTTTCCAATTCACAAGCAATATTGTGTCTAATCCGAAATGTGATTCGATGCATTTCACCATAATTTTCAATACATTTCAAAGATAGATTAGTGAAAGCTTCTAATGATTTTTCATATTTTTTCCCTTGTTTGAATAGATAAGCTATTGCTTCCTCAACTTGTAAATTAAATATCACATTGTTTTTTTCCTTCCATTTTAAATTCTCCTCTAAATTAGTGCCAATTTCCAATGCATCTGAGAACTGATTTTGTGAAGCTAAAGCATTTATTTGTAAGTATTTAAATGTATCTGGTACAATTATGATTTGCTTTTTGTTTTGATCTCTTTGGAGGATAATTTTTTCGAGGTTTGAAATATGTGACAGAATAGATGACCACAATTTATCATTTATTAATGACCAACGTAACCTGCAATCATCAGCCCATGAAGCAGGTGGAGCAATCTCAATTAGGATCTCTGCTGCCTGATTCCATGTTATATTAATTTGTTCCGGTGAGTCAGTGATTTGTTCAACAACCTGAAGTAATGGATGCATCGAAAAAGAGTGACCATCATATTCAATCATAGAATATGCTTTGAGTTTCGCGAGTTCATTTCTGAGCCATAGGGTTTTGCCAATATTCTCTTTTAATGAACTGCTACTATAAAATTTTTCTGCATGGTCACAAATGATAGCTGTAACTTTTATAAGATGCTCAACTAACATAGGAATAGGAGCAAGATAGGATAAGAGGTGCAAAATTGCTCTACCAGTTGGCGATAATTTTGAAATTGTTGAATTCCATGTTGTTATAACCGAATCGGGATACATATTTGATCCTAAAACTTTAATATCAAGCAACTCATTTTTTGATTTTTCATATTCCAATAAATAGTCACCAAAACCAAAATAATCACCCTGTTGAAAGATAAAAGCTCCTGCCTGTTCCAAGGCCAAAGGAAGATACCCAAGTTGCTCGACTAAAGCCTCACAAGAAACTAATTCTGCACCTTTGACTTCTCGCTTAGTTCTTTTTTTTAGAAGTTCTACAGAATGACTTTTATCTAATAAAAAAAGATGAATTGTTTCAATAGCTGCTCCAAAAGAACTAAAACGTGATGTAATTAAAGTATGGCAAGCACCAGTTGTTGGAACCCAATCGATAACAGCTTCTTCCAGACCATCAGCATTATCCAAAATAAGTAAACGCGAAATGTCACTGTTTAATTCATTTAGCGCTGAGTTTGCTTTATCATCATCCTTCAATCCGATATCTTTTCTTTCAGGGAAAAGTATATCATGAATATGTGCAAATTCACGCTCCATTCCAATTCGACAATCTACCCACAACATTTGAGAATAACATCTCCAGAATTTCTCTACATACTCCCTGACAAGTGTAGTTTTACCTGCACCTCCCATGGCTGTAATTGCTCTAACTCTGCCTGTTGTTAGCCCTGGTATTGGTTTTGTATGAAGTTCTTCATGTATTTTAATTAAATCGATTTCTCTTCCTGTAAAAAATGGGTTGGCGCGATAATGAATGTGAGTTAAGTGACTGGCCTTTTCAGGCAATTGAGATTCCATAACCCTATGAATATCAGAAATTAAACGAGGCCAGTCAGCTCCTTCTTTTTTGTTCATATCGACCATTTCTGCCTGAAACCTTTCAAGTGGTGGAGTAGAAACATCTGACCATAACCCTTCAAATAAAATCGGAAATACAGCTTCTGCCCCATAAGTTTCAAACTTCGTCCATTCTGAATTTTTCCAGTGAGGCGTTAAAACCGGAAGTACAACCCGACTGTTTTCACAGCCATGTTCTATTTCTTTATACCAATCGAAACCCGGTGTCAGCCTGGTTTTATCAAACCATACTTTGAAACCTTCATTTACAAGGCGATCATTTAATTCCTGTGCTATAGCTATATCTTCTGAAGCATAGCTGATAAAAACATCGTAAGGCATATTTTAAATCCTTATGTTAGTAACTATGATTTTCCGGTTATTTTAAGCAGACTCTGTTCATTCCTCTCGAGGAAAACAGGTGGGGCCTGATCAACGATCAATTGAAGTTTGTCAAGAGCTTCCTTTACAGACTTGATGGAATGCACTACTTCCAGGTATTCAGAAATCGTGGAATTTTGCCATTTTTCGATAAAATCATTTAACATTTCTATATCTGACTTCAGGTTTGCCAATACCTCAAGTGCTCCATCTCCCGGATTTCCGTTCAGTTTGCGTGTCAGGAAGTGAACTTCATCCATAAAGGGAGACCGACCATGCTTATGTTCAGCTGCTCTTATTGCCTTCAGAACAGGAATTCCTGATTTTGAAATTACCCTCATCTGTTTTTCTAATCTTCTGCTTTGATATTTGAAAGAGGCATTCGCTGTAATAAAAGCATCATCAGGTGAAGCAGTGCGCGTCAAACCCATTTTTTTAAGTCCGGTAACAACTTCAGAGACTTTAACAATGTTCAGTTCCCTGAGGCTGGATTTTATTTCAGAGGCATTGATGGCCGGAACAGTCCCATCCTCATTGGAAATAAATAACGCCTTTCGAATCAGGTTGGAACCGGAAATGCGAAGTATTTCCTCTGCAACCCCCATTGTATGGATACGGGCATCAATTACCAATGTTGGTGACAGTTCGATCAGGCTGAAAGCCGTGAACCTCCATTTGCCATCAGAGGTTCTCAGGTTATCCCAGTTAAATTGGTTTTTTCTGAAAGCATTATCTTGCTTGTCAATGGTACTGACAGGTTCCAACAATACTACAACCCTATAGGGGTTCAATGCACGCTCAAGCCAGTGACGGAGGTCAAACACCTCATGTCGGGAAGTACCTAATAAAACTACTGAGGGAGGTAACCCCTGGTAGAATACCAGATGAGCCCAGAATGGGAGAATGGATATGGTGAATATCCATGGATATGAAGCCCCATAGTAGGTGAAGAATAACAGGAAAAGTACCGGGACAGCAGGGAGCCAAAGGTAATAGTGAATTCTTGACCGCAATACAAGCTTAAGCATTGTTTTCGATTGTTTCCACGGAATTCTTCCATAGAGATGAGAAGTCGAATGCCAGGCTTGAATATCCCAAAGTATCATCAGGGTAGCGTATGAAAAAAATATCCAGCCTATGATTTGGCCATAGATTTGAGTCTCCATATCGTGATAATTATTGCTGTATAATTGAATATGTGCCAAAAAATATTCTAAAGCTCCAATGCAATTTCATTCATAGTTTTCCGCGTTTCAAAGTATCTGAGCATGGCGGAGTGGCAGTTTGGTGAGGGAATTCCTTTATTCTGTAATTTATGGACTAAATATATAAAGATTTTATCATTATAATTGAATCAACTCAGTACAAAAACCCAAACAACCAAAGCGGAATTTTAATTTTTGTGCCGTATACAATATCATCGGCTGCATTGAATGATTTCTATATGATTGACCTGAGCCGGGTTATTGTAAAAGAAGACCAGGCACTATTTTCGTAAAATATTGTATACGAATATATTAATCATTACTTTTATTTGAAGTCATTGCGCAACATAGTGGAGCCGGGATTCAAAGATTTTTTTTTACTCCTGATCAAAGTATTCCCCTATCCTCATCTTCAGGTCTTTCCCGGAATTTTCTTCAACCTTCGCGAACACCATTTCAAGCGTTTCAGGATATTTCTCTTTATAGTAAACAACCAATCTGTTCACTTTTTCCATTTCCTGTTCCGGGATGGAATTTCTGTAATATTGCAGGTAATAAACGCACAGACTGTTGGTTATCATGCCGTTCTCCAAAAGATAATCGTTCCCGGTTGAGCTTTTGCCACAATCGGTGGTATGATAACCTTTATACCCAATTCCCTTGGTAAAATGCGGTGGTTGTTCTGTTTCGGTATAATTTGAAATGCCGGTTTTAGCTTCTGATAATGCAATCCTCATGATTTGAGTGATTTCGTCGTCAGCCGGGTTTGCTGATTTTTCTTCTTTACTGGGTTCAATGTAAAGGAGGAAAGGGGAGGTGTCGGAACGGTGCATAAAGATAAAAATGTATGATTCAAACATAAATACTTATTTAAATGTATGACCTTTATGACCCCAAAACCATATCTTTTGGTGGTCCACTGTAATCAACTTACGATGTTTCGACAACCATTAAATTTCAATAATTATGAGTTGTTATGATTATGGCCAATATTACTATCAAGAATTAAATTCCATCCTTAGCCTTCCTGTTCCAATTTACCTAGTGCCAATCTGCTTTTTTGATTTTTCGATGAGCCTCGACATTGGATTTTAATTTCAAAACGCCATTTAGTTGATCTGGTTGTTCTTATAAATTTTTGAATACTTATCATTGAAGTAATTCATCTGGGAACATTATTAATCCACATCTTAATGTTTACTCAACCACCGGATTGTGCGCGGCATTCAGCGACCACATCGGCCAACCGGTGAAGGCTGGATTACCGGTATTGTATGAAATCAGTTTTCCTTCCTTTGAACCGGCATAGATCCATCCATCGTTGACAACGGCCTGGTATTTCATGGTTGTTTCAAGATCGTAAACTGTTTCAATGGCTCCTTTAACCGGGTCAACCACCAGCACCTTGCCGGACCGGGTGGATGCGACGATTTTCTGGTTCACCGTCGCCGGCATAGCTGCAAATTCCTCCGCTTCCATGCCGGATTTTAATGATAGATCGATGGTCCATAATGAAGTATACTTTGCGGGATCATAACAGGTCAGCGATTTCCCGGAGATGGCATATATTCTGCCTTTGAATACAAGCGGTCTGCCATTGCTGTAATTCATCAACTCAGACGGAGTCAGACCTGAGATTTCATTTTCTGAACCGTATTTCATTAAAGGAAATGATCCGGCAGATGCCAGTGAAGCCGTTTTAAATGCTTCTATTCTAACTTGTCCGGGCTTATCCGGGCTTCTTCGGGAGAGATAGACAAATTCACCGGAAATAGTTGGAGGCGAGGTAAATCCTCCATTCTTAACCGGACAATGTACCTTCCCGTTTGTATTGTCAAACTGGTGCAGGTACCCTTTGGATGTTGTAATATAAACCGAATTCCCGCATGCAACCGGCGAGCCCAATGGCTCTGAATCAATCCGGTTTTGCCAGAGGATGGCCCCTGTTTTTAGCTCAAAACAAATAACCGCATATGGCTTTTCAATCATTTCAGGGCTGTCCGTTTCAATGATATATTGATCGAGCTGCGTGGGATATACCACATACACTTTCCATCGGCTACCGTTGGTGTTGAATTTAAACTTGGCCCCAGCCATTTCGACCAGGCCAGTTCGCCGGTACCTGCATCAATTGCGTAGAGGGTGCACGACTCTGTGGTGATAACCAGGAAGTTCTCGTCACACACCGAAGCAGATACACCGTTGTCGCTCAGTTCCAGTCCCCAGTTGAACAGGCCGGTTTTGCTTTTAAATGAGTAAACCTCCCTGCTGTAATAGCCACCTCCCTGTATAACATCCCCGTTTTCCAGGATAGCCGGGGTTGGTGTTTCGCTCTTTGCCGGAAAATTGACCAGGTAGCCATGCTTTGTGATTTGCACATTCGATGGATCAAAGCCGATCTTTTTAACTTCAACCGGCATAAATTCGGTAACAAATCCGTGCTGATCCCGGCGGGCATTTTTAAAGAACTCCCTTATTTTTGCCGTTCCCCTGTAGGAGATGAACGCCTCATTTTCAAGCATTACCCCTTCCTTCAGCGGGTAATTCAGCGGGAAGATATCCCGCTCATAGGTGAGGTTAATGGAATAATCAAAACCATACGGAAGCAGAAAGTATGCCTTTCCCTGCTGATCGGTCTTCGCGGCGTAAACAGTTGGTTTTCCGGCAACATCCAGGAAAACATCTTCATCGGGCAATGGCAGGCGTTCGTAATCCTTAACTGTTACCTCCAGGAAAGCCCTCGAAAAAGTTGCTCTTTTCTCCGGGATAAACTCCTGGTAAACCGTGTCGTTTTTGATTCTTTCTGTAATATTTGTGGGGTGATATGGAACCTCGGCCGTGAGTGCATATCCGGCAACTGCAGGGACTTTGAAGGTTCTGAGATTTTCGGATTCCTGAATGCCCAGGTTATAATCGCCGCCGATTAATACCCGGAAATGCGCAGCCCCATCGCCATCGGTTATGGATACCCAGACTTTCAGGTATTTGTCACATACCAACCTGACGACCAGGTCTTTTTGTGGATGGAGGTCAAGATCCAGGACTTTGATCGTGATATCCGCTTCCGTGGTATTTCCTAAAACGGGCGTATTTCCGGATTGCTGAACAACCGTATCATAGGGCTTTTCAGCGAATGATGCTGGTTTCGAAACGATGATGGTTTTTATCAGAGGTGCGGTCGGCCTTTGAGGTATGCTGATATCGCCCAGAAAGTTTCCTCCGTAATCCTTAACCGTATATGCATGACCGGCTTCAACGGGAATTTCCAGTTTCCCGGTTTTATCTGAAAGAATATCCAATGTCCGGTTGTTGGCCTTGTCAGTCAGGCGGACAACAAAAGATGGAACAGCCTGGTTTTGCCCGTCCTTTAGTTTTATATGCAGCATACAGGCCTGGTTGTATTGTTCAGGCTGAGCAACCACCTGCCAGGAGATAAAAAATATCAATCCCGGAAGGATTCTTCTGATAAATTTCATATGCATCTGTTTTGATCTTAACAGAACGGAAATTGTGGGGTGGAATTGTTGAGGGCTGGTTGCAAGGCCTCTCTTTTTATTTTTATTGTCTTGAAAGTGGCACTTATTAATGCACAAGAGGTTTTATTGCTGAATATTTTAGAACAAGAGTTATGGTCCCGAATGTGAATTGAGGATGTTACAAATTAAATACCCGGAAGATTTTGGTTAGTTTTTCATAGCGCTTTTAAGAAAAGTTAAATTAATTTATCTGGCTGGCCGGTCTTTGCGATTACCGATTTCCAGAAAATGCCGTCTTTAGGTACTTTTTTGGTTCCGAGTACAACCAGGTTCAGCGGAATCAGACAGAATTCAGTTAACCATTGGCTGATCATAAAGTCAGTATAACCTGCCATAATGTTATCTACCGCGAGTATTGCCAGTCTGTTTCCAAATATAATATCGATCGGACTGGGTGAGATATCCCGGATAAGGTATTTGGGTTCGTTTGTAATTACATCAGGATGCGTTTCGATGTTATTTTTCAAATAATGAGCGATAATTTTTAATACTGCATGCCCTAAAGCCTGATATCCTTTTCCGCTGAATTCTTTTTGAATTTCCCTTCTGCCTTCTGCCCTTGCAAGTTCTTCTATACTTTCTATTTCACCTCTTGCATCTGTTTGAAGAATTATTCTATTTTCGAACATAACTTTCCCTTTTCCTTTATTATATGCTTGTGTCGCTTTTTTAATAATTTCCTGCTCATTATTGGTAAGGTCGCAGTCACCTGCAGATTCAATATCGTCAGGAAAAACAGTCTCGGCCATTACGATCAGAGATTTCTTGTAATCCTTAATATGAGGCTCAAGGTGATTCTTCAAACTTTTAAGAGCGAGAAGCTGATTTCAGGGATCAGGGCAGTATCGCAAATCTTTGATTTTGATCCTAATACAGCGTGACTAACAACAAATCCTGAGAATGATCCAAATAACTGAAGAATTCCGATTCTTGGGCTGGACTTCAGTTCATAAGTCAGCGTATTGATAAATTCTGATGCCTTATATACCGCTGAATGGAATCCAAAGGTTTTCCATACCCAAAGTATATCATTATCCATTGTTTTGGGAATACCACAGACCGAGATTCCCAAATCATTGTTTTTCGAAATTGTTGCCAATGCGTGGGCAGCGCGCATACTTCCTTCCCCCCCGATAATATATAACACATTTATTCCAAGGGTTTTCATATTATTTAAAATATTGGATAGAAGTGTGATGCGGTTATCGGCTTTGATTAAGGATAATTCTCTGCCTGTTTCTAAAATACTACCAGGTCGGTTAATTTCTTTTGAAGTTATTCTAGACTTGTCTGTAGTATCGCGCCTTCTATAACGATTTTCTTGTTTGCGTCGTTCGCTGGTGTCATATAAGAAGCAGGCATTCTTCTCAAGAAAGTCCTCATTCCCATTTGCAGCAATCGGCGTTTTTAGTGTAGTAAATCCATTATGGAATCCAATTATTTCAAGCCGATATAGTAATTTGTTTACATTGGTAACATCATATGATTGTTTATTTCTTTTTAATTCTCCTTCATAGTAATCATAATGGCGTTGAACAATTCCATTGACTACCCCATTTATTCCGGGAGCAGTACCACCAGAAACAATTATACCAATTCTGAAGAGAGGTTGATCTGCATTTTTAGGGGTATTTCTAGTAACTATTTGATGAGCTTTTATAGGGCTATATACCATGGATCTGGGTCCAGCTTCAGGAAAGGTCATTCCAATGCTTATCGGGCAAGGAATTTTTGTTTTAATACATATTTCTTTTTTATCAGTATGTTTTGATTGGTGATGATGTGTTAAAGCTGAGGACAATACCCTGTCATTTTTGAAATCCCGGTAAGTCCCTACCTTATCCTGTATTGGGTTATGAATAAAAAAATCTTTGGTTAGCGTCTTGTTATGATAAATGTCGGGCCAGTCCTGCGATAATCCTGATTTTACAAAGAAGTCATTATCGTCATAAAATTTATCGATGATCTCTTTCTCATAATTGAACAAGTAATAATCAGAGGGTAACCCGTCAGAATAACTCTTTATGTATTGATAAAGAGCGTTTTCTGCATCAAATAGCCTGTCAAGCTGAATAGGTTCAACTCCGTTGATTTTAGCCATTGCTACTATATCATTATCTATCGGCCCATTGCTGCAAAATGAGATATAGAAGACTTTTGGAATAATCTCCTTTTTTGTCAATTCTTCTTTCAATTATATTTTTCTCAACAATTTGACCAGTAGTAGCTTCCTCTCCCCAAAGGAAAATGATAATATCAGATTTGATAATTTCATCCCGGTATAATTCAAACCAACCTTTCTCCGGATCGTAGCTGGTCATGTAGTCAAATACATTGCAGCTATAATTCTCCTTCAATATTTTTATTAAATTATCCTTCAAGATAATGCCATTGGTGATTTCTTTGGAAGTGAATGGATTAATGACCTTCAGGTTATTAATTTCTGATAACTCAGCGTTCCCGTAACTTAAGAAGATTTTCATAATGGTGGGTTTGTTTGTTTTGATTTAAAATGCAAGTTTTTTTTTCAGATAAAATATGGATTCTTAATCCGTCTCCATAAGAGTTCAACCTTGGAATCGGGGCCCTTTCCCTCGCAGAATTTCACCAGTTTTGGGAAAGCACCCATTTGAAGGGTGCTTCTTTCCTGTTTGAAATCGGCAAATGTGGAGCTGATAAATACGCGGAAGGTTTTGGTTTGCCGGGGCATGAGGATTCTCGCTTTTGGTAACTCTGTTTATTCAATATCAGATAATTGTTTTAAATGCTAAAATTCAGGGTGTTTTGGCACAACGGAATCCATAGTTATGATCCAGAAAGATTCTGTCACTACAAACACGTTCAGCGCAAACGAATTCATTGGCATGGTAAGTGACTGAACGCCACGAGCCACCCCTGAGTACATGTGCTTTTCCTCCCTGTGGCATCTGCAAATCCCCTTTCCAATATCGCTCATAAGATGAATCTTCGTAATTGTCGGCGCACCACTCCATAACATTTCCCAACATCTGGTGTATTCCCCATGGGCTGGCTCCTTCCTTGTAATCAGTTATTCTGCAAGTGGTTTCATCGCCTTTGTTTCCGTCATATCTGCACTTATCCTGTTCCCATTTGTTTCCCCAGGGATAAAGTCTTCCATCAACCCCTCTCGCTCCTTTTTCCCATTCCAGTTCGGTGGGAAGCCGTAATCCCGCCCAGCTGCAATAGGCTTGCGCCCCGTCCCAGGCAACATTGACGACCGGATGATCATTTTTACCTCCGTAAGGTTCATATCCGGCCATCGACTTTCTTACGAAACAGCCCTGATCAAGATTTATCCATTTTCTCAGATCCTTTAAATCGGGATTGGTTTCCGATAAGAAACGTGCATATTGCTCATTCGTTACCGGATATTTTGCCAGATAAAAGGACGGAAGCTTTACAGGAAAAGGAGCACATTCACCCTGATTAATACCAGGCCCTCCAGCTAAAAATATACCCTCGGGGATAAGAATCAGTTCGGTTCCATCTTTAGCATTTTTAATTGAATCAGTTGAAATGATTAAAGGAGGTTTTTCAGGAATAGTTTTTCCCCGCAGAGGAGTGATTGAATGTATGTTTGCCAGATCCTGAACAAGGGTGAATCCTGATTCGTCCAAACCGACCAGTCTCCCGGAACGCAGTTTCACGGGATCCAGCGATTTATCATGGAGGAGCATAATCATGGCAGCATCCATATTACGAATTTCTATCTGTTCAATCTGATCCCATGGAATTTCCTGAATAGCGTTTCCTTTTTCAATAACAAGATGGTCCCTGATTGAGTTGGCAAGTTTTTTTTCGGCATTCAGGTTGTAAACGACACCATACTCATTAAGAATAGTTTCATTACCTGATGAATCTTTGATCTGTAGCCCGGTTATCGGATCTGGCTTTGTTGGTGGAGGTGGTGGCGGCGGCGGCGGAGGAGGTGGAGGTGGAGGCGGGGGAGGTGTCCTTTCATATCCGAGTAACCTGTAAATCGTGTCTGTCAGTTTATCGATATGCAATTCCAGCGGAGGAGACATCGCATCCAGCCAATGCGTATTAAACAAGGCAAATTCCATGGCTTTGGTTGGCAATATATCTTCAATCCGAAAGGGGACGATGATCTTCCCATGGCCTACAGCCCGCTCAACTTCCCGCCTGACCTGGGGAGAATTGTTCGCTTTGGCAGAAAACACCAGTAATAAGATCCTGCAATCTACCAGTGCATCGATGATCGCTTCACCAAATTCAACTCCGGGTAATATATCTCTTGGCGCTATCCAGCATCTGACTTTGCTGTTTTCGAGTTTTGAGCAGATTGCATCGGCAATCGCTTTATCGTGAGATGAATAACTGATAAAAACATCGTGTTTCATGAAAATCTCACTTTAGATTGATAATTCGAAGGAAATCGTAATTCTATCTCAGATGGGGAAGTGCTTTTCAAATTTCAAGATAGCAGTGCTCACGAATACCCGGTTTTTATTTATTTGGTATTGCAATATTCAGGACTTGAATTTATTCAGCATTTGCTTTAATTCTTCAATGGCTTTTCCTCTTGAATTTACCGGGGTCCATCCTTTTTCTTTAAGCAAATCGTTCATTTCATCATCAAAATCCTTGATGCGCCTTGAAATTTCAGATGCATTCCGGGTGAAAAAGGTATTTGTAAAACCCTCCTGGTTTTTGAAAGTTGTTGATTCTGCAAGAAACAGATCGCCAACAATGGTAACAGATTCATGAATGGATGATTTCCCCTGAAATGCGATAATCGCCTTATTGCCAGACCCACTTTCAAGAAAACCGATAAGGGCATTGATTCTGGAGATTATAGAGGTTTTACTCCTTTCTTCAGATATGACATAAGAAGTGTTGACAATCAGTTTGCACCCGGCACCGCTTGCATGGCTTTCAAGTGCCTGCCTTTCTTCTCTCTGAACTTTTTTATGATAAGGGCTTTTTTTATCGGGGAAATACCGGTTTTCCCATTGTTCCTGCCATATGTATATATCCGGAATATGAAATGAAGACAAGCCACCTTTTTGACGAACCATGCCCAGATAGTCAGGTTTATTTGCTTTGGTAGAATACTCCTTCATCTTAACTGCACGCTCCTCTTCAAATTGAGCCAATTCCCATAAAGGGCTTTTGTTTTCATGCAGAAGCAGCGCCTCAAATACTTTTGAACCCAGTTTAACTTTTACCTGCTCCGGATGATTCATATCAAGTTTGGTTGTTTGTATCATCTGAAGCATTCCCCCTGGGGTCAAATCTTCAGTTGTAACCGGGAAAACCGGGATATGCAATGCCATTGCAAAACCTATTTCCTGGTGAACCCAACCCCGTATGGATGATTTCTTTGTAATTACCGGCATAAAAATGTGGGCATTTTCGATGAACATTTTAATCTGATCATCAAATCCGCTGCCACCACTCAGCTTGTCGGTCCATACAGGATTTAGGTTATTTTCTCTTAGTATTTGCTCAAGTTGACTCACGAGTTTTTTGTCCTCATGCGAGTAACTTATAAAAACCCTGATTCTGTTTTCCATAATTTACTGTTGTTAATTGTACTCTTTATCCCAAAACCACTTTAATGCTTTGTCGTTATCGAAGGCAATGGTGAATTCGTTTATCTGTTCCTTTTCAATCCAGGTAAAGCCCATGGATTCTTCGTTTAATTTGATGTTTCCTGAAACTTCACACAGAAAAACAAGTGAAACATAGTGTAAATCAGACTCCGGAGAGGGTAAGGTGTCGAGGTAAGTCAAAAATTCAGCCTTCAGGCACTGCAGCGAGGTTTCTTCTTCTATCTCTTTCGCCAGGTTCGCGGTAACCGAAACGCCGAAATCAACTTTACCACCCGGCAGGCACCACTGGTTATTCCCGTAATGGGTATTGCTCCTTTTAATTATCAGCACCCTTTTCTGTTCATCCTGAATAATGGCCCGGACGGCAACCCTGGTTACTTTTTCAGCAGCATTCATTTTTTTCAATTGTTGGAATTATTCTCAATTTTTTATCAGTTCATTGTAAGCATCATGCATAGCTGTTTCCATCGAGAAAAGGAAGGGTTCATTTCCCTGTCCCACTTAAATTTTGACATATCGAACGCGAATTTTGGTTTAAGGGTTGCAATGATCACTTCATCATTTTTATCAAGATAATTGCTTCTGCTCATTTCATCAAACAAGGTATGCCCAAAATGCCCGAAGCCCATGAATACATATACTTTTCCTTTGTCCGGACCGGTATCTTCGGGTGGTCTGATCAGTTTTAAAACTTCCTTTGCTGCACTTGTATAGGCATTGAAGAACCTGATTTTTTCATAATCCCTGATCGGTTTAAGGCTGTCAGTGAAATCGTGATGCATGGTGTAGTTTTGAAGATGGCAATAGATTTTTTCAATCTGAGGATACTGATTCAGACACCTGAAGGCTGCCAGCAGATTCTGCAGATCGTTGTTTGTGGTAATATACACCCGTTTTGCCTTGTTTACTTTTGCTTCCAGCAGCACTTTCTCCTGCTCAAAATCATTTCTGACCCACCAGACAGATCTGGACTTTTCAAAAAGCGGAATATTGGGATTCTGGAGATTGCGGTCGATTATGACAGTTTTTTCTTGAGGGGTCGTTCGTCTGAGACTTTCAAACAGAAACATGCCGGTTCTTCCCATACCGAAAAATACGCTGTGATTTTTCAAATGGAAAGGCAGCCTGTTTAAGAGCTTCTCCTCAATAACTATGTAAGCATAGCTGATGGTAAAGGCAGGGGCAATGAAGTAGCAGATCCAAAGTACAATCAGCGCGAAGGTTGATCCAGAATGAGGAAATCCGATATCAAGTGCGCCGAAAATAAACAGATTGGCTGCGAAATACATTGCCTTAAAGTACCTGACCGGAACCTCATCCCCAGGCATGGAAGTGCACAGAAAGGCTGTCCAGGAAGAAAGCAAAACACTGATGAACAATATCTGCTTCCAGTATTTTCGTATTATTAACTTCATGCTGAAAGCGGATTAAGTTGAAAACTAAAATCTGGAATCCAGCATTCTTCTGGTTCGATCAAAAATCTCATCTTGATTTTTCATTCTGAAAATTTCAAGCCCGGCACCGGCAAGGATTCTGGGAAACGCAACAATTGCATCACGGTCATATTGCTTTATTTTGTTGGTTAACTCTGCCCAGGGAATAATTGAAGGGTTGATTTTTTTTGTAACATTCTTTACAGGTACGTACCGCCATCCATTCAATAAACGTTCGGCATTCCATCTGCCATGTTCAAGTTCTGCCAGCAATTCAATTTCTAGGGTCTAAAATTTAAAGCTTCTGGATTTTAACTGCCAGACTTCCTTAACTTCAAATCCGGCTTTGCCCAGGTTGAAAACAGCACATGAAACCTGCTGGCGATTCGAATCCTTAAGGCTTATATCCAGATTCTTCCATTGCCTCAAAGATTTATCGGAATTTTCAAGGATTCTTTTTTCAAAATAGGTTTGATGGGCTTCCCTGGCGAGCTCTTCAAGTTTTGTTTTACCGAAAGGGAATTTCTCCTGTGAAATAAACAGGCTGATGGAGGCAGGGTCATTGGGAATAAACATCAGGTTAGGGATGCTGTTCCAATCCTGATCATAGAAAAGGACATCGGCTTCTCGTCCGGTTTTCATAATAATTCCAGTTTGTGCTCCCAGCATGGTTGCCAGTCTGTACTCCATGGCACTAATTTTCCCGCCATTGATGCCCAGTAATTTGACTGATTCAGGTTTAATTTTTCTTCTCAACAGATCGGCCCAGGATTGATGCAATTGGTCGGCTGAAAATACTTTTCCTTTGCATTTGATGATGCTGTCATATTCTTTATTTTTCGGAGCGTCCTCCGGCAGGTGTGAAGGGATATAGCCTATCAGATTTATCTTTTTCCCTTTCCTCTTTAATTTGGTTACTACCTTACCAACTATACCGGGAATCCCTGCGGTTGTTCCGCCCGAAATAATGGTCCCTTCGAAATCCTGAAGCGCAATTTCCAGCATGAGCTCCGCTGAGTATATGCCAGCCCTGTTCATAAGGGATGCCCCACCCGCAATGATAAGCACATTGCCCTCTATTTGAGGAATATTTCTTTCTGAGCATATTTCAAGAAAACCGTTTTCTGCATCTTTATCACCATTAACCACTTTGCCCATGAGAAGCAGGGTCCGGATATTGTCAATATTTTCATCATCACCCGGACAGGCAAGCAGGTGAAGCCATGATTCTTCCCTCTCAAGTGTATCTTTGGGTGAATACTGATTTTTATCAAGAAAATGTTGAATACCGCGGGCATAGAATCCATACGCAACTTCAAAATTTTTCATTAGCAAATGTAACCGACCTCTGATAAAATGGGCCTGAGGTAGCTCAATGCCTGCACGTGCATGGCTGGCTGATGTGTCAATTGCCGCGTTGATCAGGAGATTTAATTCTTCCGGAACGGGCTAATTGTTTTGAAGGGAGTGATGATACCCAAGTGATTCAGAAAGATAATATGGATTGGCTGGCTCAAGTTTCAATGCCTGATAATAATGTTCTGATGTTAAATTCCTTCTTTGATGGAATGGTTCGTAAGACCATGCAAGTCTGGCCTGAGCGAGGGCTTTTAAGGATTTTAGTTTTTGATGATCAATAACCTGATTATTCCCGTTACCGTTGCATTCTTCAAATACTTTTCTGAACAATTCCTGCCCTTTTTTGTAATCTTTTGATTCCGGATTTGTCCTGTTTAATTTGCAATGAGCCAAACCCAATTCCAGCATAAGATATGGCCTCTCGTGGCATGGTGTATTCTCATATGGTTGAAGCAATTCTTCGACTTTTTTATAATCCTGATCAGCAAGTGAAGTCAGTTTTGCAAGTTTTAGAGCAGTGGATATTTTATTGCCATTTGACGGTTCCAGTTCAAGCAAGCGGGAAAGTGTTTCAATTTCATTTTTTATCTCCTCTTTGGTCATGTAGGCCGAGAAATTTAATGAATAGTTGTCTATCCGTTCAACGACCCTCTCAAACTTTTCATCCCCTTCTTCCATCAGGGCTGCCAGAATTGCTGCATTGCGTTTTATATCTTCCGGCAGTTCGGCCTTCCCCTTATAGGTCCTGTCATGAAGTATATCGGACCAGGCGTGCTGAAGAATGGTCTTTACCTGTATTTCGGCCTTTTTTCCGGAAATGGTTTTTAATAATTTATTTGAGATACCGTATTTGATATTGGGTTTGATTGTAACGTTGTAATGCATTGATAAATACCCGAACTGGTTATTCCCAAGTCTTTTCTGTACGTCCTCTTTTTCAATAATTTCAAAGTTTTTTTCAATAAATTCGTTTACCCACCTAACCTGTTCAAGGGTATGTACAATGATTCTTGCGCCGCAAAGGTCCCCAAACTGATTGATCGGGTCCGGATATGTATCGGCTTTCCGGATTGCCTTTTCCGCAAAACTTGAAAGGGTTTTTGTCCTGGTCTGGACGATGGCTTGGGGTACGGCATTCTGGCAGGCATTCTTAAAATAGGTTTCCAACATGGAAGAAAATTCCTGGTAGGATTTGAATACCTTTTCGTATGCCCTGATTTGATGGCTGAGATCTGATTTTAATGTTGTGCTCATAGAATAATGAATTAGATGTTATGGTAAAGAAAATCGTTTTTAAGCAAATCTTCTGAGTGCTGCTTTTTAGCTATTACAAAAGTTGTTTCTTAATTGACCATTGAACGATAGTTACTATATTACCTGAATCAAATATGCGTTTTTGCATGATTTATTTTCATGTAGCAAACAGTCTTTAAAAGTATATGGCAGATAGGGTAGTAAATAAGCTAATATGTTGTAATCCAATTAAAAATACAAAATTTCCGGATTATATCATTTCTATAAAATGTTCCTCATGCCGCTTTCCGGTGCCGGCCTTCTTTATTCATTTATTTTTGAATCCGGGCTCCCAGAAGAAATGAAAATATTGAGTCCGGATCAGATATTTCTGGTCCGGCACATTCTTCTGAATAGCTATACAAATCTATGTAAGTATAATACCAATACCAAACCCGACAGGAGAATTTTAAAATAAATTTTAACCGTACTTGCTGATTCCTCAGTGTAGCTTTTTTATCTGATTTCTATTCATCATAAAGGATCAGGCAGGTTGATATCAGGGAAAGCCAAGAAAGTAAAATGATGGCTAAGGATGTTCACTTTCATTCAACTGACGGCATAATCAGGTTATTTGATCTTGTGCTCCTGCCTGATTAAGATAAATGCATCATTCCATCTCTTTTTCCGGTAAATTTGCTGAATGGTTTTGCCAATAAAAGCATCGGAGATAATTGAGTTAAAGGGCAAACTGCCTTTAATCGACGTCCGCTCCCCCCTCGAGTTCTCGCGGGGCCATATCCCCGGCGCCGTCAATATTCCGCTTTTTTCGGATCAGGAAAGGGCGGAAGTCGGAACCCGCTACCAGCAGGCCGGCAAGGATGCTGCTTTGCTTGTCGGGTTGGATTTCGTCGGTGTTAAGATGTCGGGTTTTGTTAAAAAACTGAATGCAATCAGCAGGGGTAAAGCAAAGGAGGTGAGCTTGTATTGCTGGAGGGGTGGGATGCGAAGTGCTTCGATGGCATGGTTGTTCAGTACTGCCGGCTATAAAGTACATTTGCTTGAAGGTGGTTATAAGGCTTATCGCACCTACATCAGGGCTGAAGCAGGAAATGGGTCCCCGATAATTGTACTGGGAGGGATGACTGGTTCCGGTAAAACGGAAATTCTTTATGAATTGAGAAAACATGGAGAACAGATCATTGATCTTGAGCAACTGGCACATAACAAAGGCTCTGTATTCGGTTATCTTGGGCAGTTTCCCCAGCCTACCAATGAGCAGTTTGAGAATGATTTGTATGATGAATGGTCGAAGCTTGATAATTCCAGGCCTGTCTGGCTTGAAGATGAGAGCCGCTCGATCGGGGCCGTCGGAATTCCGGGACCATTCTTTGAACGGATGAAGCTGCATCCGATGGTTTTGTTGAATGTCCCCCTTGAAGCAAGGGTTGACCGGCTTGTAAAGGAATATGCCGGTTTTGATAAATCCCTGCTGGCCGATGCTTTGATGAAAATCGCTCAGCCGCTTGGCGGACAAGGGTTTGCGGAGGCAGTTTCTGCAATTATTGATGGCAGGTTTGCCCCGGCTATCACCCTCGTATTGGGCTATTACGACAAAATGTACCGGAAAGCTTTGCATAAATTCGATAACCGCACCATCTTTGAAATTGAAACGGATACCGGTGATGCAAGTGCAAATGCCGATAAGATCATGAATTTCATTGGTAGAATCAAGGATTTATGAATGAAGAATTACGAATGACGAAAAATGACGAATGACGAATGACGAATGAAGAATGACGAATGATGAATGAAGAATTACGAATGACGAATTACGAATGACGAATTTTGATTGTGTAGTATTTGGATAAGGAGTAAAATCTGAATAATCTGCTAATCTGCTAATCAGCTAATTAAAACCTTTTGCCTACTGTCTTTTGCCAACTGATCTTTTTTACTTTTTACTTTTCTTTTGCCAACTGCTTATTGCCCTTTGCCAACTTTTTACTTTTTACTTTAAACTTTTTACTTTTCTTTTGCCAACTGCCAACTGCACATTGCCAACTATTTTTTTTTACTTTTTACTTTAGACTTCTTACTTCTCTTCCATGGACCAGATCTACCTCGATTACAACGCTACCACCCCGATTGACCCTGAAGTCGCTTCAGAAATGCGGCCTTTTCTCGATGAATATTTCGGCAACCCATCAAGCAGCCACACATTTGGTATTAAAACCCGCATGGCAGTAGAACGTGCCCGGTCCAGAATTGCCGCGCTCATCAACTGCCGCCCTCCAGAGGTAATTTTCACCAGCGGTGGCACAGAGTCGAATAACATGGCCATTAAGGGTGCAGCCTTTGCAATGCGTAAACATGGAAATCACATTATCATTTCAGCAGTTGAACACCCTGCAGTAACTGAGGTTACGCGCTTCCTGGAGACCCAGGGATTTGAAATCACTGTTGTGAAAGTGGATAAATATGGAATGATTGACCCTGAAGATGTGAAGAAGGCCCTGCGACCGGAAACCATCCTGGTTTCTGTGATGCATGCCAACAATGAGGTCGGGACCATTCAGCCCATTGCTGCCATTGCCGACATTGCCAGGCGGCATGGAGCCCTGATGCATACGGATGCCGCCCAATCGCTGGGGAAAATTCCGGTAGATGTTAAAGAACTGGATGTCGATCTGCTTTCGGTGGCAGGGCATAAATTGTATGGTCCCAAAGGCATTGGGTTTCTTTATATCCGCCATGGTGTGAAAATTGAAAAGCTGATGCACGGTGCCGATCATGAGCAGAACCTGAGGGCCGGCACAGAAAATGTTCTTGAAATCGTTGGTCTGGGAAAGGCTTGTGAAATTGCAGGTAATAATTTGGAAAACAATTTGATCCATCTTTCTCAAATGAAAATTCGTTTACTGAAGGGGATGACTGCAAAACTTGGTAAACTGCGTGTAAACGGTCATCCGAGTCGCAGTTTGCCCAACACGCTCAGTATTGGTTTTGAGAACCTAAATGCAGTGAGTCTGCTGCAGGCCATGGAAGGCGTTGCTGCATCGGCCGGAGCGGCATGTCATACCGGTACCACCGGCGATTCTTCGGTGCTTGGTGCTATGAAAGTACCGCCAGCCTTTTCGCAGGGCACCATTCGTTTTTCGACAGGGCGATATACCACAGAGGATGAAATCGACCGGGCTGTTGATATTATTGCAAATGCTGTCTTATCTTTGAACCCGGAGACCGAAGATAAAGCCGAATACTTGCAGGATGGCGAAGCAGTTAAATTAACTCATTTTACACATGGACTCGGTTGTGCTTGCAAAATGAGGCCCGCTGATCTGGAAATTGTATTGGCTAATATGCCTGCTGTTAAGGATCCACGGGTCCTGATAGGTGCTGATAAACGCGACGATGCGGCGGTTTACCGGCTGAATGATGAAATGGCTTTGGTGCAGACTGTTGATTTCTTTACCCCTGTGGTGGATGATCCGTATACCTTTGGATCGATTGCGGCTGCCAACTCATTGTCAGATATTTATGCCATGGGAGCAAAACCCATATTTGCATTGAATATCGCTGCATTTCCTGTAAACCGCCTTCCGTTATCGGTGTTGGAAGCCATTCTGAAAGGTGCTTCCGACAAGGCAGCCGAAGCCGGAATTCCCATCCTGGGTGGCCACTCCATCGAAGACAGTGAGCCGAAATTCGGGATGGTGGTGAGTGGACTGGTACATCCCGGTAAGGTGCTCTCGAATGCAGGAGCAAAGAAGGGTGATGTACTTGTACTGACCAAACCACTGGGGACCGGAATTATCGCGACTGCCGCCAAACGGGGTATTGCCGATGAGGCGAGTTTGAAGTCTGCCATCCATATTATGCAAATGTTGAATAAAACCGCGGCTGAAATGATGCTTAAAAGGAAAGTGAACGCCTGTACAGATATCTCGGGATTTGGTTTGACAGGGCATTTACATGAACTCGTTTCCGCCTCGGGTGTCGATGCGGAGATATGGTTTGATCACCTTCCGTTTATTGAAGGCGTTCAAAGCCTTGCTGCAGCAGGAGCCATTCCGGGCGGTACGATCGCCAATACAGACTTTGCCGCTTCTTTTACCGATTTTGGCAGCCTTTCTCATAGTGAAATATACCTTGTATGTGATGCTCAGACCTCAGGTGGTTTGCTCGTAAGTCTCCCACCCGATGAAGCAGAATTGTTGCTGAAAGATTTGACAACAAAAGGAATGGTCGCAGCCATTGTAGGGAAATTGTCGGGTCCGGGGGACGGGAAAATCAGGTTTGTTTAAGTAAGTAGGATTGGTAATCAAGGTATTGGACAGTTCTGACTACCAACATCAGGCATTGGCCAGATAATAGTAAACCGGCCATCTGCTCAGGTTCCCTTAAAAGATCTTCTGGATTCGCAGTTCAACAAGTCGGGAAAGTACAAAAGCAAATAGCCGGTAAAATTGAGTAGTTCGGGTAAGTAAGAGTAGTAATGAGATAGATTGTAGGCGTTGTTCATTAGTTTATTGCCTTTATGTAAAAAAGTAATCCATTATTGATTAATAATATTAAAATAATTTACAAAATACAGATATTTAAGCCATTATAAGTAAAATAAATTTACTTCTTGTGCATCTACAACTAGCCTCAAAGATGCAGGATCAACCCGAAAAGTTGAGGCGTTGAAAATAAACGGATTTCGTTGCTGTAAAAATTGGTCAGGATGAAATTCGGACATTAAAAGCATCCGGATGGAAAGATCGGGCTGGCACACATCAGCCTGACAGCGAATAGACGCCCGCCAGCCGGGGCAATAACCAAAGCATGCCTTTCTTTTTACCCGGATGGCCAGAAAGATGCTGAACTTGCTATCTCATGGTCAGAAGCCAGCAATAAAATGAAGAAGAATCGGTCGGTTACGGGCTAACTTCGTTGATATAATTGCCGGCATTGTTGTCAACAATTGTAATATCTCCGGTATCAATTACTCCATCGCCATTGACATCTGTTGGAAGGTAACCCGTTAAATAATTTGACGCATCGTTATCTACCGGTGTCATATCGCCGGTATCCAATGTTCCGTCCTGGTTAACATCTCCGCCAAAAAAGCAGTATTTACCACCGATCAGGTTGGCATTACTGCCATAAGTCTTCGAAGCCTGATCAGTAAAATTGTAAACAATGCTGTTTCCGGCAAATGACACAGGATTTGCGGACCACGAAGTAATGCTGTTGCGGTGAGAGACAACAATGTAATAACTTTCACTGATTGAAGAAGGTAAACTTATCTCACAAGTGCCATCCTGGTTCAGATCAACATTTTCTGAAACTGCGACCATGGTGTGGGGGGCAGCCGGTTGTGCAAGTCCAATTGTGATTTGATCGGCAACTGTTCCGGTAAAATGTTCGCCGGATTCATCATTCGCTTTGCGCATTGTTTGGGTAGCCGCATCGAAGAGCCCTTCGAGAAAAACAGTAAGACCGAGTGTTTTCACTGCCAACGGATTGTCAACGATCACAGTATAATCCTCGGTTTCACCCCATTCTACATTTCCGCAAGGTACAATATCACCTACATGGAGTATCCTGACTCTCAGACGGGTCGGGCCATTGAATGCATCTACCGGAGGTGTGATAATGCCTGAAAGATCTGACCCGCTCATCGGAAAATATTCGCCTTCGTCTTCAAAGTCAAGGTCCTGATTCCAGTCAACCCAGGCGCCACACTGATCACCTGCGTACCATGGACTTGTGGTAATCGAAATCGGATAACTTGTTTCGGGTGTAAGGGTGGTGGAGATGCCGGTATAATCAGTGTATCCGTTTGTTCCACAAGAAGATGTATTGTTAATGGTATTGAAATTCATACTTGCAATCATCTCATCACAGGTAGCAGAAGCGTCGCAATACGCAGGATCTTCCACCGTTATGTACCCGGTTTTGATTTCAGAATCACTGCCGTTTGCGTTTGAAGCTATTAAAGTTACTGAGTATACTCCGGCTGTGTTGTAAGATATAACAGGATTCTGCGTGTTTGATGCAGATGGTGAACCACCTTCAAAGTTCCATTGCCAGCCAGTCGGACTTCCGGATGAAAGATCGCTGAAGGTGACACTCTCTCCGGTTAGGATTGAGGTGGGAGTGGCTGAGAAATTTGCAACCGGAGGAGCAAACAGTGATAAAAGTTCAACAACGCTGACTCCCCATTGGGCCATACCGGCATATTCACCGCCCCATACCATGGAGTGGTCCTGGTAGTCCCAGGTATCGTGAAGGTAAACAAGTTGGGTGGCTTCATCGTACCCATAACCGAGCATGGTATGACCAACCACCTGGATTAATACAGGCCTGCCATTGTTTATTTCATTCATAAACTGATTAAAGGTAAACCCGAGGGTATTTCCATTATTGCCATAAATCAGCTGGGTGTAATTCTGAACAACTGAATAACCGCGCGATTCATAAAACAAACGCATACCATGGCATCCGTCTCTTCCATCAGGGTCGCAGCCTGAATAGTCGTAAAGCGGGGTTCCATCGCCATAATAATAAAAAGTTGTCGAGCCATCAGAACTTCCGACATCGGATTGATTGGTGCCCATAAAGTCGCCGGTACAATCGGCATGGGTGTGTTCTGTCCAGCCGTTAAGGATATAAGGATCAGAAACAGTACTACCATAAAGAGTCCAGTAGTCATCAACATGTCCCCGGGTCGACCGGCCGTCAAGGTTTAACATGGTTGCGCTGAGGGGGCACAGATCGCGGGTTTCACCGTTGATTACCACCGATCCCCAACTGCTGTTGTTCATTGGCATCAACCCTCCGTTGGTCGGGCCTGTGTATACATTTGCATATCCGTTGTTATCGTAAAAGCCGGCTGCCATCGCTGCCGCGGTTGCCGAACATCCGAACGACCAGCTGAATGCCGGAACACTACCCAGAACAACTGCATTTCTCGTGTAGTTTGTTACCGGAGCGCGGTAATTCGCAGGTGGCTTCCCTGGTACTTTAATCCCGATAATTTCACGTCCGGTTTCATCAATAGTTCTGCCGGTTATATATTGATCTAACGGGTTTTGTTCCGTTTGAGCAATGCTGCTCAGGCTAAGGGTAAAAACAGCAATCAGTGACAGTGTGAGTTTTTTCATGACATTAATGTAATAATGAATAAAAAAGTTGCATGTTTCGGGTGATTTATTTCACAGTAGCAGTGATTTTTTAATTGGCTGGCCGCATTTATTTATAGGATAAGAGATATTAATTTTTTAAGTTTTTGAATAACAATACAGTAATTAAAGAAAAATTCCCGGTATTGAGAATTATAATGTTTGCTTTAACAAATGCTAAATTATGCGTTAATTCGGGCAAAGTCAATAACAACTTGGTAACTTTATTTACTTTTCAGGAAATTATTCTCAATTGAATTGGCGACTGTAAATTCAGCAATGTTAAATGCAGAGAGAGCCGGTGGTTTGAGGATAAAGCTGATAAAATTTGTCAGTGAACCTTTTTATTTGCAAGTGTCCATACATGGATATTCTACCTTTGCAGTTGAGACCACACTATGAAAATCCCGGGTAAACAAATTGTTAGAAGCCTGACGTCGGGAAAACTGCGGAAATTCAGTTTTTATACCGGACTCGGGTTGATTTTCATTTTTGTTTCGTTTTTTATTCTGGATGTTGTTTTTCCCTTCCGTACGGATAAAATCTCCTGGTCAAAAGTGATTTATGCTTCTGATTCAACCATGCTGCATGGGTTCCTGAGTCATGATCATAAATGGCGGATTTATGCAGGGTTGGATGAAATTACACCTGAGTTGAGCAAATCTTTTATTTTTAAGGAAGACAGATGGTTTTACTACCACCCTGGAGTGAATCCGTTTGCAGTTGTAAGAGCAACAGCAAACAATATAACACGCGGGCACCGGACATCCGGAGCATCCACAATCACCATGCAATTGGCCAGGTTGCTCGACCCGGCTCCGAGAACTGTCTCCAGCAAGTTAAGGGAAATGTTTCATGCATTGCAACTGGAATGGCACTATTCAAAAGATGAGATTCTACTGACCTATCTCAATATTCTTCCATATGGTGGAAATATTGAAGGGGTGAAATCGGCTTCTCTGATTTATTTCGGACAGTCGCCGGAAGCCCTGAGTCCTGCCCAGGTGGTTATGCTGACGGTAATTCCCAACAATCCCAACGCACTCAGGCCGGGCAGTAACTACGAACATCTCCTCAATCGCCGCAACCACTGGTTGCAGAAAGTCAGGGGCCGGAAGATCTTCAGTGATTCATCCATAGATGATGCCTTGTCGGAGCCCTTTGAAAGGCGGCGAAATCCTGTACCTTCTGCTGTGCCGCATCTCTCATACAGGTTTAGAGGTCAGGAATCAGGAAAATACGGCCTGCTCACTACCATCAAACCGGCAATACAGGACAAGGCGGAAAGTCTGCTGAAAAACCATGTTCGTTTATTGCGTTCAATGCAGATAAACAATGCAGCCGTAATTGTGGTAAATAATCGAACACGGGAGGTAGAAGCTTATGTTGGTTCGGCCGGTTTTGACGAGGATTTCTTCCAGGGGCAGGTAGATGGGGTAACGGCTCTCCGTTCGCCGGGATCAGCTTTGAAGCCAGTGTTATATGCACTCGCTTTTGACCAGGGACTGATCTCCCCGAAGATGGTGATTACCGATGTACCTTCCAATTTTAGTGGATACCGGCCCGAGAATTATGATGAGAATTACCGGGGCAGGGTAACTGTTGAACAGGCGCTGGCGCTTTCACTGAATGTTCCGGCAGTGAACCTTCTTGATAAGACCGGGAATGAGATTTTTCTCAGTACCCTGGCAAAAGGAGGTTTCCGGTGGATCAGTCAAAACAGGAAAAAGCTGGGATTGTCGGTCGTATTGGGCGGGTGCGGAGCCACCCTGGAGGAGTTGACGGCTCTATATACTGCTTTTGCCAACGATGGAATTTATCGTCCGCTCAGGTATCTGAAATCAGGAATGGAGCCGGAAACAGACACTTTGTGTTCAGCCGGGGCTGCCTATATGATAACGGAAATTCTTACCGGGCTGAAACGACCCGACCTGCCTGGCCAGTATCAGGCTTCTGCCGACCTTCCGCGGATTGCATGGAAAACCGGCACTTCCTATGGCCGTCGCGACGGATGGGCAATAGGTTATAACCGTGAGTATACCGTAGGAGTGTGGACCGGCAATTTTCCCGGTAACGGCATTCCTGAGCTGAATGGTGCAGATTGTGCTGTACCGCTGCTCTTCAATATCTTCAGGGCCATTAGTCCGGTAAACCAGGCCGGTTGGTTTGCTCCTCCCGGAGAACTTGACTTCAGGTTGGTGTGTTCCGAATCGGGTATGCCACCCGATACTTTCTGCCATCAGGTGGTAATGGACTACTTCCTTCCGGGAATCTCGCCATCTGTGAGATGCAATCATGTGCAGAAATATTATGTAAATGGCGGCGGAACCATGTGTTATTGCAGGAATTGCCTCCCGGAAAAAGGGTATAAAGAAGTCCTCCTTCCGTATTATCCTCCTGAATTGATCTCCTGGTACAATGAGATGCAGATACCGTACAAAGAAGTGCCTTTGCATAATCCTGATTGCCCGACCATTACCAATGGAAGCGCTCCACGCATTACATCGCTTACCGATGGTGCTGAATACCTGCTGATACATGGCAGGAAACAGGAGTTGATGCTTACCTGCAATGCTGAAAACGGCGTTGGAAAGGTTTACTGGTATCTGAATGATAAATTTTACCTGGCTGCCAGACCTTCGGAGAAGATTTTCTTTTCTCCGGAAGCCGGGAATTATAAGATCAGTTGCTCCGACGACCGTGGAAGAAACAGCGATATCAGGATAAAGGTGACCTTTATTTAAAGTACAAAGTCAAAAGTTTAAAGTGAAATGAAAAGAATTAACAAGCTCCAGTTACCAAGTTTCAATTCAGAAATCGGAAGTCGGAAATCAGAAGTCAGAAGTCAGAAGTAAGAGGTAAGAGGTAAGAGGTAAGAAACCTTCTATACCTGATATAAGAGGACTGAAATTTGTATATATATCCTGATACATTCCGGATTCAAGCTTTTTTATAAATGGAGATGAAGCCTGAGAAAGAGCCATTCGAATAAAAACGAAGTTAATAGCCTGATTCCGGTTAATATGTTGCAATCTTTGCAATATTATAAAAATGTCCCGTTATTCGCATGAGAACTCAGGTTCTGTATACATTACTTCCTTTATGAAATCATTCTGTACTGCATCGATAAGACTTTTAATCCCTGGCCTGTGTTTGATTTTTAGTTTGGCTTCATGCGGGAAGGATGATCAAAACAAAGACAGGGCACCGAGGCTTAAGTCCCTGTCAATTGCCAACAACTATACTTTGCCGGCTTACACCGACTCCTCCGCCATCTACTACCATTATAACGATAAAAACCAGTAGGTTGCCATCAGTTTCGATGGCAATCAGGACAGTATTTCAATTTCTTATGGCAACGATGGCAGGATCAACGGTATAATAATCTTTCTTTCAGGTGTTGAAAGGCATAATTTTTTGGCTGAATGGACAAATAATCAGGTGATTCTTTATAGAAGGGAAGATGAAAACAGCAAACTGGTTTATTATTTCAACGAAGATAATTTACTTGAAAAGGTGGAAGGTTCTTATTTAGAGGACAATGAATGGATAACATTCCGCTATGATGAATACCAGTGGGAAAACGGGAATCCGGTTTATTTCGAAAGCTACCTGCTGAGTAGTAAGGCTGGCAATCACATCAGATCTTCTGATGAGTCCCCTAACAGTATTTTCAGGGATTTGACGGACTTTTCTGAAAGCACTTTTAAGGGCAGTCTGAAAGGGGCGACCCTTAAAAAGGAATTTTCGTCCCGAACATTGTTCGACTCGATGAAGAGCCCTTATTCCGATTCACCGGTATACAGGATTCTGATCTTTGAAGCCTGGGCCTTGTTCTCCCGGAATAACCCGGTTCAGATGATTACGGACTTTTACAGCAGCTCCGGAGCTGTGTATGATTCAGATACAACCGGATATATTTATGAATACAATAGTTTAAGTCTGCCGGTTAGAAGAACAACCAATTCAGAACAGAATTTAACCCGGACTGCTACTTATAATTATGAATAGTCAGAAGCATACTTCCGGAATAAGTTAAATGAAAAAGACAATACCATGAACATTGAAAAGATTAAAAATTACAACCAGAAAGTACTTGCAGTCATAGGAACAGTTGTTATCCTGATATCGATTTTTGGACTTATTGTCATTTCGACCGTCGCAATAACTGAAATCAGAAGAATTTTCAGCTCCGATGATCAGGACGCTGGAATCTTGTCGGATGAAAAAATTGAAGAATTGCAGCAGGAAAATAAAAGACAACAATTGATTTCATATGAAAATCCAGTACTTATTGATACTTTGAATTTAATATATTTAATTCCTGTTTCTCATAAGACATTGCAAAGTGCGGAATTCATTGACAATGGATTATTGAATATAACGGAAGCTCCTTCTGATTACAAATCAGAAAGCAGGTATTCAAAACAGTATTCCGGAGACTTCAACAATCTTTTGATTTATGACTTCAAAAACGGGAGTGTCGAAAAATTGTTTAAAGAAAGAATAAATTTTAGAGATATTCAGACAGAGTATTTTAAGGATGATATTTTAGTGGTGTTTTTGGCATCAACAAAAGACACCTATAAAGATGGAGTAATCAATCAACTTGACTACAAAAAACTTTTCTTATATTCATTGAAAAGCAAGGAGTTGAAGGAAATCAGTTTAGAAAATGCCGATGTTTCTCAAATAAACTTTGTCGATAAAAGCAAGGACTTGCTATTGAAATTTGGTATTGACCACAACAAAGACGGAAAATTCGATGAATATACAGAACCTGCTATGATTATGAAATATGATTACTATTCCGGAGTACTAATAAACGTCATCAGCGAAAAAATCAACAAAGAATTACAAATGAAACTTGAAGGAACGAAATAGTAACCGAACCCCGAATTCCATTGCTTTTTAAATGTGATGTTGAAGGCCTTTTGCTATCTAAAACACTTTGGATACTTCAACATTTACTTACAAATAATCAGTGACTGTCGAATTGAGTGATCAAAATTAATAGACTACAGCTTACGTTAGAATGTTGAAATTCATTTAACCCATTTTTAATACACCAATAATAAATTTTATGAGAATCCTCTGTAATTTTTCAATGTTGAAATCAGTTCTGTTCAGTTTATTCATTTTATTACTGACTTCCTGTGGTGACAAGAATGACGATAAGAAAGATGAACGCGCGCCCAGGCTCAGGCAAATGAATATGCAGTATATTTCTGATGATCCTCACTGGGAAAGCTCTGATTCAGCGCTGTTCCGGTATAATGACGAAAACCAGCTTATTGCAATGGCGGGTCTTGCAACTGTGGATTCAATCAGTATCCAATACGATTCGGAAGGAAGAATTTCAACTGCAACTTTCTTTGATGATGATGGGGTGTACAGCATTATAACTTATTCATGGGCGGGTAATAAAATGACCATGACAGAAGCAGATTATGCAGTTGCAAAATCTGTCTTTGAGGTCAACGGTGATGGCAGGATTGTAAGAATGGAATCATATTTCCTCAACGAAGATCAATGGCATATGGTCAGTTATGTAATCTATAACTGGTCAGAAGGAAACCTGGTTTCAACTGAAACATGGCAATCCTATTCGAAAAACGGAACACATCAGAAGGGTTCACATAATTTCCCATTTATGAAGCCTGAATTACTAAGGCTAACTTCCGGTAAGGAAAATTTATTGTTGCTGAAGAATGATTTTATTAAAGATGCGGAAGTATTCTATACCTATGACAATAAAAACAATCCTTTTAAGGACTTACAGTTATACAGATTCTCCGAAGTGGCGTATTATAGTTCTGTAAACAATGTACTGTCTTCCATAAGAAATGGTTTCAACATTTCAGGAGAGGTCATTGAAACCTATACCGACGACTATAATTTTACCTATAATCCGGAAAATTATCCCCTGATCAGGACCGAAAGCGATTTTAGCTGGTCAATTACTGAAACATACCTTTATGAGTAGTGGTCGGAAGTCAGAGGTCAGAGGTCAGAGGTCAGAAGTCAGAGGTCAGAAGTCAGAGGTCAGAAGTCAGAAGTAAGAAGTAAGAAGTAAGAAGTAAGAAGTAAGAAGGACAATTATATTCTGTACTTTGGTGGTCGAGCGAAGTCGAGACCATCCAATGGACCGCAATCCGCAATCCGAAATCCGCAACCGAACGAAGTGAGTTCACCAAAGGTAAGCCGAAATCTCTTTGATCACAATCTCCCCATACTCACAAAGGCCCATTCGCTAATCAACTAATTGGCGAATTTGCTAATCAAAAATCCGACCCGGAGCAAGCGAAGGTCTCAGAAGCAAACCAACCGCACCAAAGCCGAAATCTCTTTGATCACAATCTCCCCATACTCACAAAGGCCCATTCGCTAATCAACTAATTGGCGAATTTGCTAATCAAAAATCCGACCCGGAGCGAAGCGAAGGTCTCAGAAGCTAAATCCGAAATCCGCAATCCACAATCCGAAATCCGAAATCCGAAATCCTTTCCCTTTTACCTATCTTTGCACCTTTAAAATTAATTTATTTCAGACTTATGGCTTTAAAATGTGGCATCGTAGGCTTAACCAATATTGGTAAAACCACGATTTTCAATTGTATTTCCAATACCAAGGGACAAACCTCGAATTTTGCATACAGCACCAACAAATCGAACCTCGGACAGGTAAATGTGCCGGATGACCGGCTGGTTGAGATAGATAAACTGATCCATTCGGCACGGATCGTTCCTGTAACGGTCGAAATTATGGATATTCCAGGATTGGCCAAAGGCGCCAGCCAGGGTGAAGGGGTTGGAAACAAGTTTCTGGCCGATATTCAGCAAACCGATGCCATTATTCATGTTTTGCGCTGTTTCGATGATGAGAACCTGCCCCATGTGGAAGGCTCCGTCAACCCGGTGCGCGATCGTGAAATCGTAGATCTCGAACTCCAGATCCGCGATCTGGACCTGGTGGAACGTAAGATTCAGCGGCTTGAAAAGGCTGCCAAAACAGGGGATAAAGATGCCAAACACGGTGTGGATGTGCTGACAAGCGTTAAGGACCATCTTGAAAATTTTCAATCGGTCAGGACACTCGAAATAGGGGAGACCGACCGCCGGTTTATCGACGATATGTACCTGCTGACCGATAAGCCGGTTATCTATGTTTGTAATGTTGACGATGGTTCCGCCGCAAAAGGGAACAAATATGTTGAACTGTTGAAAGAGTCAGTTAAAAATGAAAATACTGAAGTCATTGTAATTGCCGGCGCACTTGAAGCCGAAATTGCAGAGCTTGAAAGCGCCGAGGACCGCAAAGTATTCCTCGAAGATGCAGGTCTTTCTGAACCGGGGGTTAACAGGCTGGTGCGTTCAGCCTATGCCATCCTGAACCTGATGTCATTTTTTACAGCCGGCCCAATGGAAGTCCGCGCCTGGACCATCAAGAAAGGGATGACTGCACCCCAGGCAGCCGGGGTAATTCACAGCGATCTGGAACGTGGGTTTATCCGTGCCGAAGTGATGAAATACAAAGACTTTGTTGAACTGAAATCTGAACACGCCTGCCGCACTGCCGGAAAGCTGTTTGTTGAAGGGAAAAACTACCTGGTTGAAGACGGAGATATTCTGAATATCAGGTTTAATGTATAATTAGTCAATTAGCAAATTAGCTGATTAGCAAATTAGCCGATTAGCGGATTAGCTGATTCATACATTCATCACTTGACATTCGTCATTTTTACCCTGAGCCTTTGTTGAAAGGTGTCATTCGTCATTCTACATTCTACATTCGTCATTCTAATTGGCTAATCAGCCAATAAACTTCAGAAGTACAAAGCATGAAACTTAACCCCTTTGTTGCTGAATTCAAGTGTTGGCAATGGAAACTTGAAAATGACCAGGTATTTGAGAAGTAGATTCAGCGTTTGAGAGTTAGTTTTGATCTTCGACAAATCAATATCTGGAGCAAAATAGAATTTCCGGTATCTGTCGTAGTAGGGAAGGGGCACCCCATCGATTTCCGAAGGATTTGAGCTTGCACCGGTCATTCCTTCACCGCCATACCCGGCTGCTACGTTCAGCCATTTAGGGAACCGGGATTCGTTTTTCAGAAAAGAATGGATATTCGCTGAAAGCCAGAATGTCTGACCATTGTAATCTTTAACGATTCTTTCAAGATTATTTCTTCCCAGTAATTCGGGATTGTATTGGGCATAATCGGTAAGGTGGACCGACCATTTAATCTGAATGCGTTGCTCTTCCCACATCAGTTGCTGACTGATGAATGCAGCCGAGCCGAAGGTGTTGGCCAGCAGGTCACCTCCCGAAGCACCCCATTCAGCTGAAAATCCGTCTAGTATTTCAATAACAGTAAGGTACATAAATCCCAGGCTGCCGCCGTACCAGGCCGATTTATGTTTATCAACACCGGCCCATCTGAACGACTCATATCCAACCATGCCCAGGTAGTAGGCAGTGGTTGCATGACCGCATTTATCAAGTTGAAGCCATTCATCGTTGTCGTTGATAAAATGAAACGACGATTGCGGATAGTCTTTGTACCAGAGTTGATATAAGCCAATCATGGTTCCGGCATATATTACCGATCCCCCGACAATGAGCCCTGTAAGGCGGGCTTTGTTAACTTCGCTTCGGGTAGTGTCAGCTCCGATCGTATCAGGTTGTTGTGCCCGGACTGTTACCGACAAAATCAGGAAGAGAAAGACAAAAATTCCGGTCCTGCAGAAGTCGCTAATGACCATGGTTTGCTTCAACAATAAATGGTTTGAGTATTTTTAATGCCCGGGCTTTTTTGATGTCCAGTAATTTTTTGCTCTTTGCTTCGGCCAGAAACCTCAGGTAAGGTTCTGTATTGGATGGTCTTACATTAAACCACCAGTCAGAGAATTCTATTCTGTACCCATCAAAATCGAAAAAAGCAGTTGGTGTTTCCTCGTCTGAGAAAGCCTGTCTGAGGGCATTCATGGCTTCGGTTTTCTGGTCGATATGAAAATTTATCTCTCCTGTACCATGATAACGGCTGATATTGCTGATCATTTTCGAAAGCGGGATTCCTTTATTGTGGTGTTTTTTTACTTCGCCCAGAATAATTAAAGCCGCCATATATGCAGAATCAGAAAAGTAGAAGTCTCTGAAGTAATAATGACCGGCCAGTTCCCCTCCGAACAACCCGTTGATTTCACGGAGTTTAAGGGCTGCATAGGCACGACCGACCCGCCACATATGCATGGAAAAACCTTGTTCCTCAACGTATTCAGTAACTGATTTTGAGGTGCGGATATCCTGAATGGCATTGCCATTCAGCCCTTTGCCGGCAAAATATCCCGACAAAACGGCAATCATCATGTCGGGCTGTATAAATTGTCCTTTTTCGTCCACAAACATAACCCGGTCGGCATCACCGTCAAAAATCAACCCGATATCACAGCCTTTTTCCAGTACAAGTTTTTTAAGATCTGCAACATTCTCTTCTTCCAGTGGATTGGGTTCATGATTCGGGAAGGTCCCGTCAGGTTTATCAAACAAATAAAAAGGGCTATCCCCCAATAAATTCCTGATCAACAAGGAGCCCATCCCATTTGAGCAATCTACGGCTATTTTCAGCCCACTCAGGTCGGTTTGGTATTTTGAAAGAAATTCGAGGTATTCCTTCCGAAAACTGAAAGTAGTGTATGTTCCGGGAATTTCTGCAGGTATCACCGGGTAAGTTTCAGCCATTTCCAGTAACTCTGAAAGTCCGGAATCGAGACCAACAGGCAATGCTTGCTCCCCGGAAATCTTAAGGCCGTTGTAACTGGCAGGGTTGTGTGAAGCTGTGATCATCACAGAGGCTTTGTAATTGAAACGGGCTGTTGCCCAGTAAATCATGGGTGTGGTACATTCGCCGGCTACCTGCACATCCGCTCCTGCATCGGTAATTCCCTTGCACAGGAATTCAAGGATTTCGGGCGATGAAATCCTTACATCATGTCCGATCAGTATGGTTTCAGCACCTAAGAGTTGCGGCAGAAAGAAGCCAATTTTATAAACATCGCTGCCATTGAAGTCTTTGTTGTAAATACCTCTGATGTCGTAGGCCTTGAATGCTTTTCTCATGGTAATCGGTTAAAAGGTTGTTCAATTGCAATGTTGATAATCCGGGAAAAAGAATTACGGAACAATGGAATGTTGGATTATTTTGGCTTGAAAGTTAAATTGGGCCCCTCCGAAAACTAGACCATTAGCTGGAACAATGGAATGTTGATATAATACTTTGGCTTGAATCTAAGGGTCTAACCTGAAAGCAGCCAACATTTGAAATTAGATATTGGAAAAGTGGAAAATGTCACTCTTTTTCTCTAAGTCCCTCAGTCCCTAAGTCTCTCAGTCTCTCAGTCTCTCAGTCTCTCAGTCTCTTAGTCTCTTAGTCCCTCAGTCTAACTTTGCCACCTCATCTGCCTTCGGCATCTTCTCCTCAAGGAGAAGAACCTTCTAAAACAGTCCCATTCTCCCATTCTCCCCTTCACCCATTCTCCCTTAGTCTCTCAGTCTCTCAGTCTCTCAGTCTCTTAGTCCCTCAGTCTAACTTTGCCACCTCATCTGCCTTCGGCATCTTCTCCTCAAGGAGAAGAACCTTCTAAAACAGTCCCATTCTCCCATTTTCCCCTTCACCCATTCTCCCTTAGTCTCTCAGTCTCTCAGTCTCTCAGTCTCTTAGTCTCTTAGTCTCAGTCTCCCAGTCTCAGTCTCCCTTAGTCTCTCAGTCTCTTAGTCTCTTAGTCTCTTAGTCTCTTAGTCTCTTAGTCTCTCAGTCTCTCTGGCCTCACTTATAAATATTTTTCCGGTTCAGGGCCTGCTGATATTTCCAGGCATTCAGGTTATGCTGTTCAATACCTCTGGCAAAGTTATGGTAACCAGAAAAATCCTCACGTGCACAAAAAAACATAAAGTCATGTTTTTCATGGTTAAGCACTGCATCGATAGATGCAACTGAAGGAAGGCAGATGGGGCCGGGAGGGAGGCCAGTGTGCTTGTATGTATTGTAGGGTGAATCAATTTGTTTGTGCACATTCAGCACCCTGCGCATTTCAAAATCACCATGGGCGAAAACCAGGGTTGGATCAGCTTCGAGCAGCCAGCCTTTAACCAGTCGGTTGAGGTATACCCCTGCGACCGTTGGTTTTTCATCGTTTTTGTTTGTTTCTTTTTCAACAATCGATGCCAGGGTTATGACTTCGTGCCGGTTAAGATTCAGTTCTTTAAGTTTTTGAGTACGATCACTGTTCCAGAATTTTTCGGACTCTGTTTTCATCCGGTTGATGAATGCCCGGGCGTTGGTATTCCAGTAAAACTCGTAACTATTCGGGATGATAATTGTAAATAGACTCGCTTTGGTTACTCCGAGAGAATCGAGATAGGCACTGTCGTTAAGTAACCTGATGATTGAAAGTGAATCAGCTTCAATTTGCTTGCTGATGCGGCTGGCCAGCTGATCGGGTGTTCTGATGTTGTTGAATATCACCATAACTGGTGCCTGTCTGCCTCCCCGGAGCATATTGATAAGTTGAAAATTACCCATATCATTGGTTAGCTTATAGCGGCCCGGCTTCACTACCTGATCATATTTTTTGAGTCTGGCGACCAGTTCGAATGATTTCCGGTGAATAATCAGCCCGTGGATGTAAAGTTGTTTTTTGACACTGTCAAAGTTACTCCCGGTTGGGATGGTAAAATAGGCTGATTCATTTTCTCCCGTGTACACATTGGGTTTGTAAATTGCATTGTAAAGAACATATCCCCCGGCGAGAATAATTATCATTAAAATTGCAAGAATCAGTAAAACAGCACGTCCTGATCTTCTTTTTGTTTTTCTGCCGGAGTACCTTGGGTGATAAAATTCGCTCATAATATCTGTATTTATCCTTTGATCAACTGCATAAAACAGGCGTCATGCCAAACATTTCCTGATAAAGTCCATTCTTTGCAGATACCCGTGGTCACAAATCCTGCCCTGGTGAATAATTGAATACTAACTTTATTGTCAGGAGATATATGGCAAAAAAGCTGGTGAAGGTTGAGCGTGTTAAAACAATAGTCGCAAAGAAGAGACAATGCCTCAGTGGCATATCCTTTGCCCCGTTCGTGGCTGGTCATTAGTATTCCAACCCCGGCACGGTGATTCAACGGGTCGAAATCAAACAGATCGATGGCTCCTATTGGCTCAGAAGGATGATTGTGAAGTGAAATCATCAATCTTAATTGTTTGGCTGCGTAAATATCGTGATGGGTATTGAGAACATATTGCTCAATATCATACCTGGAATAGGGCTTTGTTGTGCCACTCACATGCCAGACCGAGATGTCATTTTCCCAATTGTAAATACAATCAATGTCTGCAGGCTCGGGAGCTCTAAGGCTGATGTGTTTTCCTTTCATTCTTCTTAAAGTTAGAACCTCTTGATTTTATTTATATCCGGATTCAAAGCGAAGGTAATATCTCCTCTATTATACCGGAATACTGATTTCTCCTGAAAACACATGTTTTACAGGGCCTTTCAGGGTTATTTGAGAGAATCCGGTCTCCTGTTTTTCCATCTCTACCCATAAAGTTCCTCCGCGGGTTACAACCTTCCAACCGGTTTGTCCGGTTGTTAAAGCTGCAACTACTGCACAGGCAGTTACACCGGTGCCGCACGAAAGGGTTTCATTTTCAACGCCCCGCTCATAAGTCCTTACTGTCAGTATGTCGTTTTCCAAACTAAGCCAGTCTACGTTTATTCCTTCATCGGAGTATCTGGCTGAATACCTGATTTTACGCCCCTCAGCAAAAACATCAATTTTGTCAGTATCGGAAACAATGTTCACAAGGTGTGGGGTACCTGTATTGATCTCTGTCTGATTCCCGTATTCAGAGGGTATCTTAACATCGACCATGCTGATTTTTACAATTGAATCATTTTTATTTACCGTCACTATTTCTGCTGTGTGATGGCCGTCGCCGGCCAAAAAGACGGCATTGCTTCCTGACAGTCCAAGTAAATATGCGAAAGCAACCGCACACCTGGCTCCGTTACCACACATTCTGGCAGGGCTTCCGTCAGAATTGAAATAGATCATTTCAAAATCGTAACCTTCCTTGGGTGCGACTACAATTAATCCATCGGCTCCAATACCAAAATTCCGGTGACACAAATATGCAATGGCGGTAGAAGAAGGAATCTCAGGAATATGCCTTCCGTCAAGCATAATAAAGTCATTACCTGTTCCGTGGAATTTATAGAATTTTGTCATTTTTTCATCCTTTTGACATTTTGTCACCGGTGCGACAAGTTTACAAAGTTACAAAAACTGTATGTATAATTATGTTACAGATATTAACTTACTGTAAATTCGTTTTACACGGGATTTTAAGGTTGATTTCCAAATAAGATATTGGGTACTTTTTAAATGAAAAGCAAGTTCCAGATATCTAATAATCAATGTTTTGAAAAATATTTAAACATATGTTGTTAATCAGGGAACATTATCATTTTTAATTCGTTAAATATTCTGCAAAAGAATTGATGCAGAATTTGGTTAACATTTTTTAACAGCGGTGGGTGTAACAATGGAATTCAAATTGCGTTTAACCTATCAATAACTTTCAGATATGTCTGTCTGAGCATCTTAAAAATTTTACTTGTTAACCTAGTGTTTATTTAAACGATTGAGAATCATGAAAAAGATTGCAGGAAGTTTGCTGATAGCCATTGCCGGTGGAATTATTGCTCTGGGTGCATACAGCCTGATCAGCAAAAAGGAGGTTCGTTACGTGAATTCAAATCCGGGTACTCCGGCTTATCTGGCGAGTATGCCTGGTTCTTCAGGTGCAATGGTGTTGCCCGATTTTACGTCAGCAGCAAGTAGTACCGTTCATGCCGTTGTGCATATAAAAACCGAATATCAGCGTAAAAGCAGTGTTTATGACTATTTCTTCGATTTCAGGGATTTCTTTGGCAACGGAGGTCAGCAAGGCGCGCCTGCTCCCATCGAAGCATCGGGTTCCGGTGTGATTATCAGTCCTGATGGTTATATTGTAACCAATAACCATGTGGTGGCTGAATCGGATAAAGTTTCCGTTACCCTCAATGATAAGCGTACCTATACCGCCAGTATAGTTGGAACTGACCCGTCAACGGATCTTGCCGTAATCAAAATTGACGCAAAGGACCTTCCTTATCTCCTGTATGGTAATTCCGACAATCTTCTGATAGGAGAGTGGGTTCTGGCAGTCGGAAACCCTTTTAACCTGACATCGACTGTTACTGCGGGCATCGTGAGCGCAAAGGCACGTAACATCAATATTCTTGGCTCACCTGACGGATCGTCGATAGAATCGTTTATTCAGACTGATGCTGCGGTCAACCGTGGCAACAGTGGTGGAGCACTGGTGAATACCAACGGTGAACTTGTTGGAATTAATGCTGCCATCGCTTCCGGTACAGGGTATTATTCCGGTTACTCCTTCGCAATTCCTGTAAATATTGTTCGAAAAGTGGCAGGTGACCTTATAGAATTCGGAACCATACAGCGTGGTTACCTTGGTGTAAGCATCAGGGAACTCGACAGCCAGCTTGCCGAACAGGAAGGCATTGCTGATATCCGCGGAGTCTATGTTGCTGATGTAACTGAAAGTGGTGCTGCCAAAGATGCAGGAATCCGGTCAGGTGATATCATACTGAATATTGAAGGCGTTGCTGTAAATTCAACTTCTGAATTGCTTGAACTGATCGGGCAGCACAGACCAGGAGATAAAATTAACATGGCTGTTAAAAGGGGTGGAAAAGACATGAATTTTGATGTCACCCTTAAAAACCGGGATGGAAATGTCAGAATAGTCACGCGTGAAGATATTGATATTCAATCTGTTTTAGGGGCCAATTTCGCGCCGGTTCCCGAGAAACTGAGGTTGGAACTTGACCTGGAATCAGGTGTACAGGTTACATCCATTGGCGATGGTAAATTGAAGAATGCCGGTGTCCGCCAGGGATTTATTATTACCCGTGTTGATGGTAAAAATGTTCAAACCGGGGATGAACTGTCCTCTTTGCTGGCAGGTAAAAAGGGCGGGGTACTTATTGAAGGCATTTATCCTAACAGAACCCGCGCCTATTACGGGTTTGGAATGTAACAGACATAACCTGGCAAAATCGTTTTTTTGGGTGGACGATGTGGTCGTTCCACCCTGTTGCCGCATTTGAACAGTTAGGTTTTCACGCTCTTAAACTGAACTTAAACTGATCTGCATTGTTTATAATAAGAATGGGGTAAATTTAAGTTTTACCTGTTCCAAATACTGAAAAAGCCATGAGACAGCTAAAAATAACTAAGTCAATCACTAACCGCGAAACTGCATCGCTTGATAAGTACCTGCAGGATATTGGAAAAGAAGAACTAATCAGCGCTGAGGAAGAAGTACTGCTTGCACAGCGAATCCGACAGGGCGATCAATGGGCACTGGAGAAATTGTGCAAAGCCAATCTTCGTTTTGTTGTTTCTGTTGCAAAGCAATATCAAAATCAGGGACTCAGTTTGCCTGACCTGATTAACGAAGGAAACCTCGGACTTATAAAAGCAGCACAACGATTCGATGAAACCCGCGGATTCAAGTTTATTTCATACGCCGTTTGGTGGATCAGACAAAGTATTTTACAGGCTCTTGCCGAGCAATCCCGTATTGTGCGCCTGCCACTGAACCAGGTAGGCTCTTTAAATAAAATAAAAAAGAGTCATCCAGACTTGAGCAGAAATTTGAACGGCCACCTTCAGCCGAAGAAATTGCAGAAGCGCTGGAAATTCCGGGTTACAAAATTGATGCAGCCCTGAAAATTTCTACGAGGTACATCTCAATGGATGCCCCGTTGACTGAAGATGAGGACATGAAGTTTATTGATATCTTCATTGATGAAGACACCCCGGTTACCGATGCCGGACTGATGAGGGAGTCACTTGCCCGTGAAATTCAAAGATCACTTTCCACACTCACTGAAAAGGAGAGGGATGTGGTTAATCTGTACTATGGGATTGGAATGAACCATGGACTGACACTCGAAGAAATAGGTGCAAAGTTTGATCTAACCCGTGAAAGAGTCAGGCAGATTAAAGAAAAGGCAATCCGCAGACTGAAGCATACGTCCAGAAGTAAATTGTTAAAATCATATCTCGGACAGTAAGCCGAAGTTAAGTTGTTATTAGAGAGGTTGTCACGGAAGTTTGGTTTAGTCATATCCAACCCGCCGAAAGTGCGGTTCAGGGATGTCGAACCACTGTAGATCGGTTACAATTCAGGCATAGCCTGAAAACGAACAGGTTTTACGGGCTTTTGAGACAACCTTATTTTCATTGAAACTAATTATGCAGGGCTAAAGGGTTGATAATCCTATTCTTGTTGTAATTTAAATAAGAAAAGCATGTGGGTTTCATTTGAAATATTTTTTTGATTTAATCATAATTGTAATCGCATTCATCTTAAAGATTTTACCATTGTTTACTGCGCCTGATTGAAGTTCAATATTTCATCTTTAATCTTTCAGCCTGACCGATTCAAACAGACTGGAGTAACTGCTAAAAAAATGTATTAATTTAGCCAATTCCCGGATTACTTTTTCCTGATATTGCTATTAAGACATATAACTGTTTTACTCAGGCGGCACTATGGATTACAGGACGGAAAACACTCATTTTACAATGGATACTGCAGAAAAGTTGATTAAAATATTAATTGCTGAGGATAATATATTGAATCAGAAGATTATAGAGATTCTTATCAAGCGTATGGGTTGGAATTATAAGATGGTGGCAGATGGTGTTGAGGCTGTGAATGAATGTCTGAACGGAACCTACGATGTGATCCTGATGGATATTGATATGCCACAAATGAATGGATGGGAGGCTACCATAGAGATCAGAAGAAAAATGATGAATATACCGATTATTGCTCTGACAGCTTATTCAGAAGAATCATTCAGAAAAAAAAGTTTTGAAGCCGGAATGAATTACTTTCTTTCCAAGCCTTATAACAAAGAAGAGATATACGAGACCATTCGTAAATGCGTGCATGCCCTGTAAATTAGCATATCGCATCAATTCCTGAAAACTTTTTCCCTTTTGTTATTAATTTTTGCAAAAAAGATAAGCTCTTTTTGTGAGAGGTTTGTATTTTTGCCAACATGCTTTTTTGTTCCAGACCTGAACCATCTATTTCAGGAGATAGTTTAAAAAAGTAACTACACTGGTATTTCTAACGGTTTCGCTTACTGCGTTCCGCTCAGGCATGGCCCGGTTAATCGTTTCAATTTGACTTTAACAGGTTCTTAACCCCTTTTTGGGCTGGGTGGTGTATTTGGTATTTTCAACGGGATCAGCTAAACGATTAAAAGAACTAAAAAATTGCAACATGGCATCAACAAAGTATGTATTTGTTACCGGTGGGGTTGCCTCATCGCTTGGTAAGGGGATTATATCAGCCTCACTCGCAAAATTACTTCAGGCGAGAGGCTTTTCCGTTACCATTCAAAAGCTTGACCCTTATATTAACATTGATCCCGGAACACTGAACCCGTACGAACATGGCGAATGCTATGTTACCGAAGATGGTGCTGAAACTGACCTCGATCTCGGACACTATGAACGTTACCTGAATGTTCCTACTTCCCAGAAAAACAACGTAACCACCGGCCGGATCTATCAGGAAGTAATCTTACGGGAACGACGGGGTGACTACCTCGGAGCTACTGTTCAGGTTATCCCGCATATCACGGATGAAATTAAACGGTGTATCAAACTGCTCGGAAACGAAAATAATTATGATTTTGTGATTACTGAGATTGGGGGAACCGTTGGTGACATTGAATCATTGCCCTACATTGAGGCTGTTCGCCAGATGCGTTGGGAAATCGGCACCGACTGTCTGGTTATTCATCTTACCCTGGTGCCTTACCTGGCTGCGGCAGCTGAGCTGAAAACGAAACCAACACAACACTCAGTTAAAGCCTTACTCGAACAGGGGGTGCAACCAGACATAATTGTTTGCCGTACCGAAAAACACCTGAATGAAAACCTGAGGAATAAGATCGCTCTATTTTGTAACGTAAATCCGACTTCAGTGATTGAATCCATTGATGCCGACTCGATTTATGATGTGCCTTTGCTAATGCTGGATGAAAGGCTCGATCTTGAAGTCCTTGAGAAAACGAGGATGCCGCTCGGACATACACCCGAATTGTCGAAATGGGAAGAGTTCCTGTTCAGGTTGAAACATCCTGAGAAACAGGTTGTGATTGGGCTGGTGGGTAAATACGTTGAACTGAAAGATGCCTATAAATCGATTAACGAATCATTTGTACATGCAGGTGCTTCAAATAAATGCAAGGTTGTGGTGAAAGCATTGCATTCGGAATCCATTAACAGCGAAACAGTTGCTGAAACCATGAAAGGGCTTGACGGAATCCTTGTTGCCCCGGGTTTTGGAAGTAGGGGGATTGAAGGGAAAATTGAAGCGATCAGGTATGCCCGTGAGAATAAAATCCCGTTTTTGGGAATATGCCTCGGCATGCAATGCGCTGTTATTGAGTTTGGCCGCAATGTACTCGGGCTAAAGGATGCTCATTCAACCGAAATGGCCCCGGAAACTACCAATCCGGTGATTGATTTAATGGAGGATCAGAAAACAGTTTGTAAAAAAGGCGGAACCATGCGCCTGGGCGCTTTCCCCTGTACAATCGGCAAAAATACCCTGGCTTTCGCTGTCTATGGGAGAGAAGATATCAGCGAACGCCACCGGCACCGTTATGAATTTAACAACAAATATCTGAAGCAATTTGAGGATGCCGGCATGATGGCGTCCGGGATTAATACCAAGGACAATCTTGTTGAAATCGTGGAATTGAAAAATCATCCATGGTTTGTCGGCATTCAGTTTCACCCTGAATATAAAAGCACCGTGGCAAATCCTCACCCGCTGTTTGTAAACTTTGTAAAGGCAGCCATCGGTTACAGCCAAAAATAGGTTTTGTTGTATAACCATCCTGAAGTTCGCAGGATGGTTCACCGGTAAATTCCCCTGTTTAACGGTATTTATCATGTACTGATAAAAGTCAGGCTTATCAATTGACTGCTTTTGCTTATTTTTGCCGCTCAATCTGAATTAACCTATACTAATAAATTTTCATGAATAGAAATTCAATAATAGGCATCCTGCTTATTTTCGGGCTGATGATAGGCTATACAGTCTATATGTCGCCATCAAAAGAGCAGCTGGCTGCTCAAAAGCGTGCCCAGGATTCTATTGCCGCCCTCAATCAGCTTGCAAACGACACTTCAAAAGCCGCCATTATAGCACAACCGATGCAGCAGGACACCGTTGCACAAAATGCTGCAGGTGCGACAACGGATTCTGCATCAACAGCTCAGCGGAAGGATGAACTTGGAATGTTTGCTGCATCAGGCACCGGAAAAGATCAGGATTATATTGTTGAATCTGACAAATTACGTCTTACCATCAGCAGTAAAGGAGGACGAATCAGCCAGGTTGAACTGCTTGGTTATAAAACATTCGACGGTAAACCACTGATTCTTTTTGGCCCTGACTCTTCTTCCTTCAATCTTGCGTTTTTTACGGATGTAAGGCCGGTAAATACCAGTGAACTATATTTTCAACCCGCATGGCCCGACACACGATTTGATGGAAAGCAGGAAATAAAAATAGCAGACGGCGATTCAGTCAGGTTTGCCATGCGTCTGTATCCCGGAGCCTCAGATTCAAGCCTGAATCAGGCTTCATACATCGAATACCTTTACACGGTAAGGTCTGGTGACTTTATGGTTGGTTATACCGTGAATTTTGTTGGTATGGAAAAATATATTGCTTTCAATACCAAGGAGATGAACATTGACTGGAAGGCCCGTTTACCCAGAACGGAAAAGAGCCTTGAAAATGAACGTTTGAACACAACCATCCATTTCCGCCATTCTGATGAAGAAGTAGATTATCTGAAAGAAGGTAAAGATGACGAGCAGAATATCAATACAAGGGTAAAATGGGTTTCGTTTAAACAGCAGTTCTTCTCCACCACCCTGATTGCTGGGGATATGTTCCAGAATGCGAACATGAAAAAGACCCGGGAGCCGGAAAAGGAACAGAACTACCTGGATTATATGGAGGCAACCCTTTCCCTTCCCTTTAACCCTGCTACTGACAAACAACTGGATATGGCCTTTTACTTTGGGCCGAATAAGTATAACATCATGCGGAAGTACAAGCTGGATCTTGAAAAACAGATTCCGCTCGGATGGAGTTTCTTCCTGATGCAATGGATCAACCGTTTTGCCGTACTGCCGGTGTTTAACTTCCTCGAAGGGTTTAATCTCAACTACGGGATCATCATCCTTATACTGACAATCCTGCTGAAGATCGTATTGTTCCCGATCGCCTATAAAACCTATCTTTCTTCAGCTAAAATGCGTCTTCTGAAGCCTGAGATAGATGAGATCGGAACCAAATTCCCCAAGAAGGAAGATGCGATGAAAAAACAGCAGGCAACCATGGCCCTGTACAAAAAGGCAGGGGTAAACCCGATGGCTGGCTGTGTACCCATGCTTTTGCAGTTCCCGATTTTGCTGGCTATGTTCAGGTTCTTCCCGGCTTCCATCGAGTTGAGGCAACAATCATTTCTGTGGGCAACCGATTTGTCGAGTTATGATTCGATTTATAACCTTCCGTTCACCATTCCTTTCTATGGCGACCATGTGAGTTTGTTTACCCTGCTGATGACCATTTCAACGATCATCTACACCAAGATCAACAACGACATGATGTCGACCGGCAACCAGATGCCAGGTATGAAAACCATGATGTACCTGATGCCTATTATGTTCCTCGGGTTCTTCAACAGTTATTCCTCTGGCCTGAGTTATTATTACCTGCTGGCCAACCTCCTTACATTTGCACAAATGTATATGATCAAGGGCTTTGTCAATGAAGACAAGCTTCATGCGCAGATTCAGGAAAACAAGAAGAAACCGGTGAAAAAGTCGAACTTCCAGAAAAAACTCGAAGAAATGACTAAAAACCAGGGCCGTAAATAAGCAAAGCTGACATATCGAATACAAAAGCTCCGGGGTTCGGGGCTTTTGTAATTATTGGCTGATTAGTTGATTAGCAAATTAACTGATTAGAAAATTAGAAGATTAGCGGATTAGCAAATTAGCTGATTAGTTGATTAGCAGATTGTCAAATTAGTTGATTAGCAGATTAGTTGATTAGTTGAGTAATGGATTGTAGATTTACCTTCGGTGAACTCCGCTTCGCTCCGGTTCGGATTCCGACTTCCGACCTCCGACCTCCGACCTCTGACCTCTGACCTCTGACCTCTGACCTCCGACCTCTGGCCTCAGAGTATCCCGGCTCATTTCCTTCAGATTTCCAATTCTGAAAATTTAGTGTATGCCGGTTTGTTAATTTGAAAAAATACTTACCTTTGCACCCCGGTTTGGCCGGCGCCTGATTCATTGATTTTCAAAGGTGACCCTGTCCGGCTGAACCAGATAATTAACTTAGTATTAACCAGGTTACCGCCGAAGGTGGAGCCACAAAGAAGAATTAAATGACAAACGACGAATTAAACGTCAATGAAGAATTAACCAGTGCCGAAGGCGTTTCGGAAGAACCAACCAAAGAAGTAAAAGAAACTGTTGAGGCTGAAGTCGTTAATGAACCTGTTGCTGAGGAAGTAACTGAAGAAGTTGCCGAACAGGAAGAAGAAGCAAAGGAAGAAGTAGTAGCAGAAGCTGAAGAAGCTGCTGTTGCAGAAAAAGAAGAAGAAGCAGTTGCTGAAACAGTCGCAGAAACTCCTGCACCTGTTGAAGAAGAAACTGCAGTGATGGATGATGACGATGAGCCTACCGTAGAAAAGCTGAAAGCTCCACTGGTAGCACAGATTTCACTCGAGAATTTCGACTGGGATGCCATCGGAAAGAAACATGAGAATTACTCAGCCGACGAGCGCACCAAATTAGAAGACCTTTACGACAAAACCCTCAGTTCAATCGTTGAACATGAAGTTATTGACGGAACTGTTGTAGCCATGAACTCACGCGAAGTCGTGGTGAACATTGGTTTCAAGTCTGATGGTGTTATTCCGCAGTCGGAACTCAGATATAACCCCAATCTCAAGGTTGGTGATCTGATTGAAGTTTACGTTGAGAGCCAGGAAGACATGGGCGGACAGCTCCTGCTTTCACACAAAAAGGCACGTATTCTCCGTTCATGGGAGCGCGTTAACCAGGCTTTCGAAAAAGAAGAAGTTATCAATGGTTACGTTAAGTGCCGCACCAAAGGTGGACTTATCGTGGATGTATTCGGTATCGAGGCCTTCCTCCCGGGTTCACAGATCGATGTGAAACCTATCCGCGATTACGATGTATATGTTGATAAAGTTATGGAATTCAAGGTTGTGAAAATCAACCAGGAATATAAGAACGTGGTTGTATCGCACAAAGCGCTTATCGAAGACGAACTCGAGCAGCAGAAAGCCGATATCATCAGCAAGCTTGAAAAAGGACAGATCCTCGAAGGTACCGTTAAAAACATCACATCATACGGTGTGTTTATCGACCTTGGTGGTGTTGACGGTCTGGTTCACATTACCGACCTCTCATGGGGCCGTATCAACCATCCCGAAGAAATCGTTCAGCTCGATCAGAAAATCAAGGTTGTTATTCTTGACTTTGATGAAAACAAAAAACGTATTGCCCTTGGTCTCAAACAACTTACCCCGCACCCATGGGATTCGCTCAGCGAAACCGTTAAGGTTGGCGATCAGGTTAAAGGCCGCGTAGTGGTGATTGCCGATTATGGCGCTTTCATTGAAATCACCACCGGTGTTGAAGGATTGATCCACGTTTCAGAAATGTCATGGTCGCAGCATCTGCGTACCGCTCAGGACTTCCTGAAAGTAGGCGATGAGGTAGAAGCCGTTATCCTGACCCTCGACCGCGAAGAGCGCAAGATGTCACTCGGCATCAAACAGCTTATTCCTGATCCATGGACAAACATCAAGGAAAAATATCCGCTCAATTCAAAACACGAAGCTACCGTTCGCAACTTTACCAACTTCGGTATTTTTGTTGAACTCGAAGAAGGTGTTGACGGACTCATCCACATTTCAGACCTCTCCTGGTCGAAGAAAATCAAACACCCGGCCGAATTCACCAAAATTGGTGAGAGAATCGACGTGGTTGTATTGGATGTTGATGTTGAGAACCGCAGGTTGAGCCTGGGCCACAAACAACTCGAAGAAAACCCATGGGAAGTATTCGAATCTGTTTTCTCGGTAGGTTCAGTTCACAAAGGAACCATTACCAGCTCAAGCGATAAGGGTATGGTTGTTTCCCTGCCTTATGGAGTTGAAGGTTTTGCTCCTCTCCGCCATGTGGTAAAAGAAGACAATACCCAGGCTAAGGTTGATGAATCACTTGATTTCAAGGTGATTGAGTTTTCGAAAGACAACAAGAAAATCATTCTTTCGCACAGCCGTATATTCCAGGATGCCGCTTCAACTGAGCGCGTTAAGGAATCATCAGCAAAAGAAAGTGCAGAGAACTCAACCAAGCGTGCCGTTAAAAAGATCAAGGATAACCTTGAAAAAACAACGCTGGGCGACCTTGAAGCACTTGCCAATCTGAAATCAGACATGGAACAGTCGGAAAAAGCTGCTGCCAAAATCAAAAAAGCAGAATCCGAAGAATAATTTCTGAAATAATCCTGAAAAAATCCCCTCAACGGGGATTTTTTCGTTTAGGGACATTCGGGTATTGGTTTTTTTATAGAATTTTACCGCTTAATGAACATGGAGAGAGTTAAAGATAAATCAGGGCCACAGTAGATGAGAGATTTTTCAGTTACAATCCTGGGGAGCAGCGCAGCCCTTCCTTATAAAAACCGCAACCTGACTTCCCAGCTGGTTAATTATGCCGGCCAGTTGTTTCTTGTTGACTGTGGTGAAGGAACCCAGATTCAGTTGATGAAGCTGAAAGTCAGGTTTATGCGCATTCATCATGTTTTTATCAGCCACCTGCATGGGGATCATTTTTACGGACTTATCGGCCTGGTGTCGACGCTTCATCTGCTTGGCAGAAAGGATGATCTGCACATATACGGGCCTGCCGCACTTGAACCCATTGTTTCGCTGCAACTGGAGGCTTCACTTACCTCCCTTTCATACAGGATCATCTATCATTTGACCAGTGGAGAGGAGAATGAGCTTATCTATGAAGATGAAAGGATAACAATTACTTCTTTTCCAATGGTACACCGGATTCCGACTACGGGGTTTCTGTTTGCCGAGAAAAAGTATCCAAGGCATATCAATCTTGAGACTGCTGAAAAGTACGGGGTTCCCTATACTGCTTTCAATGAACTGAAAGCTGGAAATGATTACTTCCTGGAAGACGGCAGTGTGATAGCCAATAGTTTGCTGACAGATGAGCCTGTGCCACCCCGTTCATACGCTGTTTGTTCAGATTCTTTGTATAATGAGGAATTGGCATACAGAATACCTGGATGCAACCTGGTTTACCATGAGGCAACATTTATGAGTGATATGGCGGAGGTGGCGAAGGCTAAAATGCATTCGACCGCGGCTGAGGCAGCTTTGTTTGCAAAGAAGGCCGGAGCCGGTAAACTGCTGATCGGCCATTTTTCTGCGAGGTACGATAACCTTTTGCCCCTGCTTGAAGAAGCGCGGCTTGTTTTCCCTGAAACCTATCTTGCAGAGGATGGTAAAACCTACCAGGTATAAGAGACCATTTGAATTTTGAAAAACTCCATGCACAGGCCCATCCTTTAGGGCGGGTTTCAAATAAATATATCAGTCTCTGAATCAGGAGTAAAGAATATCTGAAAACAGTCTGAGCAGGGTTTTTTTATCGTAGGGTTTGGCAAGATAGTGAGAACAGCCGTTTGAGAGAAGCTTTTCACGGTCGCCCTGCATGGTATAACCGGTAACAGCAATGATCGGGACATCTTTATAGTTCTCCAGTGTTCTCACCTGGTTGGCAATTGACATTCCGTTGGGACCTGCTCCCAGGTTAATATCCATGAGAATGGCATCGTATTTTTTACGTTTGATTTTCTCCAGGGCAACATACCCGTTTTCTGCCATTTCGGTGTTGCACAACTCACGCAGGTAAAGTGCCGCCAGACGCCGGTTAATCTCGTTATCTTCAACGATTAAGATTTCAGGAACAGGACCCCTGCTCAGCCTTTGGGTATTGATTACCGGTGAACTATCCTGATCCGCAGCGGGCTCAGTGTAATCAAGGAAAGCAGTCGGTAAGGCGATGTAAAAATCGGAGCCTTTCCCAGGCACACTATCCACCCATAAACGGGCATTGATTAGCCGTGCAATTTTAGAACAGAGGGCCAGCCCCAGTCCACTGCCTTCGAATGTCCGCGACATGCCTTCACTCACCTGTCTGAACTCTTCAAAAATCAACTTGTGGTGCTCGGGCGCAATGCCAATACCGGTATCGCTGACCCTGATAATCGCTTCCTTTTTATCCTTGTCGTTAATATAAGCACTGATTGATATTCCGCCATCAATCGTAAATTTGATGGCGTTATCGAGAATGTGGTAGAGCAGCTGTCCCAGCAGTTTTTCATCGGCCATTACATGAATGGTCGGAGGAAGGGCGGTGCGCAGGTATAATCCTTTGTCACTGGCTATTATATGGAGATTTCGCAGTTGGGGAAGAAATGCCGATTTGATGCTGATGGTGTTTATTTTCAGACTGTCGATGTTCGCCTCGATGGCAGAGAGGTCCATGATCGAGTTAAGCGTTGACATGAGCCGGTTGGCCGACTTGTAAATGGTAGAGGCCATTACTTTAAACCGGTCCTCTTCAAGTTCATCGCAGAGGATTTCTGAAAAGCCCAGGATACCGGTCATGGGAGTCCTGAGTTCGTGGCTCATATTGGCAAGCAGCGATGATTTCAGCCTGCTTGATTCTTCAGCCTGGTTTTTGGCATTCAGCAATGCTTCGTCGCTGTTGATTCTTTGAATTGAAAGTGCAATTTGTTCGGAAACAAAAATCAGGATATTTTTTTCGTCTTCACCATAGGTGATATCCGGAGAATATGACTGAAGTACAAGTACCCCAAGCACCCTGTCGCGGGTACAAAGGGGAACGCCCAGCCAGGACTCGGGCACCGGTTGAAGGTTGCGGATGATATTTTCATTCATCATCACATCGATGGCACTTGCCGAGACCAGCAGCGGTTCGCCGGAACGCAGCACATATCCGATCAGACCATTTTCAGCCGAATCGGAATTGGGGGCTCCGGTCGGATCGATACAATAAGGGAAGGAGATTTTACCATCGGTCTCATTTCTCATCGCCACAAGCAGGTTAGGTGCCGGCATCATGGAGGCAATAATCTGGTGGATGGCCCTCATCAGGTGGGCAAGGTTATGCTGCGAATGTATAAGTTGAGATATCTGAAAGGCCGATGCTTTCAGACTTTCAGCTTTTTTGCGTTTTGTGATATCCTGTATGGTTCCTGACCAATGACTGAGATTGCCGTCATTGTTAAACCTGAGTTGCGCTTCAGTAAACAAATAGCGCAATTTGCCCCAGGAGTCAATGATACGGTACTCGGCCCGGTATTCGCCTGATTTTTTACGAATGGCTTCGTTAAACGTGGTTTTATAATCAAGGAGATCATCCGGATGAACGAGGTTGAAATGGCTGATATGGTCCCTGCTGATGGCAGAACCGGGGTTACCGACCCCGAGTAGTTCGAAGAAATTCCAGGTCAGGATTTCGGTTTTTTCTCCGAACGAAACATCCCAGCTTCCGATGCCTGAAATCCTTTGCATGCGGTTAAGCCTTTCCTGGCTTACGATCAGGGCTTTTTCGGTTTTTTTAAGCCTGGTAACATCACGAATTATAGCCAGTATCCGGTCATTGTCTACAGATATCAGTCTGAATTCCAGAAATCGTTTTTCTCTTCCGAAATCAAATTCATCATAATAAGATGCCGGTTCTCCGGATATTGCAATTTCCCTGTATTTTAAAAATAGAGTCTGTGAGTCTTCCGGAAGAATATTCAGCAGGTTTTTGTTTTTGAGAAACCTGCCCAGGTGGGGAATCGGGAAACCGGCATTTTGGGTAACTTCAATAACATTTGCCTGATGATCAGATAGTACCAGCAGATCCGGAATGTTTTCGAATATTGTTTTATCATGCCGGGCAATGTCGCTCAGGTTATTATCTACCCTTGTGCTGCTTTCGGATTTTGTACCGTTTTCCTGATACTTGTCAGTTATGGTCCCGGGATCATTCTGTGGATACAGGTAAATCAGGTCAAGATCTTCCCCGTTTTCCGGTTTTATTTTTTCTCTGGAACAATGGCAGATTATACCCGCCCCGTTCTTTATTCTATTTGGGATCAGGTAAGCATCACGGTTGTTTTCAACTGGTAAACCGGATGAAACCCTTGAATCGGGATTTAATACGGATGATACATGGCTTCCCGTAATCTCTTCCCGCGAAAATCCGGTAAAAGCTGTAAATGCCCTGTTTACCCTTAAAATTAAACCAGTATTGTCGGTTAGTATAATGGGTGCCAGGTAATGGTTTACCCAATCTAAATTAATTTCAGAAAAGACCTCCCCCTCATCATGGTCTTTGCGTTCAAACAAACCGGATGTCATCGATTAATAGTTTTACTTAATCTCAAAGTACGTTTCCCAACCCCGTGTAAAAGTAAAAAAAAATCAGATCAGATACAAACTTGATTAATTATTTTGAAAAGTGAATCTATTATAACTGCTGGTTTCCTGTCTAGCCCGCTGGCAGGCTGAACCAGAAGGTACTTCCTGTTCCGTACTCTGATTCAACTCCAATTTTGCCACCCATTTTCTCTATCATTTCTTTACACAGGATTAAACCAAGCCCGGAACCCGGTTCATTTGCCGTGCCTGATGTTGAAATATAATTTCCCGGTTTAAAAAGGTTTTCTGTCTGAGATTGAGTCATTCCTACACCCATATCGGTTATGCCGAGCGTAATTAAATCCTGATCTGTTGTACAACTGATTTGAATTGTTCCACCTGAATGACTGAATTTTATTGCATTGCCCAGTAGATTATGAAATATAATCCTCAGCATATCAGGGTCGGCAGCAATGTAAACACTATCAGATATGGATGAGCTGAATTGAATTCCCTTTTTTACAGAGTTCATCGCCAGTACATCGGTTGATTTCCTGACTTCTTCTTTAAGATGAATTTTTAAAGGCTTGTATTCCAGCGTGCTATTTTGAAGTTTAGCCCAGTTGAGCAGGTTCTGAATGAGCGTATGCATATGATCTGAAGTATCTCTGATAAGCTTCATTGAAACTCTCAATTCCTCTTTTTCATAAGAGTCAAATTCCTCTACCATAATATTGATCATGGTGAGCAATCCTGCAAAAGGGCTTCTGAGGTCATGCGATATAATTGAAAACAACTTGTCTTTGGTAGCGAGTAATTGGGTTAGCTCGGTCTTTTGCCTGAAAATCAAGTCACGCGATTGCTTGAGTTCGATGTGTGTAGCCACCCTTGCCAGGAGTTCGGCAGACTTAAAGGGTTTGGCAATGTAATCTACCGCTCCTGCTTCAAAACCTTTCAAAACATCACTGCTATCAGTACGGGCGGTTAGAAAGATAACGGGAATATTTTCAGATTCGGGGTTTTCTTTCATCAGGCGGCTGGCAATAAGACCATCCATTTCCGGCATGGCCACATCGAGCAATACGAGATCGGGCTTGCGCGAAGCAGCTATTTTCACGGCTTGCTGACCGTTGTTGGCTACGGCTATCTGATACCCTTCATTGCGTAGGATGTTGCCGAGGACAGCGAGATTTTCAGGGAGATCATCCACAATCAAAATCAGTGGAGGTGGCTGATTGCCAAAGCCTTTGAATGTTTCTTCTTTTTCGTTCATTAATCCTGAATTTGCTGAAGTTGTTTTTCAAGATCGTCCATACATGTAATCAGTTTATCAATCCGGTACAATTCGGCCTGCCTCTTGATTTCAGAAGCAAGGGCGTGAATTGTATCCGAATTTTCATGGTCAGGGAAATTCGCCATCTTTATGGCAAAGGCAATAATCTCATCAATGACCATTCCATCGCGTACATTGTTTAGTTCAACCAGTAGTGATTCATTCGTCTTCTGTTCTGCTCCGTTGGTGATTGATTCCTTTATCCTTTCCGGCTTAACAGGTGCTACCTCCCGGTCAATGCTTTCTTCCGGAATTGGGGGAGCGGTATTTACATGGGGGAGAAACCGGCACAATTCTGTGATCAGGGTGCCTGGTGTTACCGGTTTTTGCAGGTATCCATCGCACAGCGACCTGATTTCAAAGGCCTGATTTTTCATGGCCGAAGCTGTGAGAGCGATGATCGGAATATCTTTCAGGTTCGGGTCTGATTTAATCAGCCGGGTTGCTGTATATCCGTCCATCACCGGCATCTGCATATCCATCAGGATCAGATCGGGCTTCTGTTCCCTCAGTTTCACCAGGGCCAACTCTCCGTTGACGGCTTCAATTATCCGTAAATTTCTTCCATTCAACATCTCTTTGATTACCATCCGGTTTACATCAATATCTTCAACCAACAGAACCAAAGGGTTGTAGAAACTCACCGACCGGGCAATTTCAAAGTCCCTGCTCAGCGATATCATCTGTTTCTTCACAGAAATACCCACATTATAGAGCCACACCCTGAAAGTACTTCCGTTACCAGGTTTGCTCTCGACTGTAATTTTGCCATTCATCATTTCAACAAGCCTGCGGGTAATGGTAAGGCCAAGGCCTGTGCCGCCAAATTTGCGGGTACTTTGTCCTTCCTGTTGCCTGAATGCCTGAAATATCGTTTCATGTTGATCCGCCCGAATTCCAATGCCACTATCAGTAATCTCAAACATAAGGTCTATTCTGCTTTTATCACCCGGCTTACTCACCGCTTTCAATGAAAGGGAGATTTGTCCGTGACTGGTGAATTTTACAGCGTTTCCTACCAGGTTGAAAAGCACCTGCCGTATCCTGGTTTCATCAAGCAGCAGTGTTTCCGGGAGGTCAGGATCTGTATCAATGATAAAACCGAGCTTTTTTTCCTGTATGGGTAAAGAAAAGATTCTCGATAATTCATTCAGCAGGCTCCTGGGATTAACGGGTTCGATCTCAATATTGACCTTACCTGCTTCAATTTTGGAAAGGTCAAGAATATCGTTTATAAGCAACAGCAGATTTTTACCACTACTGTTGATTAATTCCACAAAGTCGCGTTGTCTGGGTTCTTTTAACTGGTCGGCCAGTAATTCTGAGAATCCCATGATTGCATTCAGGGGGGTTCTTATCTCGTGGCTCATATTTGCCAGGAACTCACTTTTAGCCATGTTGGCCCGGTCTGCGGTTTCTTTGGCATTGATCAGTTCAATTTCCGATTTTTTGCGATAGGTAATGTCTTCAACCACCAGGAAAACCTGCGGGTTTTTCATCAGATCATGAACAAGTACCAGGTTCAGGATAACAGGTACCTTTTTGTTATCTGCTGTTATCAGCGATATTTCAACCGGTCCGGCCCTTTTCTGATACTTCAGGCTTACGATCACTGCGTGTTTTTCCCTGACGTATTCTGGCGGAATCAGGTCGAAGAATGTTTTCTCTCCCACCAGACTGCAGGAATAACCGAGCATTTTCAGGAATGCCTTGTTTGCATCGGTTATTTTGCCATAATCATCTGTTAATACGAGTCCCAGGGGCGATTCTTCATACATGACCCTGAACCTGTTTTCACTGAAACGAAGTTTTTCTTCAGAACGATGACGCATGATCGCGCTACCAATACCGGTTGCAACGCTGCTCAGGATATGGGATTCTGACTCCGACCACCCTAATCCTGCTGTACAATCATCAAATCCGATAAAGCCCAAAATCTTGTGTTCAACAAAAACCGGAACAACCAGGAGGGATATGATGTCCTGAGATTCCAGGATTTCTCTTTCATCATCAGGAAAATCTTTTATAAATCCGCTCACCGATCCACCCTTTGCCAATATTTTATTCCACCTGTCTAAAAAGTCTGCCGGAAGGTTTTGAAGTTCGGGATTGTGGATTTGAGGGGTTATGCCGGGTTTACACCATTCAAACCGCTGACTGATAAGCGTTGCGCCGGATAACGGATCGGTGTGGTACTCAAACAGATATACCCTGTCAACGTTTGCTGTTGAGCCAATTATTTTAAAAGTATAATTGATCGCTTCATTCAGGTCGTCACCCAGAAGAAGGGCTGCAGTGGCTTTTGCAACGCCCTCCAGGATTTCACTCTGCCTCGAAAGCTTCAGTTCGGCCATTTTACGGTAGGTTATGTTCCTGGCTAAGGCAATATACCTGGGTTCAAGGTTTAGTGATATTTTTTTGGAAACCGACAATTCGAACCATTCGGTGATTCCTTTTTGCGGGATGCTGTATTGAATCCCGACAGACTGACCTTTTTCGTTTGCTTCCCTGATCGCCTCTTCTACCGGTTTGCTGATCGATTCCGGAAGAATTTCGGAAGTTCTTTTACCGATAAACACTTCAGGCGGCAACAGCAATGAAGCATTGTCAGGTGCATGGTAGTTATAGATAACTCCATCACCATCAAGTTCAAACATAATATCGGGTATCGCTTTCAGGGTTTCTTCAAGCAATGAGATTTTCTCGTTCAGCCGGTCTACTTCTTTACCATGATTCATCATCGAAATCAAATCGCGTTTGCAATCCTTAAGTTTATGAGTGACTGAATTTCCACAGCTGCTTCAGGGCTCAGAATGGGGGATAAGGCAGGCCTTACCTCTATAATTCAGGTTCAGAATATTAATGTTGAATAGTTGTTAAAGTAACCCCGGGTCAGTTATATTCCGGTCTTATTACCGAGGAGACCGCTGATGACCCCTGCAGCACAAAAACAACCGAATATGGCAGGCATATAGGAGATGGTGCCTACCGTCGATTTTTTGTTGATCTCACCTTCAGATATCTGAATTGCGTTGCGTGAGACCTCTTCGGGTGAGTAAACTGCCTGAAATCCATTCCAGATTCCGAGTTTGTGGAGGTGCTTGCGAATGTAGTATGCTAATTTACAATTGTTTGTTTCGGATATGTCGGCGATTTTTATTCGCAGCGGATCGAGTTTTCCACCTGCCCCCATTGAGCTGATCAGCGGCATATTCAGGCGAAGGGTGTGATAGATAAAGTAAACTTTCGGAGAGAGGGTGTCGATGGCATCCACCACATAGTCATAGCCTTGTTCCAGTATTTCAATGGCCCGCTCATCCTTGATGTATTCTGATATGGCCGTGAGCCTGAGCTCAGGGTTGATGTCGAGCAGCCTTTCAGCCATAATATCTGTTTTTCGCCGGCCCGTAGTACTCACCAGGGCTGGCAATTGCCTGTTCCGGTTGGATGTGTGTATTTTATCCCCGTCAACAATGGTCATACTGCCAATGCCGGCCCTTACCAGTTGTTCGGCAGCGTAAGCACCTACTCCGCCCAGTCCGGCCACAAGTACATGAGAAGCGCGGAGTTTGCCAATCTTCTCATCGTCGAGTAACAATCGGGTTCGGGCCTGCCAGTCGTCAGTCATTTTGCTTTTTTATCCGACGTAAAGGTAGAAAGTTAACGGAGTTTCAAACCATCCGAAAAACATTCAATCTGCTTTTCTCTTCAAAACACCCCGGTATTGACCGGAAACAATTTCAGATGTTATTCCCCGGATAACTGATTATTAAAAGGATTTCCTTGTAACTCAATTATTTCTTGATACATTTGATACAACATAAATATACGAAGGTAATTTTAGCAAGAGGAATCCGGATATATATGCATATTTTCAAAATTTAAAATAACCAGTTATGAAAACCAATTTCCTGATTTTATTTGCATTCCTTTTGTTTCATGTGGCTGATTCACAGGAATTAATGACCATTGGTGAAGTTTTCGACTTTGAAGCCGGAGATGAGTTTCAGACAAGAAGTACGGCAAATTATCAGCCTCCCAACGCAGACAGAATTACAGTTACCGGCAAGCATTACTCTGAAAATCATGATACAGTGTTCTATAATCTATACCATGATATGTATTATACCACCGTTGTTTGGGAAGGTGAGCCTTTTCTGGAATATCATTTCGGCATATTCAATAACACAGTCTTTTATACTGATTTGGACTCTTCTTTGTTACTTTATGATTTCGGCTTCTCGATCAATCAGTATTTTGAGAATTCAACACAACTCTGTGATTCTTTGATTAATGGGTGTGCTTATTCATGGGGTCCCGGATTTGAAGATGATTACATTATTCATGATTATGGCAGAGGTCTGGGAATGACCTATGAATATCATTACAGTGGCATGGGTGGGTATGAACTCAGCAAAAACACGCTGTTCTATTATAAAAAGGGAATTGAAATCTGTGGTACACCCGATATGACCAGCGTTGGAACCCAATTCCATTCTTTGCAACAGGAGCTTACGGTTTTTCCGAATCCGGCTGGCAAAAATATTTTCCTGAAAGGCTATTTTGACGAAGCTGATTGTACTGTTCTGAATGCGATGGGTCAGCCGGTTATGTGGAAAACATTGATAATGAACGATAACAGCCTGGATATTGACCAGTTGCCTGCAGGTTTGTATTTTTTGTTGGTACAAACCAACAACAATCCGATTATGCTGAAATTTATAAAGAACTGAGTATTAATCAGGTTGGACCAGTTGAAAAAGGAATCAAAATTTAAACAATTCCTCATCTGGCCCTTTACCACAATGTGAAAGATCAGTCAGAAGTTCGTCTATGCAACCATTCAGGGAAATATCCGTCTATTGGAAAAATCAGGATTTATGAAAATATTTATAGTGCTGCTTTCCCTTGGCCTTACACTCTGGCTGGTATCGTGCGAAAAGGAAAAAGAACCCGTTGATACCATTCCAGCAGATCTTACCGGATTCTGGATCAACCCGCAATACAGCGATTCTCTTGTAATTTACGAAAGGGCAGACTCATTTAATGATGGCCCTGGGATCTATTTTCTGAGTAACGGCAGCCTGGTTGAACACAAAAATGCAGGATTTTGCGGAACACCGCCCATAACTTACGCGGATTACAATGGGTCCTATACTGTAAATGATTCAGTTATTTCAGCCTCAGTCGGATACTGGGGAGGAACATCCGACTACAAATGGAAACTTATATCACTCAGCCGGGAGGAACTTACCCTTAAACTAATGAGTGTTGCTTTCAATGAATCGCAGTAGTAACAGACATTCCAAACCCTTGTGAGCAGAAGTTTGAGAACGCCCCCCCCCCCCGGCCCCTCCCCCCCCCCCCCCGGGGGGGGGAAAAAGGGCCCCCCCCCCCTTTGGAGGGGGCCCCCCCCCCCCCCCCCCCCCCCGGGGGGGGGGGGGTGGGGACCCTTAGCGAAGACGCTAAGGGTAGTTTTTTTTAGTATACGTAGTGTTGAGGAAAGTTTTTCATGCCGAATATTAAAATCGAATCTTACTTTAGACTTTGAGCTTTAGACTTTGAGCTTTATTCACCTGTTTTCGCAGGCCGAATATTACAAACCAATTCTACTTTAGACTTTAAACTTTAGACTTTGAGCTTTTCCTTGCAATCGTAAAACTGCAATCAAAAATCTGCAATCAGATCAGGCTTTCCCAGAATACCTCCACAGGATGCAGCGCTTTTCTTCCGGTTCCATCCATAATCTGATGACGGCAACTGGTGCCGGGGGCGGCAATGGTTGTATCAGCAGCTGTCTTTCTGACCTCTGGGAACAACACCAACTCACCCACCTTCATCGAAACCTCATAGTGTTCAGCCTCATAACCAAATGAACCGGCCATGCCGCAACAACCCGATTTTATTTCATCAACCCGGTAATTGGCCGGCAGGGTAAGCATTTGCTTTGTTGAAGCGGTGGAAGCCAGCGATTTCTGGTGACAGTGTCCATGGAGTCTGATGCTGCGCTGATCAGATGTAAACTGTGCCTTGTTGATGCGTCCGTCATTCACTTCGCGCATGATAAAATCATCAAACAAAAGACAGTTTTTCGCAAGCCCGATGGCTTTTTCTTTGAGTGATCCCTGGGTAAGATCAATGTATTCATCACGAAAAGTGAGGATGGCTGAGGGTTCAATGCCAATCATTGGGGCTTCATCCGTGATCAGTGACGCAAGCAGCCCTATATTTTTCTCAGCTATCTTCTTTGCTTTCCGGGTTAATCCTTTGCTCAGGAATGTCCTGCCGCTCTCAGTCGCACCGGGAATTTCAACCCGGTAGCCCAGTTTGTTCAACGCCTGAATGGCCCTGATGCCAACCTCCACATCGTTGTAGTTGGTGAACTCATCGGCAAACAAATAGACCAGCCTGCCTCCAGCCGGGTTCTCATTGTTTTTTCGTTGCCACGACCTGAGCGTGGTCTTGTATAATAATGGAATGGAACGTTCCGGAGCAAATCCCAGCGTTTTTTTCATCATTCCCGAAAGGAAAGGGTTTTTCAGGAAGAAGTTATAAAATGCCGGAAGAATGCTTCCCAGTTTGTTAAAACTGGTGATCCAGGCGATCATCCTGGCCCGTAAAGGCACCCCGTTGGCATCGTAATAGTGTTGCAGGAATTCTGCTTTGTACTTTGCAATATCCACGTTCGACGGGCATTCCGATTTGCATCCCTTGCAGGAGAGGCAAAGGTCCATGATCTCATAGATTTCCTGATGGTCGAAGGGATTGGTTTTTTCTGACCGGGTAAGAAATTCTCTGAGAATATTGGCTCTGGCGCGGGTAGTGGTGTTTTCATCGCGGGTAGCCTGGAAGCTGGGGCACATGGTGCCGGCAAACTGCTCCGATTTGCGGCAATCGCCCGATCCGTTGCACTGCTCGGCAGCCCTGACTATGCCAAGACTTTCCGAGAAATCGAAAATGGTGTCGATCTCCTTTGTCTTCACACCCGGTTCATAGCGAAGGCTGGCATTCATAACAGGGGTATCGGTTATCTTACCGGGATTGAAAATACCCTGGGGATCCCAGGTTGTTTTCAGCTCTTTCAGCAACGCATAGTTATGGTCGCCCAGCATCAGCGGGATAAACTCCCCACGTAGTCTGCCATCGCCATGCTCGCCACTGAGCGAGCCACGATACTTCTTTACCAGTCGGGCCGTTTCTAGAGCCACCGTATGAAATAGTTCAACATCTTTGGGATCTTTCAGATCGAGCACCGGCCTCAGATGGAGTTCTCCGGTCGCGATGTGTGCATAGAAAACGCAATCGAGTCCCAGTTCTGCCAGCATAGCCCTGAAATCGGTCATGTAATCGGGCAATACTGCCGGGTTCACGGCGGTATCCTCGATTACGGCTACAGGTTTTTTATCGCCGGGCACGTTCGAAAGCAGTCCAAGGCCGGCTTTGCGCAGAGCCCATACCTTATTGATGTCGCCTCCATAAACAACCGGAAAATGGTATCCAAAGCCCTCTTGCCGCATATCTGCTTCCAGTTCAGCTGCCAGTAAATCAATGGCTTCGCGCGAATCGAGCGCCAGTTCAACAACCAGTATGGCTGCCGGTTCCCCCTGAATAAAGAACCGGTTTTTCCGCTGTTCGATATTGCCCTTGGTGCGCTCAAGAATATAGTTATCGATCAACTCAACGGCCACCGGCTTGTGCCTGAGTGCCACCAGGTTGCCTTTAAAGGCATCCTCGAGCGTTTGGCAGTGGATGCAGATCAGCGCTTTTTCTTTGGGTGGGAGGGGAACCAGGTTTAATTTGATTTCGGTGCTGAAAGCCAGAGTGCCTTCGGAGCCGGCCAGCAGCCTGCAGAAATTAAACTCCGGTTTGCCCGGTGTAAAAGGTTCCGACTCAAGCAATAGGTCCAATGCATAACCTGTGTTCCGTCTTTCAATCTCAGGATCGGGATACTGGGCCCTGATTTCATCCTGGTTTGCCGGGTTTATCAACATTTCCCTGACCGAGCGGTACAGACTGCCTTCGAGGTTCTGCAATTCACATTTCCGGCTGAAATCCATACTGCTAAGTGGACCGAAAACAGCTTCAGAGCCATCGCTCAGCAACGCTTTGATCTCCAGGGTATGGTCGCGGGTGCTTCCGTAAACCAGGGAATGAGAACCGCAGGAGTTGTTGCCAACCATTCCTCCCACCATACATCGGTTGGACGTTGATGTCTCAGGTCCGAAAAAGAGGCCATGCGGCTCCAGCATTTTATTGAGTTCGTCGAGGACCACCCCCGGCTGAACCCTGACCCAGTGTTCTTCAACATTGAGTTCAAGCACCCTGGTCATATACTTTGATACATCGGCAACCAGCCCGTTCCCAACTACCTGCCCGGCCAGAGAAGTACCGGCGGTTCGCGGAATCAGCGGGAGTTTCGTCTTTACAGAAAAAGCAATCAGTTCCTTCAGATCATCTTCATCTTTGGGCCGGCAAACGGCAGCGGGTAGCTCGCGGTAAGCGGATGCATCGGTCGCATATAAAATACGCATGCTGTCACCGGTAAAAAGGTCGCCTTTCAGCCTGGTACGGAGTTCATTCCATTTATTAACGGGGATCATGCTGATTCTTTCGGATTGATGGTTTGCTGATAGAGCCGGATAAATTCAAGGTATTCCTCATCAAAAGTATGGATTTTATGGTGAACCGGCTGATTCAGGATGTATTTACATATTTTTTTTACATCGGTTTTTGAAACAGAAAATGCTGAACAGGTTTGTTGCCAGGCGAAAACGCAATGAAACATCAGTTTATCGTTTATGAAAGCAAATGAAGTCACTTACATACTGAGATGAATGCTATTTCGTATTTGAAAACGGGGAGGCTGATTACCTCCCCAAATTTTTCATTCTGCAAAATCAGAAAAGCGAAATAATCAATACCTTGGCCCTTCTCCCCAGAAGTTAGAAAACTCACCGGCATCTTCACCGTATGATTCTATAATTGTTTTCTCCTTCATCTTGATGGTGCACTGTTTTCCTGCGATTTCAGAGAAAATAATATTATACTCCACCTTCTTCTCATCCATCATAATAACTTCTGCCAGGTCCTTTCCGATTTCGGGAACTCCCAGGTTGGCATGGCAGACCGGGCAATAGAAGTCAATGTGCTCACCCTCAGTATAGGTGAATGCCGGCACATGCAGAATAGAGTAATTACCAAGCTCAGGGCTGAATAATACCAGACCATTGATGCCCTTTTCAGTACGGGCTGAGAATATGACTGAATTTTTAATCTTAAGATCCGACCTGCACGATGGACATAAAAACCGGTTTTTCATGGAATAATGATTTAATTTTTTGATTAAGAGTCGATAACTTATAAAAAGCATCAGTTTGCTCAATGAGCCTGAGGTGCTCCGGGAAATGTTCAGCCTGTAGCTGAATCAATGTATAAAAGTAAGACATTTTTCAGCCCTGAAGTGAATAAAAGCAAAAATTCATGGGATATGCTGTTCAGAAACAATTATTCAGAACCCACGACATTCTTTAACGAAGAAAAATCAAAGCCATTCACCAATTCCAGTGTTTTGGCCAGTATCTCCTTGGTTTTTTCGCTATTGTTCTGGCCTTCAATTTTAATTTTTATCATTGCTGTACCATTGAACAGGAAGAACCTTGCCCGTGTGATGTACCGTGTTACCCCGGTCGGGCCGGAAATTTCATTTACGCATGCATTCTTATTCTCTGTAAACCAAAGCGTACCACCCATCCATTCCAATTCTTTAACTAATTCCGGTTCAAATCCGCTTTGCTGTCTGAAGTTTTCTTTTTCCTGTTCAATGCCATTCATGTCTTTCAGCATATTCAGCATGAATACACCGGTTTCATCGGCTGAATTGTACCAGCGTACTTCGGCATCAAGCCTGCCATCGTATGAATCCGTCCGGCAGGCATTATAATCATTCAGTTGTGCAACCAGGGTTACAGTTACATTGGATTCCATTCCCATGACCATTTTACTGGCTTTGCTGACTGTCTGGTTAACATACTGCCATGGAATCAGTTTATCTGCGGATGAAACCGATTGTCCCGCACTGTAAAGACACCCTGACAGTGCAATTATAATCATTGATAAAGTTCTCATACGATATGATTTGGTTTAACTTGCTTTCTGCATGTATATGAATGTCAATCAAATTATTATCCGGCAAATTCAATTATTTGATTCTGCTGTCTGAGAAAGTTGCTGGTTATTTTGAATCAGTTTCCTGACAACTTCCATTTCAAGGTCTTTCTGCTGCAGGTGATCTTCGATGTTATATTTTACAGGATAGTCGGGCATTACGCCATGTCCGGTATCCTCTGTTTTGAGGTTGTGCCTGACCTGGTATACATTCAGCATGATCTTCAGACCGGTATTGGGGAGCAGGATATCACCACCAACCATTCCCCGTGATCCGGCTTCTCCACCACCCGTTTCTTCACCAATTACAATGGCATCGCGCTTGTGTTTGAGGTAAGTCGTGGTATAACTGGCCATTGAAAAGGTGCCACCATTGGCGAGTACATAAATCCGCCCGTTAAAATGGTTGCGCCCTTTCCTGAAAAATGGGAAAAAATGATGCCATCCACCAGAACCCGGATATTGTAAAGGATTCAGCATGAAGAGTATTGGGGTTATTCTTGTCATGAAGCCCGTTTTAAACTTCAGATTGAACGCGGTCAGGTTGGGTTGCCTTGAGATGTTTAATCCCCTGATAGCAGGCCGGAGCATGTAGGCCAGGAAATTATTTCCCTTAAAAACACCTCCACCTCCATTGTTCCTCAAATCAACCACCAGGTGGTCAATGTCGTTCAATCTCAGATATCTGAACATTTGCCGGTAACTCTGCCTGTGTTTCTTTCCCTGGAATCTGTCGATGTCAATCAGGGCAGCATTCATCACAGAATCCATTGAATACAGAGCAAGACCATTGCCCTGTATCAGAATTCTGGTAGAATCGACCGGATTCCCCGGGTTAAGTTCCGGCTTATTCGTCTGCGGAACCGGTGCGAATTCTACCTTCGCTGTTTCACCGGTGGTGGACTTGCGTTCAATCTGAAATCCGGTAGTTGGTCCGAAAACATAGTAATAATAAATCGGAAAGAGATGCTGCACTCCGGAAATCTTATGTGTTGCGTTGTAGCCGTCGGTAATAACCAACTCTGTTGTCCTTTTTAGGATATCAGCAGCAGAAATGCCATTGATGCTCAATATTTCATCACCCTGGCTCAGCAGGCTATCTACACCGCGGTATTTACGCACATAGAGCCGCTCTCCGGTAATCCACACATCCAGCGGGATCAGTTCGGGCGGAACCGCGGGATTGTAAATGTCAGGGTTCAATACGTTCATATGTCCGCACCCCACTTTATTCACTGCCTGCCGGAGTCTTGTCCTGAACTGGTTGAGTGTTAAAGTATCGTAACAACTGTCGCTGAGTGCTTTATAGAAGTCATTCATTTCCTGTTCAGGGGTGTAGGTATAATAGGATGGATGCCATTTCCGGAGATACCGATTCATGTATTCAAGGTCGGCACGCATTTGCGCGGGAGTGAAAGTGAGTACCTGGGAATAAAGGGTTACGGGGAGGAAGATAAGAATCCAGAATGATCTGACAATTGAATCCTGATAACTTTGAAACATCTTAAGTTGTGGACGATACTATCGCCTGGCCTGCTGAATGATCTCCTACAAATATATGCTACAATTCCGGAATTCAGAAAACGGGGAGGAAAATAGTTCAGGTGCCGCCTTCATGGTATTTTACCCCCTCTATTCTTTCATAATACCTGTAAGCCTCGTCATTCCGAACGAAGTGAGGAATTTTCAAATATTTAACCTGGACACCAATAATTGAATTATAGTAGGATTAAGCTCCCTCCCTGATAAGAGGGAGGGCGGGGGGAGGGTACAAATCCAATCCTGCTTTCCAACTTTATACGGCATCCCGTGTTTATTCAGACACTGTATTTTCCCGTTTATCACCGGTTAATTCCAGCCGGGCACATTGTAGTTCGTAAAAACATCAGCACCTGGTATGTTTGCAGAAAATCTACAAACATCCATAAACCATATCACCATGAAAAATATCTTTACCCTGTTGTTTATGATCTGTGTACCGGTAGCCCTGTTTTCCCAGGCACCGGAGTATTCATGGCGTTACTACCGCCCCGGCAACACAGGCATACAGGGCGACAACGCCACTGCTCTTTGGGTCGATGAAAGCGGATATCCTTATATCGCTGCAAATACAGGCAACTGGGGCGAAGGAGGGTTCGCGAAATTCAACGAACAGGATAACCTGTGGACCAATTTCTCCAACGTCGACTATCCCATCCTGGGTTCATTCGACAATGCCGATGTCCAGATAATGGATATCGTTGAAGATTATGATCACAATCTCTGGATGGGCAATTTTACGGGAGCACTGAAATTTAATCCGCAATCAGGTATCGCCGGGGCCGAACAGTTCAATGCCGGAAACTCCGCTTTGCAGGGTTTTACATACGATGTTGACCTGGCACCTGACAGCACCCTCTGGTTTACCAGTGGCGGGCTCGTGCGTTACAATCCGAAAACCAGCCAATGGTCTACCTGGGAAGGATCAAATACGCGCATTGCAGTTCAACCCAAACCCGACGGCAGTTACCTTGTATGGTCTGCCGATACCTATTTTGGTTATGTGTATACCTACAACAGCCTTACCAATCAATATACCTACTATACCCCTGAGGCGATCGGGGATGTTGCCGGTTTGCCCGGAAAGGACTGTGTAGACGATGCCGGAAATTTCTGGGCTGTGCGCATGTCGTTCGATGGTAACTGGGAAACACTGGAGTATCAGCGCCCCGACGGTACCTGGGTTTACCCGACGCCGCCTTATGAAAATGTAAGTTATTACATCGATGCTTTCAAGGCTTACGGAAACGGAAAGGCCTTACTGGTGACCACTACCGGTGAAACCTGGCAGTTCGACGGAACCACCTGGCACAATTACGGTACCTGGCGTCCGGGTGAATTCACCAGCAGTGTTGATACAGACCTGCAGGGAAATGTATGGGTATGTGGTACAGGTGGCGCTGCGAAACGGGATGTTGTAACAGGCAACTGGCAACGCTACCGGATCACCAATACCTCCCAGATTGACTATTTTGTCGGGGATTTTTCCTTTGATACAGAAGGCAATGTCTGGATGACCGGAAACGCCGGCTCCGGTGTGGGTGGTTTTCAAAAGTTCGATGGTTCACGGTGGACCGGATTTAATGAATTTACCTATGGTCTGGGCCATCCTTTTCCTTACCAGGCCGACAATACACAGGCCATTTATGCCAGGCCTTCGAACGGAGATGTGGTATTCAACCCGACCTTCAATGGCATCCATGCCTGGGATGGAACAAACTATTTTGCATTGGAAGCCGACATGACGACTTCGAAAGGATTTACCGAAGACAGCCAGGGGCGGATATGGAGTCTCGGAGAATATTACAACATCCGCTACTACGACGAAAGTGTTCCTGAATGGATAACGGTTCCGATCGTTGGCTGGGGACTCCTGATCAAAACGGATCCGACTTTACCCGGCACCATCTGGGCTTCCACCGACTATGAAATTCTTCGTACCGATGGTGTCAACTCCCTGAGCCTCCCGATTGAGAACTTCCCTGGCAGCGGAGCCTGGTTTACCGGACTGGCCATTGACAACGACGGCATTATGTGGACCGGTACCTGGTCGCAGTTCACCAGCACAGGTAGTACGCTGATCCGTTACGATTCCAATACCGGCCTCTACCGCACCTGGTCGTACGACGAGGGCTGGCCATTCCCGGGCGAGCATCTCTCTCCGCTGGCCATCAGCCCCGACGGAAAAGTCTGGATGGCTTATGGTTCCGAATATCCTTCTACCGTTTCCGGAATTTTATCGTACGATGGGGTGAACATCGAAGTGTTCCCTTCCTCTCCGGGAGGTATACCGCAATGGGGTGGCCTGCCGAATGCCAATATAAAAGATATTAAAATACGGGAAACAACAGGTGGCTATGAGTTGTGGATGAGCTGCATGGGCAGGGGTATGGCTGTGCTGGATGTGGTTACCGATCCGGTGGGCATTGCGGAAAAGCCATTCAACAAAACAGACAACAATTTAAGCGTTTGGCCCAACCCGGCCACCGATAAAGTGGAGATAGCATTCAATAGTGAAATAGCAGGCCAGGTTCAACTGGCTGTGTATGATCTGCAGGGCCGTTTGGTAAAGGAACTGATCAGCAATAACATAAGCAGGGGTAGTCACACAATAAGCTGGGATTTAACCGGACAGGGTGGCAGCCGGGTTGTCAACGGGGTTTATATTGCCAGGCTTTCGGATACCGAACAAACAGAAACAATAAAAATTGTGGTAAAGTAGTATCCAATGCTGTAACAGCGGATAATTGTAATAATCAACCAATAATTTAATCGCAGTCGTGGGAAATCCGGGACTGCGATTTGTTTTGGATTATCCGGGAAGTTGATAAATGGCTGGATGAACTCACTCCCTGTTTTTAGGGAGGGTTGGGGGAGAGTACAACCGACCCACCGCGTATTTTACCCGGCTTGAGTGCGTCCGCTTTGCGGGACAGGCTCTGACTCGAACTTCCACAAGCCTGCTTTCAGTCGTTGGAAAGGAGAATTGTATATTTGCCTGCTTCCAGTATTTCAAAGATAAAGCGACATTGTTTTCTGGTGTCACTTATTAATATTGTGTAACTGATTTCACAATGAAGCGGACAGAAATATTGAGTTATTCCGATTTTTTTACCACTCCGGAGAACCTGCCCTGAAGAATTCTCAATCTTCAGATCCTGCGGAACATAATCTATAAATGCACTATGAACCGAAATGGTAATTTCATTGATATTTTCGCCGCCAGGCTCATTTTTCTCAAACCTGTAATTATTGATCCCGGTAGAAGAGGAAACCCTGTATGAAACATCCGGGTCTGTGGCACCGGCATATTCATCCTTTTTCCAATATCCATTCAGTGTATATTTCTTCCCGTTCAGCGTATACTCAAATTTGCCTTTGCCATCCTTTTGACCATTTTTCCAATATCCCTGAAAAATATCCCCGTTTTTAAACAGGTATTTCCCCTTTCCGTCTGGCAAACCGTCTTTAAAGTTGCCGGTAAAGGTGTCTTCACCGATTGATTTACCTTTTCCATTGGCCAGCCCGTTCAGGCAGTTGCCTGTATAGGTTCCCGAGATTTTTCCGGCAAGTACCCTGCAGGAATCAGTCTGTGCAATTGTACTAAGAGCCAAAAACAGGACAATGATCAGGAAAGTCAGCTTCTTCATATGTATTTCTTTATGCAGGGGTTTGTGGCTTTCTATTGCCGTTTGTACAAAATGTGATCAAATTGGGCCGGTTCCAATTCCGGGCTAAAGTACAATCAATATTCTAACAACTGTGTGTCCCTTGTTGGTGCGCGTCTCCCGACGCGTACTACCACAACCTGGTCGAGATGCAATCATTAACCCTGGCTTATTTTCTGCTCCAGCGCATCTATCTGGTTAAAGTATTTTTTGAAAACCTGGTACCGTTGCTTTTCCGATACACCACTGATCAGAGCCGATTTACGGATAATGGTATCGAACCATTTACGGGTTTCCTGACAATAGGATTCACTGGTGGTCGACATGGTGCTGAACGAAAAATGCCCCATATAAACACTGTTCATTCTTCCCATCTCAATGAGCACACTGTTGTTGGTAATTTCAATCTCGCTGTAATACAACTGGTAGTTTATGGAACCATCGGCTGATTGTGCGGCATCATTCAATAATTTACTGCTTTTACCGGCTTGTTTCTGAATGTCTGAAATCTCATCCCTGAAACTGTTACAGACAGCCAGAGCATCTGCCCTGGAAGCAAATTTGCCGGCTTCCCAGAAAAACTCAATCTGTTTGGCTGTGCTCTGAATGGTGGTTTCGGTCCACACTTCAACAGAAGGAACCCGGGAATAGAGTTCGTAAATTTTATATCCGATCTCTCCGAGTTCTTCATCTATCACGGAAACGTCAAATTTTTCATTTTCCATTTCGGGAATGTTCAGGATGGCCTGCATCCAGTAAAAGATTTTGAATTGCGACATAACCGGATTCCGGTAGTGATGAAAAACCGGAATGTCTTCGCTGGCATAGGTAATTCTGTGAGCAGCCGCTTTTTCTATCACCTCAAGATCCTTCAGCAATCCGGTAAGGTAATGGATAAAGCTTTCACGGCTCGGTTCCATCTTCGAATACCGGAATGATACCACGCCCTCACGGGCAGGATTCAGTGAGTCGAACGATACATTGAAATGGTTGCACAACAACAGAATTTCATCGATCACCAGGAATGTTTCTCCTCTCATCCGCCGGTAAGCACTGTCGTTGCTTATTTTCAGTACATCCGATAGTTCATTCACCAGGGAAGTGTTTTTGGGAAGTATGTCCTCTATTTTCCTGAGAAACTGAGCCTGTTTTTCATTTGCTGTCATCATACCGGTCAAATTTCTTTTGAGCAATTCAGTTATTGAATGATTTTGATTTGCATTTTTTGCAAAATCATCTTTAATAAGTTGCATAATATGCAAGTATAACAAAGTAACGCTATTTTTCAATCCAAACCTTAATTATTCATGCAACAAAGTCATGGGTTGGCCGATGGATCCGTTTTGCCATCGCCATGACCGGATATATCTTTGCTTCGTTAATCCTTAAAAACCAAACAGATATGAAAACTTCTACATTGAATCCAAACAGCAGTTGTTGCGGAATTATTCATGGATCATCCAATCAGATCAGCGCAAAATCAGGCAGACAAACTGTCGCCATAACTTTCATAACCTTTATCGTAATATTTTTTATCTCAATGATGAAAGTGTCGGCACAGGATAAAAAGAGCATTGCCATCATCAGCATGGACACAAAAGATCTGGCCTATGATTCACAGGCCATCACCAGCATGGTACGACTCGAACTTGAAAAGGCAAATATTTATGAGGTGCTCGACAGGTATGATGTTTCGGATTTGATCAAAAAGAACAACATTGAACCTGAATCAAGTTTTGGTAAAAACAGCCTCGTAGAAACCGGCAAACTTCTGGGAGCCGATAAAATGCTGAGCGGGAGCATTGAAAAGTTCGGTGATAAGCTGATCCTGATTTTCAGATTGATCGATGTACAATCGGCAACCATTGAAAAAACCAATGTGATGGAGTATGTTAACCAGCAGGACCAGTTGCAGACGATGATCAGGCTTTCGCTGAACAATGTGCTCGGGATTGCAAACGACAAATTAATTCTTGATCTGCTGGTGAACTTTGATCAGCCGATCACCAGCAGCAAAACCACCCTGAAACTGAGTGGCCCGCGGGTGGGTGCCACCATTACCTGGGGGCCTTCGGCAGAGAGAATGAGTGCTCCATTGAATGAAGGTGGTTTCAACATGTATCCTGTAAGCAGTATGATCGGTTACCAGTTTGAAAAGCAATACCTGAGTTCAGGCGATTTTCAGGCTTTGTTTGAAGTGATTCCCGGTATCAACAGTCTTGAATCGGGCAACATCGTGCCGACAATCTCCGGTTTGCTTGGTTTTCGTTTCAACAAATCCGGCATTGAATTCGGCCTCGGACCTAACCTGCGCTTTGTAAAAATGGCCAATGGATATTATGATGAACAGAATAACTGGCAGTTAGCCGATTCAACCGATTCCGGTTTTGAAATTGTAAAGGAGCTCGATAGCCGGGGTGAGGTAGAAGTTACAACGGGGATGATATTTGCGGTTGGCAAAACATTCCGCTCCGGTTATCTCAACCTTCCGGTGAATCTCTATATTTCGCCCCGGAAATCGGGTTCCACAGCGGGTATAACGATTGGATTCAATGTTGCCAATAAGCCAAAGCAAGTGAGGTGAAGGGAAATATGGTAAAAATAACAAATGTGAGTGTGTTGCCTATTATCCAGTGTACCCGGATGGTCTCGACTCCGCCCGACCACCGGGTACTACATTTTTGGAGACGTTTGCGCGCGTCTCCGGACGCGTGCTTCCACACCTTTACCGGAGCATTTCAGCTTGCACCAAAATATTCACTGTTGCCAATAAGCCAAAGCAAGCGAGGTGAAGGGAAATATGGTAAAAAACAATGGCAGGTGGCCAATCTTCCGTGGCTCGCCGCCCCCCCCCCCGCAGGAGGAAGCGGCTCTGGCTTTAGGTGCAAAGTCTAAAGTAAGATTCGATTTTAATATTCGGCATGAAAAACTTTCCTCAACACTGCGGATACTAAAAAAACTACCCTTAGCGTCTTCGCTAAGGGTTTCTCAAACTTCTCAAACTTCTGCGGACCCAGGGTAGGGTGTTCCATTCTTTAACCGGATTTCTACTTTTTACTTTTTACTTGAATCTCATCGCTAAGGGTTACTCACACTTCTCAACCTCTGGGGGCCCGAGGTAGGAAATTCCATTCTTTATCGGATTTCCACCCGCCTGACCGTCATAACCCGTTATATAATAATTTACATTAGTCAGTCGGGCAGGCTTTTTACTTTTTACTTCCTACACTTTCATAAGGCTTGAGACGCAAGCATTTCGTCTTTACCAACAAAAATTCAAACCTTCACTGGTCTTTTCACTATCACTCTTCCCTTCACTCCCTCAATCACTCTTCTTTTTATACTTTCTTAACTTTCTTAACTTTATTCACTTTTCACTTCACTCACGAATCACAACTCACTACTTCCTTCACTCTTCACTTTTCACTTTTCACTTTTCACTTTTCACTTTTTACTTGAAACTCTTCGCTAAGGGTTACCCAATCTTCTCAAACTTCTGCGGATCCGGGGTAGGGTGTCACTATTTTAAAAGCTGGTAAACCGTTATCAGCATAATAATTCCTAAAATGGAGGTGTAAATCTGCTTGTTGTATTTCGCCAGCCAGTGGGGAAGGTAGATATCAAAATTGGCTTTGGTTGAATCGGAATATTTTCGTGCCATAACAGTTAATGGACAGAAGTAATTAAAAATCAGCAGCGTAATCCCCTCCAGGACAAACAATCCATAGCCGATCCAGAGCCAATGGTCTAGCTTGTTAACAATGACCGCGTAAAGCATGTAAAAGATCACAAAATTGAAAAACAACCAGACCAGGGTGTGAACCAGTTTGATTAACATCAGTTTTGTTTTATTGCTCATGCCTTTTGGATTGAAGCGACGATTTGAATTGCTAAAATAAAAATGATTTCTGTTTCAGCCATAGTTTTCGTGTGTTTTCAAAACGAAAAAAAAGCTGAATGCAGGCAATTACAAACTTTCTGATACCAGCGTTTTCAGAAGCCCTGATGTCCCTTATGCGATAACCGTCTATTTACAATCATACTGTTCGGCAAAGTATTTTACAGGATTGTGTTCAGCAAATTCTTTCCCCCTGATGGTCGTGCAGAATTTATTTATGTCAAGTGCTATAATGATTTCTAAATTATCAACGAAACTTTCTCCGAATTCACCATCGGCAAAGCTTGCCAGTTGAATGCATGGATAATAAAACTGTTCATTCTTCCCGATGATTACCTTATCAAAGATTTGCTGCGTCACGTCGTAAAAAAATCCGGTTGATTGCATTTTATTACCGGGATAAGTTGTTCCATATAAAAGTCTGAACTCTTCATGGCTGTCAGGGACAAGCTTAAGCAGAACACTGTCAGGTAATTCCGGTTGCGTAATAAATAAGCCGGTAGCAAATTCCAGATTTTTCTGATAACCGGTCTCCTGGGCATAGATCTGTACCGATACAGAGAGGAATAATATAAAGGTTGCGATTTTAATCATGGAGTTGTTTATTAATTGCTGTAATACAATTCCCCCCCACCAATTACACCTCTACCGGCGCTCGTGCGCGCCTTTAAACCTTGAACCTTGAACCTTGAACTCTTAAACCATTGTTCTTTTTTTACTTTTCACTTTTCTTCACTTTTCTTTCTCTTTTCCTTCATTTCCTTCATTTCCTCTCTGAATAGCGGGATATTACCTTACCTGAACCTGCTTTTTGAATTCAGTGATAAATTCCTGATACGGAACATCAAGGATGATTTCCTGTTGGTCGCTGGGAAATAGGCCTTTCATGTCTTGGATAATATTTGCTTTGAATTTATTGGACATTGGTTTGCATGCTTGTGCTGTAGTGTATTAAAAGCATTTTCATATCCGTTTAACACAAAAGTTTTATTAGAAGCATGGACCTTCGATTTACCAATGCACCCGCTATTGCCACATTCACGTTGTTAGAGCATCGTACTACTTCTTTGTCAGTCTGTTTGTCAGTCTGTTTGTCAGTCGGTATATCAAACGTTAGTATAGCCAAACTCTTTGCCACGTCTTGGTTTTAACGTTGACTTGAGCATCCTTGCAATATGCTTGGCAGTTGGGCAGGCATAATTCAAACATTTATTATTTACAATAATATTGGCGCTTTTAGCGTATTAATTGATTCTTCAAACTCAATTCCTTTTGAAAAGATTAAAATCTCATCTCCAATACGATTTGAAGCAGCCTGTGATAATTTATAGACAATCTTATTTTGTTCTGCATAAAGGTTTAATATAAAATTCATGGTTGTCATAAGATACCATCCATTTTTTTGCATTTTATGAACATATTTAGAAAGTTTTTTGTGATCTTCTTTCGAATAAAAGTTCATATACAAATCGGCTCCTTTTTGATAATAAGGCGGGTCTAGATAAATAAATATTTCTTCATTCTTCTTATCTAATTTCCCAATAAAAGATAACCCATCAAGATTTGTCACAGTTATTCGATCCTTGATAACTGAGATTTTCTGAATGCGACTTATTAAATCTTGTTTATTGAACCGTGCATCAATTTTATATTTTCCTTTTTGCTCCTGACCGCCTATTACACCTCCTTTTATTACACCTGAAATATTTGTCCTATTGAGAAAAAATGTTGATTTCGCTAATTCAAAATAATCTACATCCTCTGAATTTCGTTGAATGTCTTTAAACTTCTTCCAATTGAGTATTGTCACATCTACTTTCTCGATCCATTCACAAAAATTCGTCTGATCGGTTTAAAACACTTATCCAGAAGGCGTATATAGATCTGTCGAGATCGTTGATGTAAATATGATTGACATACCCTTCAAATAGTAATCTTAACGCTAAGCCTGAACCTCCAGCATAAGGTTCGGCATAACTTGTTCCAATTAATTGATTTTCATAGAAAATCTTGGAAACGAAAGGAAATATACAATTCTTTCCCCCGGGGTATCTTAATGGCGAATAATGTATATTCATATTATTCCTCCTTTCCATGTGAGATAGTTAGTATTGAGCCGATAATGATCGACATTGCGATTGTCTGTTCTATGTTGCTTGATGATTGGTAATTATGCGCACCCGTATGCAACAACTGAACAATGCTGTTTTCATTTACATTGTGGTTTGATAATGAAGTTTTGATATCCTTATCTAATGACATTTTAGCGGCCGGAAAGTGAACTTTTAAATAGTTCTCAAATTTTTATTGTAATCTTCCTGGCCGCTGTTTCACATAATAATCGTAGCGACATTCTAATTAAGCCCGGAAAATGTTTGGGATAATTCGTGCTTTTGTGAAAGGTAAAATTGGTATAAGTCAGTAATATCTCGGTAGAGATTACTTACTTCACCCATACGCAAATATAACTTGCCCCAAAGAATTCCATATTGCTCTTCGGTGTTCTCTTAGCTTGCCTTTGCTGTTAACTTGTCATTTTGAGTACTACCGGAGTTTATTCTCGAAAGATGTGACTTGTTCTTTTATTCTTATCAACTAGTAGCTGAGAATTAGGCCTAATACTTCAATTATCTTACCCCTGTTTTTTCTGAGTACTGATTTCCTTCTCTTCAATTTTTCTTGAAATATCGCTTAGTATTGAATAGGTTCCTCATTTGAGTGGACACTGTTTAATCTGCCTTGCTGGAAAGAAAACCCTAAAGATTCTAATATGTCTTCTCTGAAGATTTCCTCCTTTACAAAACGTTGATTCAAATGGGGTTATTGGTTATTATTCCAGTGTCTTCTTCAAGAATAAGAAAAGGACTTTTTTTATCTCCCATAAACTTGTGGAGAAAAATATCCCTTTCCAACGGTTGCCAAGAACCCGTGTCACCATGTTTTCTGAGTACATTATTCAATGCTACACACCAATAAATAAATCTACCTCTTGTTGGTTTTCTGCTACCCAAAGGTTTATCACATTTGCACAATTTCTTCCCCAAAATGGTTTCTGCGAATTAAACCATTCTTTTGCCTTGTCCTATTTGTTTGAATTTCAAGAGAATAGTCTCGAAAATGACATGTTGTTTGAATAGCCATTAAAATGTTATCCCAATGGACAGATTCATCTGAAAGATTATGGAGAAACTCCAGCAATAAGTCTTTCAGGTGATTTGCCGCTCGTTAACACTAAAAAGTTGTTAATTTGATTTATCCTCCTCATTTTGATGCTGCAGTTTTCACATCTCCATCTAATACAATTAATGATTCCGGGAATCTGAATCCCACTATCTTTTTCTTGCCAATTCAATTAGATTGTCGCAGCTAATGTACAATCAACTAAATTGTAAACTGTTGATTTTCTCTTTATTATAGCTCTAAAGAAAACTCACCCTCTTTATCTTCAGTAAAGACAGGTATCTTCTT
>JADJEQ010000038.1 GCA_016709025.1 Bacteroidales bacterium | reverse complement strand
AAAATGATTTTCAGCGATCAGCAGGGGAAGGTATGGCTATCGGATAATTTCAGGGTTTACCTATACCATAACGAACAATTCAAATCGTATAACCTGGGACCGGAAGTTTCAACCAACAATTTTAACCGGTCGTTTTCATTTACGGAAGATGGGTTGGGAAACCTCTATGCATTTTCCGAAACAGGCCTTGTGTTTATGTATGAGGTTGCGTCGGATAGCTTTCGCCGGCTTAACCCCGGTCTCCCGGTTACTGGCATACATGCAGCATTTAATTTTGCACCCGGTGTGATCCTGGTTGCCACGCGTGAAGGTTTATATGAAATGGTCACTCCTTCAGACGGTCGCATCGCCGGACTTAGAAAAGTCAGCGATCTGGAGGTCTCCTATATGGCTAAAAGCAATAAAGGCACTGTTTATGCAGGAACCTGGGCCAATGGTCTTTACAGAATAAGCGGGCCGGGCAACCATACTTACGCACTAAGCCAGGTTCGTGAATATTCTGAAAAAGATGTCAATCAGATATATATAGATAAAGAGGATAACATATGGATAGCATCTGACATTGGCATTATCCTCCTTCAGGAGGTGCTTTTCGGGATCCCGTTTCAAAACGCAACCACATCCTACATTCAGAATGTTGTCGCCGGAAGCCCGGGCGAAGTATTCTTTACCGACGGAAGTGCGGTTTTCAGGGCAGCAGCCGGGCATACGCTGTCGGCAGTAAAGCTTTTCAGCACCTCTTCAACAGTGTTGCAGGTAGTTCCTGAAAAGGATGGGTTCTGGCTTGCAGATGCAGATGGATTTATAACGCTGACTTCTTCATCAGGCAAGGAGCTGAAAAGGTTTGATTTTAGTTCAGATGGCAAGGCTGTTTTCAAAATGGTGAAGGATGGAAAGGGCAATATATGGGCCTGTCAGGATATGAACCAAAGGATTATCCGCATTTCTCCTGGTTTTAAAACCAGTTTTTATGGTCCGGAAGAAGGGCTTATTTCCAGGGCTATCTCGCTTACCATTTCATCGGCAGGAGAACTCTACTGCGGAGGAATGACCGATTCGGCTTTTCTGATGGTGTACAATCCCTACATCGATAAATTTATAAACCTGAGCGAAAGAGTTGAATTTGAGCGTAATATAGACATTAATGTCAATGATATAGCCTGTGTTCCCGGTACCAGTGATATTTACCTCGGAACCTCCTTCGGACTGATCTGGTTAAACGATGGTTTCTTTAAGCGTATTAAACTTGGCAGTCTGACAGATAATTCTATCAAGGCTGTAGCGATCGATTCGCTGGGGTATGTCTGGTTTGCCAATAACCAGGGGCTTCACCGATACAAAGACGGTGATCTGATGTCGTTTAACGAACGTATGGGACTGCCTTCCAAAACAGTTGCTTACCGGGGGCTGATGGTAGATCCCATGAACCGTATATGGGTAGGAACCCTTGGCGGCCTTGCCGTCTCCTCGCCTTTGGCCCGCCCCCGTAAAACGCTTACACCGGGCATCAGAAGTCTTGTGATCGACAATCTGCCGTTTGATTACAGTGGTTCAGGGACATTCAGCTTCAGTAACAAAAGTTATCTGAGCCTGAAAATTGCTGCGCCCGAGTTTCCCGCCAAATACCTTCAATATGAACGGTGGATAACCGGAATTGATACCTGCTGGGTAGCCATTCCGGACGATGGTAGCATTGTTGCCGGAGGACTTGACCCCGGAGAGTACAAGTTAAAAGTCAGGGCCCGGCAATCCGGGAATTTTACATTCAGTGAGCCGTTCGTGCAGGACTTTGAAGTTAACAGGATCTGGTACGAACGCTGGTGGGTTATTCTTATGCTGGTTTTAGCCCTGATGGTTGTATTCAGGGTTGCCATCATGCGGCATTCCCGTAACCTGAGGTCCCAGAATGAAAAACTTGAAAAGATTATATTTGACCGTACACAGGAAATTGTAAAGCAGCGCGATCAGATTGAGAAACAGAATGCCCGCATCGTGCAGAGAAACAAAGACCTGAACCAGAAAAACAGGGAATTCGAACTGGCTAAAAACCAGGCTGAAGAGGCGGCCCTGGCTAAATCACAGTTTCTGTCGGTCATGAGCCATGAGATACGAACACCGATGAATGCCGTAATCGGGGTTACCCATCTGCTGATGCGTAACAATCCGCGGCCGGAACAGCTCGAAGACCTTAAGATTCTTAAATTCTCGGCCGAAAACCTGCTGGGACTAATCAACGATATCCTCGACCTGAATAAGATTGAAGCCGGAAAACTGGTTATTGAATCCATCGACTTTAACCTCAGGAACCTGGCCGAAGGGGTTTTCAGTTCAATGCTTCACCGGGCCCGGGAAAAGAACATCGATTTCAGATTTGAATACGATGCACAGCTTCCGCTCTTTGTGGTGAGTGATCCGCTGAGGATTGCCCAGATTTTAAATAACCTTGTGAGCAATGCACTTAAATTTACTGAAAAGGGTGGCGTAATGCTTGAGATCCGGATGGCCGGCCGAAAGGGTGACCTGGTGGATGTTGAATTTTTCGTTTCTGACACCGGAATCGGAATCCCTGAAGAAATGCACGACCGCATCTTTGCTGCCTTTACCCAGGCTTCATCCGAAACCTCCAGAAAGTTCGGCGGGACCGGACTGGGACTGGCCATAACTTCAAGGTTGCTGGAAATGCTCGGCAGTGTAATCAACCTGAAAAGTGAACCGGGTGAAGGCTCGGAATTCTCCTTTACCATCACCATGCGCGAGGGACTTACCAGGAGCATTCAACAGGATAAAAGCGGCGAACTGAGAAAGGATCAGAAATTTAACGGACAACGCATCCTGCTTGTTGAGGATAACAAGATCAATGCATTGATAGCCCGTAAGTTCATGGAAGAATGGAATCTTAAGGTAGATGTAGCGGTGAATGGACTTGAGGCCATTGAAAAGCTTAACCAGGAAAACTATCATCTGATCCTGATGGACCTGCAGATGCCAGAGATGGATGGTTATACAACCACAACCATTATCAGGGGAAGGGGAGTAGAGCCTTTTATCTCTATCCCTGTGCTGGCGCTCACCGCCTCTTCAAAGTCGGAAGTGCAGGAAAAAATCAAGCAGGCCGGGATGAACGATTATATTTCAAAGCCTTTTGATCCGTCAGAATTGTTTGCCAGGTTAAATACCTATCTTTAAGTTCAAGTAAAAAGTCTAAAGTCTAAAGCTTAAAGTTTAAAGCTTAAAGTAAAAAGTAAAAGCCCTATCTGCCTGAAAGGTCTATACATAGTTACTTAACAATGAGTTAAGTCGGTCAGGCGGGTAGAAATCCGGATAATTGATGGTACTTCATTTTATCCAATGCGACATTTTGCACTTGATACAGTACCAGGAAGTTACGCTATTGTTTTAATGGTTTAGCATAAAGGTCAACATCTTTTGCAGTGATGGTGTTTTCGCAGAGGATGGCCAGGCGTTCCACCACATTTCTGAGTTCCCTGATGTTACCTGTCCAGGTAATCTCCTGGAGTGCCTTCAGGGCATCGTCTTCAAAGCTCATCAAAGGTTTGCCGCTGTTTTCACAGATATCGCGGATGAAATAATTTGCCAGCAACGGGATGTCGTCTTTTCTCTCATTGAGCGAAGGCACATGGATCAGGATAACACTCAGCCTGTGGTAGAGGTCTTCACGAAAATTCCTGTTTTCAATCTCTTCCTTCAGATTTTTATTGGTGGCGGCGATCACTCTAACGTCGACCGGAATTTCCTTTTCGCCACCAACGCGCATGATCTTGTTTTCCTGTAATGCCCTTAGCACTTTGGCCTGTGCAGAAAGGCTCATGTCGCCGATTTCGTCCAGGAAGATGGTACCGCCGGTTGCCTGCTCAAAATCACCTTTCCGTTGCTTGATGGCGGAGGTAAAGGATCCCTTCTCATGACCAAACAAAACACTCTCTATCAGTTCGCCCGGGATAGCGGCGCAGTTAACTTCAACAAAAGGCCCCTCGGCCCTGTTGCTGAATTCGTGAAGCCAGCGGGCAACCAGTTCCTTGCCTGTGCCATTACTCCCCGTTATCAATACCCGGGCATCTGTAGGAGCAACCCTGTCGATCATGGTGCGGATATGCTGAATGGGTTCTGACTCGCCAATCATTTCATAGGTTTTGCTCACCTTGCGTTTGAGAACCCTGGTTTCCTTGATCAGGATGCCTTTTTCCATGGCATTCCGGATGGTTATCAGCAGGCGGTTGAGGTCCAGAGGTTTGGAAATATAGTCATAAGCGCCGCGCTTAATCGCATCCACGGCAGTTTCGATGTTCCCATGTCCTGAAATCATCACTACCGGCGTATCGTTCATCAGCAGAAGTTTGTCGAGTACCTCAATGCCATCCATTTGCGGCATTTTGATGTCGCACAGAATCACATCGTATTTTTCTTTTGCTGCCAGTTCCAGCGCAGTCATTCCATCCGGGGCTTCATCCATCTGGTAACCTTCGTATTCAAGGATTTCTTTCAGGGTGCTGCGGATGCTTCTTTCGTCGTCAATAACTAAAATACGCGCCATATGATAGTGAGTTGTGAGTTTTGAGTTTTAGGTTGTGAATGGAAGTATGGAGTTGTTTATTAGTGAATTAGCGAATTGGTGAATTAGCAGATTAGCAGATTAGCAAATTCATCATTCTTCATCCACCATTCGCCATTTGCCATTAAAGATTCAGAATTCAAGTTTCACAGATTCAAGAAGTCGGAAGTCGGAAGTCAGAAGTCAGAGGTAAGACATTCTTTTCATTCGACTTTCTAAACTCTAATTCTACATTCTACATTCTACTTTCGTCATTTAGTATTACCTCACCCCCAACCCCTCTCCTAAAGGATGAGGGGAGCCCGTATCTGAATAGGAGTTCAGTTTTCGGAAATCGTAAACCGTCAATCGTAAACCGTAAATCAATCATTCTACATTCGTCATTCTACATTCGTCATCCGTTTAGCCCTTATAGAACAGCCACTTCCACATTTCTCCCCAACTCACTTTCTTGCCATACATTAAAATTCCTGTGCGGTATATCCTTGCTGAAAGCCAGACAGCTGCGACAAATGAGATGGTCAGGATAGCCATTGACAATGCGAGTTCCCAATAGGGTACACCAAACGGAATTCTCACCATCATGATGATCGGAGACGTAAATGGGATCATGGAGAACCAGAATGAGATGGGGCCTTCCGGATTGTTGATAACAAACTGTGCCATTACAATCGACAGGATCAGTGGAATGGTTACCGGCATCATAAACTGCTGGGTGTCGGTTTCATTGTCAACAGCAGCGCCAATGGCTGCAAACATTGCCCCGTAAAGCAGGTAACCACCCAGGAAGTAGAAAATAAATGAAAAGATCATGATGCCATAATTGATTGACCCAAGTGCTTCCACTATCCTGCCCATTCCATCGGGACTTTCAGTTTCTTCAGCGGCAACAACAGCACCGGCATCGGCAGGGATGCGCATACCCGGACTGAAAGCTTCGGTTGTTTCCGTCTTCTTCACGGTGTCGGGCATAAAAGTTTGTGCAACCGTTACAATAGCCAGGGTTAATACAACCCACAACATAAATTGGGTGAGGCCAACCAGGGCGACCCCGACAATTTTGCCCATCATTAACTGAAAGGGCTTAACCGAAGAGACGATCACCTCCACAATGCGGCTGGTTTTCTCTTCAATCACACCGCGCATTACCTGCGACCCAAACAGGAATATAAAGAAATAGATCAGGATGCCGGCAAACATACCGACGCCCATGCTGACCTCGGTGAAACTCTTTTCCTCCTTGCCTTCTTCACCCATCTGAATAGAAGTCAGGCTGATGTTGGTTTTGATGTTTTTCAGAATCTCTTCACTGATCAGCGATTCTCTTGACAGGGAATCATTCCCCGGAGATTTATACTCCGGGTTTACCTTTCTGATCTCCTTCAGAATCTCAGCCCCGAGTTTTTGATTTTCAACCTCTTTGGCCATTACATTCTTAATGTAGCTTTTCAGGTCGATGCTTGCCTGTTTTTCACTGTATATAACTGCGGTGGAAGGTACACTCGCTGTTGGCCTGGGAATATATAGCAGTGCATAACCCTTTTTAGCGGTCATGTTGGTCTTGGCAGTTTCCAGGTCATCCACCACATAATCGAACCGGAAGCGGTCGGAATTTTCAAATTTATTGATAAACCAACCGGTTTCATCCAGGATATCAATCTGTTTGGTTTCGTCCGACATCTGTGAAAGATATACCGGTACGATAAAAAGGGCAGCCATCAGGATCGGACCGAGAATGGTCATTACGATAAAAGACTTTTTCTGAACCCTTGAGAGGTATTCGCGTTTTATAACGAGTATGATCTTGTTCATGACCGGTTATTTTGGGTTGTAACAGAATTATTTACAGCGGCGTTCACGGTTTCGATAAAGATATCGTTCATCGTGGGAATGACCTCGGTAAACGAATGAAAGGTTATATGGGGGATCAACACAGAAAGAAGTTCATTTTGACTGGTTCCTTCCGGAATCCTGATGCTTGCTTTCGTGATGTCGTCCTCATCCTGTTGGTCGAGCAATTCGAAACCGGAAGGAAGAATGGTTTTGAGCGATCCCCTGAAGTTGTTGTATTCGAGTGCAAAAGTATTGGTCTTGTATGTTTTCTTAATCTCTTTCACACTGCCTTCCAATATCTTGTGAGAATTGTTGATAAGGGCTATGTTGTCGCACAACTCTTCGACCGATCCCATGTTGTGGGTTGAAAATAGAATAGTTGCCCCGTTTTCCCTGAGTTTCAGAATCTCCTCTTTCAACAGGTTGACATTTATCGGGTCGAAACCACTGAAAGGCTCATCAAAAATAAGCAGGGAAGGCTCGTGGATGATGGTAACGATGAATTGCACCTTTTGCTGCATACCTTTTGAAAGTTCCTCCACCTTTTTGTTCCACCAGGTTTGTATTTCAAACTTTTCGAACCAGTACTTCAGTTTCTTCAGGGCATCGTTCCGGCTCAGTCCTTTGAGCTGGGCCAGGTATAAAGCCTGTTCACCGACCTTCATTTTTTTGTAAAGTCCGCGCTCCTCGGGCAGATAACCGATGCGTTCCACATGGTTAGGTGCCAGTTTTTCGTTGTCGAAAAAAAGTTCGCCTTCGTCGGGTCCGGTAATCTGGTTGATGATGCGGATCAGAGAGGTTTTCCCGGCACCGTTGGGGCCAAGCAATCCGAAGATGCATTGTTTGGGTACATCGATACTGACATTGGAGAGCGCAGTATGATTGGCATACCTTTTCGTGATGTTATGTGCTGAAAAATAGTAGCTCATACAAACTTAATTTGGGTGAATCGGGTCTTATGTAAATAAACGGGGGATGATTTCACCCTGAAGCAACAATCATCCCCTCTGTTCAATACGAATACAAAACTATTGAAAATACTCTTTCATCCTGTCGAAGAAGGATTTATCTTTTGCCCCCGGATGCGGTTTAAAGTTTTCTGCTTTCATGAGGTTCTCCATCATTTCCTGCTCCTGCCTGCTGAGGCTTTTGGGAGTCCATACACTGATGTTGATCAGCTGGTCACCTCTTCCATAGCCATTGAGTGATGGAATGCCTTTGCCTTTGAGGCGCAGCACTTTACCACCTTGTGTGCCAGCATCAATCTTGATTCTCACCTTTCCGTCGATGGTGGGAATTTCGATGGAGGTGCCCAGGGCTGCCTCCGGGAAACTGATGTAGTGCTCATACAGGATGTTGGTGCCATCGCGCATAAGTTCAGGATGCGGAATCTCCTCTATCTGAACGATCAGATCTCCGGGAATGCCTCCGCGGGGAGCTACATTTCCTTTGCCGCCGACCGAAAGCTGAATGCCTTCTGAGACCCCGGCGGGGATATTCAGACTGATAACCTCTTCACCCTTCGAGGTGCCACTGCCATTGCACGTGGTGCACTTGTTGGTAATCGTTTGTCCTTCGCCGTTACAGTACGGACAGGTAGAAGTGGTTTGCATTTGTCCGAGGAAGGTGCTGGTAACGCGGGTTACCTGGCCAGTGCCACGGCAATGCGAACAGGTTGAAAATGAGGAACCTCCCGCTGCACCTGATCCATTACAGGTGTTGCAGGAGACCAGCTTGTTGACTTTTATTTTTTTCTCAACACCTGTAGCTATTTCTTCCAGTGTGAGTTTAACTTTCACCCTCAGGTTGGTACCTTTGTTTACGCGGTGACGCGAACCGCCGCCTCCGAAACCACTAAACCCACCCCCAAAAGCGCTGCCGAAGATATCGCCAAACTGGCTGAAAATATCGTCCATGCTCATGCCGCCGCCATAGCCGCCGCCACCTCCGCCATTGCGGAGGCCATCATGGCCATATTGATCGTAACGGGCCCGTTTGTCGGGATTGCTCAACACCTCATAAGCTTCGGCAGCTTCCTTGAAATGATCTTCGGCATCCTTATTCCCGGGATTTTTATCCGGATGAAATTTCAATGCCATCTGGCGGTATGCTTTCTTGATTTCTGCCTCGCCGGCATTGCGCGTTACACCCAGTATTTCGTAATAGTCTCTTTTCGCCACTTTTAATATGCTTTGTAGAACTTATGTTGTTTATCTTAAAAAAAATAAGTCCTGATCTTTTATAAATCAGCAACTTTAATGAATTTCCCAAAATTCCAGGACCAACCCAAAACCATCAACCTTCCGAAATTAGAAATTCTCTTTATTACGGATCTCTTCGTCTCTCAGTCTCTCCATCACCCCTTCTCTCCCTCTCCCTTTCTCTCAGTCTCTCAGTCCCTCAGTCTCCGCAATCCGCAATCCGCAATCCGAAATCCGAAATCCGAAATCCGAAATCATCAATTGCCTACCACAACTTTGGCAAACCTGATTACCTTACCATTCAGGGCATATCCTTTTTGTGTGACATCCAGAATCTTATTCTTCTGGTCCTCTGAAGGGGATGGCACGTTAGCGATGGCCTCGTGAAAATCGGTATCAAAGGGCAGTCCCAATGCTTCCGTTTCCTGCAGTCCTTTTTGCGTCAGGCTGTTTTTGAGCTTATTGTAAATCAATAATGTGCCTTCTTTCAAAGGTTCTGCCGTTTCTACCTTTTCGAAGGTGCCGATGGCTCTTTCAAAATCGTCAAGAATCGGTAAAAGATTGGTAATTACCTCTTCGGATGCGGTTTTGCTGAGGTCTGATTTTTCCTTGATCACCCGTTTTCTGTAATTGTCAAATTCGGAATACAACCGCAGGAATTTATCATTCAGCTCTTCTACTTTCTTTTTCAAACCTGCTATTGTGTCCTCTGCACCGGTTTCTGTGGTTTCAGCTTGTCCGGTATCTTCTGATGCGTTTACAGGTTCACCGGCATTGTCATTTGTTTCGCCGTTTGCAGTGTTGGCGGCCGTTTCGTTCGATTCAGGCTTGGTCTTGTGTTGTTTACTCATATTGTTGAATATTTTCATTCTCAGCTTCTAAATAACAATTCGATTGTCCCCAGCAAATAGTCTGCCAGTTGGATCATAAACGCCAATTTGTCAGTTTTGAAACCGGGAGTTAATTCTCGGTTCTTTCGATGTTGGCACCCAACGCCCGGAGGCGGCCGTCGATGTTCTGATAACCCCGGTCAATCTGTTCGATGTTGTCGATCTGGCTCTTCCCTTTGGCTGAGAGCGCGGCGATCAGCAGCGCAACACCTGCCCGGATGTCGGGCGACGACATGGTGATGCCGCGCAGCGCATACTGATGGTTCAAACCGATGATGGTGGCACGGTGAGGGTCGCAGAGAATGATCTGGGCACCCATTTCAATCAGTTTATCCACGAAGAACAACCGGCTTTCAAACATCTTCTGATGGATGAGCACACTGCCTTTTGCCTGTGTGGCCACAACCAGGGCGATGCTTATCAGGTCGGGTGTGAACCCGGGCCAGGGCGCGTCGGCAATGGTCATGATGGAACCATCCATAAAGGTTTCAACCTCGTAGGTATCCTGTGAAGGAATAAAAATATCATCTCCCCTGAGTTCCATCTGAATACCGAGCCTTCTGAAGACCTCCGGAATCATGCCGAGCTCGTTGAAATGAACGTCTTTGATGGTAATCGCTGAGCCTGTCATGGCTGCCAGACCAATGAAACTCCCGATTTCGATCATGTCGGGAAGCATGGTATGGGTGGTTCCTCCAAGGGATTCAACACCTTCGATGGTCAGTAAATTTGAGCCGACTCCCTGAATTTTAGCACCCATTCTGTTGAGCATCCGGCACAACTGTACCAGGTAAGGTTCGCAGGCAGCATTGAAGATGGTGGTGGTGCCTTTCGCCATTACGGCTGCCATCAATACATTGGCGGTGCCGGTTACCGATGCTTCATCCAGCAGCATATAGCAGCCTTTTAACTCTGAAGCATCGATGCTGTAGAAGCTGTTGGGCCCTTCCGAACTGAAGCGGGCACCGAGTTTCTGAAGCCCCGATGAAATGAGTATCCAGCCTGCGACGGCCAATTTTATCACCGCCCGGGTGGGGGATATATCCTTTGCCAAAACGGGCAAGCAGCGGTCCGAGAATCATGACCGACCCGCGCAATCCTGCCCCTTTTTTACGAAACTCGTTGGATTTCAGGTACTCAAGGTCAATATTTTCAGCCTTGAAAGTGTAGCTGCCAGGGCCGGTAGATTTCACTTCTACACCCATTTCTGCAAGCAGCTCAATCAGTTTATTAACATCCCTGATGTCGGGAATATTGTGGATGGTGACTGTTTCCGGCGTAAGCAGTGTTGCACAGAGAATCTGTAAAGCTTCGTTTTTTGCACCCTGAGGGGTAATTTCACCGGAAAGCCTGTTGCCTCCTTTGATGATGAAGGAACTCATAGTTATTGCCTGGTTACCTTAAATTAAACAAACAGTTAATTTCAGGCAGCAAGTTAATTCTTTTTGCGATTCCGCAGGTCGCGGTAACCGGAATTCTTGTCGTTCCTCGGGTTGAACTTTTTACGCCGTGGGTTAGTCTGGGCTGTAGGCGTTGTGCCTTGTCCGGGTGTTTTTGCCAAAAGATCGTTGGTATGAGCCAGGCGCATATCGTCGCTCAGCTTGAGTTTACCGTGCGAAAGCTCTTTCAGGTGGTCGGTAATGAGTTCATCGTTAACCGAATCGCGGTTCCAGTTGAGGTAGGATTTCTTGAGGTGGTTGGCAATGTTTTTAACCAATGCATCTTTCTCCGGACCATCTTCAAAAAGCGTGGCTTTCTCGATCATCTTGGCGATATTCTTACCGTAAGGCCTGAACTTAATAACTTCCTGAGGATAGGGAATGGTTTGAGGTCTTCCGATGCGCTCTTCAGGCAATGGTGCCGGGTAAGGCCCATCCACATCGAGTTTGAAGTCTGCGATAATGTACAAATGGTCCCACAATTTTCTTTTGAAATCTACGGTATCCCTTTGGTCGGGATGCAACTGGGCCATGATATTCACCAGTGCCTTTGCCATGTTGGAGCGCTTTTCGCGATCTTCGATGGTCATAAGGAAAGTTGCCATCTTTTGTACATTGCGCCCATACTCAGGTATAATGAGTTTGTCGCGGGTGCTGTTATAATCCATAAAATTTATTTGTTATGCTAAAAGTGTTGTTCTCAAGGAAAAAGGGCTGTAAAAATCCGGCAGGATAAAAATGCAATATATCAACTACCTATTGTATAAAACGATCCACCACTGCCGCATCAGATATAATAAGCGGTTTTGTTATATTTAGTAAGGAGATAACGGGGTGAATCTTTCGGGGACAAAGATAATAAATATTTTAAGTGAACTAACGGGGATTGAAAATGATTATTTCGGTCGGGGAGATGGAAGGTGGAGGTCAGAGGTCAGAAGTCGGAAGTCGGAAGTCGGAAGTCAGAGGTCAGAAGTCGGAAATCGGAAGTAAGAAGTAAGAAGTAAGAGGTAAATATGAAGTATGTAGTAGTCAGACACCTCACCCCAGCCCTCTCCTCAAGGAGAGGGAGGTAGATCCTGCTAAATTTAATTGCAATCATTTGCCGGTCAGACGGGCCAACTTTCTTTTTGAACTCTTGAACCTCTGAACTTTTGAACCCTTGAACTCTCGAACTTTTGAACTCTTGAATCCCTGTGGCTTCGATACATTTTGCGAATCTTAATTACGCCACATATCACAATTATGTCGCAAAACACTCAGCCACCCTGACCCTGTAATTCTGTAACTCTGTAATTCTGTAACTCTGTAATTCTGAAACTCTGAAATTCTGAAACTCTGAAATTCTGAAACTCTGTAACTCTGAACCCACCGCTAAACTCTTAACTGCCTTTAATTCTCAGTTTTGCAAACTTCAGCAACAGCTGCTTCTGCCCGACAATGGCAAAGAAAACCGTGGCCTTGATGTTTGGCCCGTTGCCTTCAACACTCAGCACCTTGCCTTTCCCGAAACGCTCGTGCTCCACCTCAACGCCGGGCTGAATCAGTTCGACCGGGGTGTCATACGCCTCAGCATTCGGCTGGTTGTCATCCGCTAATTTTTTCAGGCTCTTTTTAATAAAGGTAGGTGCTTTCTGCATCACAGATGACGGACTGCCCGGATTCAGCTGCACCCTGCGGGTGGTTTGCTCAATATAGGCTTCGTCGATTTCCTCCAGGAAACGGCTTGGCTCGTTCGAGGTCAGGTTTCCCCATCTGTATCGGCTCTCGGCATACGACAACGTAAGCCTTTTTTCGGCCCGGGTTATTGCCACGTAAAACAAACGGCGTTCCTCCTCAATTTCGGCGCGGGTTTGCAGGGCCATGATGGAAGGGAACAGGTTTTCTTCCAGTCCTACAATAAAAACATAGGGAAACTCAAGGCCTTTGGCAGCATGAATGGTCATCATGGTCACCTTGTTGGTGTCTTCCTTGTCGTCGCTGTCGGCATCGGTCAGCAGGGCAATTTCCTGCATAAAGATGTCGAGTGACCTTACCTGAACGGTGCTTTCTTCAATTTCACCCGTTTCTTCATCCGCAGGAAAAGGGTTTGTTCCTTTTCGGAAAAGTCTTTCAGGGCATTCAACAGTTCTTCACTGTTTTGCATACGCGACTGTCCTTCCTCGGAGTCGTCGGCTGCCAGCTCTTTCATCAGGCCTGAGTGGGTGGCAATTTTATATCCCAGCTCGTAAGCATTCGTGCGTTGCAGCTGCACATGGAATGAAGCAATCATGGTGGTGAATTCCTCTATCCGGGTGGCCGTGTTTTTCGGCAGACCGGGAACATAATGATTTACCGAAGAAGCCACCTCAAACAGGCTCAGATTCAGCTGACCCGCAGCCAGGGCCAGTTTTTCGAGGGTGGTACTGCCGATTCCCCTGGCGGGGAAATTAATAATGCGGTTGAAAGCCTCGTCGTCGCGGGTGTTGACCACCAGCCTGAAATAGGCGAGCAGATCCTTGATTTCTTTTCTCTTATAAAAGGAAAGACCACCATAAATCCGGTAAGGGATGTTCAGCTTTCTGAGCGCCTCCTCCAGGGTCCTCGATTGGGCATTGGTGCGGTAAAGAATGGCAAAATCACTGTTCGGGAGCTGCAGGTTCATCTTGGTCTGGAACACCGAATTGGCAACCAGTATGCCTTCTTCCACATCGCTGGTCGCTCTCAGCACCTGTATCAGGCTGCCTTCCTCGTTTTCAGTCCATACTTCTTTGAATATCTGATCTTTATTGCGCGCAATAATGCTGTTGGCTGCGTTTACAATCACTTTGGTGGACCGGTAATTCTGCTCGAGTTTGTACGTCTTGACATCCGGATAGTCGTTCCTGAAGTTGAGGATGTTCTGAATGTTGGCTCCCCTGAATGAGTAGATGCTCTGGGCATCGTCGCCGACTACGCAGATGTTTTCGTGCCGTGCAGCCAGTTTTTTTACGATCAGGTACTGTGCGTGGTTGGTATCCTGGTACTCATCCACCAGTATGTATTTGAACTTCTGCTGGTATTTAAACAACACCTCCGGGAAATCGCGTAGCAGCAAATTGGTGTTGAACAGCAGATCGTCGAAATCCATGGCGGCAGCCTTGAAGCAGCGGGCCCTGTAGTGTTTGAAAATCTCCCCGATAAGGGCGCGGTTGGCAATCCGGTCCTGATCCATGATTTCACTGCTGCTGTTGTAATCCTCGACAGAAATCAGGTTGGATTTGGCGGCCGATATCCTTGAGAAAACGCTTCCCGGGGTATACAGTTTAGGGTCGAGCTGTAGTTCTTTGATGATATTCTTCAACAAGCTCTTCGAGTCGTCGGTATCGTAGATCGTGAAATTCTGCGGATACCCGAGATGGTGCCCTTCAACCCTTAAAATTCTTGCAAAAACGGAGTGAAAAGTGCCCATCCACACATTGCGTGCGTCGCTGCTGCCCACCAGGCTGATGATGCGTTCTTTCATCTCTTTGGCGGCCTTGTTGGTAAAGGTAAGGGCAAGAATCTGAAAAGGATCGACTCCCTGGCTGAGCAGGTGTGCAATCCGGTAAGTAAGGACCCTGGTTTTTCCGCTTCCTGCGCCGGCAATCACCATTACCGGTCCCTGGCTGCTTATAACTGCCTGTTGTTGAGCTTCGTTTAGCTGTTTGAGAATATCCGACACGAAAAATATTGTTTGAGGGCAAAATTACATTTCTTTTCTGTGCTGTCCAATGTGAAAAAAGGGTAGTTGTCAACACTAGCGCTATTCTGTTTTTTATGTGCTTATGATTATATAAGAATTATGTGATAGAAAATCCCCGACAAAATTCTTTTGTTTTAAATCGTGCTGGCTGAAGAACTCAATATTATCAGCGGCCTTTTTACGTTACGGTGCTCTGCACCTTCAAATTTATCTTGGTCTTTGATTTACTACCAACGTTTCGCCACTCTGTGGCTAAACCTATTCAAATGAGATTTTTTAATAGTATCACAATATTTACCCGCACTTTTAATTCATTTTATCTTGTAATATTTTTTATTTCTTAGCATATAGCTGCTGTACAGTAAACCATTACTAATACATACGATTTACATGGAAAATCAATCATGCAAATTATGCAATTCAATGCTTGTATCCAGAATTGCAGAAGGACCGGCCTTGGAAGAATGGCGTTAAGAAATCAGGCCGCATAAAATAAAAGAGAAATGCAACCGATGAGGTATAGCCGAGCTCTGAAAATTAGTGTACAAGAAAGTTAAGTAAGATGGCAAGGCAGCTCATTTCTTCCTGCCAAAATTGCGCGCCTGATTTTAGCCATTCTTCCGAAGCCTTGATTTTTGGGTACCTTTTGATCAAGCAAAAGGTACAGAAAGCATATAAGTGCTCATTTATAAATACTTGGGAGGCATTTTCAACGAAGGATAGATGGAAATATTAAATACAAGTAAAGATTTAATCGAATGTTAAAAGCAAGATCTAAAAGGAGCACATGATTAATCGATCTTCCGGCAACCATGCAAACAATCTAACATGGTTAAGACCTTAGTAAAATTTCCTTCAGCACATCAATTACAGAACAACCCCAACACCAAAAAAAAGTTATTTAAAACCATTCTAAACTGGAAAAAGCAAAATTACTTTTCGGGCTTTGGTAGATAAAGTATGAAAGCACCCTGAAACAGACTACACTTACTACAACTACTACACCACTTCAACTACAACTACAACACTTATGATGAACCTACTAAAGCGTGCAGGAAGCTTTAGCCTGATTGTTGAACAAATTGTTGACAAACAGATCAGACGAAACTATCCTCCCGAAGCAGCTGAAGCCTACAACAGGCTGATCGGGGATTCGTTCACTGAAATTGAGGCAAAAAGATTGATTTCGATGGCAGTGCAGATTGAAATTTTCAGGCTGATGCGTTATGGCGAAGCATTCAATCATGCCAGGTACATCGGGAATTTGCATGGTTTGCCGGACTTGCCGGATATCGACTAACATTAAATCGGAGTTTTGGGTTAATTTTTTCATAGATGATGATTACTTTGGGGAAATCCGGGGACGTAAAAACTCCCCGGTTTTTTTGTGTCTGTTTTAACCCTTAGCATTCCAATTCATTAAGAATCACGCGAAGACTCTGTAAAAGAGATGAGAGCAAGCGTCAATTGTATTCATTCAATCTAATTCTCATTCTTCATTCTTCATTCATCATTCTTCATTCGTCATTCGTTATTTGTCATTTGTCATCCTCTATTCGTTATTTATCAATCGTAAACCTTTTGCACGCGTCAGAAGATAAGACGCGCGCAAACTGAGGGATAAGACGCGCGCAAACTGCGTCATTCTTCATTCTATATTCTTCATTCTTCATTCTTCATTCGTCATTCGTCATTCGTCATTCATCATTCGTCATTCATCATTCGTCATTCGTCATTCGTCATTCGTCATTCGTCATTCGTCATTTTTAAACACCCTCTCAACCCGTTTACCGGTAATTTTACTTTGTTTACCGATTTACACTGGATAATCCTTCCCTCATCATCATACATTTGTCGAAAAAATAAACCGTTCTTAACAAACACTCATAAAATGGAAACTTTTAATGACAATGAAAACAACAAGTTAATGAAACCGCAGCATCAGTTTAAAACGATGCTGGTTGGTGTTCTGGTTGTTACCTTCGGACTGCTCTTTATGATGCACAATATGGGCTTAATAGACAGATCGGTATGGCGCATCATTTTTTCATGGCCTATGTTGCTGGTTGCCCTGGGGGTGGTGAACCTCGCAGAGCAAAAATTCAGCTGGGGTTTAATCCTGCTTTCAGTCGGTGGTGTTTTTCTGATAGACCGCTATTATGATCTGCCGTACAACATCTTCACCTTCTTCTGGCCGGTGCTGATCATCGCCATCGGATTGGGCATGATCTTTACCAATTCCTTCAGAGCCTTTAGAATCAGAAGGAACAGACCCGATTTTATTTCGTCTGATGGCGATATGATCAATGATCAGGCTATTTTTGGTGGCAGTGAACGTGCCATTCATTCCAATAATTTCAGGGGAGGTGAAATTGTAGCTATATTTGGAGGTACCAAAACCGATCTTACCCAATGCCAGCTTTCCCCGGGAATCAATATACTTGAACTAACCGCCATTTTTGGTGGCACCACCCTGATTGTTCCCAACGACTGGAATGTGAAAGTGGAGATGACCAATATTTTTGGTGGTTTCAGCGACAAACGCCGGAATATGAATGTTGACTTCAACAAAACACTGATTATAAAAGGCGCTGCTATCTTTGGCGGTGGTGAACTCAAGAGCTACTAAGATTCATCCCTTCTCCCGATGTTTACAAAACTATACCATAACAAGCTTTTGCCGGTCTATGCAGGTGCATGGCTGGCAATTGCTGTTGTACATTATATTATAGTCACTACCCAACTGGGCGTTGACGATCTGTTTGCCATAGTTGAAGCTTTGGTTTTCAGTACCATTTTTGCCCTGCTGGGCATCGGGCTCTGGTTCCTGGTTAAGTTCTCCGACACCGGGAAACTCAACCGCCAGGAAATGATCCTGCGACACGCCACCAGCAGCGCGTTAACCATGCTGATTTGGTTTGGCGGAAGTTACCTGCTCCTGGGGTTAATTTCGGGCCATGAACCCGGTTATATGACCATGCTGAACAATACCATGGTCGTAAGGGTGCTGGCTGGTTTGCTGTTATACACTGTATTGGTTACGGTGTCATACCTGCTGATCAATAACCAGAACCTGAAAGAGCGCAAGGCAAGGGAAGAAGTGCTTCAAAATCTGCTGCATGAAAGCGAACTGAATTCACTCCGCGCCCAGATCAAGCCGCATTTCCTGTTCAACAGCCTGAATTCCATCAGTTCCCTCACGGTTACCAATCCCGAAAAGGCCCAGGAAATGGTGATCAACCTGTCGGAGTTTATGCGGTACTCGCTCAGCTTTTCGGATAATAAAATGAGTACCCTTAAACAGGAACTGTATCACCTCCGGTTGTATCTTGAAATCGAGAAAGTCAGGTTTGGCGGAAGACTGGCTGTTGATGAATCCATAGAAGATGGCATCCTCGACTGGCCGCTTCCCCCGATGATCCTTCAGCCTTTGGTTGAGAATGCCGTGAAACACGGAGTTTACGATACGCCCGGACAATCCTTTGTAAAAATATCAGGTGTGAAGAACAACGGCTGGCTGGAAATCAGTGTGATCAATAACTTTGATCCTGACCTGCCTTCCAGAAAGGGCACGGGTACCGGACTCTCAAACGTGATGAAGCGAATGCAGATGGTTTACAACATGACCAACCTGGCAAAGATTACCAAAACTGAAAATACCTTTGAAGTAAAACTGAAAATACCCGGCAATGACAAAAATTAAAGTACTGATCATCGACGATGAACCACCGGCACGCGACATCATCCGGCATTATCTTTCGGGCGATGCGGACATTGAACTCGCAGGCGAATGTGAAAACGGCTTTGAAGCCATCAAGATGATCAACGAACTAAAACCCGATCTGATATTCCTGGATGTTCAGATGCCCAAACTCACCGGGTTTGAACTGCTTGAAATTTTGCCCGATCCTCCACAGATTGTTTTCACCACGGCCTACGACGAGTTTGCCATCAAGGCTTTTGAGATGAATGCCGTGGACTATCTGTTGAAACCCTTTGCCAAAGCCCGGCTTTACCAGGCCATTGACAGGGCCCGCCAGCGGCTTGAAAGCAAAACACCTGTGGTGCAGCAAGGCATCGAAGAACTCAGGGCAAAGCTCGACGATTCAACCGAAGAGCTTGACCGCGTGGTAGCCAGGCTCGGAAGCAAGATCATCGTAATGCCAATAGATAAGATATGGTATATTGAAGCGCAGGACGATTACGTGATGGTTTATTCCGAACAGGGCAATTACCTGAAGGAAAAGACCATGAAATATTTTGAAACCCACCTGGCGCCCAAAGGCTTTATCCGCATTCACCGGAGCCACCTGGTAAATGTAGCCCAGATATTATCGGTAGAACTTTACGGAAAAGACACCCACCTGGTGATGCTGAAATGCGGGGCGAAGTTAAAAACCAGCGCTGAGGGGTATAAGAGGTTGAGGGAACTCTTGTAATCAGAAATTAACTATCTAATAATGAGCCAGCGGAGTAGTTTCTCCGCTTTTTTTATTGATTTGTTATAAAATAATTGATAAAAATGTTGCGGATATAAAATTAATTTCTACTTTTGCAGCCGCATTTGAAAGGAAGGAATTGAATTTAACTACCTGAAATGCACAATTTTTCTGAGATTTTCGAATCCGGGAAACCTGATAAAGTTAGACAACTATAGGTTTCAATCAATACCAGCCAGCGGGCACCGAATACCAAACGGGGTGTTGATTTAGTCTAAGGCCAAAGGCCTTATTGTCTGTCCCCATCTGATTTCCCCTCCTTATTTCAGAAGCAATTACCGGTTCGCATTTTTGATGCAACAGTCGGTTTCAGTCATTTTCCGGTCATCAGAAATCTCCGGAAATGCAGGCCCGGCAAGCCGGTGAACGAATGTAAATAATTTTTGTTCAGCATCTTGTATAGTTCAAATTAAGTTGTACTTTTGCAGTCCCTTAAAAACAGGGTAGCCGAGGTTCATAAAATCAAATTAAAAGTACTGATATGCCTACAATTTCGCAATTGGTTCGTAAAGGACGTAACAAGTTAACCGATAAGAGCAAATCTCCTGCTCTGGATTCTTGCCCGCAGCGAAGAGGTGTTTGTGTAAGGGTTTATACCACAACCCCGAAGAAACCAAACTCCGCCATGCGCAAAGTAGCCAGGGTTAGGCTCACCAATGGTAAAGAAGTAAATGCTTACATTCCGGGTGAAGGTCATAACCTTCAGGAACACTCGATCGTAATGATCCGCGGTGGCAGGGTGAAAGACCTTCCGGGTGTCAGGTATCACATCATCCGTGGTGCACTCGATACATCGGGCGTTGACGGCCGCAACCAGCGCAGGTCAAAATACGGAACCAAGCGTCCAAAAGGAGGCAAAGCTGCAGTTCCTGCAAAAGGTAAAGGTAAAAAGTAGTCCCCGTTCCAGGTAAAAGCAAAAGAATAAAGCAATGAGGAAATCAAAACCAAAAAAGAGAATCATTCTTCCTGACCCGAAGTTCAACGACGTACTCGTAACCAAGTTCGTTAACAACCTCATGTACACAGGAAAGAAAAATCTTGCTTTCCAGATATTTTACGATGCCATCGCTGCCGTAACTGAAAAAATGGGTGAAGACGGACTGGAGATCTGGAAAAAAGGTCTTAACAACGTTACCCCGAATGTTGAAGTACGCAGCCGCCGTATCGGAGGTGCTACATTTCAGATTCCTTCAGAAATCCGCCCGAGCCGCAAAAGCTCAATCGGTATGAAGAACCTGATTCTTTATTCGCGCAGACGCCACGAAAAAACCATGAGTGCAAAACTCGCCGGTGAAATCATGGCCGCCTACAAAGAAGAAGGTGCAGCTTTCAAGAAAAAAGAGGATACCCACCGTATGGCTGATGCCAACAAGGCTTTCTCACACTTCAGGTTCTAGTATTTAATCATTCACCAATAACTCAAAAGGTCAATACAATAATCTAATGTCCGGCAAACTGTCACATACACGCAACATCGGCATTATGGCGCACATTGACGCGGGTAAAACCACGACAACGGAGCGGATATTGTATTATACCGGCATCAGTTATAAAATCGGTGAAGTACACGATGGTACCGCTACCATGGACTGGATGATTCAGGAACAGGAACGCGGAATTACCATTACGTCGGCTGCTACCACAGTTTTCTGGGATTGCAGGGACGAAAAATATAAGATCAATATCATCGATACCCCGGGTCACGTTGACTTCACCGTTGAAGTTGAACGTTCGCTGCGGGTTCTCGACGGGGCTGTTGCGATTTTCTGTGCAGTGGGTGGTGTTGAACCACAAAGCGAAACAGTTTGGAAACAGGCCGATAAATACAATGTTCCGAGAATCGGTTTTATCAATAAAATGGACAGGGCCGGTGCCGACTTCTTCAGTGTGATTGAACAGATGAAGGAGAAACTCGGAGCCAACCCGATTCCTTTGCAGATTCCGATCGGCGAAGAAGAAAACTTCAAAGGCGTAGTTGATCTGATCACCAACAAAGCCATTACCTGGGACGATGACTCACAGGGCATGAATTTCACGGAAAGTGAAGTACCTGCTGAAATGGCAGAACTGGTTGAAGAATACAGGCTGAAGCTGATCGAAGGCGTTGCCGAAGAAAATGAAGAGCTCTTTGATAAGTTTCTTGCCGACCACAATTCGATTACCCCTGACGAAATGCGGACCATTATCCGCAAAGCTACCATAGAGCAGCGCATTGTTCCTGTTCTTTGCGGGGCATCATTTAAAAACAAAGGTGTTCAGCCATTGCTCGACGCCATCGTTTCATACCTTCCCAATCCGGCCGAAATCGATTCAGTAAGAGGAGTAAATCCTGTTACCGAAAAAGAAGAAGCCCGTCACGCCGACAATGCAGAACCATTTTCAGCCCTGGCATTCAAAATCGCGACCGATCCGTTTGTCGGAAGGCTTGCATTCATTAAAGTTTATTCCGGTACCCTTGCTGCAGGTAGTTATGTATTGAATACCACTACCGGAAAGAAAGAACGGATTTCCCGCATCATGCAGATGCACGCCAACAAGCAGAACCCGCTACAGCAGGTTGAAGCCGGCGACATCGCAGCAGTGGTCGGGTTTAAGGAAATCAGAACCGGGGATACCCTCTGCGACGAAAAGCACCCGATTGTGCTCGAGTCAATCGTATTCCCTGAACCGGTGATCAGCGTGGCTGTTGAGCCGAAAACACAGGACGATGTCGATAAACTCGACCAGGCCCTGTACAAACTTGCCGAAGAAGATCCTACATTCAGTGTGAAGGTTGACGAAGAAACCGGACAAACCATCATCAGCGGAATGGGCGAATTGCACCTCGAGATCATTGTTGACAGGTTGAAACGCGAATTCAAGATTGAAACCAATAAAGGAAATCCGCAGGTTGCATACAAGGAAGCACTTGTTTCAACGGTATCGCACCGCGAGGTCTACAAAAAACAAACAGGTGGTCGCGGCCGTTTTGCCGACATCATGTTTGAAATGGGTCCGGCTGACGAAGGGGTTAAAGGCCTTCAGTTCATCAACGATGTTAAGGGCGGAAATATTCCCAAAGAATTTATACCTGCAATTGAAAAGGGCTTCCGCATTGCCATGCAGAATGGTGTGCTTGCCGGTTTCTCACTCGAAAGTCTGAAAGTGCGTTTACTCGATGGTTCATACCACAGTGTTGACTCTGATCAGCTGGCCTTTGAGATTTGTGCAAAAGTCGCCTTCAGGGAAGCTGCCAAGACCGGTCGCAATGTATTGCTCGAGCCGGTCATGAAACTGGAAGTGAATGTTCCCGACGAATATGTTGGCGAGATATCCAGTGACCTGAACAAACGCAGGGCCAGTGTTGAAGGAATTGACAACAAAGCCCGTTACCAGGTAGTGAAAGCGCATGTTCCTCTTGCCGAGATGTTCGGCTATGTAACGAGCCTTCGCACGATTACTTCCGGTCGCGGAAATTCGAGCATGGAGTTCTCACACTATGCAGAACTGCCGCAGGCATTGACCGATGATGTTATCTACAAGTTAAAGGGATACCTTGTTAAATAAAGAAACTAACTCAATAAATACAAAATAACGTGAGCCAAAGGATCAGAATAAAACTGAAATCGTACGATCATAATCTGGTTGATAAATCAGCCGAAAAGATTGTAAAGACTGTAAAATTGACCGGTGCAGTTGTTAACGGCCCAATTCCTCTGCCTACCAACAAAAAGATTTTCACTGTGTTGAGGTCAACCTTTGTCAACAAGAAATCGAGGGAGCAGTTTGAACTGAGTTCATACAAGCGCCTGCTTGATATCTACAGCACCACCAGCAAAACCATTGATGCGCTGATGAAGCTCGAGTTGCCCAGTGGTGTAGAAGTAGAGATCAAGGTCTAAGTTAAAGGCTTCTCAAGGCTGCCGGATGCTCTGACAGCCACCAGGAAATGAATCATCAATTTAACATGATACTGCAATGTCAGGAATTATAGGAAGAAAAATCGGAATGACCAGCGTTTACGATGCCAATGGCAAGAATCTGCCATGTACGGTCATCGAAGCAGGTCCCTGTTATGTGACCCAGATCAGGACCAAGGAAATAGATGGTTATGACGCCATCCAGCTGGCTTTCGACGATAAGAAAGAAAAGCATACCACGAAAGCAGAAATGGGCCATTTTGCCAAAGCAGGGGTAACCCCAAAGCGTAAGGTGGTTGAATTTACCCGTTTCGAGGCCGGTCACCAGAAACAGTTTGGTGATGTTGTTGAAATTGACGTTTTTGAAGAAGGTGAATTTGTTGATGTGGTTGGAACAACCAAAGGAAAAGGATTTCAGGGTGTTGTTCGCAGACATGGATTCGCCGGTGTTGGTGGTGCTACCCACGGTCAGCACAACCGCCTCAGGGCTCCCGGATCAGTGGGCGCTTCTTCATGGCCTTCACGCGTTTTCAAGGGAATGCGCATGGCAGGACAAACCGGAAACAAGAGGGTTAAGATCATCAACCTTCAGATCATAAAGATTGTGAAAGAGAAAAACCTGTTATTGGTAAAAGGTGCCATTCCAGGAGCCAATGGATCATATGTAATTATTGAACGATGGAGCTAGCAGTTTACAACATAAAAGGGGAAAAGACTGCCAGGACAGTTACCCTCAGCGATTCGATTTACAACATCGAGCCTAACGATCACGCGATTTATCTCGATACCAAACAGTATCTTGCCAATCAGCGTCAGGGAACCCACAGTTCAAAGGAGAAATCCACGGTTTCGGGCAGTACCCGCAAACTGAAGAAACAAAAAGGTACCGGCGGAGCACGTGCAGGTAGCATCAAGTCGCCGCTGTTGCGCGGTGGTGCCAGGGTTTTCGGACCTCAGCCAAGGGATTATACCTTTAAACTGAACAAGAAACTCAAACAGCTGGCACGTTTCTCAGCACTGAGTTATAAAGCAAAAACCAACAATATTATTGTTCTTGAGGATTTCTCCTACGATAAACCAAAGACCAAAAATTTTGTAGAATTGCTTGAAGGTTTGAAACTCCCGGGTAGAAAAACGCTGATGATTCTTGGTGAAGGAAACAACGCTGTTTATCTCTCTTCAAGGAACCTGAAGCAGGCCAGGGTAATAAGACCCAATGATTTGAACACCTACGAGATCATCCGCGCCAATAACCTGGTGATTCTTGAAGGAACCATTGCCGAGATCGAAAAAACATTTCAGAATTAATCGCCGCTCACAGCGCTGATTTTTAAGAACCATTAATTAAAGAAACGATGGGCATTATAATAAAGCCGTTAGTAACGGAAAAGATGACAGCCTTAGGTGAAAAGCTCCACCGTTATGGCTTTATCGTGCAGAAGAACTCCAACAAGCTGCAGATAAAGAAAGCAGTCGAAGAAATCTACGGAGTTGATGTTAAAGAAGTCAACACGATGAATTACGCAGGTAAATCCAAATCAAGGTTTACCAAAACCGGAACTGTAAAGGGAAGCGCAAATTCATACAAGAAGGCTATCATTACATTAGCTGAGGGTGAAACAATTGATTTTTATAGCAATATTTAAAGATAATGGCTTTAAAAAAATTCAAACCGACCACATCGAGTCAGCGCTTCAAACTGGTTAGCGCTCTGGATGACATAACTGCCACCAGCCCTGAAAAGAGCCTGTTGCAGCCGAAAAAAAGAACCGGAGGCCGTAACAATGATGGAAAAATGACTATCAGGTCCATTGGTGGTGGTCATAAACAGCAGTATCGTGTCATCGATTTCAAACGTGACAAGGAGAATGTTCCTGCCACTGTTCGTACCATCGAATACGATCCTAACCGTACAGCCCGTATAGCCCTGCTTTTTTATGCAGACGGCGAAAAACGTTACATCGTTGCTCCCAACGGGCTTAAAGTCGGACAGGAAGTATTATCCGGAAAAGGAGCACAGCCAGAAATCGGCAATTCTCTTTACCTGAGTGAAATTCCTTTCGGAACAGTGATTCATAACATTGAGCTCAGGCCTGGTCAGGGCGCCAAAATGGCCCGCAGTGCTGGTTCACATGCCCAGCTGATGTCACGCGATGGTAAGTTTGCAGTTATAAAACTTCCTTCCGGTGAAACACGACTGATTTTACAGACCTGCAAAGCAACCATAGGTATTGTATCAAATACTGAGCATAACCTGGAGGTTTCAGGTAAAGCTGGTCGCACCCGCTGGTTTGGCCGCAGGCCACGTACCCGTGCAGTTGTTATGAACCCGGTTGATCACCCGATGGGTGGTGGTGAAGGCAGGGCTTCAGGAGGACATCCAAGGTCGCGCAAGGGATTACCTGCAAAGGGATACAAAACCCGCTACCCGAAGAAAGCTTCGAATAAGTACATCATCGAAAGAAGGAAGAAGTAATTGAACCTTAAATAGCATTTAACATGAGCCGTTCGCTTAAAAAAGGTCCTTATATCGACTATAAACTGGAAAAAAAAGTACTGGACGTTGTTACCAATAACAAAAAAGTTGTTATCAAGACCTGGTCACGTGCTTCAATGATCTCCCCTGATTTTGTAGGGCAAACAATTGCAGTGCACAACGGGAACAAGTTTATACCGGTTTATGTAACAGAAAACATGGTAGGACACAAACTCGGTGAATTTTCTCCTACCCGTATATTCAGGGGACACGCCGGAAGTAAAGATAAAGGTAAAAAATAAAGAGGACTAAACCAATGGGATCACGGAAACATAACAAAGCTGAGCTGATTAAAGAGGCAAAGAAGCAGGAATCGTTTGCTAAACTTGTGAATTGCCCTACTTCGCCCAGAAAAATGCGCCTGATTGCTGATATGATTCGCGGCATGAACGTGGAACAGGCCCTTCATGTGCTGAAACATTCACCACAGGATGCCAGTGGCCGTTTGCACAAACTGTTACTTTCGGCTTTAGCCAACTGGCAAGCCAAGAACGAAGGTACCCGAATGGAAGATACCAGCCTCTACATAAAGGAGATCGGTGTTGACGGTGCCCGTTCATTGAAACGTATACGCACAGCGCCCCAGGGACGTGCACACCGGATTCGTAAGCGCTCTAACCATGTTACGCTGCTTATCGACAACAGGGTAGTTAAGACTACAGAACAAGAAACTGCAAATCAGGCTTTAAAAACCAAATAATTATTTGTTGAATGGGACAAAAGACAAATCCAATAGGTAACAGGCTCGGCATCATCAGAGGATGGGATTCCAACTGGTATGGCGGAAATCACTACGCACAGAAGCTGGTTGAGGATGATCAGATCCGTAAATATCTGAATGCCCGTTTATCGAAGGCCGGCGTTTCGAAAATAGTGATCGAACGTACGCTTAAACTCGTTACCGTTACTATTCATACAGCCCGTCCTGGTATTATTATCGGGAAAGGCGGACAGGAAGTTGACAAGCTGAAGGAAGAATTGAAGAAGGTCACCAAGAAGGAGATTCAGATCAATATTTCCGAGATTAAGCGCCCTGAGATGGATGCAGTAATCGTAGCCGGTGCAATTGCCCGTCAGATTGAGGGCCGTATATCATACCGCCGTGCCATCAAAACTGCCATCGCTTCAACCATGCGTATAGGTGCCGAAGGAATCAAGGTACTTATTTCGGGAAGGTTAGCCGGTGCAGAAATGGCCCGCCGCGAAATGATCAAGGAAGGCAGAATTCCTTTACATACGCTTCGTGCTGACATTGATTATGCCATTGCTGAAGCCCATACAACCTACGGAAGAATTGGAATAAAAGTATGGATATGCAAGGGTGAAGTCTACGGTAAAGTTGAACTCACACCAAATGTAGAATCAACCGTTGCCGGAAATACCCGCGGAGAGAAATCGATGCCGGCCAGACCAAACAACAGGCCACAGCGAGGTGGTGGAAACCGTAACAGGGGTCCCCGAAAATAACATTGCTAATTAAGAGTAACAACAACACGATCAATATCCGATAATAATGTTACAGCCAAAGAAAACCAAGTACAGGAAGATGCAGAAGGGCAAAATGAAAGGCAACACCAAGCGTGGTGCAGAGCTTTCATTTGGTTCATTCGCAATCAAGACCCTGGAAGAAGCCTGGATAACCGGCAGGCAGATTGAAGCTGCCCGTCAGGCCGTTAGCCGTCACATGAAACGTGAAGGACAGATATGGATACGCATTTTCCCGGACAAACCGGTAACCAAGAAACCCGCCGAAGTCCGTATGGGTAAAGGTAAAGGTGCGCCCGAATATTTTGTAGCCCGTATCAGCCCGGGACGCATACTCTTCGAAGCAGAAGGTGTGAGTCTGGAAGTAGCTAAAGAGGCACTCAGGCTGGCTGCCCAGAAATTGCCTGTAGCCACCAGGTTCGTGGTAAGAAGAGATTACGTTGAAGAATCAATATAACGCAAGATGAAACAAGAAGTCATTAGAGAGCTTTCGACGGCCGAACTTATTGAACGGCTCGATGAAGAACGTAAACAGCTGAACAAGCTAAAGCTGAACCATGCTGTTTCTCCTCTTGAGAACCCCAATAAAATAAAAACCTATCGCAGAACCATTGCACGCATGGTTACAGAATTGCGCTCACGCCAATTGAAAGATGCTGCAAAGGGATCAGTTGCCGTAACAAAACAATAACCGGAGGACCTATGGAAACCAGAAATCTGAGAAAAGAAAGAATCGGGGTTGTTGTCAGCAATAAAATGCAGAAGTCGATCGTCGTACAGGTTGAACGTCGCGAAAAGCACCCCAAATACGGAAAGTTTGTGAAAAAAACTTCCAAATTTGCAGCCCATGACGAAAACAACGATTGTGGCATTGGCGATACAGTTCGCATTTCCGAAACCAGGCCGTTGAGTAAAAACAAGTGCTGGAGATTAGTCGAAATCATTGAAAGAGCTAAGTAATTATGATACAACAGGAATCACGACTTACGGTTGCTGACAACAGCGGGGCAAAAGAAGTACTTTGCATCCGGGTACTGGGCGGAACACGTAAAAAGTATGCCTCAATTGGCGATAAAATTGTCGTAACCGTTAAAAATGCGCTTCCCTCGGGAAACATTAAAAAGGGTGCAGTCGCCAAGGCAGTGGTTGTCAGAACCAAAAAAGAAATTCGTCGCAACGATGGATCCTATATCCGGTTTGACGATAACGCCGTAGTATTGCTGAACAATGCAGGTGAAATGAGCGGTACCCGTATCTTCGGTCCCGTAGCCAGGGAACTTCGCGAAAAGCAATACATGAAGATTGTTTCACTGGCACCTGAGGTGCTTTAATTGAACACACGCATTATGAGCACAAAGCTGAACATAAAAAAAGGCGACACCGTGAAGGTTATAGCCGGTGACTCGAAAGGGAAGCAGGGGAAAGTCCTGGAAGTGGATGTAGATAAACTGCAGGCCATTGTTGAAGGCGTTAACCTGGTTTCAAAACATACCAAACCCAATGCAAAAAATGCCCAGGGTGGTATCGTCAAACAGGAAGCCAATATTCACATCTCCAACCTTATGGTAGTAGATGCATCGGGTAAACCAACCCGCATTGGCCGCAAGATTGACACCAAAACCAATAAGTCAGTACGTTATTCTAAAAAGTCGGGGGAGGTAATTAAGTAATGAGCTATTCACCACGTCTAAAAGATAAATACTCGCAAGAGATCATTCCTGCACTCACCGAGCAGTTTCAGTATAAAACTGTGATGCAGGTTCCAAAATTGCTGAAGATCAGCCTGAATCAGGGTCTCGGTACAGCCATTGCTGACAAGAAACTGATTGATGCCGGTGTAAACGAGCTGACATCCATTTCAGGTCAGAAAGCAGTTGCCACCAAGTCGAAGAAAGACATCTCCAACTTCAAGTTGCGTAAAGGAATGCCAATCGGTGTCCGGGTTACGCTCAGAAGCAACCAGATGTATGAATTCCTCGACAGGCTTGTTTCGGTAGCTATACCCCGTATCAGGGACTTCCGTGGAATCAATGAAAAGGGATTCGACGGTCGTGGAAACTACACCCTGGGTGTTACGGAACAGATTATCTTTCCCGAGATTTTGATCGACAAAGTTGCCAAGATCAACGGTATGGATATTACGTTTGTAACGACTGCCCGTACCGACAAAGAGTGTATGGCCCTGTTAAAACAATTTGGTTTACCATTCAAAAATCAGAAATAAACGATATGGCAAAGGAATCGATTAAAGCAAGAGAGCGCAAAAGAGAACGCCTTGTTGCAAAATACGCAACCAAACGTGCTGAATTGAAAGCAGCAGGTGATTTCATCGGACTGCAGAAGCTGCCGAAAAATGCCTCTCCTGTGCGCCTTCACAACCGTTGCAAGTTGACAGGTCGCCCCAAAGGATACATGCGTCAGTTTGGCGTATCGCGTATTAACTTCCGTTTCATGGCCCTCGATGGTCTGATTCCGGGTGTGAAAAAAGCCAGTTGGTAGAAAAACAAAACAACATTCATTAAAATATCAAAGGATAAAATGGTAACAGATCCTATTTCAGATTACCTGACCCGCCTCAGGAACGCCGTAATGGCAAACCACCGGATCGTGGAGATACCTTCATCCAACATGAAGAAGGAAATAACCAAGATCTTGTTTGACAAGGGGTACATTCTGAACTATAAGTTTGAAGATGACAGTATTCCCGGAATCATCAAGATTGCGTTGAAATATCACCCCGTTTCGAAAGTACCCGCTATCAGGAGTCTTGAGAGGGTTAGCAAACCCGGCTTACGCAGGTATGTAGGTGCTGACGAACTTCCGAGAGTACTGAATGGATTGGGAGTTGCTATACTCTCGACCAACAAAGGACTTATGACTGATAAAGAAGCCAGAACGCTTCAGATCGGTGGCGAAGTATTGTGTTACATTAGCTAAAAAGAGGAGATTTCTACAATGTCAAGAATAGGAAAATTGCCAATAACTGTCCCTGCCGGTGTTCAGATTACGGTTTCGGATGCTAATCTGGTAACAATTAAAGGGGCACTCGGACAGCTTTCACAACAGGTTGACCCAACCATTACGGTTAGAGTTGACGGAACACATATGATCGTTGAACGTACCAATGAGACCCAGGACACACGGTCGAAACACGGCCTTTACCGTTCACTGCTGGCCAATATGGTTAAAGGGGTATCTGAAGGTTATAAAGTAGTTCAGGAGTTGGTAGGTGTTGGTTACAAAGCCACTGCTACCGGAAATCTGCTCGAACTTGCCCTTGGCTACTCGCACAGTATTTTCTTTGAACTTCCCTCTGAAGTGAGTGTTGAAACTGCTGCTGAAAGGGGAAAAAACCCGACCATTACGCTGAAATCATACGATAAACAGCTGATCGGTCAGGTGGCTGCCAAAATCCGTTCATTGCGCAAACCCGAGCCTTATAAAGGTAAAGGTATCCGCTTTATGGGCGAAGTTGTTAAGAAGAAAGCTGGAAAGTCAGCATCTGAAAAATAATATTTAACATAAACCAATCCCGGATTTCCGGGCAAATTCCTAAAGTAGGATGGCTATTAAGAACAGAAAAGAATACAGAAGGCACAGGATCAAACTCAGAGTCCGGAAGAACATTACCGGATCACCCGAGCAGCCCCGGTTGACCGTATTCAGAAGCAACAAACAGATTTATGCCCAGATCATCAACGATCTGGATGGCAAAACACTTGTTTCTGCATCGTCGCGTACTCCTGAAGTTTCGGGAACCCCGATTGCCAAAATCGAACAGGCTAAACTGGTTGGCCAGCTTATAGCCAAAAAGGCGCTGGAAGCAGGCATCGAAAGCGTGGTTTTCGATCGTAACGGGTACTTATATCATGGTAGAATCAAATCTCTGGCGGAAGCAGCCAGGGAAGGAGGCCTTAAATTTTAAAGGAAATGGCAAACGCAAATATCAAAAGAGTAAAATCCAGCGAGATTGAATTTAAAGACAGGCTGGTAAGCATACAGAGGGTAACCAAAGTTACCAAAGGGGGCCGTACTTTCAGCTTCTCAGCCATTGTTGTTGTCGGAAATGAAAACGGCGTGGTTGGTTACGGATTGGGGAAAGCCAAGGAAGTTACCTCTGCAATTGCTAAGGGTGTTGACGACGCTAAGAAAAACCTTGTGAAGGTACCTGTTTTGAAAGGCACCATTCCTCACGAACAACTTGGTAAATATGGCGGAGCCCTCGTATTCCTGAAACCGGCATCTCCCGGAACCGGTGTTATTGCAGGTGGTGCTATGCGTGCAGTGCTTGAAAGTGTCGGCGTTAAAGACGTTCTTGCCAAATCAAAAGGATCATCAAACCCACACAGCGTTGTGAAAGCTACCATTGATGCCCTGGTTAACATGCGCGATGCATATACCGTTGCCCAGCTTCGTGGTATTGACATCAGCAAGGTATTCAACGGCTAATTAAACAACCGTTAAAAAATAAGGAAGATGAGAAAACTGAAAGTTACCCAGATAAAAAGCGGGATTAAACAACCCGAACGGCAGAAAAGGACCTTGAAAGCTTTAGGTATTTCAAGAATGGGCCGTCCGGTAGAAGTGGTTGAAACCCCCCAGATAGCAGGCATGATCGCAAAGATCAATCACCTGTTGAAAGTTGAAGAAATCTAGTTAATATACAACATTAATCAGAAAGACATTATGGATTTAAGTAATCTAAAACCGGCTCAGGGCGCAACACATTCAACCAAAAGGATTGGGCGCGGACAAGGTTCGGGTGGTGGCGGAACAGCTACCCGCGGACACAAAGGTGCTAAATCTCGCTCAGGCTACAGCAGAAAAGCTGGTTTTGAAGGAGGTCAGATGCCGATTTACAGGCGTTTGCCAAAGTTCGGATTTAAAAATATCAACCGCGTAGAGTACCGCAGTTTAAACCTCGATGTTATTCAGGCAATCGCTGCTTCCAGGAACCTGGAAGTAATAGATCTGGCTATACTGATCGAGAGTGGCTTTGTTTCTAAACATGACAAGGTTAAAATTCTCGGTCGTGGCGAGCTTACAGCCAAGGTTGATGTAAAAGTTCATGCTTTTTCTGCAACAGCCGCTAAAGCGATAGAATCAAAAGGTGGTCAGGCAATTAAAATCTAGACTTTAGATGAAAAGACTAATTCAGACTATACGGAACATATACAAGATTGACGAGCTGCGGAAGCGCATAACCTATACTTTGGGTATCATTCTGCTTTACAGGCTCGGTTCATATGTTGTGCTTCCGGGCGTTGATCCCAATCAACTGGCAAATCTACAAAACCAGACAGAAGGGGGACTGCTCGGCTTGCTGAATATGTTTTCCGGAGGCGCTTTCTCCAATGCCTCTATTTTTGCATTGGGTATCATGCCTTATATTTCTGCTTCTATTGTTGTGCAGTTGTTGGGTATGGCTATACCTTATTTCCAGAAACTGCAGAAAGAAGGAGAAAGTGGCCGGAAGAAAATCAATCAGATTACCCGCTACCTTACTGTTATTATTACTGGCTTCCAGGCTCCCGGTTACATAGCCAACCTGGTTTCACAGTTACCGGCTCAGGCCATCACGCCTTTTGATCCGGCCGTAACTTCTCCTTCTACATTCTTCTGGGTGTCGTCTGTTATTATCCTTATTTCCGGAACCCTGTTCGTTATGTGGCTCGGAGAGCGTATAACCGATAAGGGTATCGGCAATGGTATTTCCCTGATCATCATGATCGGTATTATCGCCCGTCTTCCTTTCGCCCTCTTTGGTGAACTGGTTTCACGTATGGAACAGAAAGGTGGTGGACTGGTTATCTTTATTGTAGAGCTTGCGGTGCTTATAGGAGTTATCCTGGTCAGTATTCTGCTCGTACAGGGAACCCGGAAAATTCCGGTACAGTATGCGAAACGCATCGTAGGAAACAAACAATACGGTGGTGTCAGGCAGTATATCCCCCTGAAAGTAAATGCAGCCGGTGTTATGCCTATCATCTTTGCCCAGGCAATTATGTTTCTGCCGCTGACCCTCGCTGGTTTTGCACAATCGGAAGCCTTGTCAGGATTTGCTGCAACATTTACGAATGTGAACGGATTCTGGTATAATTTTGTATTTGCCTTACTGATTGTTGTTTTCACTTATTTCTATACGGCCATTACGATCAATCCGAATCAGATGGCTGAGGATATGAAGAAAAACAATGGCTTTATACCAGGAGTTAAACCCGGAAAGAAAACAGCTGAATTTATTGATCAGATCATGTCTCGTATTACATTACCTGGCTCTCTTTTCCTGGCGTTTGTCGCTATCATGCCTGCCATAGTCGGGCAAATGGGTGTAACCGCCCAGTTTGCTAACTTCTACGGAGGTACTTCATTGCTAATCCTTGTAGGGGTTGTGCTTGATACACTGCAGCAGATTGAAAGTCATTTGCTGATGAGACATTATGACGGACTGACAAAATCGGGACGTATCAAAGGTCGTTCTTCAATCAACATGAGTTAGTTGCTGTTACTGTTTTAGTTCGGTAAAATGATTCATTATAAGACTGACGAAGAAATAGAGTTAATAAGGTTAAGTTCTTTACTTGTTGGTAAAACCCTAGCCGAAGTTGCCAGGCATATTAAACCCGGAGTAAAAACCGGAGAGCTTGACAAAATCGCTGAAACGTTTATCCGTGATCATCACGCGGTACCGGGTTTCAAAGGATACGGAGGATTCCCTGCTACCCTTTGCATATCGGTGAATGAGGTGGTGGTACATGGCATTCCGGGCAACCGTGAACTGCGTGACGGAGATCTTGTTTCTGTGGATTGCGGTGTGATTATGAATGGTTTTTACGGAGATTCAGCCTATTCGTTTGCGGTAGGTGAAGTAGCAGAAGAAGTTCAGTTACTGATGGACCGGACGAAAGAATCGCTTTACAGGGGAATAGAGGCTGCGAAAGCCGGTAAACGAACCGGTGACATCGGATTCGAAATTCAGACATACGTTGAAAGTTTCGGATATTCTGTGGTACGCGACCTGGTTGGACATGGGCTTGGCAGGCATCTGCACGAAAAACCTGAAGTCCCGAATTACGGAAAAAGGGGAGCTGGAACAATGCTGCAGCCAGGAATGGTTATCTGTATTGAACCAATGATTAACCTCGGAAGCCGGATGGTGATTCAGGAAAACGATGGATGGACCATCAGAACCTCTGACCGCAGACCGTCGGCACATTACGAGCATGCGATTGCAATCAGGGAGGGAAAGACCGAAATACTCTCTTCGTTTGATGAGATTGAAGAAATACTGAAATTGAACACATTAACAAAATAATAAATGGCGAAACAAATTTCGATAGAACAGGATGGAACCGTTACCGAATCATTGGGTAACGCAATGTTTCGTGTTGAGCTGGAGAACGGGCATATTATCACTGCGCACATTTCGGGAAAAATGAGGATGCACTACATCAAGATCCTGCCCGGTGATAAGGTAAAGCTTGAAATGTCGCCATACGACCTTTCAAAAGGAAGAATAATTTTCAGATACAAATAATAAAACAAACCTGGAAAATGAAAGTAAGAGCATCTGTTAAGAAGAGAACGCCTGACTGTAAAATAGTCAGAAGGAAGGGGCGCTTGTACATTATCAACAAAAAGAACCCCAAGTACAAACAAAGGCAAGGTTAATCGATTAACTTCAAATAAAAACAATATATGGCACGTATTGCTGGTATTGACATACCCAAAAACAAAAGAGGTGAAATAGGTCTGACCTATATTTACGGTATTGGACGCAGCACAGCTCAGATGATTTTAACCAAGGCTGGTGTTGATTTCAATAAAAAGGTCCAGGACTGGAATGACGATGAGCAGAATGCCATTCGTACCATTATCGGCGACCAGATTAAAGTAGAAGGCGCTCTTCGCTCGGAAGTACAGACAAACATTAAACGACTGATGGATATCGGTTGTTACCGCGGCATCAGGCACCGTCTTGGCTTACCACTCCGTGGCCAAAGCACCAAGAATAACGCCCGTACCCGTAAGGGGAAAAAGAAAACTGTTGCTAACAAGAAGAAAGCAACCAAGGGTTAAAAAAGAGTTTTTAACCGCAGCTTAGTAATAAACCGAATTGTCGAAAAAATATTGTTATGGCAAAAACTGCTAAAACATCAAAGAAAAGAGTTGTTAAAGTTGACCCCATTGGTCATGCTTACGTTACTGCTTCGTTCAACAACATCATTATTTCGCTCACCAACAATGGCGGGCAGGTGATCAGTTGGGCATCAGCCGGTAAAATGGGCTTCAGGGGATCAAAGAAAAATACTCCGTATGCCGCACAGATGGCTGCAACCGATTGCGCAAAGGTCGCTTACGATCTTGGCCTCCGGAAAGTTAAGGTATTTGTTAAAGGCCCGGGGTCCGGCAGAGAGTCTGCTATTCGCACAATCCATGCTTCTGGTATTGAAGTAACAGAAATTATGGATGTGACTCCTTTGCCACACAACGGATGTCGTCCTCCGAAAAGGAGAAGGGTATAATACCCTGTTTGTCCCTGCCATAGATATGCTTTCACAGGTTTGTTGTATCCGTGGCTGTGACTTCTGATTAAAAAACAAAATGATCATAAAATAACAAGTAATTATGGCCAGGTACATAGGTCCAAAAACCAAAATTGCACGCAAGTTTAAAGATCCGATTTACGGACCAGACAAGTATTTCGAAAAGAAAAACTACGGTCCGGGAATGCACGGAAATTCGAAAAGGCGTAAAAAACTTTCAGAATACGGTACACAGCTTCAGGAAAAACAGAAAGCCAAATATACTTACGGCATTCTGGAGAAACAGTTTAAAAACACGTTTCACAAAGCAAGTCGTAAAAAAGGAATTACAGGTGAAGTATTGCTTCAACTGATTGAATCAAGACTTGACAACCTGGTTTACAGACTGGGTATTGCTCCATCGCGTAATGCTGCCCGTCAGCTTGTGACTCATTGCCATATAGTTGTGAACGGGTCAGTTGTCAATATTCCTTCTTATGAAGTAAAAGTCGGTGATGTTATCGCAGTGAGGGAAAAATCGAAATCACTCGAAGTAATTCAGAATGCCCTTGCCTCAAAGCGCAATACTTATCCATGGCTTGAATGGGATAGCACGCTGATGAAAGGTAAACTGGCCAGCCTTCCTGCCCGTGAAGATATTCCCGAAAATATCAAAGAACAGCTCATCGTCGAGTTGTATTCTAAGTAACGGTTTTATTGGTCAACAAATTCATTACACAAGAGGAAGAAACTATGGCAATATTAGCATTTCAAAAACCTGAAAAGGTTATAATGGTGGAAGCCGATGATTCGAAAGGCGTGTTTGAGTTCAGGCCTCTTGAACCAGGGTTTGGAATTACAATCGGCAATGCCCTCAGGAGAATTCTCCTTTCATCGCTCGAAGGATTCGCAATTACCTCAGTGAAAATTGAAGGTGTTGATATGGAATTCTCCTCGATTAAAGGTGTTGTTGAGGATGTTACTGATATCATTCTCAATCTGAAGAAGATCCGCTTTAAAAGGTTACTCGATTCAGAGACCAGCGAGCGTGTTCATCTTGTTATTTCAGGTCAGGACGTTTTCACAGCTGGTGATATCAATAAATTTCTGTCAGTTTTCCAGGTATTGAACCCTGAGATTGAAATCTGTCACATGGAACCTTCGGTTAAATTAACCATCGATCTTACACTTGATAAGGGTCGTGGTTATGTACCGGCAGAAGAGAATAAAATAGCCGGTGCTCCGCTGGGTACCATTTCCATCGATTCGATACATACCCCGATAAAAAATGTAAAGTACACCATAGAGAATTTCCGCGTTGAGCAGAAAACCGACTATGAGAAACTGATCATCGAGATTGTAACAGATGGCTCTATTCCTCCAAAGGAAGCCCTCAAAGAATCAGCCCGCATTCTCATTCACCACTTTATGTTGTTCTCTGACGAGAAAATTACCATTGATACCGAAGAAAAAGCAGTTGCGGAAGAGTTTGATGAAACATCACTGCACATCCGTCAGTTGCTGAAAACCAAACTCGTAGACATGGATCTTTCGGTTCGTGCTCTCAACTGCCTTAAGGCCGCTGATGTCGAAACCCTTGGTGAACTCGTATCATATAACAAAAATGACCTTTTAAAATTCCGGAACTTTGGTAAGAAATCACTCACAGAGCTTGAAGAACTCGTGAAGTCGAAAAACCTCGAATTCGGAATGAACATTGCAAAATATAAACTTGATAAGGATTAATTGAAATGAGACACGGAAAGAAAGTAAATCACCTTGGAAGAACAAGCTCCCACCGCAAGGCAATGCTCTCGAACATGGCTGCTTCGCTCATTCTTCATAAACGCATTAACACCACGCTCGCAAAAGCAAAGGCGTTAAGAGGTTATGTTGAACCGCTGATTACCCGTTCAAAGGATGATTCTACACACTCAAGAAGGATGGTTTTTAGCTATCTTCAGAATAAAGAAGCTGTTATTGCCTTGTTCAGGGAAGTCTCTGTTAAGGTAGCCAGCCGTCCCGGGGGTTATACCCGCATACTCAAAACCGGTAATCGCCTGGGTGATAATGCTGAAATGTGTATGATGGAGCTGGTGGACTTTAATGAAAACATGCTCGCAACCAAGGAAACAGCAAAAGTTAAAACAACCCGTCGTGGCCGGACTACCAAAGCCAAGGCTGATGTTGCTGCTCCTGCCAAACCGGCGGCCAAAGCACCAAAAGCTCCTGAAGCCCCTGTTGTGGAAGATGTTAAGGAAGAGTCTGCTGACGAAACTACCGAACCTAAAGAGTAATACCGATATGATCAACCTGATGAGGATAAAGTATTTATTACTTTGTCCTCATTTTGTTTATTGCTAAATTGTTGTCGCTTAAACGGTTAAGCGATTTCCTGGAATAAAGGACTTAAGTTAACCTAATATTCATAAAAATTACAAGAAAAATGAGCGCTATTGCTAACATTTTTGCCCGCCAAATCCTCGATTCACGCGGAAACCCTACCATCGAAGTAGATGTTTACACAACCAACGGAATCATGGGCCGTGCTGCTGTTCCTTCGGGAGCTTCAACCGGTGTTCATGAGGCCTGTGAACTTCGCGATGATGATAAGAATGTTTACCTTGGAAAAGGTGTACTTAAAGCTGTTCAGAATGTAAATAAAGTGTTGGCCGAAGAGTTGAAAGGCTACCTTGTTTCAGAACAGAATGAGATTGACCAGCGCATGATTGAGCTTGACGGGACGCCCAACAAAGCCAACCTCGGCGCCAACGCCATTCTGGGCGTTTCTCTGGCCGTCGCCAATGCTGCAGCCCAGGAGTCGAACCAGTTCCTCTTTCGCTATGTAGGTGGCGTTAACGCCAATACCCTGCCCATTCCGATGATGAACATCATCAACGGTGGTTCACATGCCGACAATGCCATCGATTTCCAGGAGTTTATGATTATGCCCGTTGGTGCATCCAATTTTGCCGAAGCACTGCGCATGGGTGCCGAAGTTTTTCATAACCTGAAATCAGTCCTGAAAAAAGCCGGTTATTCAACCAATGTTGGTGACGAAGGCGGTTTCGCACCTAACCTGAAATCAAATGAAGAAGCTGTTCAGGTGATTTTACAGGCCATCGAAAAGGCCGGATACAAACCAGGTGTAGATGTTTTCATGGCACTTGATCCTGCTTCCTCAGAATATTGGATCGAAGAAGAAAAGGTGTATCACCTGAAAAAATCAACCGGAGACAAACTCACTCCTGCCCAAATGGTTGACTACTGGAAAACCTGGGTGGACAAATACCCCATCATCTCAATAGAAGACGGTATGGCCGAAGACGACTGGTCAGGCTGGAAACTGATGACCGATGTGATGGGCAAAAAGATTCAGCTCGTTGGTGATGATTTGTTTGTTACCAATTCGAAACGCCTGCAAATGGGCATCGATCAGGGTGTGGCCAACTCAATTCTGGTGAAGGTTAACCAGATCGGCACCCTTACCGAAACCATTGATGCCGTTACGCTTGCATACCGCAATAGTTACACTGCAGTGATGAGCCACCGTTCAGGTGAAACCGAAGATACCACCATCGCCGACCTGGCAGTGGCACTCAATACCGGCCTGATAAAAACCGGTTCAGCCAGCCGTACCGACCGGATCGCCAAGTACAATCAGCTGCTCAGGATCGAGGAGATTCTCGGAACTTCAGCCCGTTACCTTGGTAAAGAATTCAAATACGCAAAATAATTTATTTCCTGTTTTTATATGAATCCCCGGTTCGGAAACGAGCCGGGGATTTTTTTATTAATATGGATAGCAATTGTTTTATACAGGGGTTGTGGGAGCACATGTAGGGCAAAGCGCTCCAACTGAGGTCCTGAAACGCACACAAACAATGAAATACCGTTGTGGAAGCACGCGTCAGGAGACGCGCGCCAACGGAGGTATATACTGTTTGGCCAAAGCATAGTGTTTGCGCGCGTCTCCCGACGCGTGCCTCGTTGTTTCATTGTAATAAAAGAGAAAATGGTAAATCCCGAAGCGTATATAATCTCATTCTTGTTTTTTTTAGTTTTGACCTGGATAATTATTTCGTAAATTGCATTGCATGTCGGATAAATATAAAATATTCAAAGGTGATGATGCTTACTTTGTTACATTCACGATTGTGGACTGGATTAAAGTACTTGAAGAAGATTCATATAAACTTCTTATTCTGAATGCCATTAAGTTTTATCAGAAGAATAAAGGCTTGGTAGTTTATGGATACTGTATTATGCCAAATCACGTTCATATGATTGTACAAGCTACAGGCGATAACACAATCTCAGAAATACTTAGAGATTTGAAGAAATTTACTTCCAGAGCAATATCTAAAAAAGTGGAAGATGAAAAGCAAGAAGGATTTGGTGAATTGCTTAATCGATTCAGAGATGCAGGAGAGCCCTTAAAAAGAATCAAAAATTACAAAGTATGGCAAGATGGCAATAGGGCTGAGCTACTGTTCAGCAATAAATTCTTTATGCAAAAATTAAATTACATACATAACAACCCTGTTAAAGCGGGACTTTGTGGTGTTCCATGGGATTACCTTTTCAGCTCTGCCACGAATTATGCAGATAGAGAATCTTTACTTGAAGTAGATTTATTAAGCATTTCGTAATATAAAGTTAAGTAAAGAGGGAGTACGCTTGGGGAGATGCGCGTCAACCCTGGGCACGCGTCTGGAGAAGTGTTTGTGGGAGCACGCGTCGGGAGACGCGCGCCAACTGAGGGGAGAGGCGCGCCAACTGTAAATATCGAAATATGTCAGAACGTAAATATTTTTATCTTTGCCCATCTCTAAATCCGAAAAAAAACTATGAAGGTCTTCAATTTAAAAATTACAACATTGTTAGCCACAATTTGTCTGTTATTCTCAAACTATGAATTGTCGGCAACTGTTGCCCCGGCTTCAACCGACGGAACAGTTACTTTTTCTGTGCTCACAGTGAGTAACGGTGCAACTTATTCTCCGAAAAATGTACTTGCAATATGGGTGAAGGATGCCCAGGGCAATTTTGTGATTTCCCGCAAGGTAATGGCAGCCAACCGTAAGCAGCACCTGGTAAAATGGGTTGCCTCTTCTGGTAACAATTCAGTAAATGCTACAACCGGTGCAACCCTGTCGAACCATCAAACGCACACCATCACCTGGGACTGCCGCGACGTGAGCGGTAACCTGGTTCCCGACGGTACCTACGAAATCTGGGTGGAATATACCAGCCGCAACTCAGCCAGTGGCGGCGCTGTCGGGCCATTTACCAAAGTAGCATTTACCAAAGGGCTTGACGTAGTTTCACTTACTCCGGCTGATGAGACCTATTTTAAAAATATGGTATTGAATTACAGCCCCCTGAACGTTAGCATCGAAGATAAGTCAATGCTCAATATTGCTTTCTCGGCTTTCCCGAATCCTTTTTCCGACAAGCTGAACGTGAGCTTCGACTTGCCACAGAGCGACTTTGTAAATATTTCTGTATGCGACCTTACCGGGAAGCGCGTTTCAGAGCTTGTTAATGAAGTATTGCCCCAGGGTAACAATTCATTTTGCTGGGCAGGAACCATTGAAAACGGAAAAAGCTTAATCCGGGCGTCTATTTCCTGAGGGTAATCTACCAGGGTTCCTTGTTTATACACAAGGTTGTTTATTCGAACTAAGTGATAACAGTTTTTCCTGATTAACAGCAATCCTGTTTTACAGACGAAAGCCTCAACGGTTGTGCCGCATGAGCAGATACATCTGCTGACAGAGAATATCTTATTATAGCCGGATGCTCAGGATTTTCCTTTGAACAGCCATTTAAACATCACCCATGTTGTAAAGAACATGGTGATACCAAAAGTGATGTGACCGAATGTTTTCTCATCGTTCCAGACAATAAGAATGGTGGAGGTTACTCCCATTCCGGCAAGAATGATGGCAAGCGCCATCCGCTGACCAAAAAGCCGCACGGTTTTCATCACAGGCTCGGGGTCCCCGAACCGGATTTCATGTTTTAACTTACCCTGCTTGGCTTTGTATAGAATCTCGCTGATTTCACCAGGAAATTCTTTGAAGAGGGTTACATAATTGTTGATGGTTTCGTATATGCGCGAAGCCAGCTTCCGCGGATCATACCGACGTGCTACCAGTTCGCGGGCATAAGGCAGAATAATTGGTCCCAGGTTGAGTTCGGGATTCAGGTTGCCGGCAAATTTCTGTATGGTGGCCAGCGCTTTTACCAGCATAAATATGCTCGAAGGAATTTTCAACTTGTATTTTACCATCAGGTTGATGCATTCCTGCATAATACGTGCAAAGTCTATTTTTTCAAATGGCAGGTAGGCATTGCTTTTGAGTAACTGGTCAATTTCGAATTCAAGATCACTTTCTTCCTCAAAAAAGCGGATACCGCACAATGTGATCAGCGATTGGGTGATGGCGGCGGCATCTGAACGATAAAATCCCATTGAAAAACTTGCCAGGAAACTCAGGTGGTTGGGTTTCAGAACGCCAACCATTCCGAAGTCTATCAGGGCAATTACATTACCGGGTAAGATAAAAATGTTACCCGGATGCGGATCGGCATGAAAGAACCCGTGTTTCAGTACCATTTGCAGAACGATGTCGGCTCCGTTGGCTGCTATAACTTCAGGGTCAAGTCCATTTTGAATGAGTACCTCCGGAGAATCAGGCGTAATGCCTTCAACCTGTTCCATAATGAGAATACGCCGGGTAGTGTAATCCATGAAAACCTTTGGAATGTGAACCCGGGCGTCATCCTTAAACATTTCACCGAAGCGCAGCAGGTTTGAGGATTCATTGTAATAATCGAGTTCTTTTAGGATACTCTGTCCAAATTCATCAATCAGGCCCACAATGTCAATGGCTGCCAGTTCAGGATAACTCTTGATGGCGCTTTTCGCAAGATAGCGCATCAGGTAAAGATCCAGCTTTATTTTATTCTCTATGTGCGGCCGTTGTATTTTAACTATCACCTCTTCCCCTGAATGCAGCCTTGCCTTATAAACCTGTCCTATGGATGCTGAAGCAAGGCATTGGGTATCGAATTCGCTGAATACCTCTTCCATTTCAAGCCCAAGTTCTTTCCTGATCAGCCTGTGTGCATCCTCATCGTTGAAGGGGCGTGCTTTCGATTGCAGTTTCTTCAGCTCATTCCTGAATCGTTCTGAAACCATATCGGGACGGTCGGCCAGGATTTGTCCGAATTTAATATAGGTTGGTCCCAGTTCCTCTATGGTAACCCGGATACGTTCCGGGGTGGAGTATACCTGACGTTTGTTACTGCTTTTCTTTCTGAAAAGTTTTTGTCCGATGTGTGAACGGTTAATCCACTCACGCAGTGCATGATGCAATATTACTAAGACAATCTCCTTTGCCCTGATCAGCTGCAGATAAATGATATAGATTCTCCGAAGGTTCATTTTACATCCTCCCGTTTTCTGTCTATTTTTTCCGACAACAGTTCAATGGCTTTCCGCAGATCCCTTATTTCCGATCTGAGTTCTTCATTTGTCGCCTGTCCTGTGGCTCGTGCCAGAATTTCCAGTGAAAGATAGTCCTTCAGATCATCCATCTGGGTAAACAGAAATTCATAGAGCTTATTCAGGTCATCCGGATCATCCATATATCCGGTCAGCAGATGCGTTATTTTTTCTTCAAATGCTTCACGGTTCATAAGCCCGTAAGCAAGCAAGAGCCTTAGCAGCAATTTTGCAGGTATTTTCATTTGAATGTGATTTCTGGAATTCAAATAACAAACAGAATCATCGTTTGATTTTCAGCTTATCTATGTGATTCTGTTGCTGATTTTCAAACGTTTTGTTTTTGCTTAAGTTCGATGCTATAAACCCTGAACCGCTTCACGATCGGTGCATTCAACCGCTCGACGACAGACCGCATGCGGGTATTTGTTTCAAGTATCAAATGGGTTGCGATGCTCTTAAAGTTGGCCTTTTTTGCAGATTCAAGCAACTTAAGTCCCATCCAGATCTCAAGTCCGTGGCCCTGTAAGTCCGGCCTGACAGCCCCAAGCATCAGGTCGAGTTGTGTGGCTGTTTTCATGGATCTGAGAATATGATACCATCCAACCGGGAATAACCTTCCACGGGCTTTCATGATTCCGGCTGACATGTTGGGCAGGCCGATGACATAGGCCACAATTTCGTCATTACTGGTTATTATCTTTACAAATTCCGGATTTAGTACCGGCATGTAACGACTGGCCAGATCCTGCATCTCAGTTTCATTCAAGGGGTAGAAACCATATAGATGGCTATAGGTTTCATTCGTAAGTCGTAAAACCGGCAAAATATAAGGTCTGAGCTTTTTTCTCGTGGTGAATTCAATAATCTCATACCTGCGGCTGTTCTCAACCCGCTGACTTGCACGCAGGTAGACTTCCGGTAGCAACAGATTCAGGTCAAACCGGTAAGTGAGGCAGTCCACGAATTTTTCGAAACCTGCATTCTCCAGAAAGGCAGGCATGTATGGCAGGTTACAATTGGTATCAATCATCGGAAGGTCACCAAATCCATCAATCTGGAATCCCTGGGGATCCTTATCTGAAAAACCAAATGGGCCGGTAAGATTTTTCATGCCTTTACCAATGGCCCATTCTGAGATAAATGCGAGGAGTGATTCAGCCACTTCCTGGTCATCGTAGCAGTCGAAAAATCCAAATCTGGCCGATTTTTCGTTGTGCTGCTGGTTGTATGTATGGTGAATAATTCCCATGATCCTCCCGCAAGGAATATTGTTCTGATATGCTACGGCCAGAATGGTTTCGCAGTGGCTGAAAGCACGGTTTTTCTTTGGATTGAAAAAATTCCATTCATCTACATAGATCGGAGGTAGCCAATTGAGATGTCCGGCATGGATTGCAGCAGGCAACTTGATAAAATCCCTGAGTATTTTGCGGTTATTAACAATTCTGATTTCAGGTTTCATAGAATGGAAATTTATATTGCCTTGAACCAGGTTTCTTACTATTTCTTTGCCAACTGAATTTTGAATGATAGCCTGCATCGAGAGAGTGGAGCGATAACGAGGAATAACGAATTTGCATTCATTTTCCAGACCTGCGAAATGAACCAGGATATCAATTTGCCTGTCCGACTGCTTACCTGCCTGCCTGCCTGCGGCACTCAGGCAGGGCCAAATAGATTTAACGGTTTTACATTATTTGTCAGGCGTGCAAAGTTGCTAATTTGCTCATCTGCTCATCTGCTCATCTGCTAATTCTCTTTGCCACATACAAAGATGATTTATTTCACCCGTATTTGCAAAAGAAAGTATTGTAATTTAGTAGCATGAAAAGTGCCCGTTGCCATTACAGAGGTTATTCCCGGATCGGCGTGCTTTATAACTGATAAATATATACTTATGAATGATATTGTATATGTCGGTGAGCATTTGCTGGCCGGCACCATAGGCAGATTGCTGATCTACCTTTCATTTTTGGCTGGTTTTGCCGGAATCTTCTTCTATCTGAAATTGCTGAAAAAGGGTGCAGAGGATAAGTCGTTGCTGAAGTTTGCCCGATCGGCATACCTGGTTCAGACATTTTCAATAGTTGGAATATCAATCTCAATGTTATATCTTATTGTAAATCATTGTTTTGAATATTCCTATATCTATCAGCATTCCTCGTCCCTGATGCCTGCCAAATTTATTATTTCCAGTTTCTGGGCAGGGCAGGAAGGTAGTTTTTTGTTGTGGGCGTTTTTCATCGGCACATTTGGTGTCGGTGCCATGCTGACAGCCCGTAAACTTGAAGGACCTGCCATGATGATTGTAATTCTGGCCCAGTTGTTCCTGATGACCATGTTATTGGGGATTAATATTGCCGGAATACCTCTTGGAAATGATCCATTCCTTTTGCTCAGGCAAATGCCGGTAAATGCTGGTAATGATTTTTTCATGAATCCTGATTATCTGAGCTTTATAACCGATGGTAACGGATTGAACCCACTTCTTGAGAATCCATGGATGGTGATACACCCGCCCATGCTGTTTATGGGTTACGCAACTGCAATATTTCCTTTTGCATTTGCTTTCGCTTCCCTGTTTATGAACGATAAACGTTACTGGCTTAAACCGGTTCTGCCATGGGTACTGCTGTCGGTAGGACTGCTGGGTACCGGGTTGATTATGGGTGGTGCCTGGGCATATCAGTCACTTACTTTCGGTGGTTTCTGGGCATGGGACCCCGTGGAAAATGCTTCTTTTGTTCCCTGGCTGGTTCTGGTTGCCGCACTGCATTACATTCTGCTGTCGTATAAGCGCGATAAGTACTATTTAGGTACCTACATTTTTACTTTCCTCGGGTTCATCATGGTGCTGTATGCCAGCTACCTGACACGTTCCGGTGTCCTGGGAGAAACATCTGTTCATGCTTTTGGCGACGATGGCCGCAGCTTTCAGCTGGTTCTGTTTATGATGGTTTTCATCCTGCTGGCTGCCTGGATATTGATAAAAAGACGGAAAGATGTCACCAGCAGTGAGTTGCCAAACCTGTTCAACAGGGAGTTCCTGATGATGTATGGGTCCATTGTTATTCTGCTTTCAGCGTTTCAGGTTATCAGTACCACCTCGGTTCCTGTGATAAATAAAATCTTTGGAACAGGCCTGACTCCGCCTTCGGATGTAGTTGGTTTTTACAATACCTGGCAGGTGCCATTTGCCATCCTGGTAACTATTCTTTTGGGCCTCGGACAATACGTGGCCTATGGGAAAAACGATCCGAAACAGTTCTGGCGGTTTGTTCTCTATCCTGTTATCTTATCTGTTGTTGTTGGAGTTATCGGATTTATCGCAGATCCGGGCATGAGGATTGAACATGGTATATTTTTAGTTTGCATTGCATTCGCTATTTTCACCTCACTCGGTTTTCTTTTCAGGTTTTCAGGCGGAAAGGGAAATACAGGAGCTGCTTTAACCCATGTGGGTTTCGGAATTTTCCTGTTGGGAGTCCTGCTGGCTATGTCAAATACTGAAGTATTGTCTAAATCCGACAAATCGGCTATGACCGGCGGAAGCGACAACATCATGCTTTTCAGGGATCAGGTAAAGGAAATGGGCGACTATTCTGTTTGTTTTAGTGATATTAAAACAGAACGTGATGAAACATTTTACCAGATCGATTACCTGAAAAAGGGATCGGATGATAAGCTTTACAAACAGTTTTCCCTGTTCCCGTCGTTGAAGGTTAATTCAAGAATGGGCAATGTTCATAACCCCGATACCCGGAATATGCTGCAGGGCGATGTTTTTATGTTTCTCACATATGCTGAAGATCCTACGAAACGCATGCCCGATGGCTATGCACTTACCGGAACATCCGAAGTTGCCATGGGTGATACCCTGGCTGCTGGTTCAGTAAAGGTATTGCTTGATTCATTGTATGTTGAGTCGATGGATGAAAACGTAAATCATGTGAAAATTACTGCACTTCTGAAATCAACCGATTCGTCCGGGAAGGTGAATACCTATCCGTTAACCTACGAAGTTAAAGACAGTTTCGGAGAAAACGGGATCATCAATTTTGATGAACAGGGTGTAAGGATAAGGTTTGATAATGTTTCTGACAAGCCCAGAAGTATCATCGTCGGAATTTTTGAAAAGCAACCCGAGTTTGTGGTGGCCAAGATTCTGTTCTTCCCCTGGATTTGGGTGCTCTGGGCTGGGTCTGTTATCATGTTCTCGGGGGTTACTATCAGCATCTGGAAGCGGGCTGTGAAGGCCAAAAGAGCTGCTGAGTAATCATCTGAAGATGGTTTTATCAACATTTTCAACAATGGCAAGCGACAAAATCAGTTCCATCTCAATTGCAGGAGCAGGGAACGTAGCCAGTCATCTGGCCCCTGCCTTGCTGAAAGCTGGTTTCAGAATAGTCAATATTTTCAGCCGCAATCCCGGTAAAGCCGGTGAACTTGCAACATTAACAGGTGCCAAACCTGTTTACCTTGTTGAAGATATTGACGATGAGGCTGATCTGCTCATACTTGCACTTCCCGATGAGGCAATCCCCGGCTTTTCGCTGAGTCTGAAAAATGCAGGTAAATTCAATGGAATAGTTGCGCATACTTCCGGTTCGCAATCATTGGGTTCCATTACCAGGTATCATACCCAGGGTGGGGTTTTTTATCCGCTACAGTCATTTACTCGTTTCTCGGCTCCCGAAATTGGAAAGGTACCTTTTTGCATTGAAGGTGCCACTCAGGAGATTGCGGCGAAACTGGTGGATGTGGCTTCCAGCCTTTCTTGCGATGTCAGGCTGATCGATACTTCCCAAAGGGCATCCATTCACCTGGCTGCTGTTTTTGCATGCAATTTTACCAACTATCTCTATTCTGTATCCGACTGCCTGATGGCTGAGTCCGGAGTTGAGCCGGATATCCTGTTGCCACTCATTCGTGAAACAGCCCTGCGGATCAGCGGAGGAGATGCAGCAGCAATGCAGACGGGGCCCGCTGTCAGAAAGGATTGGTCAACCATTGATATGCACCTGAATATGCTCAGGAATCATCCTGAATGGAAAGAAATCTATAAAACCATGAGTGAACTCATTGTCAAACTGAAAGAATGAGCTTCATCCAGCTAAAGAGCAAAATATGTCGAATTACAAAGAAGGTCTGACCCGTATAACTACTTTTATCTTTGATTATGATGGGGTGCTTACCAATGGGGTAGTGCTGATAACCAATACCGGTGACCAGTTGCGGACCGGTCATGTGAAAGACGGGTACGCACTGCAACTGGCCATTAAGAGCGGTTACAGGGTTGCCGTTATTTCAGGCGGTTATTCCGAATCAATGCGCCATCGATGCAATGCCCTGAACCTGACCGATGTTTTTCTGGGAGTTGAGAACAAAATGCAGGTTTTTGATGAGTACCAGATCAAACACAACCTTTCACCCGATGAAATCCTATACATGGGCGACGATATCCCCGATTTTCATGTGATGAAAAAGGTCGGTATGCCCGTTTGCCCATCCGATGCTGCGGAGGAAATCAAAAGCATTTCAAAATATATCAGCCATTTCCCGGGAGGTGCCGGTTGTGTGCGCGATGTGATCGAGCAGGTGATGAAAGTGCAGGGTAAATGGATGAATGGGAATGCATTTCACTGGTAGTTTTATGCAAAATAAAAATGGTCGTCTGTTTTTACCTTTTCTGAAACTGATCCGTTGGCCGAATATAGTCATTGTTATTTTTACCCAAATCCTGGTTATGTATGCACTGATCGGCAGGGTTTATGCCGGAACAGGCATTGAGCCGGCCTTAGGGTCATTGCTTTTTTTTATCCTTGTCTCCGTTACAGCTTTGATTGCAGCGGCTGGATACATCATCAACGATTATTTCGATATACGCACCGACCGGATAAACAAACCGGGTTCGGTTGTTGTCGGTAAATATATTCCCCGGCGGATCGCCATCAAACTTCACATTATTTTCAACAGTGTTGCAATTGCCGCCGGATTTTTCCTTTCCATAAGGGTTGGATCATTCAGACTGTGGTTAATTTTTCCACTGATGACCATACTCCTGTGGTTTTACTCGGAACGATACAAGAGAAAAAGTTCTATCGGGAAACCTTGCGGTGGCTTTTATGTCGGCCATGGTCGTGATTGTCGTCTGGTTGTTCGAGTTTTTTGCCCTCAGGCAGCAACCTGACAAATTTATGACAGTTTATACCCAACTCGGATTGATCAGCCAGGTGGTTTTTTCCTATGCGCTTTTTGCTTTTTTACTGACTTTCATAAGGGAGGTCGTTAAAGATGCCGAAGATGTTGAGGGGGATGCTGAAACCGGTTGCCAGACGCTCCCGGTGGTATTTGGCATAGCGTATTCCAGGAATCTGGCTTTGGTTTTGCTGACAGTTACCTTGTTGCTTTCAATTACCGGAATTTACTTTCTCTTCAATACTTCCCGGATGGTACCTGCTTTCTATTTCCTGATAGTGGTTGCTGTTCCCCTGGTAATTCTGGCGATTCTGGTGGCAGGAGCAAAGTTAAAAGAACAGTTTCATCGCATCAGCAATCTTTTAAAACTGCTTATGTTATCTGGCATTGTCGGGCTTTTCATCCTTTCATTTTACCTTTAGCCGATTACTGATGAACGAATTGAACAATTCCGGATATCATTTTATCCTGGCTTCACAATCACCCAGGCGGCATTTCCTGTTGGGCGAGATCGGATTGAAGTTTGAAATTCAGGTAAAATCAACCGATGAGAATTATCCTGCTGATTTGAAATGTGAATACATCGCTTTATTTGTGAGTAAAGTAAAGTCCGAAGCATTTGATTTTATTGAATTGCCTGAGAATGCCCTCGTGATTACAGCCGATACCATCGTATGGCTCGAAGGAGAATGCATTGGAAAGCCTGTTGATGAATACGATGCCAGGCAAATGCTGGGCAAATTATCAGGCAAAAAGCATACGGTGGCCACAGGAGTATGCTTTAAAACGAGGGACAGGTTTCACTCCTTTTATGTGAATACCGATGTTTATTTCCGGCATCTGAAACCTGAAGAAATTGACTATTATGTTGAAAAATACAAACCTTTCGACAAAGCCGGCGCTTATGGTATACAGGAATGGATCGGCTATGTGGGTGTTGAACGCATCGAAGGCTCCTATTTCAACGTAATGGGGCTGCCGGTTCAGCGGTTATATTGCGAATTACAGAAATTTATTTTTGAGCCTTAAAGGACTATTTATATCCACACATCAGCGATTGGTATGTGGATTACCCGTGCCGGAATACTGTTTAAAATTGAGCGTCAATTTTCTCAGATCTTGTATTTGGCATATATCTCTTTCCTTACCGGACAGACACAATATGTTCTTTCTTCTGATTCATACCTGTATGAACAAAATTCATCAGATTGGCAAAGTATCCCATGCAGTTTACAGTTAACGCAAAATATTACTTCGCAAATCGAAGTTCTGCTTTCCGACAGGCATGAGAAATTCTTGCAGCAATCTTTTGTTGCAGCCTTGCTTTCATCGCTGATAATATATTTTTCTTTCCTGATTGCCAATTTTTGCAAATTTTTAAAAGAATTTCCTGAAAATATTTCTGCTATCAACCGGTGGTTTCTTCTGCAAAACTAATATAAATCGCATCAGTTGTATCGCTTTTTTCAGATCAATTCCCTCGTCGAAACTCATTCCTGTAAAGGGAAAAGCCGCCTTCTTATAGCTCCTTAAATATATGCACGATACCACATATGGCTATATATAACTATTTATATGTAATTTTGGCAACCGATTAACCTCTGAATAGTATAAGACCCGGCCCTATGAGACTGTTTATTTTTGCTTCGATAATTACAACAATGATAACTGCCTGCAATTCCGGAGAGAATTCCGGAGCCAGTGCCCGGGGAATTTCAGATTTGCACAAAGTTAAGGTAAAGGAAGTGCTTCAGACAAGCAATTATACCTATTTACTTGTATCGGAAATTGATGTTGATAATTGGCTGGCATTGCCAAAAATGCAGGCCATCCCGGGTGAAATCTACTATTATAGAAATGGATTCAAAATGACCGATTTCGAAAGTAAAGAATTGGGCAGAAAGTTTGAAACCATATATTTTCTTGAATCCTTAAGTACCACTCCTGATTTTGATCCTCCGAAACCCATGGCAAATCCTCATGCCTCCATGCCGGTTGTTGCCGATACCTCATCACACGTTCAATACACTGCACAGGTTGTGGTTAAAAAAGAGGAAGTTGATGTTGATCCGGCCGAACAAGGTTTAACAATTGCAGAACTTATTGCCAATAAAGGAAAGTATGATGGTAAAACCATCAGGGTTAAAGGAAAGGTAACCAAGTTTAACGCTAAAATAATGAAGCATAACTGGATCCATATTCAGGATGGTACCGAATATTCCGGCAAATTCGATCTTACGGCCACTACCGATATTGAAGTGGCAGTGGGCGAAACCATTACGCTCGAAGGGAAAGTAGCATTGGATAAAGATTTCGGATATGGCTATTCGTATGAAATCCTGCTCGAAGATTCGAAGCTGATTAAATAAAATACCGGTTTTAGAATCCGGGAAATTCTCTTCATTATAAAATTTTCAAAACAACTGATTTTTATGTTATTAAACTCATTTAAGATTCTTTTTGCCCTGTGTATTGTTATACTCACAATGGCATCCTGCAACAATTCGGAACTTAAAGTCAGCAGTGATAAGAATCAAAACGCCGGAATGTCTCAACAAAATTCAACTTCCATGTTTATGGAAAGTCCTGAAGCCTTAGAAACGATGTTAAAAACCGATTCGCTTAATTTGGAAACCCGGTTAAAAACAGCTGCAATCTATTACACCAACAATAATTTCGACAAGGCCATTTATCATTATCTTATCGTTAACAGGATCGACAAAGATAATCTTGCTGCACTTTTTAACCTGGGTAATATTTATTACGATATTCAGCGCAATGAGGAAGCAGTAAAGTATTACGAACAATTTTTAAAACTGGAGAAGAACAACACCAATGTGCGTTGCGACCTCGCCACTTGTTATATGAACCTGAATAATACCGAGAAAGCCATAAGTTTGCTTCGTGAAAACATTAAAATAGATTTCAACCATGCTCAATCCCATTATAATCTCTCAGTTATGCTGAAGCTAACCGGAAAAACGGCCGATGCAGAGGAAGAACTGAAAATTTATAATGCTATGGTGCAGGATCAGGCTGGTCAGTCAAAATAAAGGACCTTTAACATACTAAATATTCGATTTACATAACTTTTAATTAATTTCTCCGGAATGATAAAACGCATTTTCAGATTTATTTTTTCGTCGCCTATGACGATTATCCTGCTCTCCCTGCTGGCACTGGTTTTAGCTATTGCTACTTTTATTGAAGAAGCTTACGATACTGAAACGGCCAGTCAGGTAATATACAAGGCAAAATGGTTTGAATTGATTTTCCTGCTCCTGATCATAAATTTATTCGGGCACATTAAGCAGTACAATTTACTGAGCCGCAAAAAGTGGGCAGGATTGCTTTTTCATGTTTCATTTATTGTTATAATAATTGGTGCAGGAATAACCCGCTACTTCGGATTTGAAGGAAGTATGCATATCCGCGAAGGGCAGTCATCCAATATTATCTATACTTCCGATCCCTATGTGCACATTATCATTCAGGATAATGACCGGAAACTTGAATACAGCAGGCCTTTTAATATCAGCGGATTGGGAAGAAATTCATTCAATAAGGAATTTGATTCTGAGTCTAAAGGAAAAGTCGGGGTTAGGTATAAGGGGTTCATTACAAATGCAGTTCAGGAAATAGAGCAGAATGTTCCGGGAGGAAAAAATATCATCAAACTTACCGTGGCCGATGGCAATGGTCAGCAGGAAGTCTTGATCGAAGAGGGTGGTTATAACACCGTGAATGGGTTAACTATTGGTTATAACAACAACAATGGAGAGAATACGGTGCTGTTAGAAGAAGTAAACGGAACTGTAAAATTTAAGACAACCGGTGAGGTAATTGTTGCTGATATGTCAATGAAGGCTACAGATACCATTCAGGGGGATACTTTAACAGAGTTCCGGAGCGAATACGTGTATGGACTTCACGGTTCTGTGATCCATTTTGAAGGGTTATTCAGAAACGCCGGAATTCAGTGGATAAGCGCACAGGAAGACGAAAAAGGAACTGATGTTATGCTAATGGATGTATTGGTCGGGGGTATTCACCACGAAGCCGCAATCCAGGGTGGGCCGGGGTATATACTTAACCTCCAGAATTTTACTTTTAGTGATCTTCCCATCCAGATTGGCTATGGAGAAATGCCGGTTGAATTGCCTTTTTCAATTTTCTTAAAGGATTTTATCCTCGATCGTTATGCCGGTTCCATGAGTCCTTCTTCGTATGCCAGTGAAGTTACGCTGGTTGATGATAGAAATGGATTGAAGGAAGATCACAGGATATTTATGAATAATGTGCTTGACTATAATAAATACCGGTTCTTTCAGTCTTCATACGATAAGGATGAGGCTGGTACCATTCTTTCAGTAAACCGCGATTATTATGGTACACGGGTAACCTACCTCGGGTATATTCTTCTGATTATCGGCTTTGTACTGTCTTTGTTTAACAGGCATTCCCGTTTCTATATGTTGGGGAAAAAGATTGGTGAAATCAGAAATAAGAGAAAAGCAGGCACATTGATATCAGTATTTATTATTGGACTGAATTTGATTTCATATGCCCAGCAAGGACTGCCAGGGCCTATAAATGCAGACCATGCTGAAAAATTCGGCCGTCTGATCAGCCAGACGTATGATGGCCGCTTCGAACCAGCCCATTCACTGGCTTATGATGTGATGCATAAGATATCGAGGAAGGATAAATTCAACATTGAAGGCAAGGGAGAAATGAATGCCGTGCAGGTGCTTATGGATATGATGCTGTATCCGGAGTTCTGGAAACAGCAGAATATCATTTATGTAAGGGAGAAATCGGTCAGGGAAGTCATAGGAATCAATGATAAGTACGCGTCATTTACTGATTTTTTTAACAGCAGCGGTGAGTATAAGCTCCAGCAATATGTTGAGGAGGCCTTCCGGAAGAAACAATCAGAGCAGAATAGCTTTGACAAGGAAATTATCAGGGTGGATGAGCGGCTGAATATATTTGTAATGGCGATTCAGGGAAGTATGCTCAAAATATTCCCCGATCAGAATTCGGTGAATAACAAATGGATTAGCATAGATGATAAGAACACCCTGCAACCACTTACTGGTGCCTTCAGCATCATTAACGAGGATTTGCAACTTGGTCAGCTGAATTACAGAAGTATTATGATTGCCTATCTGACTGAAGTGACCAACGGAATTTCCTCCGGCGATTACACCAGGGCTGACAAAATTCTGGGCTATATAAGCAGTATTCAACGCCAGACTTCCAGTGCAGAGCTGATTGCTTCAGAATCAAAGATTAATACGGAAATTCTGTACAATAAACTTCAGATTTTCATTGTACTCCGAAATGTGTATGCCCTCCTGAGTGTGGTACTGCTGTTGCTTGCTTTCATCGACAATCTGAAAATCAAGAAAAACCGGATCATTACCTGGGCGCTCAATATTTCTATTGGTTTGCTGGGCCTTGCATTTCTTTACCATACTTTCGGAATGATACTCCGGTGGTATCTTACCGGCCATGCTCCCTGGAGCAACGGATATGAATCGCTGATACTCGTTGCATGGGGAGGGCTGCTTGCCGGATTTAGTTTTGTGCGTTATTCAAAGATTACACTAGCCGCCACCGCTTTGCTTGCCTTTTTCATGCTGATGACGGCAAGCCACAGCAGTTATGATCCGCAGCTTACCAACCTGCAACCTGTGCTGAAATCTTACTGGCTTATCATTCACGTAGCCACGCTAACCATAAGTTATGGATTTCTCGGCCTGGCATTCTTTCTTGGCCTGATGAATCTGGTGATCAATTTATTTAAAACAGCAGCAAATCATAAGCGGTTGGAATTGGTAATCGCCGAACTAACCTATATAAATGAGATGAACATTACTATAGGCATTGTACTGGCAACCATCGGAACATTTCTCGGGGGAGTATGGGCCAATGAATCCTGGGGAAGATACTGGGGCTGGGATGCCAAGGAAACCTGGGCACTCATTATTGTAATTGCCTATACACTTGTTCTGCATATCCGGTTCATTCCCAGGATGAGCAGTACCTACGCCTTTAATGTAGCTTCTGTGGTTGGTTTTGGAAGTGTGATTATGACTTTTGTGGGCGTAAATTATTACCTCTCAAAAGGTATGCACAGTTATGGTGCCGGAGATACTCCCGTATTCCCTTTATGGGCTTGAGGAATTATCATGTCCATTCTTGCCCTGATGATAACTTCCGGATTACGACAGAAGAAGTTTGAATTCAGATTACCGGAAGAAAAGGATGAATTGTTAAAATAAGGTCGGATTGAATGCCACCCGGTGGATAATATGCTCTTTCACAAAGTGAACTTACGGCTATGAGAAGCCAAAACTTTATCTCTCAATAAACCGGCGAGCGGTACAATTGTTAATAAACTGAAAGAGAGTATTTTAAATTGCCTGAATGTTTGGGAAGGCATGCACTGCTGAATCGTAGCATGAAAATTGCTTTCCAGGCAAACTGCGGATTCGGTTGCTTTGTTTTCTTCATCTGCCGATACATATTATCCATCAATTCATGAAGCCTGTCAGACCCATCATAATTAAGAGTGTATTCGGCTTTGTGTTGTTTTTTTTAGGCCTGAGTCATTCTGCCAGGGCGCAGGAAACAATTCCGGGTAACAGTTCTTTAGTATCTGAATATCCACAAGTTAGTTGGGTTAACAACTGGCCTTCTGATGAAAGCAGGGATCATAAAAAGAGTTTTAAAGATCAGTTGAATTCCTTATTCTTCGGGATTAAACAACCTGAATTGCTTAATCCGGTTGCAGTGTTGGTTTCGGGCCCGGATGAGTTCCTGGTTCTTGATCAGGGCAATCGAACCTTATTCCATGTTTTGGATGAGGTGGGTGATATCCCCCAATCAATCCTGAAGTCTGAATATGAGTTTTCTTCCTTGATTGGTATCTGTTCAGGTCCTCAAAACAGCATTTTGTTCACCGATTCGAAAGCAGGTAAAGTATATGGTTTGGTTCCCGGGAAAAAAAGACTTTTGGTTTTTAATGATACCCTGAAACTGGAACAGCCTACCGGAATAGCTTATTCTCCCTTAAGAGAAGAAATTTGGGTTTTGGAAACAAAAGCCCATCGCCTTGCAGTTTTGAATGAAAATGGAGAGTTGTTGCGAAGGATTGGCATCAGAGGGAATGGACCAGGAGAGTTTAACTTTCCAACACATCTCTGGATCGATAAAAAAGGATTCATTTTTATAACGGATGCTATGAACTTCCGGATACAGGTATTGAATCCGGAAGGGTTGGTCGTTTCGGTATTTGGTGAGGCTGGTGATGGAACCGGTTACATGGCACGGCCTAAAGGGATAGCTACAGATTCATTTGGTAATATATATGTGGTTGATGCCTTGTTTCACGTGGTCCAGGTATTCGATGTGAAAGGAACGTTTTTGTATAAATTCGGGTCACAGGGACATGAAAATGGCAGATTTTGGATGCCATCCGGAATTTATATTGATGATCAGAATTTCATTTATATTGCCGATACCTATAATTCCAGAATCCAGGTTTTTCATTTAGTTCAAAATGAGGGGAAATGATAAGACTTATATTTTTTAATCTGATTTTTCTGATGTGGATTCCGTCCATCATAAAATCACAGTCTATTGTCAGCACGAAGCACAATCTTTCTGTAACGGGTCCGGGAACCGTGAAAGCAGTGACTGAAACGGAAATTTGCCTGTTTTGTCATACACCTCATAACAGCCGGCCGGTTGCTCCACTATGGAACCGGAATGATCCCGGCGCCACTTATACGCTTTATACCAGTTCCATGCTTCAGGCACTGCCCGGACAGCCGGACGGATCTTCGATTCTTTGCTTATCATGTCACGATGGAACAGTGGCCCTTGGAAGTGTGCTGAGTCGTCCTACGGCGATAAACATGTCAACCGGGACTTTTATGCCTGCGGGGGTCAGCAATATGACGACAAACCTGAGTAACGATCATCCTGTTTCCTTTGCCTACACTGCGGCACTGGCGACTGCTGATGGACAACTTATGCCTCCGTCCGGCATCACCCCACCCGTGTCTCTCGATAACGGGAGAATGCAGTGTACATCATGCCATGATCCCCATAAAAATATTTATTCTGACTTTCTTGTAGCTACTTCTCAAAATTCCAATCTTTGTAATAGTTGTCACCAGCGTACATACTGGACAGCCAGCACCCATGGCTCTTCTACCAGAACATGGAATGGTGTTGCCCCGGACCCATGGCCTTATACTGAACCTGCTATGACTACAGTAGCCCAGAATGCCTGTGAGAGTTGCCACAATCCGCACAATTCAGGCAGCAACGTCATGTTGTTAAAGTATCAGGCGGAGGAGAGTAACTGCAATGATTGTCATAACGGGAACGTGGCGTCCAAGAATGTTGCCGCTCAATTTGCAAAAACATACAGGCATAATATTTCCAATTATACGAATGTGCATATTGCCAATGAACCGGCAGCTGTTACCAACATGCACGTAGAATGTGTTGATTGCCATAATCCGCATGCATCAAGGAATCAGGCGGCTGTAGCTCCAAATGTTAATGGATTTTTAACCGGAGTTAAGGGTGTAAATCAGAGTGGGGTAGCAGTCAATCCCGCAGTCTTTGCCTATGAAATCTGTTACCGTTGTCATGCAGGCAGCCCGGGTGCCCCGACACCTCCAACACCAAGGATCATTGTACAGAATAATGTTCGTCTTGAATTTGCATCAGGAAATCCTTCCTATCACTCAGTAGCAGCGGCCGGGGTTAATCCCAATGTGCCGAGCCTGATTGCTCCATGGACTTCATCCAGCAGATTGTATTGCACCGATTGTCATGCAAGCGACGGAGCCTCCTCGCCGGCAGGACCGCATGGTTCCATATATCCCCACATCCTGAAACGGCAGTACAGTACTGCAGATAATACTACGGAGTCGGCCGCCGCCTATGCCTTGTGTTATGGCTGCCACAGCCGGACTTCAATACTCAACGATGTTTCTTTCGGAGAACACAGTAAACATATTGTTGGCGAGAGAACACCCTGCAATGCCTGCCATGATCCTCACGGGATTAGCAGCACACAGGGCAACAGTACCAATAACTCAAACCTGATTAATTTCTGGACTACCATTGTATCCAATAGTTCCGGAGGTGTCAGGCGGTTTGACGATCAGGGGCTTTACCGGGGACGATGTTACTTAACCTGTCATGGAGAAAATCACAATCCGTTATCTTATTAACACGGTTGTAACTGAGCAAAAATTATGAGAAATTTTAGTTTCCGGTTTAAAATTGTTGGAACAATTATTCTTTTAGTTTCATTACTCTCATTGATTTCTTTTACTGCATTCAATTTTTTTCTGAGGAATAAGTTGCTGACCAATACAGAGGAAACTTACAATCAGATTAACCTGTTGAGGGACCAGTATTATTTTACCATCAGCCAACACAACGGCAGTATAATAAAGTTGATGCTAAGGAATATTGAAAAGGACACAAATGTACTTCGCACATTCCTGGTTGATTCAAAATTAAAAGTAACCTATCCTGATAATTATTCAGCTCTTACCAGAGATACTGCAGGTTTTCGAAAATTATTCGCGGAAGAAAAGAATATTACAATTAAGCCATACAACAAGGAGCCGGTTCCATTTTACCGGGTTTTTATCAAAATGCAGAATACTTCGGCATGTTACTCATGTCATGATCCTGCTCAAAAAAACCTTGGATTGATCGTGATGGATATGTCGAGTCATGAAACTCAGGGAATAGTATCGTTCACAAAAAGGTTCAGTATCTTCTACACAGTTTTTATACTCCTGGCAATCTTCGCACTTGTTGCTTATCTGCATTATAAATATATCAGGAAATCCATAAAACAGTTCAGATCAACCATTACACTGATAAACAAGGGAAAGCTTGATTCGAGGCTTGATATACCGGAAGTCAGGGAACTTGGCAGTCTCGGAAAGAATTTTAATGAAATGCTGGAAACTTTCGAGCGGACACAAAAGGAACTTCAGTTGTATCATCAGAGGGAATTGCAGAATACTCAGAAGCTTGCCACCATAGGAGAAATGTCGGCAAGGATTGCGCATGAAATCAGAAATCCAATCACCGGTATTTCAAGGGCGATGGAGGTAATTATATCTGAGATGAAAGATTCAGATAACAAACCCATACTTGAGGAAATACAGCGACAGGCGAATCGTGTAAATCAGGCAATTTCGAATCTTTTACGATTTTCAAGATCCAAGGATTTGTCGCTGCAACGAGGCAATGTGAATGAAATTATTAAGTCACAGGTTTTTTTTCTTAAAAGTCAGGCGCATGAGAAACCTATCAATTTCGATGTGGTGCTGAATGACGATGTTCCCGATATATCATTTGATCACGAATTGATTGAGAATGTTTTGTTGAATCTCAGTTTTAATGCCATGCAGTCAATTTCCGGGAATGGTACAATCCGGTACACTGCAGTTTATAACAAGGCGACCAGTCATGTAATCATTTCTGTTTCAGATGATGGAGCAGGAATCCCTTCTGAAATCGGATCGGAAATATACAAACCATTTTATACGACCAGAACAAAGGGCACCGGTCTCGGACTTGCGATTTCGAAGGATATAGTTGAGAAACATAAGGGCGAACTCTGGTACGAAAATAATCCCGGGGCAGGATGTACGTTTTTCATTTCATTGCCGGCGTAAAATATGTATCTTAGGTCGCTATTTAATCAACAGCATACATGAAACAGTTAAAAATCCTGATCATTGATGATGAAAAACTGATCCGCTGGTCACTTGAAAAACATCTTACTTCCAAAGGGTATGAAACTTTCTCAGCTGAAACCGGAGAAGAAGGAGTCAAACTGTTTGAAACACATCATCCTGAAGTCATCTTTGTTGACAATAAACTACCTGGCATACAGGGGCTCGATGTTATACTGAAATTGAAATCGCTGGACGATGAAGCAGCCATTGTCTTTATGACGGCGTATGGCTCTATTGAGACAGCAGTTTCAGCAATGAAAGCCGGCGCCGCGGAATACATTAACAAGCCCTTTGCCTTTGAGGAAATTGAGGTTATTTTTGAAAATATTAAGTCAAAGATTAAAATTATTAAAGAGATTCAGTTATTAAGAAGGCAACAAAAAGACATTGTAACATTTGACCATATTATTGGAGAGACATCCATCTTCAAGCAAATAGTTCAGCTTTCCAAAAAGATTTCAAGAACAAAAACCACAACCATTTTATTGCTGGGTGAAAGTGGTACCGGAAAGGATATGTTCGCTCATGCAATTCATAATGAAAGTACGCGTAATGAAAAACCATTTGTAACGATCAACTGTTCCTCTTTACCTGAAACCCTCCTGGAAAGTGAACTTTTTGGTTATGAGAAAGGTGCTTTTACCGATGCCCGGCAATTGAAGAAAGGACTTTTTGAAATTGCAGAAGGTGGGACTGTTTTTTTGGATGAGATCGGTGAAATAAATCAGGCTACTCAGATAAAACTACTTGGAGTACTTGAAAACAGGGTAGTCAGGAGATTGGGAGGAACCGTAAATATCCCGGTCGATATCAGGATTATTGCAGCTACAAACAGGGATTTGAAGAAGGCTGTAGATGAAAAATCCTTCAGGGAAGATCTGTATTACAGGTTAAAAGTGTTCCAGATTACCTTGCCTGCCTTGCGTGAAAGAAAAGAAGATATCCCTGGCCTGGCAGATTACTTTATTAAATATTACAATCAACAGTTTCAAAAAAATATAACCAGCATCACTGATTCAGTTCGACGGCTGCTTATTCAGTATCACTGGCCCGGAAATATCAGGGAACTGCGGAATGTAATTGAGCGCGCAGTTATCCTCGAATCAATGTCCACTCTGCAGGCGGAAAGTCTGCCGGGTGAAATAGTATCACTCAGCGAAATCGATAAAGCCGCCAGTGAAGTAAATGATACTCCTTTGTTTATAGAACCGGATTTGTCGCCTTTCAAATTTAACATTCCACCGGAAGGTGTTTCTCTTTACGAAATTGAGAAACAGATTATCATACAGGCACTTGTAAAAACCGGTTATAACCAGACTAAAACTTCCGTATTGCTTGGAATATCCAGAGATACTCTCCGGTATAAAATGAAGAAATATGACCTCTGATTCATATTGGGTTAAATAACCCAACTGCACTGGGTTATTTAACCCAATATTGTAAACTCAAGCTTCTTGTTATTGACATTATATATAAATAATTAAATATCAATTTATTAACATGCTAAAGCCGGCATTTGTCCCTGCTATTTTCTGATGCCAGGTAGTAAGCTCTCATATATGAAAAATGGTGGTAAGTATAGAATAGAAAAGCACCAGGAGAGATGAGATATGTTATAGTGTTGTTTGTCAGCAATATATGTCAGTTTGGTCTTCTTAAAACGATCAAAATTACGACCTCCGTCGTCTTCTTAATTTAATGTTTGATGAATCTGAATTTCATATCAATGCATGGCCCTGAAAAGAAAAGTAATCTATCTATCATAAAATGAATTGATTACGGTTTTTGGCACATGTTTTGACAATTGCAGCGCATGATATTTTATCCACCCAAACTCTAAAAAAATGAATAAATTCAACGCATTCCTTTCCTGTGCTATCTTGTTAGCTATGACGCAATTTGGATTTGCTCAGACCATCGTTGGTTCAGCGCATGATTTTTCAGGCCAAAGCTGGAACACGACCACAGAGATCTGCATTGTATGCCACACTCCGCACAAAGCAGATGTAACAGTTGCCGATGCACCTTTGTGGAATCACAGCCTTTCAGAGGTATTGTCTTACACTCTTTACGCAAGCGGTACCATGAACTCTATTCCGGGCCAGCCTGACGGAAGTTCGAAACTTTGCCTGAGTTGCCATGATGGAACAGTGGCACTGGATAATTTTGGTGGAGTTACTACCGGTTCAAATTTCATGACCGGTGATGCATTAGTCGGAACCTCTTTGAGTAATGATCATCCCATCTCTATCGATTATGATGCTGCATTGGCATTGGCCGATGGAGGTTTGCATGATCCCGGTACCACTTCTTCAGGCTTAGGCGGAACCATTGCTGAAGATATGCTGATTTCAGGAAAAATGCAGTGTTCTTCATGCCATGATGTGCATAACAGTGCTGTAGGAACAAACAGCCTGCTGCTTAAATCAAATGCCGCCAGCGCTCTGTGTCTTACTTGTCATGATAAATAGATGTTGAATATTCGTGATCTTGCGGATATCTGGAAAGGGGCGAAAATTTTCGCCCCTTTTTCCTGCTTTAAGTTTGTATGAATCAGTTTAAATGAGGTATAAATGTTTGAAAGCCTGAATTTGTTAAAAAAATACACGGAAATGACACTCAGACCCCTGTTTCTGTTTGCAATCATCATTCTTATTGGTTCATGTTCAAGAACAACTTTTTCGGGTTCAGAGGCCGACAACCTTGTGATATATCCGTCACCTCCCGATACAGCCCGCATACAATTCCTGACAAAAATTAGCGGATCTGAGGATATCACAGGCAAACGCAAATCTTTTTACAGATTCCTGTTCGGCCAGCCCCAAAATATTCCAATTAACAAACCTTACGGAATTGCAGTGCATAACGGGAAAATCCTGATTTGTGACACTTTTATCCATGGCCTTGTTAAAATTGACCTGGCAGAGAGCACATTCGGGCAATTTATTCCAAAAGGGAAGGGCGAATTAAAAGTGCCGGTGAATTGTTGTGTTGATGAGAAGGGGTACTTGTACATTGCAGATTCAGAAAGAAAACAAATTGTAATCTTCGATGAAAATGGCACCTATTATAATTGTTTTGGAGAAGCCGAAAATTTTAAGCCGGTTGATGTTTTTGCGTATGATAATAAATTATGGGTAACAAACCTTGCAGGTCATCAGATTCATGTTTATGCCAATGATACCACATATGAGTTGCTGAATACTTTTCCTCAGGTTGGGGTTGATGAAACAGGTTTGTTTTCCCCTACCAATCTTTTTGTTAATGACAGCAATGTTTTTGTTACGGATTTTGGGGACTTCAAAGTAAAAAAGTATACCCATGATGGTGAATTTGTGAGTTCAATCGGGACTTATGGGCAGGGGATAGGTCAGATGGCCCGACCAAAAGGGATAGCAGTTGACAGGGAATCAAATCTTTACGTTGTTGATGCCGGGTTTGAAAACGCCCAGATTTTTAATAAAGAAGGTAAGTTGCTGATGCATTTCGGGGGCAGCTATAAGGGCCCCGGCGATATGTGGCTACCGGCTAAAGTCATCCTGGATTACGATAACCTTCGGTTTTTCGAAAAATATGTAGACCCTGCCTACCAATTGAAGTACCTTATCCTGGTCAGCAATCAGTTTGGCCCCGACAAACTGAATATTTACGGAGCCATTGAGCCATTGAAAAAGGGAGCAGGGGTGGATAAGAAGCAGGAATCGGGCCATCGTAAGAAGTAGATAAACAATAAACCGGATTCTGATAAGAGTCAAATAGCTAAATAACAATCTGACCTTGACGAAATGTTGATAGAATTTCCCCACACGAGTTTTAAAAGCAGTAAAAAGAAGTTTGTGTCGCTTCTTTTGTTCGTGATGCTTTTATTCCAGTTGGGATGTTCGCCAGCCAATCGTATCAGGGTGCTATCTTTCTTCTTTGATGGGGTAACGGATCCATCAGAAAAGGTTGCTGCTGTGAGTGATTCACTGAACTCCGCTGACACCACTTCAATGGCGCAAAACCTTGCTGCTGAGGTGGCTGTTCAGACTCATTTCCATCCACCTTACCGGGATAAACAATGTAATACATGTCACGATCAAAGCAGTATGGGTAAATTGAAAATACTTCAGCCTGATTTATGCTACCAGTGCCATGATAACTTCAGTCTTCAATACAAAGTACTGCATGGTCCGGTTGGCGGGGGGCAATGCAACATGTGCCATAGTCCTCATATGTCTGAGAATCCGGCCTTAACAATCAGGGTAGGACAGGATCTTTGCCTTTATTGTCATGAATCTTCCTCTATCCTAAAAACTGTGACTCATCAGAATATCGGTGAAGTCAATTGTACCACTTGCCATAATCCTCATGGAGGAACAGATAACAACTTATTACGCTGATCACATGGTTAAAAGCGCAAAATACATACTTATACTGCCAATTATATTGGTTTTATCAGGTCATGTCTTTTCGCAAAATGGTGACAATGCACTACACTTCTGGAGATTCAGTTCAATATCAGGCGAAGCCCGGTTAAAGGGACTTTACAGGGAGCAGGAGAGAATCGGTCTTGACTTTTATGAATATCAGAAAAGTTCTTATCTGTCGGGTGGATTATTGCTAAACACGCAAAGTTCAATTCTGCATCCGAACTTTCTGATCCTGAATCTTTCCGCCGGTTATATGCCTGAAACAAGCAGGGATAACTTTATTGAAGTCCCCGATCAGTCTGAAGTGCGTACGTTAAAAAAACTGGGATTTGATGCTACCTTTCTGAAACAAAAAGATTTAACATTAAATGCTTTTGGAAATTATGACGATAGTTATTCGTCGCGCGAGAATCTGACTGACATCAGATCAATAAACAAGATTTTAGGAGCAAACCTTGGTTTCAGCAATAAAGTTTTACCTGTAACATTCAGCATTCAAAGCAGGAAATGGAGCGAGGAGGAGATCAGAACGGGAAGAAAGTACACCCTGGATCAGAAGGTATTCGAGACCCGGTTATCCAAATCGTTTACGAAACGCGACAAGAGCGAACTGAACTACTCACATGATGAGAATGTTAATGTGAACCAGAATCTGCTGCGGGTAGCAAATACAATTGATCATGCGGAATTCTATAACTCATTGTATCTGGATTCCCGACAAAATTACAACCTGATAACCCGTATTTCAGATTTCAACCAGCGGGGAACTACAGGCCTGAACCGCTTTCAGGCAAGTGAGTACCTGCAGTTCCGGTTGCCACAGAATTTATCCCTGTTCAGTAATTATAACTTTTACAAAATAACCCAGACATCAGGCGATCTGATTCAACACAGTATAAATTCCAGCCTTGGACATAAACTTTACAAGAGCCTCGAATCCAGAATTAATTTCGATATTAATAAAATCAATCATACAGTATATCAGGAGTTTAACACCAAAACAGGGTTTGAATTAAACTACACCAAGAAAATTCCGACGGGCCATTTACAGATATCATACCGGTTCGACCGATATCATCAGGACTATGTCTCCGAGACCGCAGATCTCATTATTTCAGGCGAGCAATATGTGTTGTCTGACAGTAAGATCGTCCTTTTGAGATTGCCGGATGCAACCTTGTCATCTGTTGTAGTGAAGGATATCACTTCAACCATCATTTATGAGAACGGGCTGGACTATATACTTATTGAGAGAAACAGGTATATAGAAATCAGAAGGATTCCCGGTGGTGCAATTGCGGATAATGGTCTTGTTCTGATTGATTACATTGCAAATCAGCCCGGAACGTACAGGTACGATGCAAATACACATGCACTTTCATCGGCAGTTTATATATTAAATGATTTGTTATCATTTAATTACCGGTTTTCAACCCAGGATTATGCCAATATGGAAAATACGGAATTTGTAACACTGAATTATTTTACCCAACATGTTGCCGGATTCCGGGTGGATTTTAAATTTATTAATGCCGGCGCAGAATACGAAGACTACCGGAGCTCTATATTACCTTTTCAAATGTTTAGGTATTACCTGAATTTTCAAAAGAATCTGGGAAACCGCATTACCGTAATGTTAAACGGCAATTTTCAGGACTATAAGATGCTCGATGAACCTGTTGTAAAATACCAGAAATATATGGATGTTACAGGAAGGTGTATTTATTCCCTGTTTAAGGAAACCAGGCTGAATTTTGATGTTATGTACCGCAAACAGACGGGTCGTGGCATAGATCTTAATTTGCTCACTGCAAAAGCTGAAATAACCTCTGCCATTAATCGTCTTTATTTAACCGTTGGAGCTGAGATTTACAGACGGAACTATGTAGGTGAAGAAATCAATTTTAAAGGGACTTACGTAAAAATTGTCAGAAAGTTTTAATTATGGGAAAATCACTGCTTTTCTACACTTTGCTACCTTTTTTATCATTTCTGGGGTTGGTTTTCCAGGATTTTGATGATGGAAAGGGTGCAACAGAGAATTATCTGACAAATACTCAGTTTCCTGCAGCTGAGCCCGGTTGCGTTGATTGCCACAGCGACCTGGTCGAAAGCACTGTTCAGCACAGCCCGGCTTCTGAATCCTGTGCAAACTGCCACCAGGTTGATCTCCGGGAACATACGGAGAATGGTGCCCGGGGTTTGATGCTGGTTGCAGATGTTCCGGAATTGTGTTTCACCTGTCACACCGATCTTAGGCAAAACCTCGATACTTTGGGAAATGTCCACCAGGCTGTCGTAATTGAAAACAAATGCACCAATTGCCACTCTCCCCATTCATCTGAAGAAAAGAATCTTTTATTAACCGGCCAGAAAAAACTTTGTCTCAGTTGTCATAATAAGGATATTTCGGAAGATGGAAAGAAAATGGTAAACATCAAAAAACTGATTACTGTCAGCAAGGTAATTCATCCTCCTGTTAATAACGGTGGATGCGTTGTTTGTCATCAGCCGCATGCCTCATCAAACAACTATCTGTTGATAAGTTCGTTCCCGAAGGGCAATTACGCGCCGGCGATCCGCGATAGCTTTGCTTTTTGCTGGGAATGTCACGACAGTGATTTACTTGAAGTAGCCAAAACAACATCTGCAACCAACTTCAGGGATGGCGACATAAACCTGCATTACGTGCATATGAATGCCGAAAATGGCAGAAACTGCGTGATTTGCCATAATGTCCATGCTTCGATGAATGAACATCTTATCGAAACAAAAGTAAGATTTGGGAATTGGGATTTGCCGATAAAATTTGTGCCTGCCGAAAAAGGCGGATCGTGTTTTCCTGGCTGCCATGCTGAAAAGGCTTATAATAACATTGACTGATCAAATGTATGATGCATATATTCAAGCAGTTAACCGGTATCTGGCAAAAGGATCTCAAATATATTAAACCTTGAGTCAACTCCGAAAACCAATAATTTGACACCAATCCACTAAAACACTAAAACTCACCAATTTTAATATATTGATATACAATGCTTTGTGTTAATTGGTGTTTTGGAGATTTGGTATCGATTCTTATTTATTGACTTTTTGGAGCAGGCTCAACCTTTGAACTTAAAGGTATTTCGTATGTTGTAAACATGTCATTCTCACTATTTTAAAATTCAGGAATGTTGGTCTGTTTACATAGGCAAGTGAATCCGGCCAGGTTAATAGCCGGTAGATTTCTGATTCTGTATCTTTTGTTTGCTTTTGGAGGTGTGCATGGTCAAAAATCTATTGATAAACCTTCAAATCCTGCCTACGACAATGCTATCAGGAATGCTGATAATCTGATTCTTTCCGGAAGCTATATGCAGGCTATCAATGAATATGAAAGAGCCTGGGTCCTTTATCCACGTCAAAAGTACCCGGAGAAAAAGATAGACCAGATTTATAAAACCCTCGGTAGTACACAACTTAGCCTGAAACTATTCGGGGATGCAGTTAAGGTGGGCGACAGCTGCTTTAATGTGCAGAATTATAAGTGCGCCAATGAAGCCTATTATGATGCTGTTCGCCTCAATCCGGAAGATCAATATGTAAAAGGGAGGTTGAATGAGATTTCGAAACTTTTTACCGATCCTGAAAATGAAACCCGATACCGGATTATGCTGATTCATGCAGAGAAGTCGCTTGAAAAGAAACATTACAACCGGGCAATCGACTTTTATCAGCAAGCCCTTCTGATGAAACCCCGGGAGGCCTGGTTAGTCAGAAAAACCGAAGAAGTTACTGTACAGAAGGAAAAAGTGGCTTCAGAAATGGATGCCTATACGAGATATCTTGAAGACTCTGACCATTTGCTTGAGCAGAAAAAACTGGCAGAAGCAAGGGCTGGATATGTTTTGGCATCAGCGATTCATCCAAAGGAGGATTATCCGACAGCAAGAATTTTCTTTATTGATCATCTGCTTGCCTTTGAGTATACCGGGCAACAGAGCTATGCTTCGCTGATTAAGGATGCCGACAGATTCTACAAGCTTCACGATTATGAGAACGCCGGAATCCACTATCAACAGGCTCTCAACATGAGTCCTCAGGAGCAGTACCCGAAAAGTATGCTAAGGAAAATTCCCAAAAACAGTAATAGTGGCTCTACATCCCCTGCAGGACATGAAAACCCGGTCGTTAATGCCGATATCCTCAGCATGATCGGGGACAATGAAGCCGCGTTGATTGGTTATCGCAGAAGTCTTGACTTATTTCCAGATGATCCTTATTTATTGTCAAGAATCAGGGAACTCACAAAATCTTCCGGTGCAGGCCTAGAAAGCCGCGATGCTTATCAGATTGCACTGGAAAATGGTGAGACGTCTCTCGCGGCCTTGAACTACAGCAAGGCCTTGATAGAATTCAGATATGCCTCGAAGCTGAAACCCGATGAGTCCTATCCAAGGGAGAAAATGGAAGCGCTGCAGCAACTGATCGCCCGTGAGAAAGCCGTGAAGGAAAGCGAATCTGCCGGTGTTGTTTCCAAGGTGCCTGATAAATCTATTGAAGAGAAGGCAGTACCGGAGGTGTACGATCAAAATTTAAACATCACAGGATCAGAAAATAAGCATTCTGTTCCGGAAGGTATAGCTGTTAACAAAATACCCGTGAACCCTGATGGGGTTGATAAAACCTATCAATTACAGGTAGCATCGGGGGATAAGGCTTTTGATGAAAAGAATTACAATCAGGCAATAACTCATTACAATTCAGCACTGGAAATAAATCCGGAAGAGAAATATCCAAAAGAACAAATAAGCGCCATTTCCGCGATCATCGAAAAACAAAAGAACACTTTTGCGGAGAATAAAACACCGTTAGTGAATGCAGGTAAAGATCCGGCTTCGAAAGAGAGCCCGGCAATTAGCAAGGCTTCTGAACCTGCCATAGCGAACAAACCGGTAAAGAACGCAAGCCAGGAAAAAAGATCACCTGCCATCACGCAGTTGAAACAACCGGATGAAGGTCAGGAAAGCTACAATAAAGCAATTTCATTCGCTGATCAGGCTTTTAATGAGAAGAACTTCGTTCAGGCCATGAACGGATATAAAGCCGCACTCAGGCAGAAACCCACCGAAAATTATCCCCGGCAAAGAATTGACTACATCGACAACCTTCAAAAGACTTTGCAGGGAGAATATAGCCAGATCATTCTTTCGGCGGATAAATCCTTTGAAGATCAGGATTACATGAATGCTACTGCATTTTATCAATCTGCGCTTGATCTTATGCCCGGACAAAAATATCCCCAGGCAAGGATTTTGGCCATCAATGCGATTGTCAGCAAACAGAATAAAGCCCTGCAAAGTTATCAGCAGGCGATTGCTTTTGCCGACAATTCGTTCGATAAACGGAATTATGCCGAAGCGCTGGCTGGTTATCAGTTCGCCTCAGGTTTGTTGCCAGCTGAGATCTATCCGAAAGAAAAGATAGCCCTTATCAATACCATCCTCGGCCAATCCAAAGAACAACTGGTAAACTACCATAAAGCCATTGCTGAGGCAGATCGCGCCTACATTGCCAGGGATTACAGCAGGGCAATTACAGGCTATGAGGCCGCACTTGTTATAAAGCCTGCAGAAGCGTACCCAAAACAGAAGATTGCGGCCATCAGTGTTACCCTGGATCAACTCAAAGCCAGGCAGGATAAGTATAACAACATCATCGCGAATGCTGATGAAGCCTATAGCGGGAAAGACTTTGTTGCTGCAATTACAGCTTACAAAACAGCGCTGGATGTTTATCCGGGCGAGAATTACCCAAAAGAACGAATTGCCGCAATCAATTCGATTTTGAAAGACCAGAAAGTAAGCCAGGATAATTATTCCAAATCCATACAGCAGGCCGACAGGGCTTTTTCATCCAAAGATTATCCGGCTGCCATTGCAGCTTTTCAAATAGCCCTGGGTTATAAACCCGATGAAGATTACCCGAAAGAGCGCATTGCAGTAATAAGTGCGACCATTTCAGAAAATAAGGAAAAACTTGACCGGCAGTACAATGGCTATCTGAGTCAGGGTGAATCATGTTATGCCGGGCAGGATTTTTCAGCAGCACAAAAAGCCTATCGTATAGCCTCAATGATCAAACCCGATGAGGCATACCCGAAACAACGGATTGAGGAAATCGCAGTGATGCTGGCTGAAAGAGATAAAATAAAACGGGAATCCTATGACAGGGCGATTGCAGATGCCGATAAGGCATTTAAATTATCGGTTTTTGACGAAGCAATCCGGTTATATGCAAGTGCACTTGAAATTAAGCCCCGTGAACCATATCCCGGCCAGATGATTTACAGGATCAGAAAGTATATGATGGAAAACTCGGTTGTTGAAGTTACGTCAGAACAATTTTTATTGAAAAATAATTCTGAGAAATTATTCAGTTTTAAACCGGTAGATGTGAGGTTGCGCAGTAAGAATTATCTGGTGATCAGGGCTCGTTCCGCGGGTAACGTTCCTCCGAAGTTATACGTTAATTATGGCCGCGACAAGATGAAAAATGGCGGTATTGTCTTCAGAAATATCAATTCAGAGCTGGTGTACGATTTTGTTATCGATATCAGTATGCAGGATAAGTGGTTTCGTGAGGATAACAACTGGCTTAGCCTTTATTCTGAAAACGGAGATATAGAAGTGTCATCTATCCGGATTTCTCAGAGCAAATAGGGGCGAAGACTTTCAGTGTCTAAGTGGTTTGTTTTAACAGTTCTTAAAGTACCGGCAAAGGGGAGTTTTATTTAGGGGTGGTGTTAAGATGATTTGTTTTTAATGTTGGCTTGTCTGCCATATTTTCATGATAAAAGTGGTTGTCAGTACCTGATCGGGGTGGCATCAATTATCAGGATTTATCATAGCATGCAATTCAGATCAGGCTGTTTTATTTCTGCCTGTCGCACTAAAAGCCCTGAGTATTCTTTTTTTTACATTCGCCATGCCGGGGCTTTCTGAAACAATTGTTCCTGATTGCATACATCCTTATAAGGTTCGCGTGATTTCTCCGCGGTTAAGTTCCTGTTACCGCAAACCTGAAGGGTTTCGCAAAGATTGCGTAAAGTGCCGCAGAATAACGCAATTATAATTTGTCACCGATGCGATAGTCGAAAATATTTTTCGCATTTGCAAAAGTATGCAGTTCGGGATTTACCTGAGATAATAGATTTAAGTGTAACGAAAAATCACTTAACTCAGGTGTAAATCAGATTGTATTTCATTCATAAATTAAAGATTAACAAATAATTAACATACTTATTTTAATTATCATTCCATCCGGATTGTTATAAATAAAAAGGTTTAAAAGACCTGTACGAATCCCACCTGTATTCCTGCCCCAGCCTCAAACTACTTTTCAGATTTCCAGACAATGACCATTGCCGGAATTGCCGGCTTCATGGTTTCATTAGCCTTCCTTGCCTGAAAAATATCCAATTTATCATTGTTTCAAAAAATTTAAAACCCTGGTTATGAAAACTTTAATCTTTCTTTTACTTTTAACTTCTTTGTCATTTGTCCAGGCCCAGGTGGCTGTTAACACCGACAACTCCAATCCCGATCCCAGCTCGATGCTGGATGTAAAATCAACTGACAAAGGAATTCTCATTCCTCGTATGACTCTGGCGCAGAGAACTGCAATACTCAGCCCCGCGAACGGATTGATGATTTATCAAACTGATAATACTCCCGGATTTTATTACAATTCCGGAACAGGTGCAAGCCCGGTCTGGAATAATGTTGGTGCCGGCTCAGGTTGGAGTCTTTCAGGGAATAGCGGCACATCCGGCACTAATTTTCTCGGAACTACCGATGATGTTAGCTTGTCTGTTAAAGTGAATAACCAGCCGGCCGGCAAAATAGATCATCTGTTATTCAATACATCATGGGGATACCAATCGCTTGGTGTGAATACCACCGGAGTCAGCAATACTGCCACCGGACAAACTGCGCTTTACGCCAATACCACCGGAAACAACAACACAGCTAACGGTTTCGAAGCGCTCTATAACAACACGTCAGGATACAGAAATACCGCCAGCGGAAGATCTGCGCTTTATTCCAATACAGAAGGGCTCAGAAATACGGCCATCGGATCCTTTGCCCTTTATTCAAACACAACAGGAATTAGCAATATAGCCATTGGAAACAACGCCCTCTATTTCAATACCGAAGGATCATCCAATGTAGCCACCGGAAACTCCGCCTTATATTCCAATATTACGGGGTACAGAAACACAGCCAATGGACAGGAAGCCCTTTATTCCAATACAACAGGATACTATAACACTGCCATCGGCAATGAAGCCCTTTATTTCAATAATTCCGGAAACAGCAATACAGCCATCGGACGGACTGCGCTTTTTTCTAATACCACGGGATACCGCAATACAGCCACCGGAAACGCCTCTTTGTATTCCAACACTGAGGGGTTTGAGAACACTGCCACCGGAAGGAACGCCCTAAATTCCAACACTACCGGATACGAAAACACTGCAATCGGAAACGATGCCCTTTATTCCAACACCACTGGTTACTATAACACAGCCATTGGTAGCGATGCTCTGAATTCAAACACCACGGGATACAATAACACAGCAAATGGATATAATACCCTTTATTCCAACATCACAGGGAGTAATAACATAGCAAACGGTTATAAAGCCCTATATTCCAACACTTCAGGATCTTTTAACACAGCTAACGGATTAGTAGCGCTATATTCGAACACCATAGGGAAAACGCCTCCCTAACCGCAAACCAACACAGCGGGAGAGCTTGCCCTATATCACAATACCTCAGGAAACGTTAACACTACCATTGGAATCTCTACCCTACACTTCAATACTACAGGAGACTTTAACACAGCTATTGGAGGTTCTGCCCTTATATACAACACCACGGGAAACAATAACACTGCCTGTGGATATTCTTCGGGTACTAGGGACTTTAATTCTAATTGCTCTTTTTTTGGTTATGATGCTGAGGCTTCGATAGGTTCTTTAACCAACTCAACCGCTTTGGGAAGCGAAAGCCTTATAACTGCCAGCAACCAGGTGCGCATTGGCAGTAGCACAGTAACCAGCATTGGCGGTTATACGGGTTGGAGCAATGTCAGCGATAGCCGTTTTAAAACAGATGTAAGTGAGAATGTTCCGGGTCTGGCATTTATCAACCAACTGAAGCCGGTTACCTACCATCTCGATGTAAATGGTATCCGGAGTTTTCTGGGTGAAGAAATATCCGGAGAAAAAAGCGAGGAAGGGTTTCATGAAAAATCGCCCGAACAAAAATCGTTAACCGATAACTCTGTAACAGAAAAGGAGCAAATTACCTATTCCGGGTTTATTGCCCAGGATGTGGAAATAGCCGCGAATAAGCTGGGCTACGATTTCAGCGGGATAGATAAGCCGCAGAATGAAAATAGTTTGTATGGATTGCGGTATGCTGAGTTTGTAGTGCCATTGGTAAAAGCGGTGCAGGAACAGCAAACCATTATTGACAACCAGAATAAGAAAATTGATGAATTGATCAAACGCATTGAATTGTTGGAGGATAAGTAATTTCCGGTAAAAAGCCTTTTCATCATGTTAGGCTGAAGATATTTTAAAGATAGGGTCATTGCCGGGCCTGCGTTTATTCCGGACTTTGATTGCTGATTTACCCTGAGCGGAAGAATGTTATTCAGGTTAATGAATGTGTGTTTAATACGTTGGAATTTAATAAGAAACTTCCAATTAAATTGCTGTTATCCAAAATATTAACAAAACCTTAACACCAATTTATTTAAAATCATTCTAAATTAGCTTGTCCTAAAAGTGCATCAATATGAAAAAACTTTACAAACTGGCAGCCCTGTTGGTTATTTCCCTTAGTTTGTCAGAAATATCGCATGCGCAGGGTGTAGCCATCAATACCGATAATTCCGCTCCCGACCCCAGCGCCATGCTGCATATAAAAAGTACGACAAAGGGCTTGCTTATTCCATCCATGACAAATACCCAGCGAAATGCGATTGTATCGCCTGCCGAAGGATTGATTATTTACAACACTACAACCAATGAAATCAATGTGCGGCAGAATGGCGCCTGGATGTTTCTGCTTACCAACGATTATTGGGTGGGTGGTGGCAGTGGCTGGATGTTCAATATCGGTGACAATGTTGGTATCAATACAGCCGGGCCTACAGAAAGACTGGATGTAAACGGGAATATCCGCACCACAGGCTCTATGAATATTGACAACACTTCGGCTATTCTCCAGTTTAAAAGCGGGGGAGTAAATACAGGATTTCTTCAATTATCAGGTGATAACCTGCGACTGGGGACTAACAGCGGAAACACAACCGGCGATGTGGTGTTCAGGATGAACGGCACCGATCGGATTTTTGTGGATGAACTGGGTCGGGTGGGATTGAATGAAAGCAATCCGACTTCGAGGCTACATGTAAATGGCGATGCCAATATTACCGGCGATATTTCCCTCAGCAACAACGGAGAAGTTCAAAGTATTGCTACCGGCTCGTTTAACCTGATTCCCTTATGCTATGGTACCGTTGATACCGATGGAACCATCCTGAGCGGCACTCCCAATTTTACCGTGACCAAACTCGGCCCCGGAGATATAAAAATCGAAGTACCCGGATCTTCTGCTTCGACGACTGTTCTGGTAACCTGTATAACTGCGCAAAGAATTGCTTCTGCCTCATTGGCTGGTCCTAACAATAACATTTATATTGCTGTTATCAATGCCCTGACCGGATCAGTTGGAGACGCTGCTTTCAGCTTTGTAGCTTATAATCAATGACTCTCAAAAAATCGATATGAAAAACAAGGTGATCGCACTATTACTGTTTTTAATCTGCGGAAATATTTATCCGCAAAATAATGTTGGAATCGGAACAGACACTCCCAACAGCAGTGCCATGCTGCACGTCAGCAGTGAGAACCGGGGATTGTTGGTTCCTTCCATGACAAACACCCAGCGCAATGCCATTGTTACTCCGGCAGATGGATTAATTATATTCAACACGACAACCAGTGAAATCAATCAATGGCAGAACGGTTACTGGAAGTTTATGCTTACCAGCGGTTACTGGGTTGGTGGTGGCAGCGGTCAGATGTTCAATATCGGCGACAATATTGGTATTAATACTGCCGGACCTTCGGAACGACTGGATGTAAATGGAAATATCCGCACAACCGGCTCCATGAACATAGATAATACTTCAGCCATACTCCAGTTGAAGAGCGGTGGAGATAACAAGGGTTTTATGCAGCTTTCCGGCGATAACCTCCGCCTTGGAACGAATAGCGGAAATACGGCCGGAGATGCGGTAATCCGGTTAAATGGAACGGACCGGGTTTTTATTGATGAGGTTGGCCGTATGGGGATCAATGAAAGCAATCCAACTTCCAGGCTACATGTTAACGGGGATGTAGATGTTACCGGTAATACGGTTTTGAGCAATTATGGCGACCTCACCACGCCCGCAACAGGATCCTGCTATATGCTTCCGCGATGCTTCGGCATGATTGCCGCCAATGGGGATATCATCAGTGGAACTCCAAATTTCACCGTATCAAAAGGCGGGCCCGGCGCTTATTATGTTTCAACAGCTATGAGTGCCCAGGCTATTGTGATAGTTACTTGCATAAGTCCGGGGTTTTATATCAGAGCAACAACCGGCGGCACTCCCGGAAATTTTGGTGTTGTTACAGCACCTGTCGGCACAGTTGGATGGGTAGATGCTGCATTCAGTTTTATAGTTTTTGATCCCTGAAATTTAATCAGGTCAAAGTTTAAATTATTTGGCATGAAGTGACTAATGCTTCTGATCTGGTCAAATGGAAGGTAAAGATTCGTAGTCAATCACTTAATCTCAAAAAAAATGAAAACAATCAGAATATTTTTCTTCCTGTTAATGACGGGAACCGGCATTTCTGCCCAGGTTGCCATTAACACCGACAACTCTGCCCCCGATGCCAGCGCCATGCTGGATGTAAAAAGTACAACCAAAGGCTTGCTGGCACCCAGAATGAATCAGGCGCAGCGAAATGCCATCACCAATCCTGCAACAGGTCTGACAATTTTTCAGACGGATATAACCCCCGGATTGTATTATAATTCAGGTACGCCTGCAGTCCCTTCATGGAAATTGGTGGGCAGCAATACCGGCCAATGGCTGAACAATGGCTCCAGCATCTATTACAGCCTGGGGAATGTCGGCATTGGTACTTCAACTCCGGACGCTTCTTTAACAGTAGCCAACACAAGCTTACAGGGAATTGCAACAACCGGCTCATTCCAGATCGGGCCATCCGCTACATACAACCTTGTTTTCGATAACAATGAAGTTCAGGCACGTAACAATGGTGCTGGTAGTTCATTGTATCTTCAGTATTGGGGTGGTGACATCAATGCATGTGCATCGGGGGGCACTGCTACCTTTAATGGTCCGGTCAACATGTATAATAATCTCACAGCTTATGGCAGAATTGGAATTAAAGTAACCCCGAATTATGATTTGGATATCAACTCTGTATCGTATACAGCTTCGAATATTTATAGCCCGTATAATGGTGGTACAGCTTCTCAGGTAATTGCAGGAGGAACTACTGCGGGCACCTGGGCATTTTATGCTTACGCAACTACCTTAGGTTATGCCGCCTATTTTTCAGGAAATGTTTATTGTACTGGTAGTTATTTGCCATCGGATGAAAAATTGAAAGAAAACATACAACCGATGAAAAACAGTCTGGGTAAAATTATGCAACTGGATGTTATGACTTACAATTATAAAACATCCGGATTCCCGGAATTGAACCTGCCCACCGACAGGCAGAATGGTTTCACTGCTCAGAATCTCGAAAGTGTGTTTCCGGAGCTGGTGAAGGTGAATCCTGCCAAAAAGGAACAACCTGTTGATTTCAAAGCAGTTAATTATACTGGCCTGATCCCCGTGCTTACAGCAGCCATTCAGGAACAGCAAAAACAGCTGGAAGCAAAAGATGAAAGGATCGATTTATTGCAAAAACAACTCGATGAATTAAAAACCCTGGTTGAAAACATTCAGCTTAACCGGTAATTCATCTGGAATTTAATGCATATTTCAGGAGATGTGATAGTTATATGTTTCCGGTTTCATACTTGAATCCGGTTCGAAAACCAATTATTCGACACCATCCCGATAGCTTTCGGGAAACAAACCTGCCAGCCCTCCTGAGGCGGGTGAACCGGCAGGCTGGAACATTGAAATTCGCCAATTAGTGATCAGATAATCAGAACATTGTGTAATCTGGATACCGCAGGCAGGATTGGTGTGTTGGTTACAAAGTTTCTGGAATGGCTGATTATCTTTTTTGACTTTTTCGAGGAGACCCAAACTTAGAATCAGAAGATTATCTTTTTCATCTCCAGTCGGGATATTAACCACATTAACTTTCTTATTAAATATATTTTCCCCTTATTTATAAATACCCTGAAAACATTAATATACCGTTCATGTTATATGGAGGTATTTAGATACAAGTCCTTCCCGGAAAGGAAAAAATCTTTCTTTCACAGGCAGTTCTGCCCCTGATGCACTTTATGATTAATTAAAAACAAGGTAGTTGAACACTTAATTCTTTGGAAAATGAAAAACCTGTTGTTTCTGTTATTTCTGGCGATAAGTCCGGTTGTCTACGCCCAGGTAGCCATCAATGCCGATGCTTCCGCTCCGGATAATTCGGCTATGCTGGATGTTAAAAGCACTGAAAAAGGAGTGCTGGTTCCCCGAATGACAATCGTTCAGCGGAATGCCATTCCAAATCCGGCCAACGGGTTAATGATATTTCAGTCGGACGGAACTGCAGGATTTTATTATAATTCAGGTACTCCTGCCAGCCCGGTTTGGATAATTGTTGGAACCGGTTCGGGGTGGAGCCTTTCGGGAAATGGTGGAACTACAGCAGGAACCAACTATATTGGTACAACTGACAACATTGCATTAACTTTCAAGGTAAATAATCAGAATGCCGGCAAAATCGATCCGGTTTCCAATACATCTTTCGGCTATCAGTCGATGAATGTAAATACAACCGGTAACCAGAATGCTTCTTTTGGATTCCAATCACTCCTGACCAATACAGCAGGCGCTCAGAATACCGCGATAGGATATCAGGCTTTACGGTCAAATACCAATGGCAATTACAATCTGGGAATAGGGCATAGTGCAATGTATTCAAATACCGTTGGGGATGACAATGCCGGTGTGGGCTATTATGCTCTTAATTCAAATATTTCCGGCCATCACAATTCGGCATTTGGTAATTTTTCGCTTCGGTTCAACACCAATGGATACGGCAACAGTGCCATAGGATTTAATGCCATGTATTCGAATACCGCGGGCGTTTATAATACCGCTTTAGGGATAAATGCATTGTCGGCCAATACCATCGGGACTGAAAATATGGCTGCCGGCAGCTCTTCGATGAGTGGAAATATATCCGGGAACAGCAATGCTGCTTATGGTGCTTATTCATTATACACCAATACTACCGGATCATTCAATACCGCTATCGGATATCAGACACTTTTCAACAGCACAACAGCATCCTACAATGTTGCCAATGGATATCAGTCTTTATTCTCCAATGTAACCGGTGCCGAAAATACTGCATCGGGATTTCAGTCGCTTTATAACAACACTGCAGGATATAGTAATGCTGCATCAGGCATGCTGTCGATGTTCCACAATACAACCGGGCATAGCAATGCGGCATTCGGGGCGAGAAGCTTGTATTCCAACTCATCAGGTCACCACAACACCGCAGTCGGGATGATGTCAATGTATGATAATACATTTGGATATTCCAATACAGCCATTGGGAATGGCGCTCTGGCGTCAAATACAAACGGCAACAATAATACTGCTGTTGGAATGGGAGCTTTGGCTTCCAGCTCAACAGGAAATGAAAATACTGCACTGGGAGTGAATGCCCTGGGAGGTAATAATACCGGTAATTATAGCATTGCCATCGGTGTCAATGCCCTGGGATCAAGTGCCTGGGGGAATGACAATACCGTAGGGGGGCATGCTGCAATGTACTATAACTTTTCCGGAAATTATAATTCAGCCTGGGGGCGTGAAGCATTGATTAACAGCACCTCTGACCACAATACTGGCATTGGATACCATGCTGCTTTTTCTGTTACTTCCGGATTTCAGAACACAGCTCTGGGGTCTAATTCTTTGGTAAACAATACCACGGGGTCTTACAACACGGCTGTTGGATATAACACCGGGCCAAATGCCGGTAATCTGTCGAATACAACCACGCTGGGTATTGATGCACTTGCTACTGCTACTGACCAGGTGCGCATCGGTAATGTTTTTGTCAATTCCATCGGCGGCTACGCCAACTGGAGTAATATTTCCGATGGGCGCTTCAAGGAAGACCTTAATGAAAATGTTCCCGGCCTCTCATTTATCAACCAGCTCCGGCCGGTTACCTATCGCCTGAACCGGAATGCCATCAATAGCTACCTGGGGATTGATGCAGCATATAAAGGTGATGCCACGAGTGGAATTACCTCTGGTTTTGTTGCCCAGGAAGTAGAAAAGGCCGCGCAGCAACTGGGTTATGATTTTTCAGGCGTAGATGCTCCGAAAAATGAAAAGGATGTTTATGCCCTGAGATACGCTGATTTTGTAGTGCCTTTAGTAAAGGCTGTGCAGGAACTCGATGCAAATAATAATTCCCAGAAATTACTGATTGAAGCCCAGCAAAAAACCATTGAAAACCAGCAAAGCCAAATTGATGAGCTTAAGCTAATGGTACTTGAACTAAAACAAAATAACAAATAACGCTTCAAATATGAGATTAACTACTTCTATACTTCTATTTTTCATTTTTGCAATTGGCAGCATCAGTGCCCAGGTTGCCATCAATAACGATGGCTCATTGCCCGATAATTCAGCCATGCTTGATGTTAAAAGCACTGAAAAGGGAGTTTTGGTTCCCCGGTTGACTTTCAATCAAAGAAATGCGATTCCAGATCCTGCTACCGGGTTATTGGTTTTTCAGTCTGATGGTATTCCCGGATATTACTTTAATTCTGGTAATCCTGTCAACCCTTTATGGGAAATGGTAGGAACCGGTTCAGGGTGGGGACTTAAAGGCAATATTGGAGTTTCTGCTTCCAGTTTTATCGGAACAATTGAAAATGTTGGGCTTTCATTCAGGGTGAATAACCAGAAATCAGGGACAATTGATAATATTTTATTAAATACAGCCCTGGGATATCAATCATTAAATTCAAATACCACCGGTATTCGCAATGTCGCATTGGGGTACCAGTCAATATATGCAAGTACAATCGGAGTTGAAAACACAGCCACAGGATACCAATCTCTGCATTCCAATACAACCGGAATCAGGAATGTATCCTTCGGTGCCAGAGCACTCTTTCTGAATATTAGTGGCAGCTATAATACCGGAATTGGCTCTTTTGCGATTTATAGTAATATAACCGGAACAGATAATACTGCTGTTGGTTATTCAGCCTTATATTATAATAACATTGGTTCCGGAAATGTTGCAATTGGCTTGATGGCAATGGAAGAAAACACATCCGGAAACAGCAATGTAGCCATAGGAAGAAATGCACTTTGGTTGAATCAAAGCGGCTCAGGTAATGTTTCTGTCGGGCCATACGCATTATCAGGCAATGATTCAGGCAATGAGAATACTGTTGGCGGTGAGAATGCAATGTTTCAGAACCTGACCGGTAATTTCAACACAGCCTGGGGGAACAGTTCTTTGTTCAACAGCCTTACTTCCTATAACACGGCAGTAGGTTATCATGCTGCTTATTCTTCAACTACCGGGTTCCAGAATACTTCTCTGGGTGCCAACTCCCTCGTAAACAACACCACCGGTTCCTATAATACAGCTGTAGGCTATAATACAGGCCCTAATTCAGCCAACCTGAGCAATACCACAACGCTGGGCATTGATGCCTCCTGCACAGCCACCGACCAGGTGCGCATCGGTAATATATTTGTCAATTCTATTGGGGGCTACGTCAACTGGAGCAATATCTCCGATGGCCGCTTCAAGGAAGACCTCAATGAAAATGTTCCAGGCCTTGCGTTTATCAACCAGCTCCGTCCTGTCACCTATCGTCTGAACCGCAATGCTATCAATGGCTACCTGGGAATTGATGCTGCTTATAAAGGCGAAGTAATGAGCCGAATTACCTCTGGTTTTGTGGCTCAGGAAGTAGAAAAGGCCGCGCAACAACTGGGTTATGATTTTTCAGGTGTAGATGCTCCGAAAAATGAAAAGGATGTTTATGCCCTGAGATATGCGGATTTCGTGGTACCTCTGGTGAAGGCGGTGCAGGAATTAAATGTTACAAACGAAGAGTTGAAAAATACAGTGAATGAGCTGACAAAACAAAATGAACAACTAATCCAACGTATTGAAAAATTAGAAGCCAGATAACCAATCCAAAAACCGATGAAAAAACTGATCTGTTTGTTATTTCTTGCTATAGGTATTGTAACCAATGCCCAGGTAGCCATCAACACCGACGGCTCCGGCCCCGACAATTCAGCCATGCTGGATATTAAATCCACAGCAAGAGGCATTCTTTTGCCAAGAATGACACAGGCACAGCGGAATGCTATTGTCAGTCCTTCCAACGGATTGATGGTTTATCAGACAGATAATGCCCCCGGATTTTATTACAACTCAGGAACAACCTCCAGTCCTGCCTGGGTGATTGCCGGAACCGGCTCCGGCTGGGGTATGACTGGCAATGGCGGAACTTCGGCAGGTGTAAATTTCATCGGGACAATCGATAACACACCTTTATCTTTCCGGGTCAATAACCAGATTTCAGGAAAAGTAGATCAACTGCTGTTCAATACATCACTTGGATACCAGGCCATGAATTCAATCACCAGTGGTGCTGGTAACACAGCCCTGGGATATCAGGCTTCTTTTTCAGGTACCACGGGTTGGCACAACAGTGCAGCTGGTTTTCAGGCTTTTTATTCCAATACGACTGGGGTTGAAAACAGTGCTTTCGGATACCTTGCACTTTACTCTAACACAACCGGTTCATATAACAATGCGAGTGGAGTGCAATCCCTTTATTTTAATACAACCGGAGAAGCAAACGTTGCCAGCGGGAATGCTTCCCTGTATCAGAATACCACCGGGAATTCAAATGTAGCGACAGGAGTAGGTTCGCTTTTTTTGAACAATTCAGGAAGCTACAATACAGCCAGCGGAAGAGATGCACTGATGAGTAACAGGGCCGGAAGCAATGCAACAGCTGTTGGTGCGAATGCAATGTTTTATGCCAACAATACAGTTACTCCATACATCAGCGCCAATGTAGCCATCGGGTATGAAGCACTCCGGGGCTCTTTTAATCCGGATGTGAACACCGGGAATTTTAACACCGCTTCAGGATACCAGACACTCTGCCTGAATAGCAGCGGGAGCTATAATGTTGCCGGGGGATACCAGTCGCTTTACAACAATACCGCCGGAAATTATAACACTGCCAATGGTGTGCAGGCCCTTTTTTCAAATACCACTGGAAACAATAATGCTGCTTTCGGCTATGGTGCTTTGTTTTCGAATACAGAAGGAAACAATAACACAGCAAGCGGACATGGAGCCATGTATAGCACTACCACGGGATACAGCAATACCGCCGCAGGTTATCAGGCACTTTATTATAACACTGTGGGATTTTACAATACGGCTACCGGAATGCAGGCGCTGTTCGGCAACAGTGGCGGAGCAGCCAATACAGCAACCGGATGGGAAGCCCTTTATCACAATACCACGGGAAATTATAATACAGCTACAGGTGCTGATGCTCTTTTTAACAACAATATAGGTTTTGACAATACTGCAACCGGCGTTTCTGCCCTGAAAAGCAATTATTCCGGCAACAGCAATACTGCAACGGGAAAAGATGCCCTTTATTCGAACTCAAGTGGAATCGCAAATACAGCTACCGGTGGTTCCGCCATGCAGAATAACACCATCGGGTATTATAATTGTGCCAACGGATATTATGCACTGGCCTGGAATACAACCGGCCATGACAATACAGCAACCGGTACAGCGGCAATGATGGTCAACAATACCGGTAACAATAATACTGCGATGGGTTCGAATGCCTTATACAATAATACCAATGACCTGAATACTGCTTTTGGATATCATGCTTCTCTCGCAACAACATCCGGATTTCAAAATACGTCTGTCGGAGCTAATTCATTGATAAATAATACTTCAGGATCTTATAATACCTCAGTTGGTTACAATACCGGGCCCAATGCGACCGGTTTATCAAACACAACCTGCATAGGAACCGATGCCAGGTCTACAGCGACCGATATGGTGAGAATCGGAAATGTCTTTGTTACCTCCATCGGGGGGTACCAGAACTGGACAAATATTTCGGATGGCAGGTTCAAGGAAAATGTCAGGGAAGATGTTCCCGGCCTGAGTTTTATAAATCTTTTGCGGCCTGTTACCTATCAGCTTGACAGGGATAAGATCAATGATTTTTCAGGTGTTGCGGAAAGCCGGAGAAAACTTAAAGAACAGGATCCGTCAACCACTTTCCCGTCAGGAGAAAGGTTAAGCGGAGTCACCACCGGCTTCATTGCTCAGGAGGTAGAAGCGGCAGCAAAAAGCATCGGTTATAATTTCAGTGGGGTCGATGCACCTGAAAATGAAAATGATTATTATGGATTGCGGTATGCTGAGTTTGTGGTCCCTTTAGTGAAAGGAATGCAGGAATTGAGTGCCATAAATCAAGCACAGCAGACAAAACTGGAAGAGCAAGACCAGATGATTCACCTGTTATTGCAACGCATCGAAAAACTGGAAAATAAATAATCTCAACACGAAATCATATGAAAAACCTGATATTTCTTCTGTTCCTGGCGTTCGGAACAATGGTCAATGCCCAGGTAGCCATCAACACCGATGGAACAGCTCCCGATAATTCAGCCATGCTGGATGTGAAATCCACCTCAAAAGGAATGCTTATCCCGCGCATGACCGAGGCCCAGCGCGATGCAATTGTTAGCCCGGCGACGGGATTGCTGATTTTCTGCACGGATAATAACCTGTACTTTTCAAACAAAGGGACGCCTGCAACCCCAAATTGGGTTATTATAAACAGCCCCTGGGTATCCAATGGATCAGGTATAAATTACAACGGAGGTTATGTGGGCATAGGTACAAGTGTTCCGAATTACACGCTGGATGTGCAAAATACATACGCATTTATTAATGTGAAAGGTACGATCGGTTGGGCTGGAGTAGTCTTAGATAAAGTGGCCTCTACTGATAATGGGTATGTAATTCATCGCCAGGGTGGCGTTGATTTGTGGACCGCAGGAACTTTAGGCAGTAATAATTTCAACATACGTAACTGGACTTTCGGAAGTGATGCCCTCACATTAAACCTTGTCAATAATAATGCAAGGTTTTCAGGCAAAATTGGCCTTAAAACTGACCCATCGTATGATTTACATATAAACTCATCGGATTATACGGCCGCATATATTCTCAGTCCCTATAACGGAGGAACACTTGCCACAATTTATGCAGGAGGAACAACCCCGGGCACATGGGGGCTATATGCCTATGCAACAACATTGGGCTATGCCGGTTATTTTTCAGGCAACGTGTATTGTTCGGGAAGTTACTTACCTTCAGATGAAAAACTCAAGGAAAACATACTGCCCTTGCAGGATGGATTGGAGAAGTTAATGAAACTGGATGTAAAGACCTATGACTTCAGAACCACAGAATTTCCGGAACTGAACTTGCCTGCCGACACACAATATGGATTCACAGCGCAAAATCTTGAAAGTGTTTTCCCGGAACTGGTGAAGGTGAATCCAGCAAAAAAAGAACAACCTGTGGAGTTTAAAGCTGTCAATTATACCGGACTGATCCCTGTGCTAACAGCAGCCATTCAGGAGCAGCAAAAACAACTTGAAGCAAAAGAAGAAAGGATCGATTTATTGCAGAAACAACTCGATGAATTAAAAATCCTGGTTGAAGCCAATCAGATTAGCCGATAATTCACCTGAATTTCAATAAAAATTTCAGGAGACCTGATAGTCATGTATGAACGGTTTTATACGTTGAATCCGAAGTTCATCTTCTTCATTTAAAGGCGGAATATGAACCACATTGTCTTTCTTATTTAGTTTATTCCCCTTTATTTCCCCTTAATCAACCAAACAATAAAAATTTTATTTTTTTAACCCATTTAATTTAAAATTTTTTTTTTTCCCCCTCCCCCATTTTTTTTTCTTTCCCCAACCCCCCCCCCTTTTTTTCTAAAAATACCCCCCCGGTTTTGTTTTGTGGTAAAAAAAAGAGGCCCCCCCCCGGTTTGGCCCCCCCCAAAAATTTTTTCCCCCCCCCCCCCCCGGGTTTTTTTTAAAGAAGATTTTTTTTCCCCCCCCTTTTCTTTTCCCCCCCCCCCTTTTCCCCCCCCCCCCGTTTTCCCTTTTTGGGGGCCCCCCCCCCGGGGTTTTTCAAACCCTATTTATCAATACCCCGGAAACAATAGTATAATGTTCATGTTATATGGAGGTATTTAGATACAAGTTCTTCCCTGAAAGGAAAAAATCCTTCTTTCACAGGCAGTTCTGCACCCAATACAATTTTTGATTAATTCAAAACAAGGTAGATGAACGCTTAATTCTTTGGAAAATGAAAAACCTGTTATTTCTGTTATTTCTGGCGATAAGTCCGGTTGTCCACGCCCAGGTAGCCATCAATACCGACGGTTCCAATCCCGACAATTCATCCATGCTGGATGTAAAAAGCACATCGAAAGGATTGTTGATTCCAAGGTTGACGTTAACCCAACTGAATGCCATTGTAAGTCCGGCCACCGGATTGCTGGTTTTCTGCACGGATAACAATCAGTTCTTTTCAAATTTTGGAACGCCCGGGTCTCCCTATTGGTCGGCAATGAACAGCCAGTGGATTACCAATGGCAATCATATTGCGTATACCACGGGAAATGTTGGAATTGGTACTGCAATTCCAGCCACATTGTTTGATATAAACGGAGGGAATAACTGGGATGTAGTAAACGGGGAAGGAGATTTCAGGATCGGGAATGGTCTCTACAGGTTAAAAATGGGTGTTGCCATTAATGGAGGCGGGGCTGGTGCCGCCGGTATTATGCAGGCTGGCCAGGAAGGAGGCTACAATGTACTTTCATTAGGCTCCCAGGGTCATAATCTTCTCTTTCTGAATGGAGGAACACAACGGGTTGGAATAGGAACGGATAACCCCGCCACCAGCTTCGATGTGCATGGAACTTTCAGTGTAGTAGATGGAACTCAGGGAGCAGGAAAAGTACTGACCTCTGACGCAGCAGGAAAGACATCATGGACCAATAGCAGCGCCAGCAACTGGAGCCTGACAGGCAATGCCGGTACCAGCCCTGGAAGCAATTTTATCGGTACCACAGATAATAATCCCCTGGTATTTAAAGTCAACAACTTACCGGCCGGGAAAATCGACCAGATGATGTTCAACACTTCGTTTGGAGTTATTTCAATGTATTCGAATACGACTGGTTCCGGCAATACTGCCCAGGGATTCAAAGCCTTGTATGCAAATTCCACCGGGAGCTACAATACAGCCATTGGGATGAATGCTCTTCCATCTAACTCTTCTGGTTACAGTAATACTGCCCTGGGATCGTATGCTCTTTATTCCAACACCACCGGAGCCCATAATACAGCTTCCGGATCACAGTCCATGTACCTCAATACCACGGGGGCCGATAATACTGCAACCGGGGCCGCAGCCCTATATGAAAACTCTACAGGTTCATACAATACAGCCACCGGGTTTAGTTCCCTTACTTCCAATACCACTGGAAATAATAATACTTCCACCGGCTATAATGCCCTGTATTATAATACTACCGGCTATGAGAATACTGCTGACGGCGTAAGTGCCCTCTACTTCAATACAACGGGGTTTCAGAATACAGCTGTCGGAATGCAATCCCTTTATTCGAATACCACAGGAATTTATAATACTTCTGTTGGATGGCAATCCATGTATGCCAATACTACCGGCGGATGGAACACTGCGACAGGATACTGGGCATTGTCATTAAACACCGATGGTTTCCTCAATACTGCCACCGGGGTTCGGGCGCTTACACTTAATACCATAGGAAGTTACAATACAGCAACCGGCACGAATGCTCTGAGTTTTAATACAGAGGGGTTTCAGAATACTGCAGTTGGAGTCAATTCAATCTATTTCAATACGTTGGGTGCCTATAATACAGCTGTTGGATATAATACCGGCCCCGTTTCAGGAATGTTGTATAATACCACCTGCATCGGGATTGATGCCATGGCAACGGGTTCTGATATGGTGAGAATAGGAAATACCTTTGTTGGTTCGATAGGAGGGTACCAAAACTGGACCAATATTTCAGACGGCAGGGTCAAGGAGAATGTAAAGGAAGATGTGCCGGGTCTGAGTTTCATCACCCAATTGCGCCCGGTTACTTACCGGCTGAACCGCGAACGGATCAGTGATTTAACCGGTATCACTGCAAGCCATTCGAAGATCAACGAAAAGGATAATTCAGCAAAATTCTATACCGGTGATCAATACGGGCCTGTTACAACCGGTTTTGTCGCCCAGGAAGTGGAAATTGCAGCCCAAAATATCGGGTTTGATTTCAGCGGGGTTGACAAGCCGCAAAATGAAAATAGCTTATACGGACTTCGTTATGCTGAATTTGTGGTGCCTCTGGTTAAAGCTGTACAGGAACTGAATGCTAAATTCGAAGCCCAGGAAAAAACAAACCTGGAACTGAAACAAATCAATGAAGAATTAAGAATCCGGAATGAGCAATTAATGAGATTAATTGATAAAGCAGGGCATTAATTCAATTCCCGTGTTAAAAGGGTATCCGGTTATAAAAAGTAATGATCTGAAGGGTCTGTTTGGTTCAATCTGGCATGTCAGGTTGTGCAGAAGCCTTTTGTGTTGATCTTTAATTAGTTATGATTTAATTTTACTTCTCTTTCAGGAATCGGAGTCTTCGGTTAACGGAAACTTTCTTCAGGAATATTTGAAAGCCAGGTGTGCGCAGTTTCATCGCTCCATTCGTCTGGGTAATACCCTGACTGAACAATTTGAATAAGAAAATCCCTCAATTCATGTAACTATTGGATAGGGCTTGTGCTGAAATTTGATTTTCGGTTTAATCAATGACTATTATATATCTAATACCAATTAAATCAAATCATTAACAATATTTTAACATTATTTATTTAAAATCATTCTAAATTAGCAGAAGATTTGATAAGGGTGGCATGTAACACCTTCTGTGGATTAAAGCAACCGCTTGTTTGCCGTGAATTTTAGCCGGGTATTGCTTAATTTGCAGATGATTTTTCGAAAAAAGGAATAATACCAGGGTCTGAATCAGTTTCATACAAAACAATTTCTGACGATTTCTCATGCTTTTCTTTAAATAGTTCAGGCCAAACATCCTGGGCTACAAATCAACTCCTTATCTGGTTTTAGTCAAAGTTCTTTGGTAAATATTTTTTATTGGTTTTCTATAATCCCTGCCATTCCTCTGTTATTGCTTTGTACAGCAATATCTTCCCCTTTTTCTGAGCGTTTCCCTTTCATGCCGGTCGCAACCGATGGCTTCTGTTATCGCACATTTCATTCGATTTTGTAATTTTTTAATACTTCTGAATATGAAAACAATTGCACTGTTTTTTCTGATGTTGTTCATAACCGGCATTCAGGCCCAGGTAGCCATCAACACCGATGGTTCAAATCCCGACAATTCAGCCATGCTGGATGTGAAATCAACTTCCAGGGGGATTCTTCTGCCGAGAATGACACTGATCCAGCGGAATGCAATTCTAAATCCTGCTACAGGGCTCATGGTTTATCAAACAGATAATTCCCCGGGACTCTATTACAATTCCGGAACACCAGCCAGCCCTGCATGGGTAATTTCAGGCAACGTTTCAGGATGGGGTATTTCAGGGAATGCCGGTACTGACCCGGCTGTCAATTTTCTCGGCACTACAGATAACCAGTCACTTCGTTTCAGGACCAACAATACATGGGCCGGAGAACTGAATCCAACCACTGCCAGTGTATATCTGGGAACAGGCGCAGGACAAGCCAGTACAACCGGAAATTCCAATGTAGCCATCGGCGAACATTCCCTTTTTGCCAATACTGAAGGTGGGTACAATTCAGCAATTGGATATTATTCTCTAAGTTTCAATACGATTGGTTATGACAACAGTGCCTTTGGAGCCTATGCACTTTTTCATAATACAACCGGAATTGAGAACACAGCCCTGGGCAGGAATGCCCTCTTTGCCACTACCACAGGATCGAAGAACACGGCTACAGGAAAGGATGCCTTACTAGCCAATACAACCGGCGATGCAAATACAGCCAACGGCTACCGGGCGCTCTATTCAAACCAGTCAGGAGGGTACAATTGTGCCACCGGTTACCAGTCATTGTATTCCAATACGACAGGAATAAATAATGTCGGGTCAGGCAGCATGTCATTGTACTCCAATACTACCGGAAGTGCCAATACAGCCATCGGCGATCAGGCGATGCTTTACAATTTAACAGGGAATAATAATGTTGCGGTTGGAGAATCAGCATTGTTGTTTAATCTGGGGGATAATAATGCAGCTGTTGGCTTTGCAGCGTTACCCAACAATAATACAGGAACAAATAACACCGCCATCGGCTACCAGTCTCTTTTTGATAATACCAATGGAAGTGCCAACCTCGCCGCAGGATACCGCGCACTGCAAAATAACATTGGCGGAAATTTTAATTCAGCCATCGGGTACAGTGCTTTGTCAGGCAATCAGTCGGGATCAGAAAATGTAGCCCTTGGCGAAAATGCGCTTTCTGCCAATGTTTCCGGTTCCGGCAATATAGCGATTGGCCGCAATTCAGGCACCCATCCCAATACAACCAACCTGTATAATACCATAAGCATCGGTAACGACGGCTTTCTGAATGCTTATCAGAACCAGGTTTTCATCGGCAACATGAATACTGCATACATCGGAGGCAAAGTAACCTGGAGCACTTTTTCGGATGCAAGGATTAAAAACAATGTGATGGAAGATGTTAAAGGACTTGAGTTTATTAACCGGTTGAGACCGGTTACCTATCTTATTAGTAACAATGCCATCGCAAGTATAACCGGGAATAAGGAAACCCCGGATTACCCCGGGAAAAGTGAAAATGAAAATATCAGATACACTGGCTTTATTGCGCAGGAAGTAGAACAGGCAGCCAGGGATGTTGCATATGATTTCAGTGGTTTTGCGGCGCCCCAAAACGAATGGGGGCTCTATACCCTGAGTTACGAACAGTTTGTGGTACCACTGGTAAAAGCAGTTCAGGAATTAAGCACTATAAACGGAGCGCAAAAAACAACCATTGATGAACTGAAACTAACAATGGATTTATTGAAGTCGCAGAATGAGCAATTAATGCAACGCATCGAAAAGTTAGAATCAAATCACCCTTAAAAACCAGGTCTCATGAAAAAAGTGATCTATATAATATTCTTAATAACAGGTATTGCTGTAAATGCCCAGGTAGCCATCAACACCGATGGCACATTGCCTGATAATTCAGCCATGATGGATGTTAAATCCACTAATAAGGGATTGCTCTTGCCAAGAATGACCCAAGCCCAGCGAAATGCAATAGTAAGCCCGGCCAATGGATTGATGATCTACCAAACAGATATTTCTCCGGGTTTTTATTACAATTCCGGCACCCCCTCTAGTCCTGCCTGGGTAATAGCCGGTAGCGGTTCCGGATGGGGACTAACTGGAAACAGCGGCACTACTGCCTCAACGAATTTTATCGGAACAACAGATGCTGTGCCTCTTGTTTTGAAAGTGAACAATGAGCAATCCGGAAGAATAGAGAACACAGGCTGGTCCACATTTCTGGGTTATACTGCCGGGAAGAGCACCACACAGCCCGGCAATACGGGAATCGGGTGGCAGTCGCTCTTTACAAATGCGACGGGGCAATTTAATACAGCGGCTGGTTTCAATTCGCTGGTGTACAACCTGACCGGAACTTCCAACACAGCAGTTGGTGCCAATGCACTTTTTTCAAATACAGCAGGCAATTACGGAACTGCCATTGGTACCAATGCAATGTACTATTCAAACAACACCCCTGTGTCATTCGAGAACTATAATGTTGCATTAGGATATGAGGCGTTGAGAGGGTCGACCACTGCATCTGCGAATACAGGGAATTACAATACTGCCCTGGGCTTTCAATCATTGGTGAACAATACATCCGGTAGTCAGAATACGGCCACCGGAGTATATGCGCTTATTTTCAATACCACCGGAAATTACAATGCTGCCCATGGAGTTGACGCACTCTACAGCAATACTTCCGGAAATACGAATTCCGCAAACGGAGCTTATGCACTTTATGCAAACACCTCAGGGTCTGACAATTCAGCCAGCGGAACCAATGCACTTTCTACCAATGTAGCCGGAAGCAAAGCCACAGCTGTTGGCGCAAATGCGATGCAGTATGCCAACAATACTTCGGTTCCCTTCGACAACTCCAACGTGGCCGTAGGATTTGAAGCCCTGAGAGGCTCGACTACATCATCTGCCAATACAGGGTATGGCAATACTGCCCTGGGCTATAAAGCATTGTTGAACAATACATCCGGTAGTCAGAATACGGCGAGCGGCGTATTTGCGCTTATATCCAATACTACCGGAACCTACAATGCCGCGCAAGGAATTGACGCACTTTACAGCAATACTACCGGAAATGGAAATTCCGCTAACGGAGCCTACGCACTTTTTTCAAACACCACCGGCACTGACAATTCAGCAAGCGGAACCAACGCGCTTACTTCCAATGTAACCGGAAGCAGAGCCACAGCAATGGGAGCAAATGCGATGCGGTATGCCAACAATACTACGGTACCCTTCGAGAACCAATCCGTTGCAGTTGGATTTGAAGCCCTCAGGGGATCGCCGGATGCATCTTTAAATACCGGAAATGTAAATACAGCCGTTGGGTATCAGGCATTGTTGAATATCGTTTCCGGGGCTGGAAATACAGCAATCGGTGCGAAATCCCTCTACTCAAATACAGGAGGTGCCCTCAATACAGCCGTTGGAATGTATTCCATGAATTCCAACACGGATGGTATTCATAATAGTGCTTATGGAGTCGAGTCCCTTTATTCAAACACAACCGGAAGTGAGAACTATGCGGGTGGCATGTGGGCGCTTTATAATAATACAACTGGAAGTTCCAATACTGCAGCCGGATTTGGCGCTCTTCAGTTCAATACGACAGGCAGTTTCAATACCGCTTATGGTTTAGAAGCCCTCAAGCATAATTTTACAGGTAGCAATGCCACGGCAGTCGGATATGGTGCAATGTCCTACTCCAACAATACGTTAACAGCTTTTGATAACCAAAATGTAGCCATTGGGTATCAGGCGCTGCGGGGTTCAAATATTGTATCAAATAATACAGGTAACAGCAACACAGCCAGCGGATACCAGGTCCTGTGGAATAACTCCACCGGGGGGCACAACAGTGCACATGGAACCCAGGCTTTATATTTCAATACAACCGGAAGTAACAATACGGCAGTCGGTTCCGATGCAGGAGGAAATCAAAACGCCGGAAATGATTGCACTTTTCTGGGTTACAGTGCAGAGGGGTTCTTTGGTACCTACTCCAATTCAACCATTATTGGCAGTCAGGCCACTGTGACCGGGAGTAACAAGGTGCGGATCGGCAATTCTTCCATTACCGAAATTGGCGGATATCAGCCCTGGACAGATCTGAGTGACGTACGCTTTAAAAAGAACATTGATGAAGATGTAAGTGGTCTTGACTTCATTATGAGGCTGCGACCGGTTACCTACAATCTTGAGGTAAATAAGCTGGCTGCTTATCTGAAAGAAGATGAACACACCAATTCGTCAGGCACAAAAGATTACCGGGCACCCGATGACTTTACCCAACGTTCCCGGAATGAAAAAGAACAAATCCGTTATTCCGGATTTGTTGCCCAGGAAGTGGAATCGGCTGCTGAAGCATCGGGGTATGATTTCAGCGGAATATCGCGACCTCAGAATGATGATGACCTGTACGGATTGAAATATTCACAGTTTGTGGTGCCTCTGGTCAAAGCAGTTCAGGAACAGCAAACCATCATTGATAACCTGAACAATAAGATTGAAGAGTTGATAAACCGCATCGAAAAAATTGAAAATGAATAATATTTGAAGGCACAAATATTATTCTATCCAATAAATAACAGCAAGCACCAATAGGAACCCAATTCAATTTTCGGATTGCTTCTAATTGCTTTTACCAATGGTAGATTTCTTAAGAAATTAACCGGAAACCAGACTCCATTCAGGGATGCATTGCTCCCACAAAATTACCTGAATTATTGTCTACAGTTGTCATGTCAGCTGAATCTACGATGCCATCACCATTAACATCCGTGGTCAGGTAACCAGCTGTATAAGCCGAGCCATCGTTGTCAACAGGCGTCATATCGCCGGTATCCACTGCATCATCCCTGAAAACATCACCCCCATAGATTACATACCGCCCGTCGGTGGTCAGGAGCATGTTGTTTCCATAAGCTTTCGAAGCGGAATCGGTAAAATCATAATTCACAACGCCTCCACTCATCAGAACCGGCTCAGCTGACCATGTTTCTATGCTGTTACGGTGTTTAATGACAATATAGTATGAGCCGTTCAGCGACAAGGGAATTGCAATTGACAAAGAGCCATCGGTATTAAGATTTACACCATTTTCCTGAAGGACATAATTCCACGGAGAGTCAGGTGTGGCCAATATTACATTAAGGGTGTCGACTATAGAACCTGGGAAGTTGTTGTAGGGAATACCATCAATATCAATATTCTGTGCCTGGTTCATGAATCCGGTTTCAGTATTATAAAAACCCTCAACTAACGCGGTCAGGTTTAATGTTCGGTTAGAATTTACAGGTTCATTCCAGACTGCTATATTGTTTGCGGCTGTAGTTCCTGCTGAATAAAACAGGCCACCAGCAATCAGGTCCGGACCATAGTTGCATAAAGTGTGTGTGCCATATACATTTCCAGGGTAAAACAGCCCGCCATTCATTCCACTCCAGTCAGTTCCATTCCACTGAGCAATTCCATTGGTTGAAACACCACCTGAAGATGTAAAATACCCACCTGCAACCAGATTGCCGTTATACACGGCAAGTGCGAACACATATTGGTAAAAGGTGCCTGCCATACCACTTCCAAAGGTTGACCAGGAACTACCGTCCCACGATGCAATATGATTTGCAGATATTGTACCGGCCGACAAAAATAATCCACCTGCGACAAGGTTGCCGTTGTATTCGGCAAGTGTATATACTATACCTCCTATCCCATTGCCCAATGCTGACCACGATGTGCCATTCCACTTTGCAATATGGTTTGCCACTATACCACCGGCAGACGTGAAAAATCCGCCGGCATAAAGTTCACCATTGTGAACAGTTAAAGCCATTACCTGTCCTTCAACACCCACCACTCCACTTCCAAGTGCCGACCATCCGGCATCATTCCGTTTGGCAATATAGTTCACCGGGATATTGTCGGCTTCTGTAAAATAGCCTCCTACAAATAAATCGCTGCCAATGACTGCAAGCGAAGTTACTGTACTCCCGACTCCCCCTAATTCATCGTTCCAGGAGGTGCCATCCCACTGCGCAATAAAATTTGCATCCAATCCTCCGGCACTGGTAAATTCTCCGGCGGCCACCAGATTTCCGTTGTATTCAATCAACGCATTTACTTTGCCATTCACGCCCAGGCCAAGAGGTTCCCAGGCTGTTCCATTCCAACGGGCAACATGATCTGCACTGACACCGCCAGCTGTAGTAAATTTTCCGCCAACGATCAAATCCCCATTGTATATTGTAGATGCATAAACCCAGTCGTTCATGCCGCCTCCGATTGAAGACCAGCTTTGTGCACAGACCTGCCGGGAATAGAGAGAAACGAAGAATATCAATAATGCTGTTAAGTATATCCTGGAATTCAACAATTCCGGATTAATATTCTTATTGTTTCTCATTGTGTCAATTCCTTTCTGAAGTTTGATGTTCTTACAGGGTTATTCCTGTATATAATATTGCGGGTTCCGTATTATATACAAATATAGATATATAAGTATATAAATCCAATTTCGTCGATTTATTTCTGAAATCCTCCATCAATAAAACAATTTTGTTGGGTTCAGGTTTATGATGCGAATAAGAATTTTCTTTCAGAAAATGCAACTCTATCTTTAGAAGCGTCAGGCAATTGTTTTTCAATAAGTCAAATCACAGAAATTATCCATATTCACAGATCAGAGGAAAAAATGCGCAATTGAAAAGAAAATTTTTAGCAATTCATTAAAAAAATCTTTTTGAGGTATAATCCAGATATAACTATCAGATATAAACATTATCAGCAATTTAAACGTTAACAATAATTTAACTCTTATTTATTTAGATTCATTCTAAATTAGCGGAGGATTTGATTAGGGTGGTATGGGACTCCATCAGAAGGTCAAAGCAACCGGCTGTTTTCTTTGTTATTCAGCCTGATATCGCTTCATCTGCAGATGATTTTTCGAAAATGAAGATGAACACCTGATTCGGAATCATTTATTTAAAAATAAAACGCTGAACGATTTTCAGGCCTGGCTTTTAATATTGCAGGTTTAACATCACAGTCCCGGGATCAGCTTCTTATTTAGCTTTAATCTAAGTTCATTGATTGGTATTTTTTTTGATTTTCTACAACCCCTGCCATTACTCTGTTATTGCTTTATATAGCAATATAACCTTATTCCTTTGATTATTCTTTTGTAATAACCGTCATAACAGGTATCTGTTGTTGCCGGATACGGATCTTGATTGTATAATTTTTAATATTTCTGTTTATGAAAACATTTGCACTGATTTTTTTAATGCTTTTAACAACTACCCTGAAAGCCCAGGTAGCCATTAACACCGATGGCTCCAACCCCGACAATTCAGCCATGCTGGATGTGAAATCCACTTCTAAAGGCGTGCTGTTTCCCAGGATGACCACCACGGAACGCGAAGCCATTGCCTCACCGGTCACCGGGCTTTCCGTGTATGACCTTACCACCCAAAGCTACTGGTACTATAACGGCACTGCCTGGACAACCATCGGCAACGGTATCTGGACGCAGAATGGCAATGATATCTATTCGAGTATCACCGGCAACGCAGGTATCGGAACAACCACCCCCGGCGACAAATTGCATCTGTATAGTTCAGGCAGTCTCAGGTTGATGATTGAAAGCCAGGATCCTTATTATGCAGGCATTGTGACCCGGAATGCTCAACGTGAATATTTCACCGGAACCATCGGCGACCGTTGGTCAGTTTTTGATAACTATGTGGGAGGTGAAAGAATCAGTGTACTTCCGGATGGCAATGTGGGGATTGCAACGACTACGCCCGATCCTTCTGCAGCCCTGGATGTCAGTTCCACAACCAAAGGATTCCTGCCGCCAAGAATGACCATAGAACAACGGGATGCTATAACCCCCATAGCTGGATTAATGATATATAACACAACGACCAATAAACCCAATTACTACAATGGCGCCGAATGGATGAATTACGATGGTACTCCTGCAATTTTGCTGGTAGGTGATAGTTATCAGGGTGGTATAATTGCCTGGGTGCTGGCACCCGGTGACCCCGGATACACTGCAGGAGAGTTTCATGGACTCATTGCCGCTCCTGCTGACCAGGGATTAGGAGCATGGGGCTGTTATGGAGCCTCAATTACCGGAGCTGATGGCACAGCATTGGGAACCGGCAATCAGAACACCATTGACATTCTGGCCGGCTGTGATGATGCTGGTATAGCGGCGAGAATTTGCGGAGACCTGGATTTAAACGGATACAGCGACTGGTATCTGCCATCAATCGATGAATTGAACAAGCTATACCTGAACAGGGCTGTGATTGGTGGTTTTGTTATTACCGCATATTGGAGTTCTTCCGAGACGGGCCCAAACAATGCATCGCTACTGAACTTCTTAAATGGTGCCCAGCTCTCCATCGAAAAGTACAATGGTAACTATGTGCGTGCTGTCCGGGCTTTTTAAACCTGAGCCTGCCTAGTATTTAACGACCTGAATGCAGGTTTAACCGTTGAGCATTTTAATTAAAACCTCGTAACATCATTTTTCAGACCATCACGCAGCACAAAGATTTACCGGCTGACCAGGAATTATTAAAAATGTAATCAAAAAATCATCCATATGAAAAAACTGTTCTTACTTCTTTTCCTTGCTACCGGGCTGAGTGCCTGGTCACAGGTAGCCATCAACAACGATGGTTCCGACCCCGACAATTCAGCCATGCTGGATGTTAAATCCATCGGTAAAGGCCTGCTGATCCCGCGGGTGGCCCTTACCACGGAACGGGCAGCCATTGCATCGCCGGCCAAGCCTGCTGATTTACAATCGGCATGGCTTACCTCGCCCGACAATGTAACTCCGGTATTACTGGAAGGGCACTGCCTGGACAACCATCGGCAACGGTATCTGGACGCAGAATGGCAATGATATCTATTCCAATATCACCGGAAATGCTGGAATTGGAACCACACTCCCGGATGATAAACTGCATCTTTTTGATTCGGTTAACCTGAGGATATTGATCGAGACACCTGATAATTTCTATGCCGGTGTCCGCACCAGGAATTCACAGCGTGAGTATTTTATGGGTACCATCGGCGACCGTTGGTCAGTTTTTGATAACAATGTGGGTGGTGAAAGAATCAGTGTACTTCCGGATGGCAATGTGGGTATTGCAACCACCACGCCCGATCCGTCGGCATTGCTGGATGTCAGCTCTACAACCAAAGGATTCCTGCCACCCCGGATAACTACCGCACAAAGAAATGCCATTGCCGCTCCTGCCGAAGGTCTGGTTATTTACAATACCTCAGAAAAAGCATTGAATGTATACGACGGAACAGCATGGTCATCGATGAAACCGGTTCCGCCCTGCGGACTCCCAATCAGCATCAGCCACCTGGTTTCAGGAGGTGTTGCCCCTGTTGATAAAGTAGTTAGTTATGGCACAGTTAACAACATCCCGGGAGATCCTACCAAATGCTGGATTACCAGAAACCTTGGCGCTGATCAGCAGGCATCTGGTGCAAGCGATGCAACGGAAGCATCTGCGGGCTGGTATTGGCAGTTTAACCGCCTTCAGGGATACAAACATACCGGCGCTGTGCGCACTCCATCCGACTGGTTAGGTGTTAATTCTGGAAATTCTGACTGGCAGGCCGCCAATGACCCCTGTGCCCTTGAACTTGGCACCGGTTGGCGCATCCCCACGTTAACAGAATGGAGCAATGTAGATGCAAGCGGTGGCTGGAATAATATGTTCAGTGCCTATGCTTCTGCGCTGAAACTGCATTCAGCGGGTTATATTGGCTCTGATGCGGGGAATCTGGGCAGCCGTGGGACCTACGGTTATTACTGGTGCTCTTCGCAGGATAGCGAATCCAATGCATGGAACCTGACTTTAGGTCCTGGAGAATCCTATATGAGTGGTGATTATAAGGGCTACGGTTTTTCTGTCCGTTGCCTCAGAGACTATTAATCTGTTTTGTTTCATTTTTACCTGAACCTGTCTGCATGTAAATATTCCACTTAGATGCAACTTTTCCAAACAAAGGAAGGCTTATCGGGGGGTGCCCATTTGAACTTTAAAAATCAATTTAAGAATTACTTTATGAAACAACTTTTCATCCTTCTTTTTCTCACAGTCGGTCTGAGCACCATGTCGCAGGTAGCCATCAACACCGATGGTTCCGACCCTGACAATTCAGCCATGCTGGATGTAAAATCCATCGATAAAGGCCTGCTGATTCCGCGGGTTGCCCTTACCGGGACTATGGATGTTGCAACCATTGCATCGCCGGCCACCAGCCTGCTGATCTACAATACGGCAACGGCAGGTACCCCGCCCGACAATGTAACCCCCGGCTATTATTACTGGAACGGCACTGCCTGGGCAACCTTAGCCAACGGCTCCCTGGACGCTGAATGGCAATGATATCTATTCGAATATCACCGGAAACGCGGGTATAGGAACCATTACTCCCGGATGATAAGCTGCACCTTTTTGATTCAACCAATCTGAGGATATTGATAGAAACCCCGGATGATTATTATGCCGGTGTCCGCACCCGAAATTCACAGCGTGAGTATTTTATGGGTACCATCGGCGATCGTTGGTCAGTTTTTGATAATTATGTAGGTGGTGAGCGGATCAGTGTGCTTCCAAATGGCAATGTGGGGATTGAAAACATTACACCTACGCACCGGCTGACGGTTTCGGATCCTTCTGGAAATAATACCTTACGGCTTACAGGCACCGGGGCGACCTATGGGGAAGGCTCAAAGCTAAACTTCGGGGATGGTGATTATGTATTTATCAGTGAGGATATTGACGATAACCTATTGATTAAAGGAGCGCAGCGAACCGCCATTATGGGCGGCAATGTCGGGATTGCAACCACCACACCTGATCCATCGGCAGCACTGGATGTCAGTTCTACCACCAAAGGGTTCCTGCCACCACGGATGACCTGTCTCGCACAGCAGATGATACCATATCCGGCAGTGGGGCTTGTTGTATGGTGTCTTGACTGTGGCCCGAGCGGGGAGTTGCAGGTGTTTAACGGAACTGCATGGACCAATATGATAGGTGGTGCAGCCACGGCCGGACCGGTTATTGGTCAAAATTACCAGGGTGGTAAGATCGCCTATGTGCTGGCACCCGGCGACCCTGGATATGTTTTCGGAGAGTTTCATGGAATCATTGCCACTCCCGACGACCTACCTCCTGAGAATTGGGGCTGTTATGGAACATTACTATCCGGGGCTATTGGTTTTACTGTTGGAACTGGCAATCAGAACACCATAGACATTATGGCTGGCTGTGCCGAGACGAATATTGCTGCCAGAAAATGTGGAGACCTGGTATTAAATGGTTACAGTGATTGGTATCTGCCTTCCATTAATGAGTTAGAAATACTTTCTAATAACAGGGCTGCGATTGGTGGTTTTAACAATCTTCAATCTTACTGGAGTTCCTCACAGTATGATTCTGGTTTTGCACATTATCTTGATTTCTCCAATGGCTTAACAATCTTAGCTAAAAGCAATGTAGACTTTTACGTCCCATATCCGGTCTTTTCTAGCTTTGAATTTACCATAGGATTAACTACTTACCAGTGAGTTAATTCATGTTCTTAGAACGTTCATTATACAGAACAAATCATTACAAACTGATTAACCGTCTAACGCGGAAAATTTGAAAAAATATTTTCAAAAATAACTTTATGAAAAAGATTTTAATTCTGTTTTTCCTCACAGCCTGGCTGGGCGCCTGGTCGCAGGTAGCCATCAACACCGATGGGTCCGACCCCGACAATTCAGCCATGCTGGATGTGAAATCCATCGGTAAAGGCCTGCTGATCCCGCGGGTGGCCCTTACCGGGACCCTGGATGTTGCAACCATTGCATCGCCGGCCACAAGCCTGCTGATCTACAATACGGCAACGGCAGGTACCTCGCCCGACAATGTAACCCCCGGCTATTATTACTGGAACGGCAATGCCTGGACAACCTTAGCCAATGGTCCCTGGACGGTGAATGGGAATGATATCTATTCCAATATCACCGGAAATGCGGGTATCGGAACCACCTTTCCGGATGATAAACTGCATCTTTTTGATTCGGTTAACCTGAGGATATTGATAGAAACCCCGGATAATTTTTATGCAGGTGTCCGCACCCGAAATTCACAGCGTGAATATTTTATGGGTACCATCGGAGATCGTTGGTCAGTTTTTGATAACAATGTGGGTGGTGAAAGAATCAGTGTACTTCCGGATGGCAATGTGGGTATTGCAACCACAACGCCAGATCTATCGGCAGCGCTGGATGTAAGTTCCAGTTCAAAAGGATTCTTGCCTCCCAGAATGACTTACAATCAAAGAAATGCAATTGCAAATCCTGCCCAGGGGCTTGTGATTTATTGCACTGACTGTGGGGAATTGCAGGTATTTAGTGGAACTGTCTGGACAAATATGGTCGGTGATGTAGCTAATTCGCCATTGGAGATTGGTGATAGCTTTCAGGGGGGTAAAATTGCCTGCATTTTACAACCCGGCGACCCCGGATATATTGCAGGAGAAGTCCATGGATTGATAGCAGCCCCCTACGACCAAGGCGGAGCCCAATGGGGCTGTTCTGGAACCGCAATAACCGGGGCTGATGGCACGGCATTGGGTACAGGCAATCAGAACACCACTGACATCATGGCCGACTGTGCCACAGCGGGAATTGCGGCAAGGATATGCGGAGACCTGGTCCTGAACGGATACATTGACTGGTATCTGCCATCAAAAGATGAATTGAACAAGCTTTACATTAACAGGATTGCAATTGGCGGCTTTGCCAGTGCTTTCTATTGGAGTTCATCCGAGGCCGATGCTGGGAACGCATGGGGCCAGAGCTTACACCATGGCGGCCAGCAAGCTAACCTTAAGTCAACAAATGGTGATCGTGTACGTGCTGTTCGGGCTTTTTAACCATTGATCAATTTATCCATTTCATAATTACCGCAAAGCGGCCGGAGTTTTGAAATCAGCAATGTATTGCTACTTACCGGTTTTCTCTGATACGCTGTGGAAAAACAATCTAAAAAATAACCTTATGAAAAACCTTTTCATTCTATTATTTCTCACAGCCGGCCTGAGCGCCTGGTCCCAGGTAGCCATCAACACCGATGGTTCCGAACCCGACAATTCAGCCATGCTGGATGTGAAATCCATCGACAAAGGTCTGCTGATCCCGCGGGTGGCCCTTACCGGGACCCTGGATGTTGCAACCATTGCATCGCCGGCCACAAGCCTGCTGATCTACAATACGGCAACGGCAGGTACCTCGCCCGACAATGTAACCCCCGGCTATTATTACTGGAACGGCACTGCCTGGACAACCTTAGCCAACGGTCCCTGGACGGTGAATGGGAATGATATCTATTCGAATATCACCGGCAACGCAGGTATAGGAACCAGCTTGCCTCTGGATAAACTGCATCTGTATGATTCAACCAATCTCAGGTTGATGATTGAAACCCCGGATACTTATTATGCAGGCATTGTCACCAGGAATGCTCATCGTGAATTTTTCACCGGCTCCATCGGCGACCGATGGTCAGTTTTTGATAATTATGATGGTAGCGAGGATATCAGTGTGCTTCCAAATGGGAATGTTGGGATTGGAACCATTGTTCCAGGAGATAAATTGTCAGTTAAAGGAGGAGCCATTTCATTTCAAGGTCCGGATAATAACGATGTTCCATATGTAGGAATCGATTTTGATGATTTATCTGATGGAATGCGCTTCAGGGCAAATAATTCTTCTGCTTCACTTAACACTACGCATATGTTTATTTCTAGAATAAGTGGCAATGTGGGGATTGCAACCACTACACCCGATCCCTCGGCAGTACTGGATGTCAGTTCCACATCCAAAGGATTCCTGCCGCCAAGGATGACAACCACGCAGCGAAATGCCATAGCTGCTCCCGCTGAAGGATTGGTTATTTATAATACGGATGAAAAGGCGCTTAATGTATACAACGGAACTGCATGGGCCTCCGCGATGCCTGTGCAGCAGCCATTCGAATGCGGCTATACTTTCACAATTAATCATTCGACGACAGGAGGTGTTGCACCGGTGAATAAATCAGTTACTTACGGAACGGTTACCGGTATCCCGGGCAACCCAACCAAATGCTGGATAACCTCTAACCTGGGAGCCAGCCGGCAGGCTGCAATGGTGAGTGATGCCTCTGAAGTTTCTGCTGGCTGGTACTGGCAGTTTAACCGCAGGCAGGGCTATAAACATGATGGAACTAACAGGACACCCGCTACCACCTGGATAACCAATATAAATGAAAACTTCGACTGGCAACCTGAAAATGACCCCTGCAGTATTGAACTTGGCACCGGCTGGCGTCTTCCAACCGCTACCGAATGGACGAATGTTGACAACTATTGGTCTGATTGGAATGGAGCGTTCAACTCTTCCTTAGCGCTTCATGCTGCCGGCTTTCTGAACTTCAGCAATGCGCTGCTGAGCGAACGCGGTTCTCGCGGCGCCTATTGGAGCAGTTCGCAGAACAGTTCGAGCGGTGGTGGGAGCTTTTTCATTACAAGTAGCTCCAATCTCATCGGCACATCTATCAAGGCCTACGGTTTTTCGGTTCGTTGTCTTAATTCACCATTGGTGATTGGTGATAGCTTACAGGGGGGTAAAATTGCCTACATTTTACAACCCGGCGACCCCGGATATATTGCAGGAGAAGTCCACGGATTGATAGCAGCCCTCCTCGATCCAGGCGCAATACTACCCCCATGGGGCTGTCCTGGAACCGCAATAACCGGGGCTGATGGCACGGCATTGGGAACCGGAAATCAGAATACTACAGACATCATGGCTGGCTGTGCTGAAGCGGGAATAGCGGCAAGGATATGCGGAGATCTGGTACTGAACGGATACAGCGACTGGTATCTGCCATCAAAAGATGAACTGAACATGCTTTACATTAACAGTATTGCAATTGGCGGTTTTGCTGGTACCTACTATTGGAGTTCTACCGAGTACGATAACGACTCCGCATGGATACAGTTCTTCGGCAATGGCTACCAGGTCAACGGCGGTAAGAACTTCACAGCCTATGTGTGTGCTGTCCGGGCTTTTTAACCATTGATCAATTTAACCATTTCATAGTTACCGCAAAGCGGCCGGAGTTTTGAAAACAGCATTGTATTGCGACTTACCGGTATTCTATGATACGCTGTGAAAAAACAATCTAAAAAATAACCTTATGAAAAACCTTTTCATTCTATTGTTTCTCACAGCCGGGCTGAGCGCCATGTCGCAGGTAGCCATCAACACCGATGGTTCCGACCCTGACAATTCAGCCATGCTGGATGTAAAATCCATCGATAAAGGCCTGCTGATTCCGCGGGTTGCCCTTACCGGGACCCTGGATGTTACAACCATCGCATCGCCGGCCACCAGCCTGCTGATCTACAATACAGCAACAGCGGGTACCTCGCCCGACAATGTAACCCCCGGCTATTATTACTGGAACGGCACTGCCTGGACAACCTTAGCCAACGGCCCCTGGACGCAAAATGGCAATGATATCTATTCCAATATCACCGGAAATGCGGGTATCGGAACCGCCCTCCCGGATGATAAGCTGCACCTTTTTGATTCAACCAATCTGAGGATATTGATAGAAACCCCGGATGATTATTATGCCGGCATTGTCACCAGGAATGCTCAGCGTGAATTTTTCACCGGTACCATCGGCGACCGTTGGTCAGTTTTTGATAATTATGTGGGTGGTGAGCGGATCAGTGTTCTTCCAAATGGCAATGTGGGGTTTGAAAACATTACACCTACGCACCGGCTGACGGTTTCGGATCCTTCTGGAAATAATACCTTACGGCTTACAGGCACTGGAGCGACCTATGGGGAGGGTTCAAAGCTAAACTTCGGGGATGGTGATTATGTATTTATCAGTGAGGATATTGACGATAACCTATTGATTAAAGGAGCGCAGCGAACCGCCATTATGGGCGGCAATGTGGGGATTGCAACGACTACGCCTGATCCGTCGGCAGCATTGGATGTAAGCTCCACAACCAAAGGGCTCCTGCCGCCACGGATGAACACTGCCCAGCGAAATGCCATAGTTACCCCGGTAGCAGGATTGGTTATTTTCAATACAAGTGAAAATGTGCTGAATGTCTATAACGGATCAACATGGGCCTCCATGATGCCGGTCCCGGCTTTTGAATGTGGCTATTCTATAACAGTTAATCATTCAACAGCTGGTGGTGTTGCTCCGGTTAATAAAACGGTTGACTATGAAACCGTAAACGGTATCCCGGGGGAGTCAGCCAAATGCTGGATCACTTCCAACCTGGGTGCAAGGCGACAGGCTGCTTCGGTTAACGATGCCAGCGAGGCTTCGGCCGGCTGGTACTGGCAGTTTAACCGCAGGCAGGGCTATAAACATGATGGTACAACCCGTACGCCCAATACGGCATGGATTGGCAACATCAACGAATATACAGACTGGTTATCAGCAAACGATCCCTGCAATATTGAATTAGGCAGCACGTGGCGTATTCCAACCTATACCGAATGGTTCAATGTTGACAATAGCGGCAATTGGACAGACTGGAACGGCCCCTGGAATTCCGCTTTGAAAATACATGCTGCAGGCTTTCTGCCTTACAGCGATGGTGCGCTGATAGTTCGAGGTACGGCCGGCTACTACTGGAGTAGTTCCCAGTACACTGCAAACACCGGCCGCTACCTGGGCTTCTACGGTTTAGGCAGCAGCATGAGCAACGAAATCAAGGCGGACGGCATCTCAGTCCGCTGCATCAGAGACAATTGATGAATTGGGCTCATTTTCACCTGATTTTTTATAGATGGTATTTTGACTATAAAAACTCAACCTAAATTACATTATGAAAAAACTGTTCGTACTTCTTTTCCTTGTCACAGGGCTGAGTGCCTGGTCCCAGGTAGCCGTCAACTCCGATGGCTCCGAACCCGACAATTCAGCCATGCTGGATGTGAAATCCACAACCAAAGGCATGCTCCTGCCCAGGATGACTTCTGCGGAGCGCACAGCCATTGCATCACCAGCCACCGGGCTTACGGTGTATGACCTTACCACGCAAAGTTACTGGTATTATAATGGCACCGCCTGGGCAATTCTCGGATACAGTCCATGGTCGGTAACCGGAAATAATATCTTCAACAACAATTCAGGTAATGTCGGAATCGGCACCAATGCACCTAACGGTAAGCTTCATTTGGTCAGCACATCGCATACCAATCTGAACATTCAGGGAAGTTCCACCATCGGAACATGGTTAACAATGGGAAATACCTCGGCAGGTGGCAAATGGTACAATATCATCTCGACGGGGTCAGCCAATGGGGAAGGGCCGGGCAAACTTCTCTTTATCAGCGGGTCATCTGCATACAGCGCACAGAATCTTGTGATGGCTTTTGGTACTTCAGGTAATGTAGGGATCGCAACATCCGCACCCAATCCATCGGCCGCACTGGATGTAAGCTCCACATCAAGGGGGTTCCTTCCTCCCCGGATGACCTCAGCGCAAAGGAACGCCATCCCTTCACCTGTAGAAGGATTGGTAATATACAATACCGAAGAAAAGGCACTGAATTTATTTGACGGTGTTGCCTGGTCATCACTCAGCAAAAGTCCGGCCTGGCAATGCGGCTCTCTGCTGACAGTTACTCACTACGCCGGTAATGGTATAGCTCCGGTCAGTAAATCAGTAGCTTATGGTACAGTAAGCGATATTCCCGGTGATACCACGAAATGCTGGATAAGCAGAAACCTTGGCGCCGACCAGCAGGCCACGGCAATTAACGATAACAGCGAGGAGTCTGCCGGGTGGTACTGGCAGTTTAACCGCAAACAGGGGTATAAGCATAACGGAACAACCCGTATACCAAATACTTCCTGGATAGGCAATATTGATGAGAATTCAGACTGGATGGCTGCCAACGATCCCTGTGCCCTAGAACTGGGAACCGGTTGGCGTATTCCTACAAGAACCGAATGGTTTAATGTGGATAGTACTTCCCTTGGTTCCTGGCCCAACTGGACCAACTGGACTGGTCCATGGAACTCGGGATTGAAACTTCATGCGGCCGGAAATCTGTTGGATTATAATGGTAATTTACAAAACCGTGGATCAAGAGGAGTGTACTGGAGCAGCTCACAGAAGGATGATGAATTCGGCAGATGCCTGTGGTTTGAACTTAACCTCAGCTTTGTACCCTACGACTACAAGGGTAAAGGAATTCCTGTCCGTTGCTTAAAAGAACAGGCAGGTGAAGACTAAAGCCCTGTCTGCTTGACGCAGTCAGGCAGGCTGCCTTGGTACCACAGGCGGACAGGTAAAAAGTCTTTTACCTCAGCAGTCATATTTATAATCTGTATTTAAGAGAAGGCAGGTAGAAAAATTCAATGAAACATTGCATTCAAAATCAAATAGTAACTTTATGAAAAATCTGTTGATACTATTGTTCCTGGTAACCGGGCTGAGCGCCTGGTCGCAGGTAGCCATCAACACCGATGGTTCCGACCCCGACAATTCAGCCATGCTGGATGTGAAATCAACCGGAAAAGGTTTTCTTCCACCCAGAATGACTACCGGTCAGCGGAACGCCATTGCCTCCCCGGTGGAAGGATTGGTGATTTACAACACAGATGAGAAAGGGCTGAATATATTCAACGGAACAGACTGGACTCCCCTGATGCCTATCCCGGTTTTTGAATGCGGCTATTCAATTACAATCTATCACTCAATAGCAGGTGGTGTAGCGCCTGTCAATAAAACGGTCACTTACGAAACAGTTAGTGATATCCCAGGCGAACCCGGCAAATGCTGGATCACTTCTAATCTCGGTGCAAGGCGGCAGGCCACAGCCGTTAATGATTCCACAGAGGCTTCTGCCGGCTGGTACTGGCAGTTTAACCGTAAACAAGGCTACAAACATGACGGATCAGCACGGACTCCTAATACCACCTGGATAACCACAATCATTGAAAATTCAGAATGGATAGCCGCCAATGACCCCTGTTTTCTTGAACTCGGGACCGGCTGGCGTCTGCCTACAATTAGTGAATGGGACAATGTAAACGCAATTGGAGGCTGGACCAACTGGAATGACTCGTGGAATTCCGGATTGAAACTCCATGCTGCCGGCTTTATCTACTACAGCGGTGGTTTGCTTAGCAGCCGCGGTTCATCTGGCAATTTCTGGAGCATCTCGCAGTGGAATTCCAATAACGGCTGGTACATTTACATCGGCGGAGCCGGCTGCGGTTCTGGCTATGGCGACAGGGCTGCAGGTTTTACCATTCGCTGCATAAGAAACCTGTAATCCCCTTGTTTTATTTTTACCCTGAGTCAATTGAAAGTTTAAAATTTATTGTTAATAATCAAATTACGAATAGCTGTATGAAAAACCTGTTAATACTATTGTTCCTGGTAACGGGACTAAATGCCTGGTCGCAGGTAGCCATCAACACCGATGGTACCAGTCCCGACAATTCAGCCATGCTGGATGTAAAAAGCACTGCGAAAGGCATGCTCGTCCCCCGAATGACCCAAACTCAGAGAACGGCAATTGTCAGTCCTGCAACCGGTTTACTGGTTTATCAGACGGATAATCCCGATGGTTTTTATTTTTACAACGGAACCATCTGGGTGTCCTTAAACGATGCTACACAGAATCCCAAAGTGCTTGCCGATGCCGACAACAACACCAAAATACAGGTGGAAGAAAGCGCCAACGAAGATATCATCCGGTTTGATATGGGAGGCACCGAATATTTCCGCATGAACCATGGCCGGCTGGAAGTATTGAATACCGGTAACAGCATTTATTTGGGAAATTCTGCCGGCATAAATGATGATTTCACGGAAAACAGGAATGTGGGTGTCGGTTTTGAAGCATTGTCGTCAAACACCAATGGAGAATATAATGTCGCAAACGGCTTCCAGGCAATGTATTTAAACACTACAGGAGTATACAATACCGCAAACGGAGTCTTATCACTGTCTTCCAACACTACAGGAAATGACAATACTGCAATGGGGGGGCTCTCATTATCAAATAACTCTACTGGAAATAACAATACTGCAATCGGGAGTTTATCATTATCAAATAACACCACTGGAAATAGTAATACCGCTGTTGGTCATTCTGCCAATGTCAGTTCAATAAACCTCTCTAATGCCACAGCCATCGGGGCCAAAGCCATGGTTGAGCAAAGCAATAGCCTGGTGCTTGGTTCAATTGCCGGTGTAAATTTCTCCGGTTCCGACGTTAATGTAGGTATAGGTACAACTACTCCTGATAACAAACTGGACATCCGTTCAGATGGTGTAGCCGGTACACAAACCATTGTTCTGGGCTTAAGTTCAAATGTTTCGAAAAGGCCGGTCATCCAGTTTTCTGAAGGGTTAAATGCTACATTAACTTCAGGGATGAGCATTGAATACAATGGCGCCGGGGCTGCGTCCGAAAATAAACTCCACATCAATGGTACCGATGGATTGCCTAAGTTAACGGTTGAAAGTCTTGGCCAGGTGGGTATCGGCGAATCATCACCGGATCGTGAACTGACTGTATTTGATACGGATGGTAATGGAGATGCGGCCATCAATATAAAATCCAATAACACTTCAGGCCGGGAATTGCTGTTGGCTGTCAACCAAAGTTCCGGGGGGATCATCAGTATGATGACGGATAATGACCTCCAATTCCGGTCAAATAACACCAATCGTATGGTGATCAAAAACACCGGGGAAATTGGCATCGGAACAAGCAGTCCTGCGCAATTGCTGTCGGTAAACGGCACCGCAGGCAAACCCGGTGGCGGATCATGGTCAACCTTTTCCGACAAGAGAATGAAACAGGACATCAGGCCATTTCAGCCGGGTCTTGCAGAGGTGATCAGCATAAATCCGGTCCGTTTCAGGTACAACAAGCTCAGCGGCCACGATACAAAAACAGAACATGTGGGTGTCATCGCCCAGGAATTGCAGGAAATTGCGCCCTACATGGTGAGCGCCATTGAAAAAGATGGTAAAGAATACCTGCAGGTAGATAATTCAGCCATGACCTACATGCTGATCAACGCGGTTAAGGAGCTGCATGCTGAAAATAAACAATTGAAAGAAGACATCGCTCTGATAAAATCATTATTGGAAATCAGTGCTCAGAAATAATTATATTAACGTGTTGTGCGGTTACAAACATAACATCTTGATAGCGTGGATGAAGTCAAAGTCTGTTTCGACTCCGCTCAACATGACATTGACTTCAAAAATACTTACTATCAGTGCTTTAAAAATTTAACCGCACAACACGTTATATTAAATCTTATCCATATGAGAAATCTCTTACTCTTGATGTGCTTTACGATTGGGTTGAACGCTTTTTCGCAGGTTTCCATCAACACCGATGCCTCAGCCCCCGATAATTCAGCCATGCTGGATGTGAAATCAACAACCAAAGGGGCGCTTGTTCCCCGAATGACAATTGCACAGCGCGATGCAATTGTAAACCCGGCTAAGGGATTACTGATTTTCTGCACGGATAACAACTTTATTATTCCAATAAAGGGACCCCTGCAGCCCCGGACTGGGTTATTGTGAACAGCCAATGGCTGAACAATTCAACTGGAATTTATTACAGTGACGGGTATGTTGGAATCGGCGCACCTCCATCAACCTATAACCTGGATGTGCAGGGATCATACCCGTTTCAGCGGATTAAAGCAACTTATGGCTGGGCCGGCATAACCATCGATAAGGCGGCAGCCACCGATAATGGATATCTTGTGCATCAACAGGGGGGGATTTATTTATGGGCTGAAGGAACCATAGGAGATAATAACTTCTGTATTCGAAACTGGGGTTTGGCAAGTGATGCCATGAATGTGAACTGGGCAAATAATGATGTAACATTTTCTGGTCGGGTCGGCATTAAAACCAATCCTTCATTTGATTTGAACATAAACTCAACTGATTATACGGCTGCTTATATAACCACACCTTATAGCGGGGGGACTGCTTTTGAGGTTATAGCGCCAGGTGCAGGAAATACATGGGCTGTTTATTCAATGGCACCCACAACCGGTTATGCCGGGTATTTTTCAGGCAACGTGTTTTGTTCAGGTTCCTATCTGCCTTCGGATGAAAAGCTGAAAGAAAATATACGGCCTATGCAAGATGCTTTGGATGATGTAATGAAACTGGATGTGAAGACCTATGAATTCAGAACCACCGAATTTCCGGAACTGAACCTGCCACCTGACAGGCAAAATGGTTTCACTGCTCAGAACCTCGAAAGTGTTTTCCCGGAACTGGTGAAGCTTAATCCGGCAAAAAAGGAACAACCAACGGAGTTTAAAGCGGTCAATTATACCGGTATGATCCCGGTGCTTACGGCAGCTATTCAGGAACAGCAGGCTGAAATTGAACAACTCAGAGAACAAAATGCATTGCTTTTGTCGCGCTTAAGCAGGCTTGAGGCGGTAATATTGAAATAGTCATTGATATAACGGCGATTCAGCAACTTCCGGGATTGTTCCAAACCCACCGGTGAGGGCTATTCCCCTGAAAATTTTAGTAAACTGATAAATCTCGTGTGTTAAGGGTTGATTTGTTGCGTGATTAACAGAACTTTAACAATTATCGGCTGACAATTTCAATTCCGGGTTGTTTAATGTAATTATCTGCTATAACTCATACTTTCTCAAATTCTTCTGCCAGGCGACCTGCCATTCCATAGAGAACGATTTTGGTATTTATTGCGCCATTTGAATCATTTGATACCCGGGAGTATTCATCTTTAATCAATTTCCAAAGCTATATGAGAAAGTTAATAGTATTCTTTCTGCTTCTCGGAGTTTCGGCAAGTGCCCAGGTAGCTGTGAATACCGACGGCACAACACCCGATCCGAGTGCAATGCTGGATGTGAAAAGCACAACCAGAGGTTTGCTGATACCCTCCATGACCACTGCCCAGCGCAATGCCATCGTTGCGCCGGCAGAAGGATTGATTATATACAATACTTCAACCAATGCAATCAATCAGCGCCGGAGCGGTACATGGGTGTATCTGCTTAACAACAGCTTCTGGGAGGGAGGAGGCACAGGGCAAATGTACAACCTCGGCGACAATGTCGGCATCAATACAGCCTCACCTGCTGAGCGTCTGGATGTGAATGGGAATATCCGGACAAATGGCTCTTTGAATATCGATAATACATCGGCTATTCTACAATTGAAAAGCGGGGGTGTCAATACCGGATTTGTTCAGCTATCCGGCAACAACCTCCGTTTGGGTACCAATAGCGGGAATGCAACCGGAAATGTAGTGGTGCGGTTAAACGGCGATGACAGAATTACCTTCAATCCTTCGGGAGATATTGACTTTGAAGGAAAAATCACCAACACTGCTGAAACCGGAAGCGCTCCTTTAACCCCATGGTGTTATGGTAAAATCAACCCCACGGGAGCGATTGTGAGTGGTACCGGGAATTTCAGTGCCACCCGCCAGGGTGAAGGGGCTTACAGGGTTTTTTGCAGCGGGGTAAGTACCAACTCACTGGTCATCGCCACCGGGCACGCTACCTCAGTGAATGTTGGTGCGTCCTGTGATAATGGATTTATTCAATTTTATTCATACAACATTGAAACCGGCCTTAATACAGATTCTTACATACAGTTCGTTGTGTATGTCCCCTGATTTTATGCCGGATAGTCTGTTTCCCTGTGGTAGAATACAATCTGCCTTCAACTGTTGAGAGCAATTTCAGTGAAGTAAAAATTGTAGCTTTCATCAGTGATGCTAAACAAAGGGTAGTTCTTTGAAAATTGTTCTTTTAGAATTGGAAAAACCTCACGGAGAAACCTGTTTATTTTGAGATGTTACTCTTCAGATCAGAATGATTTCTTTTATTCTGTCGTTTGAGATCATAGATGATGTGGATTTAACCATACGTTTGGGCAAATAGGAAAAAATTGCGCAATAGAATGGTCAATATTGCAAATATAAAATTCAGTCCGTTGTTATTCTGAAACACTTATTTTTTGACCCGCCAATGAACACCCAAATCCCTCCGGTTATCAGTTGAATCCTGCCGGTTGCAAATTCCTGCTTTTCACTCCTTTTATCCTGCACTAATTTTACAATGCCACATTGGTGTATTCCACAGCATTTGCTTGCAAATGCTGAAAAATGAACCAGACTGACCAACCAAAAAGTGAGAAATATGAAAACACGAATACACATCTTAATCATTTTTTTATCCATGTCTGCTTATAGTGTAACTGTTAATTGTCAGAATTCTCCGGATAGTAACAGTTTAGTAAAAAGAGCAGCCCGTGAAACCCATGACCGCGAATCGGCGTCGTTACAGCATGTTCCGGGTGTGGTTACCATTAAACTCAGGGAAGGTGTCGGTGATTTCGCAAAACAATTCGGTACCGTCAGGTTCGGCATTGAGTCCCTGGATTCGAAGGTGGCTGATTTTCAGGTGAACCGGTTGGAAAAACGATTCAGGTTCAATCCGGCAAAAGTGCGGGCAGGATTGCCCGACCTGTCGCGGATCTATAAAATATCCTTCCCCGAAAATATGTCATTGACCAAAGTCGTACAGGCCTTTTCTTCGGATCCCAATGTGGAATATGCCGAACCCGTTCCGGTTTATCATACGGCCGATGTGCCCAACGATGATTTATACAATCAGATGCAGCATCTGCCGCAGATTTTTGCTGAGCAGGCCTGGGCAATTCACAAGGGTGAAAACGGAACGGAGGAAATCGTTGTAGCCATTGTTGACACAGGTGTGGATTGGGAGCATGAGGATTTGCAGAGCAACATCTGGCAAAACTTAGTGGAAGATGCCGACAACGATGGCCAAACCATGGAGTTTAACGGAACCCAATGGGTGCTTGATCCCGGTGATTTAAACGGGATCGACGAGGATGCAAACGGTTTTACAGATGATTTGGCCGGATGGAATTTTATTAACAGCAGTGGAGACCCCAATCCGATTCCCGGAAATCCGGATGGGGCGCATGGAACCCATTGTGCCGGAATTGCCGGGGGGGCAACCAACAACGGAGTCGGAATAGCCAGTATCAGTTGGAATTTAAGTGTAATGTCAATTTGTGTAGATGGCGGCAACGGCTTCCCTTATGCCTGGGACGGAATCATCTACGCAGCAGAGAACGGGGCAGACATCATTTCCAACAGCTGGGGAGGATTTGCCTATTCTATTGCTGACCAGGAAGCAGTGGCTTATGCAACAGGACTTGGTTCTATTGTTCTGGCTGCAGCGCAAAATCAAAATTATACAGAATTTGTCTATCCGGCAGCTTATCCGGGTGTAATCTCCGTTGCTTCTGTTAATTCAGATGATACAAAGCGGACTATTCAAATTATAACGTTGCAGTAGATATATCTGCACCAGGTGGCGGTACCGGGGAGGAATATTGAGCACCCTTCCCGGAAACAGCTATGACGCCATGTACGGGACTTCCATGGCAACGCCAATGGTAGCAGGCTGTTTTGGTTTGTTAAAATCCTGGCACCCCGGTTGGACGAATGAGCAACTTATCACACAGGTTTTGGGTACGGCAGACAACATCGATGCCATCAATCCGGTTATGAGAATATGCTCGGAACGGGCCGGGTAAATGCTTTTCGTATGTTGTCGGAAGAAAACGTGATTTTGCCACAGGTATTAAAACTTGATCTGATCAGTTCAGTCTCTTTGGATGCCAATGGAAACCAGATCAATGAACCAGGTGAGGAAGTAATCCTGAATTTGGAATTTTTTAATTTTGATCTCTTTTCAGGTGATGATGATGTAACCGTTACACTAACCACCCAGGATCCGGATATCACCATTCTGGCCGGAACAGGCATGGTAAATATACCACCCGATGGATTCTTTGGTTTAGACGAACCATTTCAGATACTGGTTAATTCAGGTGCAAGCTGCCATTTTGCTGAGCTGACCATTCATTTTGAATCCGACCTGCCCATCGTCGCTGGCCAGGATATACCATTAGAAGTTTTGGTAGCTCCTTCAGGAACTTTTGTATATGAAGGAACAAACGGTGATGATTATAGCGGCACATACATAGCCGGGGTTCTTGATCAGCTTGGATATCAATATCTGTATTCCAACAGCTTTCCTTATTTGGGTGGGTTTGAAACGGTGTTTTTGTCATTCGGCAATTTTGAATCGGGATCAATTTATCTGAATGATGCAATGGCCAATAATATCAGTGGTTATCTTGAAGTCGGAGGAAACCTTTATCTCGAAGGAGGTGATGTTTTGGGTTTTGACCAGGCGGCAAACACACAACTGCTAAATTTGTTTGGATTGGCATCCGCAACAGACGGATCAACAAATCCGATTAACAGCCTTACCGGACAATTTGCTTCCCTGACAAATGGAATGCATTTCATCGGTAATAGCCAGGCCTCGAATTCCTGGATTGATAAATATCAACCCGGTCCGGATGCAACCGCGGCATTTAACGAAAGTAATTATGGAACCGTGGGTGTAGAACATGTTGCGCCCGATGGCCGCAAGACTTTCTGTTTTTCATACTCCCTGGCAGATCTTGCCGATGGTGAGACTCCAAATACCAGGGAGGAATTGCTGAACCGGATACTCAACTTTTTCGACATCTATACGGGTGTCCCCGAAAGGGAAAACTCCGCCGCCATGCGTTGCAAAATTTATCCCAACCCTATGACAACAGAGGCCACTTTCCAATACTACCTGACCGAGGACAATCATACAATTATTGAGATATTTAACGCAACGGGGCAGCAGATCATGCAACCCTTAAACAGCAGACAAATTGAGGGAGAACATACTTTACATATTGATGCCGGAGGATTTCAAGCCGGAATCTATTTCTATACCATCAGAAGCGGAGATCAGTTGCTCAACGGTAAAATGATTGTTCTGAATTAAGACTGTTTAAAATTTTAATTCGATTTTCAATTGGCCCGTCTTTTAGGGCGGGTGTAGCAAGAAACAGGAAAACCAATGGCAAAATCCCGAAAAATTTATTCTAGAATTTGCAAATTTTATAGGTTTTTGCCATTGTCTGTGATACTTTATTCGTAACCCGCCCTAAGGGACTGGCCTATTCATAGGGTTTAATAAAAATTAAACAGTCTCTTGGAGCATTTTGCGGGAGGGAGATCAAAATTTACCTATCACTTACCGGCAACGGGGTCAGTTCAAGCTCATTGGTTATTGCCACCGGGCATGCTAACATTATGAATGTTGCCACATTTTGCGACAACGGTTTTTATGGCTTTATTCCTTTAGCATTGAAACCGGAGAAAATACAGACTCAACCATTCAATTCGTTGTGTGTGCCCCATGATTTAATTACGCTTCTAACCAATCGGTCAGCATGGTTAATAATTAAAATGCAGTCAGCCAAAACTTTAACAAATATTTAACATTAATTATTTAAAATCTTTCTAAATTAGCGGAAGATTTTATCTGGCCGGAATGAAAGTCATTTTCCTGGTATCAATAACAAGATAAATATTCATGTTAAGCCAGTTAAGTACTACTGAATCATAGTATTGTGAGTTTTATTGATGACTAACCCGGCCTGGAATCCATTCAGGACTCTTTAGATACTTAAAACAAACCCAGGCGGAACTGCCTGTACTAAATTTACAATCATAATCTGCGCATGACTTTATAATATTTGTTGAGTTTAAGTTCTTTGCATTGATAAATTTCTGATTTTCTACTTTACCTGCCTTTACTCAATTATTGCTTTGCATAGCAATATTACCTGATTCTTCTGCTTTTTTATTCCTGCATAATGCCGGCCACAGCCGGTTGTTATTGTAGTTTATTGTTTCATTCAATCATAAACTAATTTAACACTTTGGCATATGAAAACATATACATTGATTTTTATGTTGTTTTTATTTACAACGATAGATGCCCAGGTAGCTGTCAATACAGATGGTACCTCACCCCATAGCTCTGCCATGCTGGATGTGAAATCCACAAACAGGGGCCTGCTTCCACCCAGGATGACAACTGCACAGCGAAATGCCATCGCCTCACCGGCAGAGGGACTGGTTATATACAACACCGATGATAAAGCGTTGAATGTTTTTACCGGAATATCCTGGTGGTCGATGAATCCGGCCTTTGTGTGCGGACTTTCCTTTACAGTTAATCATTTGGTAGCTGGTGGAGTTGCGCCGGTTAACAAAACGGTTACGTATGGCACGGTCACCAGTATTCCAGGCGAAACTTCCAAATGCTGGATTACCAAAAATCTGGGCGCCGATCGTCAGGCAACGGCCATTGACGATGATACCGAGCCTTCGGCAGGCTGGTACTGGCAGTTTAACCGGAAACAGGGATATAAGCACGATGGGGTTACCCGCACACCAAACACGACATGGATAAACAGCATCAATGAAAGTGCTGATTGGGCTGCTGTCAATGATCCGTGTGCCCTTGAACTCGGCAATGGCTGGAGGCTTCCAACTGCAACCGAATGGGCCAATGTGGATGCAGGTGGAGGCTGGACCAACAGAAACGGCCCGTGGAACTCAGCTTTAACAATGCATCCGGCCGGTTACTTGTATCAAACTGGTGGGCCCAGGATCAACGAGGGTTTAACTGGTCATTACTGGAGCGCCAATCAATCGGGCACAAGCCAGGGTTCCTATTTATATTTTCATGGAGGGGACTGTAGTGTAAGTGTTGATGCAAAAGCTGCCGGCATGAGTGTGCGGTGCATCCGGAATTAAAAAAGCGAAAGACAAACACCCGGATTGAAGGTTTGTTTTTTTTTATTAGATCTGGCTGGTGGGAGAGGGAGAGAGTGGGAGAAGGGGAGAAAGGGAGACAAGGAGAGTGGGAGACAAGGAGAAGGGGAGAGAGGGGATTGAGAGACTGAGGGAAGAGACTCTGGCTTAACCTAAAAAGTCCTTCTCCTTGAGGAGAAGGTGCCGAAGGCGGATGAGGTGAAAATGAGACGAAGAGACTGAGAGACAAGGAGAATGGGAAATAAGGAGACAAGACGGAGGGACTGAGAGCCCATGCCCTATGCCCTGAGCCCTGCGCAAAAAGAGACTGTTAGATTGACTAAGAGACGTTGTTTTCAGGCATAAATTACCCTGGAACCGTCATATTAAAAGATAATTAGAATAAAAAACAGAAATCAAATATTTGAGTATTGTTAAAATGAAAAATGTACTGTTGTTATTTATGCTTACCATTGGGATCATATCCCATGCTCAGGTAGCCATCAACACCGATGCCTCTTCGCCTGACAATTCAGCCATGCTGGATGTTAAAAGCACCAGCAGGGGAATGCTTGTTCCCCGTATGACCACTGCACAGCGCACAGCCATTGCCGCCCCGGCTGCCGGATTGCTGGTGTTTGACAATACCACCGGGAGTTTCTGGTTTTTCAGCGCCGGTTCATGGGTTGAACTTACCGATCAGGGCTCACTGCAGTGGACACCGAATGGCAGCAATATCTCTTATACGGCGGGCAATGTCGGAATCGGCGATGCTACCCCGGTTGCAACATTGACCGTAGGAGATGGGGATAAGTTCCAGGTAGTCGGATCTGATGGCGATGTCTTGTTTGCTGATGACAATGCAAGTATCCGTTTTCCTGCCACTGAAATTCCCAACAGCCCGATGATTTTACATGTTCGGTTCAGGAACCCAGAATGCCGACCGCATGGTGATCGGCCATTCCCCTTCTTATCCGCGCTGGGGAATAGAATATCATGATACGACGGATATATTCTATTTGAGGTCATCATCAGAAAGAGGATTTGCATTTGACCTGAATTACGGTAATTTGGGAATAGGTCTTGATGTACCTGATGCAAGACTTCATGTGGCCAATAGCCCATATTTCAGAACAGCGGTTTTTGGTTCAGAAGCCGGGAATGTAACTTCCAAAACCAATGTTTCTATCGGCAGTGCAGACAGCGATGCCCGATTATTTATCGGCAAGGATGGGGCAGATTTCGGTGAGATTATCTGGCGGTATAGCCCCAACCCATCGGAAGGATACTTAAGCATCAGCTCAAAAGGAGCGTCCACCATATCGCTCCAGGAATCCGGGGGCAGGGTAGGTGTCGGAACAACCCTTCCGCAAAGCCGTTTTGAGGTATATTCCGGTATCAACAATTACACACAGCTGGGTAAAAACAATAGTACAGCAAATGTTTTCTTCCTGAATCAGGATCCGGCCGGAGGTTATAACCAATCGACCCTTTACGCTTCGCGGGACAGAACAAGTGCTTCACCGGGTATTTCCTATCAGAATCATTATACTAACGCCGCTTTAAAAGCGTATTCCAACTATGGAGATCCCTATACTTTTGCGCTGACAGCATATGGCTGGAACGATTACTAAAGGTCGGGTGCATCGCTTGGTTGTGATGAGTTTTGCAGTTACTGGGGAGCACTTGCTTATAAGAACAGTGGCGGCACCAATTATGGTGGATATTTTCCAATTACACCAGTGGTGTTGGCAAAAGCAGTCTGGCTGTTACCGGGATCGGACTCGGAGCCTGGGGCGACCTGATGGGCGCCGATATTCATGGTAAGATTTACGGCCTTTATGCTGAAGGTGGCGAAGTTGCCATTTATGCCAACGGAACATCGGTTCAGAACGGTCCACAGTTGCACCTTCAGCCCAATGGAACAGATCAGCAAACGGTATTGTATGCCCATGTGTCAACGGATATGACAGTGCAAACCAGTGGTTATGCTACCCTTAGTTCAGGCAAAGCGACCATTCAGTTTGATAAATCCTTCGCAGAGGCGGTTTCTCCTGACTTTCCCGTGGTGGTAACCATCAGCCCTTTAGGTATATCTGAAGGTATTTACCTGACCGAAGTTGACGAAAAAGGATTTGGGGTTGCCGAAAGTGGTGATGCAAAAAGCAACGGAAAGTTTGCCTTTATCGCTGTGGGGCGAAGGGCAGGGTTTGAAAATCCGGAATTCCCGGCAGAGGCAACGCAATCAGACTTTGTAGAAAGATCAGCAGGGGGACTGCACAACGATGCCGACACCAAATCGGAAGGAAGGCCTTATTACGAAAACGGCAAATTGTCGGTCGGGAAACACCCGTCAACCAACGTGGATCGTACCGGAGCAGCCAGCCAAACACGGCTTGTTACAGGGTCTGGTCAATAAGCCGGCATAGTAATTCTTCATCACACGGATTATCCGATCATGAAGGCAATATAAGTATTAAAGATACATCATTAAGTTACAAAAGACCAATCAACACAGCAGAAAACAAATAACCAAAACAACACATCATGAAAAACCTGTTACTCTTTCTGATCCTGATCATTGGGTTTCGGCCAATGCCCAGGTGACCATCAACAACGATGCATCAGCCCCCGACAATTCGGCCATGCTGGATGTAAAAGCACTACGCGGCTTGCTGGCCCCAGAATGACCCTCGCCCAGAGACATGCCATCGTAAACCCGGCAACGGGACTTACTGTCTTTCAAACAGATGTCGCTCCCGGCCTATACTATAATTCAGGAACTCCCGCAGTTCCTTCCTGGAGACTGGTTGGTAGCAATGCCGGCCAATGGCTGAACAATGGTACCAACATTTATTATAATTCAGGAAATGTAGGAATTGGCACCAGTACCCCTGCTGCAGCATTTCATGTAGCTTCCAACAGTCCCGGTTTTACTGCCTTGTTTGGTTCCGATATTCTTGGCTATGCCGGTGCCACCAATGTTTCAATAGGAAATGCCGCTGGTGACGCTCTTCTTTATGTAGGCCAGTCTATGTTTACTAAGAGCTTCACCTACTGGAGTTATAATGCTACTCCGGCAGATGCCCAGTTTTGGGTTGGAACCTACAATGGCTCCAATCCTATGATACTTCAGCCGGTTGCAGGGAATGTTGGTATCGGAAATGTTGTACCTTCCGGTTTACTTCATGTTGCAAAAGTTCCCGATACACAAACAGGAATATTCGGAATACCACTCAGTACATTTAACTCAGCCACCAATTTATCCATCGGGGATGATGCTGGTACCGCACTTATGTATGTCGGGCAATCAACCGATAACAAGGGCTTTCTCATCTGGAATCAAAACCCGACACCGGCCAATGCCCAATTCTGGGTTGGAACCTACAATGGTTCGAATCCACTTATATTTCAGCCGGTTGGTGGCAATGTCGGTATCGGCACCTATGACCCGGCCTCAAGATTGCAGGTTGATTATGATTATAATGGCCAGGCTTATCTGGGATACAGCGCTAATCAACCCAATTATTTCTATCATAATGAAGATGTTGCATATGGTTCAGGGCAGTCAGCTACTTATGCAATAAGAACCAGTTCAGCAAATAATGGATACGGCTATGGAATAAGCACGAGTAACAGCGCTGCTGTGGGCTATTCCTTCTGGGGCGATAATTACTCCTTTGGTACTGCCGGATTTAATTACAACGATTATTCCCGGTGTGGCGGAGTGCTTGGTGCTGACGTTTTTGGTTACAATTGGGGTTCCCTGGGCTATAAAGACAGCGGAGGCTCCAGTTATGGCGGATATTTCACCGGTTGGAACTTCGGCGGCGGGAAAAGCAGCCAGGCTAGTATTGGTATCGGCATCGGAGCCTTTGGCGACCTGATGGGTGCTAACATCCATGGCAAGGTTTACGGTGTTTATGCCGAAGGGAAAACGACACGATGTACTCCAACGGCGTTGTGTTTAAAAACAACCTTGATGTTCACCTTCAGGAGAATGGAACCGGAAACAATACCGTTCTCTATACCAATGTTTCTACGGATGTTACCGTGCAGACCAGCGGATATGCTACATTATCAGGTGGAAAAGTCAGCATAGATTTTGATCCGGCTTTTGCAGCCGCACTTTCAACTGAGTCACCCGTGGTGGTTACTGTTACACCGACAGGAAGCTCAAATGGGGTCTATCTTGCTGAAGTGTCAGGTAAAGGATTCAAAGTTGCCGAAAACAACGATGGCAAAAGCTCAGTTACCATTTCCTACATTGCCATCGGCAAAAGGGCTGGCTATGAAAATCCAAACCTACCGCGTGAAGTAATCAGTTCTGATTATAACCAGAATCTTGCCCGTGGATTGCACAACGACGCCGATACCCAAACCAACGGTGAAGGTCTTTATTACGAAGGCGGAAATCTGGTGGTTGGAAAGCACGCATCTACTTTGCCCGATCCGAACAAGCCTTCTGAAGAATCCGTCAGGCCAAAACCTTCTGTTCCTGCTGAAAATGCTCAGAATTCCGGCGGTGGGGTGATGCCTTCCGGTGCAGCCGGACCAAAAGGCGCTGCGCAAAATGCACCTAAGGTTAAAAAAGCAATTGAAGACTTTTCAAAACCTTCTCCGGCCTACGGTAAGCCAGTGACAAAAGCTGCCACCGATGTGAAACTCAGGATGGAGGAATTTCTAAAATAACAACGTTGAACTCTTTTAAAATTAGATTGTTAATTAATTAAAACCATGAAGATGAAAAAAAAGACGATAACCGGATCAGCGGACTAAGTAAACTTCGCTTCTCAGCATCGCTTCAGCATTGCTGCTTTCAACAAACCTGTTTGCCGATAACATCATCACTTCAGGCACTACTCTAAGGGTGACTAACGGCACAACATTGGTGAGCACTTCGGCCATCACCATTCAGAATGGGGCTACCCTCAACAATCTGGGAACGGTGTTGCTTTCCGGCAACCTGACCAACCAGAACGTCGCGGCTTACAACCTGGGAGCCGGCACCATCTCTATGTCAGGCACTGCATTGCAGATTATAACCGGCCAGAATGTTTTCGTAACCTTACCCTCAACAATGCTGCGGGGTGAACCTGAACGGCAGTACCACCGTGAACGGGGTATTTACCTTCACCAACGGCAGGCTCAACCTGTTAACGCATAACCTGACCATGGGAACTGCAGCCACGGTTGCGGGGCACCTTCGGCTACAGCCATGGTGGTAGCCACGGGGAACCGGTCAACTGCGTAAATCATTCCAGCGGAGGCTTCACCTTCCCGGTAGGAGATAACATCGGTACCGCCGAATATTCTCCGGTTGTTTGACGTTTACCGGTGGAACTTTCGGCTCAGGGAATTATGTAGGTGTGAATCTCGCAAATTTAGCATATCCCGGTGCCAGTGGAAGTTATATCAACCGTTACTGGAATGTAACACAGAGCGGAATCACCGGTTTTTACGGCCAATGCTACCTATAAATATATGCCTGCCGATGTAATGGGGACTGAAAACCTGATCTTCAGCCTGAGGTAACTCCGACATCAGTGACTTACTTCACTGCAACCAATACAGCAACAGATATCCTCACCACAAATGGTATCACCGAGTTCGGGACATTCACCGGCGTTCGGCAACTGGCCAATAAAACCTTAACCTTACCGCTAGGCTGGAAGGTCTGTACAATGGCGGAGGCACCATGCGCAAGGCTCAGAATGAATTTGGCGACCAGTTTGCCGGCCTTACCGCCGACCGATTATCGTAGGAATTGCTGAGTACGGCCTCTTGTGCCAATAAAATTTTTACGGTCAACAATGTTAACCTGAGTACCCACAGGCACTTCGGCCATTACCATTCCGGGGTTACACAGTGGCTCATATTACGTTACCGTGGGTCATCGCAACAGCATCGAAACCACGACGGCAGCGGCTCCGGTGTCCTTTGCAGGAGGATTGCGATCAATTACAATTTCAGCGGTCCTGCTCAGGCATATGGAGGCAACCTGTTGCTGATGGCCAGCGGATTTTATGCAATCTATGGAGTGATGTGTTAACTAGGATGGTTCTGTAGATACCGGTGATATGACCCCGGTTGACAACGATGCCGCTGCTTTTACCGCTGGTTGCTTACCATTAGATGCCAACGGGCGATAGGATTGTAGGATACGGCAGATATGACCAATGTTGACGACTTCAGCGCTGATTTTATAACAGCGTCTACACCCTGATTATAAATCTTTTCTGATTTAATAAGCCTCCTTTCATCACAGGAGGCTTTTATTACGATTATTTTGAATGCCGTCCAAAAGAAATTTTCGCGGCAGGCGCATGTCTGTTAATTGTAGCCAGAAACGCGGGTATTGAATTCATAATAAAAACTGCTTTGACACATTGAATAAATAAATACCTGGCAGGCCTGTTAGCGCAAGTCTGCGACTTGTGCCCCACTTCATTACTTTCTACAGCAGAATTAAAACCAACGCTGGTGAAAGCCTGCGACTTTGTGCCGGTTAAATAAGTAACCGGCCTGTAGTTGAAAATAAGTCTGCAAACTTGCTATGGTCGCGGGGCTCACTTAGCTATATTGTGAACTAAAACAACCGGAGTTGCATTTGTTCTTATCTAGATATACAACACCACTTCAATAACTTTCCCCGGTATTACAGGGAAAAAGGAATCGATTTAAAAACCTTGTACGATCCTCAGCTCAATTTTTTTGTCATGTTTCTTATATTAATTAAGTCCGGATCAAACAGAGATTGCACGAAAATGTTGGAATTGCTTTTCGGTTAAGTCTTCGAAAAGATTAAACTCAATAGCTGCTGGCGCAAGTCTGCGACTTGTGCCCGTGATATTGGCAACATGACTGCTGGCGTAAGTCTGCGACCCGATATACTACACCCACTTCATTAACTTTTCCGGTATTACAGAAAAAGGAAGCCCGTTTTAAAAACGGTTACGATCCTGACAATTTTACTGCTGGCGCGGGCTCGACTTCTGCATAAAATTAATTGTGTTTAAACTGCTGGCGCGTCTGCGACCGCGCCCCACACGTGGTTTAATCAGATGTCGAATGACGACTATGCTTAATGCTTTCAGGTTATATCCTTTCTATGATTAACCTCAATATATTTTTAACAAAATCGCAACATCAAACAATCAACCTTATGAAAGTTATTACCCTTTTTTCCAGACCTATAAAACAAACCTTTCGATTTTAAAAATCATGATGGGTTTATTGATTATACCGGCTTTTGTCCATGCACAAACACCGGTTGCGTATTATCCATTTGGCAGCGATGCCAACGATGCCATGAGCAGCAACAGCGGCACTGTAAATGGTGCCACCCTGACTACCGACCGCTTTGGCAATGCCAACAGTGCGTATAGTTTTGATGGGGTGGATGATTTCATTGGGCTCAATTACAATTTTGGCCCATTTACTGAAATTAACAGTTTCGGCATGGTACAAAGTAACAGCCACTTCGCCTAATTGCAAGCCATCGTTTCAAGTGATCATACGGCAAAACTCCTGCACATGCAAATATCAACCTCAGGAGATGCAGATAGTAGTTTATTTCAATCCAGGCCCGGGCAATTTGATTTTAACCCATCGATGCCGGTTTTTAAATCAATGGAGACGGGTAACCATTTCTTCCAAATCAGGCGAATCAAAATTGTATATAAATGGCGTAACAGACACCAGACAATTCAACGTTTACAAGCACTACTGCAGCTGATTTATTGCAATTGGTTCCGGATATTTTGAATGGGCGCTTCTTCAATGGTGTAATTGACGAAGTAAAAATTTACAACACTGCATTAACCGCCGCTCAGATTATAGTGGACATGGGTAATATTCCATTGCCCATGGCTGTTTCTGTTGTGGTGGTAGTAATGCGGAGTTGTTCGAGGTTCAAGTGCAAACAATATGAATGGGGATCTGCCAGTGGATTTGGTTGTGGCGGAGGTGGTGCCGCAGGATATTTTGGAGGACATGGTGGTAACGGACTTTATGGCGGTGGTGGCGGTGGTGCTGCCGGATT